>CAZDET010000087.1:0-2546 GCA_964504335.1 uncultured Saprospiraceae bacterium
AAATAAAATAGATCACCGATTGGGTGGATGTATGAAGGCTTAGTTCGATGCGCATCGGGCTAAGCCTTTGTCGTTGATAAAAAACTAGATGTTATCCCCCCGCAAACGGCGGAAGCGCTTCCGGGCTTCTACGGCAAAGGTGCTGCCGCTGTAGTCGATGAAAAGCGTCTCGTAATACAACTTTGCCTTTTCCTGATCATTGAGGAAATGTTCGTACAAATTTCCGAGCGCAAACAGGCTGTTGTCAGCTCGAATGCCGTCGGAATGATTTTCGACAATCTGCTGGTAGGCTTCGGCGGCCGCTTCGAAGTTGCGTAGTTTTTCGTACACCTGTGCTTTGAGGAATAGGATATCGTCCTTCAGGTCGTGTTCCGGAAACTCGGTCGCCAGGGTATCGAGTTTGGTGAATGCGGCGTCGAACTGATTCTGGAAGACGAGCAGCTCCGCGTCGGCGTATAGCTGAAGGGCCGTCGTCACGGAATCGGTGCCTAAATTATCGAGAATGAAGACGGACAAGTCGAGGGCGTCGTTGGCGATGAGCTTGGACGTCGAGGCTTTCAATACTTCAAATTGTGCCTGAGCCCACTCGAAGTTGCCGGCGTAGTAGCTCAGGCGGGCATTGCGGAAGCGGGCCTCGTGGCCGAGGCGATCTTCCTTGAAGGCCTTGTCGACCTGCGAATACAGCAGGGTAGCATCCCAGACGTTGTCTTGCATGAGGTAATAGTCGGCCAACTGGATCTTCGCGCTGGCCTGGATGACCGGATTGATGTTCGGAAGTTGGATGGTACTGTCGAGAATGGCAACGGCCCGCTCGAGGTCGTTGAGATACACTGCTTCCAATTCCGCCAGCTGGATGAGAATACCTGCGGTCAGGTGGGAGCGTCCGAACTCGGTCAGAAACGATTCGTACTGCTGTTCCAGTTGGCGCAGCTCGTTTTCCGTGTAGTCGTACCCATCCACCAGCTTTAGGCGGCGTGCCCGCAACCCCTCGCGTTTGGCATCGATGTAGAAGGATGAATTTGCTCCCTTTTGCTCGACGATGTAATCGAATGCCTGGATGGCGGCATCGTAGTCGCGGTCATTCAGGGCAATGGTAGCCAATTGAAATACCCGCATGCCGTTTTCCTGAAAGCGGCGGTCGAGTGCGGAAACCTGGCGGAGGGCTCCGCGGTAATCTTTTTTCTGGATGAATACCCAGGCCAACAAGTTGGGATAGACCTCGCTATCCGTTTCATCCTGGATGCGTGCGTACAATTGCGTTTGTAGTTCCCGCATTTCGTCGGGCGAGAGGTAGCGCTGAAACAGCGTTTTAATTTGATTGATGCGTCCGGGATTGTCGCCGAGTGCATTCAGGTAATGGTGGATCATTTTGGGGATATCCCCGCTGCGGCGGTACAGCTCTCCGAGGTTGTAGGAGAATACGCGCTTGCTGTTGAGTAGTTTGGCGCCGCGTTCGTAAGCCTGAATGGCGTATTCGTATTTAGAGAGAGTAATAAAGGCATTGGCCAGGCGGGAAATTTGGTACTGATCGGCGGTCAGTTTGGCGATGGCCCGTTCGTATTGGCGGATGGCGGCTTCCGGCTCTGATTGTTGTTCGAGCAGGTGGCCGTAGCTGACGTGCAGACGCACATTTTCAGGATCGATTTTGAGCTGTTTCTGGATTGCCCCCTCTGCCAGGTCGAAGCGTTCGAGCGCGATGAGGCTTTCTACGTAGCGTTCGAAGAAAAAGCCATTATTGCCGCTCTGCTGGTACAGGCGTTGGTAGAGTTGTGCCGCCTTTTCGTACTCGCCGTCCTGGAAATACTGTTGGGCTAGCCGTGTTTCTTGTCCGTTAAGAGTAGTGGCAAGTGCAAAGAAGGAAAAAAGTAGTGTCCAGACAATCCTCGGCATACCGGATATGTTTTCAGTAGTTAATACGGGGTGGGATTCCCTTGGCAAAACAACGGAGAGGGCTTCCTAAAAGTTGCGCCAATTTTGGCTGGATCACCTATGCTTGTGCCCACCATCCATCTTTCTGGGCCTCCACGCCAGAAACACGTAAGGCCACTTCCGGTTGGAAATGGCCTTACGATGATCTATTTAGTCAGAGCTTCTTACTGAAGCTTAAACTTCACAGGCAGGTTGAACTGAACGCGCACCGGACGTCCGCGTTGCTTGCCGGGTACCCACTTGATACCCTTTTGATTCATCAGGTTGACGACGCGCAGGGCTTCCTCACCCGTACCCGCACCGGGATCACGGACGACTTCGGCCTGGGTTACTTTACCGTCGGGCTCAACTACAAAGCGAACTACTGCCGTACCTTCTACGCCGTTTTCACGGGCGATAGCGGGATACTTAATGTTGCCGTAGATGAACTCCAGCATCTTTTCCTGGGCGCACTTTTTCTTCTCGGCTTCAGAACCGAGATCTTCGCATCCGGGGAAGCGCGGCATCTGTTCTACCACCTTGAAGATTTCCTGCACCTTCGGCTCCGGTGGTGGTGGTGGTGGCGGCGGCGGCGGAGGAGGCGCTTCGTGCTGCGGGTCGGGTTCCTCGGTGTGGGT
>CAZDET010000087.1:2556-16831 GCA_964504335.1 uncultured Saprospiraceae bacterium
GGCTTTGTTCAAACACCTTTCTTTTTTCCTGCCCATTGCGTGGCGGGTGGGGGTGGTGGTGGGGGGGGGGGGGGAGGAGGAGCATCGTTCTTCGGTTCGGGAACCTCGGTGATCGTTTCCTCTTCGATTGATTGGTCGGTGAACTCTACTGGTTCTTCCTCCAATAATTCCTCTTCCGGCACTTCTTCAATTACGGGCGGCGGCGGTGGCGGTGGTGGTGGCGGTGGCTCGGCAGTACGCGGTGGTTCGACCTCGATCTCTTCTTCGATTTCGAGGGCACCCTCGGGAATGTAGATCTCGTCTTCGAATTCCGTCCAAGCGAATGCAAGCACTGCCAGCCCAAAAGCCAGGGCCAGGCCCAAGTTAAAGAAGGTACCACTGAGGCTGAACACATCAACCCGCGAGTATTTGGCGCGGTTCTCCAGCGGCGATTTGCTGGTGTCGCCGCGATACTCGCCGGCAATACCACTCTCCGCACGCTTACTGTAGACGGAACGCATCACGAAAATAAGCGCGATGATACCGACAATCAGAAGCAGCAGGATGATGGCAAGCGTTGTACCTGTCACACTCATGCTGACAAAATTTTAATGTTGTTTATTCTTACAAGGAACACCGCCGCAACGAGTGCCCCACTAATATTAGCTACAATATCCCAAACCTCAAAATACCGGCCCGGGAAAAACGCATATTGGATGTATTCCATACAGGCGCCGTACAAAGTACTGATCAAAAAAGCAATCCCGATGCGCGACAATCCCGACAAGCTCCGTATCCCCCTTAACGACCAACCCAACACCAGCGTGAACAGGGCATAAGCGATGAAGTGAGCATATTTATCCGGCGAGGCCACTAATCGGACCTGCGGGAGCTGTTCACCGGGAAGCGTCGATACAATAAACAAAGCTACAGCGAGCAAAATGGACGGTACCCATCGGAACCATTGCTTACTGTCAGAAAGATGCATAGGGATGGAGAAATGGTGGATTGGGAAACCCAAATATAAAAATTAACTCACCAGCTTTTTGTAAGCTTCTGCCGTTTCGAGCGACTCGATATCCTCCGGGTTGTCCACTTCGATCTTGATAATCCAGCCTTCCCCGTACGGATCGCGATTCACCAGTGTGGGGTCGTCTCCTTCGGATTCATCCAACTGGCTGTTGAATTCCACGACGGTGCCGGCGACCGGCATAAATAAATCCGAAGTGGTCTTGACGGCTTCTACCGAACCGAACACTTCTCCGGCGTCGAGGTGTTCGCCGACGGTGTCCACTTCGATGTACACCAGTTCGTCCAATTCGTTCTGAGCGTGGTCGGTAATACCTACAAAGGCGACCTTCCCCTCGGTGAGCCGAATCCACTCGTGGTCTTCGGTATAGCGAACGTCTTCGGGAAAATTCATGCGCGGTTGTTATTCGGTTGAAGAGAGACGCCAAAAATAAGTTTTTTCGTCAATCCCGGAAGGCCGTCTTGCGGTTTGAGGTATAATAACTTGTCTGGCAATTTGACGTGCGTGAGCGTGCAAGTTGAGATTTATCGATTAATGACTACCGGCCTGCGCGGAGTGTTTGGCAATAAACTCTTTGACCCATCCGGAGGTAACGGATTTTGGCCGTTCCAGGGGCATGCCCATTGCCCGGCTCCAGCAGGAAGCCGCCAGCACGCCTAGTGCGCGGGATACGCCAAACAATACGGTGTAGAATGAGTACTCGGTGAGGCCGTAGTGCACCAGGAGGGCACCGGAATGGGCATCTACGTTTGGCCAGGGGTTTTTGACCTTCCCCAGCCCCTGGAGGATTTCCGGGACGGTATCAAAAATCTTCCACACCACCTGTACCAAATCGCTATCGCGGAGGTAGGCCTCTGCAAATTCTTTTTGGGCGACGAAGCGCGGGTCGGGGCGGCGCAGTACGGCGTGTCCGTATCCGGGAATGACCTGGCCGGCATCCAGCGTTTGGTGAACGTATTCGGCAATCTGCTCCTTAGTGGGTTGCTGTGTACCCAATTCTTCCAGCATGCCCAGGATCCATTTAATCACTTCCTGATTGGCCAGACCGTGCAACGGCCCGGCGAGGGCATTCATTCCGGCAGCAAAAGATACGTAGGCATCGCTCAGGGTAGAACCGACCAGATGCACGGTGTGGGCCGAGGCGTTGCCCCCCTCGTGGTCGGCGTGGATGGTCATGTAGAGGCGCATCAGGCTTTTGAAGTCAGCTGCTTCAAAGCCGAGCATATGGGCAAAGTTGCCGGCCCAGTCGAGGCTGGCGTTGGCTTCGATGTGCTGGCCGTCGTGAAACGTGCGGCGGTAAATATAGGCGGCTACCCGGGGAAGCCGGGCGATCAGGTTCATCGTATCTTCGTAAGTTGCCTCCCAGTACTGGTCTTTTCGCATGCCTTCCGCGTAGCGGCGGGCGAATACGCTGTCGCGCTGCATGGCCATGATCCCAATCGTGAACTGGGTCATTGGGTGAGTATCCGTAGGCAGCGTGTCCAGGACCTGGAAAACAGAAGGCGGTACCTCTCCGCGCCTACGCCACTCTTCGGAGAGCCAGTTGACCTCTTCTTCGCTGGGAATTTCACCAACGAGCATCAGCCAAAACAACCCTTCGGGCTTGGGCTCTCCACTCGGGCCACCGGGTAGTTTTTCTTTGAGTTGCGGAATGGAATAACCCCGAAAGCGGATGCCTTCGATCGGGTCGAGCTGGGAAGTTTCCCAAACCATCATCTTAATTCCACGGGCCCCACCGAAGATTTGCTTGATTTTAACCTCATCGACTTTGTCGTCGCCGTGTTCCTTGAGCAGTGTTTTTAATTCGGTGGTTAGAGCGGATGATTTTTGCTGAAATTTTTCCTTCAGGGGATCCATATATCCTGATGTTTATGATGTAGGTCGATTAATTGCGAAACCACGTTCCCGGATAATCGGTGTAGAGGCGGCGCAGTAGCACGTACTCAGAGAGCCCCTTTTCGGCAGATTGTGCCCGGAAAATGCGACGCGCCCGTCTCAACTCGGCAAGCATTCGTTGCTGATCCGGCGTGAAAAGTCGATCCAGGCTATTTTCCATCCCCTCCACAATTGCGCGGCGCTTCGGCCAGTATTGGTCCGGCCACTGGTACAGGGGCGCAATTTCCCGTAAATTAGTCTGGAATCGCTTAATGATAACAGTTACTGCTGGTAGCTGTTCGTGCTTTAGTTCGTACAGTTCCATTAATGTAGTCTGCAAGTCGTCGGCACTCAATGTAGGGACTTCCGATTGAGACTGCCCCTTTAAAATACATCCACAGAACAGCAACAAAAAACAATACCGAGCCATTACCACTACCTTAAATTGACGGCTAAAGTACGACAATGTGTAAGATGTCGGTGGATGGAATTGGGAGAAAACCGCAAATCCGTCACCTCAGGAACGAGAGGAGGCGTAATCCGTATCTTGCACAATTGCCTGGATACCCTGGCAAACAATTCCTTATTCAAACGGAAATTGCATGATCATCATAGGAGAAGTCTTAATCAGCGATGCCATTTTCGATGAGTATTTCGCCTGTAATCTGCACGCCTGTAAGGGAGCCTGTTGTTGGGAAGGTGACTACGGGGCACCGCTGGAAGACGAAGAGGTGCATCAACTGGAGGCCATCTATCCAAAGGTGGCTCCTTACATGAGCCCGGCTGGAAGAGCGGTAGTGGAAAAAGAAGGTGTCGCCATCCTTTACAAGGATAATAATAAGTACGGCACGCCCCTGGTAGCAAACGGACCGTGCGCTTACATGGTCATCGGCCGGGGAGGGATTGCACAATGCGCCATCGAAATGGCCCACGCCGAAGGAACCGTCGACTTCAAAAAGCCCATTTCCTGTCATTTATATCCCATACGGGTGCAATCGACCAAGGCGGGGTATGAAGCATTGAATTACGATCAGTGGGATATTTGCTCCGCGGCCTGTAAGAAAGGAGCAAAAGAAAAAGTAACCGTTTTCGAGTTTACAAAAGCGGCATTAATTCGAAAGTACGGCACCGAATTTTACGAAGAGATGCAAGCTGCGGCAACCGCATATCGCAAAGACTGGTAAAAAAAAGACCAGTACGTTTGCACTGGTCCGAAATAAACACCTAAAACCCTATTAACTTCTTTCGGGCGTGATACCACCCTTTATCTTGCAAAATCCCAATAAAGGGATTCCTATTTTATCATATAAAAGTTAGTTCTGAAAGTTAAGTTAATCAAAATACAAAATTATTTCCACATTTCTAAACTAACTTTTATTAAATGTCCTATGCAAAGATAAAAAGAATGAACTTTCAACCAAGAAAGGGGAAAGATTTTTTGGTGTATAAACAATAGTTTGGCGCGCCTTCGTAATTTTTAGTCTTTTTAATCAGGTGTTGTTTTATTTTTGTCGGATTTGCTTTTGTTTATAAGTTTTGTTTAATAAATGCATTTGTCGGAGGCAGAAATACAGACCAAAAAGGTTTCTAAATTCTTATCCAACGTTTAATTACCAAAGCTGTTATTGCAGGAAGACTGTACACGACTCGGTCTGCCCCTAAAATATGAGTTACGTAGACATTTTATTGAGCCTGATTGTGGCGTTCATTATGTTCAGTGTTGGTCTATCCTTGCGTCCGGACAACTTCATTCGCACTTTTTCCCAGCCGAAGCCCTACGTCTCTGGTGTCGTCTTACAACTGATTTTCCTTCCGCTGTTTGCTTTTTCCGTAACGACTTTTTGGGGTCTTCCGGCCGCATTTTCTGTGGGGATCATCATCCTGTCGGCCTGTCCGGGCGGGACGACGTCCAATTTCATATCCTATCTTTTGTCGGGCAACACGGCTTTATCGATCGCCCTAACGGTTACGAATAGCTTGATGGCACTGGTTTCCGTGCCGTTGATTGTCAACTTCGGTCTGCGGTGGCACTTAGGGACGGAAACGGACTTATCGCTCCCCGTAGGGCCCACGGTGGTACAAATATTTCTGATTACTGTGGTTCCTACCGCACTTGGGATGTGGATAAATCGGATTCGGCCGATTTTTGCTTTAAATGTGCAGGAAACGCTGCGGTATGTCACGTTGGTTTTGCTGGCCTTGTTATTTGTCATTAAATTATTTGCCTCGGAAGAGAGTGGTGGGTCCGGGATTACCCTGGGAGAATTTGCTCAGATCCTTCCCGTTTCCGTGCTAGTCAACCTTGGTAGCCTGGCAAGTGGTTATTTATTGGGGAAGGCGCTGAATCTGGGAGTAGATAATGAGTTGACTCTGGGGGTCGAAGTCGGGATTCAGAATACTTCCCTGGCCTTTTTAATTGCGGCCACGTTGATTGGAGACGAAGATATGTTGAAGCCGGCGCTGGTTTACGCGCTCTTCACGTTCTTCACAGCAGTGCTGTATGGATTGTGGTTAAAGCCGGATCAGTGGCGATTGCTTCGGTATAAATTTTTCCGATGGTGGCGCAGGCTGGGCCAAACGCGGGGCTCTATTTGACAAATGTCAGCGCCAAATAGGCCGGTCTTTCTTGCGGGGAAGAATGGATACCCTTAGATTAGAACATCCTTTTCGACCTGTCACCTGATTGCCAAAAAATTGGCGGTAAGCCGGTTAAATGCCAGCAGGCACACATATGATCGACGTCGTAAACAATCTTTTTCGCCTACATCTTCGCAAGTATCAGTACGAACTCGAACTGCACTACGAGCGCCCCATCGAGCTCCAGGAGGATACGTTTGAATCAATTATTGTCGAAAACGAGCAAACCGAATTCGGTCGGAAGTACCAATTCACCCGGCGCAATCCGCAGTATTATTCGAAGTCGGTACCGGTAGCTACGTACGACGACCTCTGGCCGTACATCAAGCGGAGTCTCTACGAGCGCGACGGCATCCTCACTCAGGAGCGGGTGCGCGCCCTGGCCAAAACGGCCGGCACAACCAGCGGCAAGAGTAAGTACATTCCCGTGACCAAACAGAACCTGGTCGCTACGCACCAATACGGCGGATGGGTCGCCATGGCGGCGCTTTACAGCCAAAAGGAAGACTTAAAAATTTTCGCCAAGAAAAACCTGCTCATCGGTGGCGGGCTCTACGGCAATTACCCCGACACTGATGTACTCGTAGGCGATATTAGTGCCATACTAATCCAGAGCCTGCCGCTGGTGGTACGTCCCTTTTACATTCCCGATGTAAAGACGGCCACCCTACCCGATTACGAGCAAAAGATCAAGCGCATTGCCGAGTTGGGTGCGAAGGAAACCAGCATTACGATGCTCGGCGGCGTACCCACCTGGAATTTGACGCTGTATCGACAAATTCTGGAGCTTACCGGAGCGAGCAATTTGCTCGAAATCTGGCCGGATCTCCAGGCGTATGTGCACGGAGGGGTTAGCTTTGCGCCTTACCGCTGCCACTTCCGGGAGCTCATTCCGAGCGATACCTTTTTGTATCAGGAGGTGTACAACGCCTCGGAAGGCTTCTTTGCCATTCAGGATCAATTGGATCGTGACGATATGCTCCTGTTGCTCTCTAATGGCATCTACTACGAGTTCATTCCCTTCCAGCAGTTTAAGGCCGGCAACCACCAGGCCATTCCACTGGCCGATGTGCAATTGGGCGAAACCTACGCCCTGGTCATCACCACTAATGCCGGGCTGTATCGCTACTTAATCGGCGATTTGGTGACGATCTCCTCCGTGAAGCCCTACCGCATTAAAATTGTGGGCCGAACGAAGGAATACATCAATGCCTTCGGCGAGGATTTGCTGGTGGAAAATGCCGAGCAGGCCCTGATGTCGACCTGTCGATTGCACCACGCAACGATAAATGAATATACGATTGCGCCATTCTACTTGCGCGTGAATGAACGGGGAAGGCATCAGTGGTTCATTGAGTTCGAAGTGCCGCCGGGAAGCATGCCAGCCTTCGCCGGAGATCTCGATCGCGCCCTCCAGCGGGAAAACAGCAACTACGAGCAAAAGCGCACAAACGACTTTGCCATCGATGCTCTGGAGGTGATCGATTTGCCCAGCGGCTTTTTCAAAGATTGGCTGCGGACGAAGGGAAAGATTGGTGGCCAGAACAAGGTACCCAAATTGGCAAACCACCGCCAGTATGCCGAGGAAATCCTGGAATTATTGGGCCAGCCAGGTTAGTTGGCCGGTTGAAGCTTCAGCTCCGTGTCCGGCGCCAGTACGACGATCGAGTCGACGTAGTAATCGTTGTTTCCCACTAATAACCGAAAAGCAATCTTGTCGCCCGACGTGATGCTATCAATCATCGGCTCCGTATCGGCGATGAGTTTGATCTGGCTGGCGCGCAAAAAACCGGGAACGGACTCAATATCGATCAACAAATCGCGGCCTCCCTGGCGGACGGCCGATTGGGCCACTGCAAACACCTCTCCCCGCGTTCGGTAGACGCGGTTCGGAACGGCTGGCTTTTCCGAGGGAGAAACCTGGGGAATCTCCCGGGCAGGAGTCGTAGTTTCCGTGGCGGAATCAGTATCGGTATTCGATGCTTCGCCGGCACATGTGGGCAGCAACAAAGAGAGCCCTCCCAGCAGGAGGAGAAGCGGAAACATGCGAGCAATCCAGTTCATAAGTACGGCTTTTCGGCTGCAAGTATAGGGAGATTTTCAGTTTTGGGGGCAGCAAATTGGCCGACGCATGCGGCACACAGGTGCCTGCCGGCTGGGGAGCCGATTGCCGGGCCGGGCCGGCTGCACACCATGTGGGTGGGAATATAAAAAACGGCCCACCCACCAAACCTGCCTGCCCGAAGGGCTACAGGTAGCCCGAGCGTGCGCTCCGCACGCGACTACCAGCGATGTTCACGGCCGTTCCGAAATTGTCACATTGGATGTATTGGCCTACCCGCCGGGCGGCCGTTGTGAGAATGGTGCTGCAAAGATCGGCTTTTAGGGGATAGTTGTCAAGCCCCTGATCCAGGATTATTTCAACTCCGCTTTCAAAAACCGCCCGGTATGGCTCTTGCGCGAGCGCGCCACCTTCTCGGGCGTACCCGTGGCCACAACAGTGCCGCCGCCACGGCCGCCCTCCGGTCCCATATCGATGAGGTGGTCGGCCACCTTGATCACGTCCATGTTGTGCTCGATCACGATTACGGTGTTGCCTTTTTCAACCAGCTTGTTAAGCACCTTGAGCAGGTAGCGGATGTCTTCGAAGTGCAAGCCGGTGGTGGGCTCATCGAGGATGTATACGGTATTACCGGTGTCGCGCTTGGCGAGTTCTTCGGATAGCTTCACGCGCTGGGCCTCCCCACCCGATAGCGTGGTGGCCTGTTGGCCGAGTTTGATGTAGCCCAACCCGACGTTGTTGAGGGTTCTGAGCTTGCGGTAAATATTCGGCACCGGCTCGAAAAACTCGGCAGCCTCGCTGACGGTCATTTCGAGCACATCATTGATCGACTTGCCCTTGTACAAAATTTCCAAGGTTTCGCGGTTGTAGCGCTTGCCCAGGCAATTTTCGCATTCGACGTAGACGTCGGGCAGGAAGTTCATCTCAATGGTGCGCATGCCGCTGCCGCCGCACACTTCGCAGCGCCCGCCCTTGACGTTGAAGCTGAACCTGCCGGGTTTGTAGCCCCGAATTTTCGACTCCGGTAGCTCGGAGAAAATCTTGCGGATATCCGTAAATACCCCCGTGTAGGTGGCCGGATTGGACCGCGGCGTCCGGCCGATCGGCGACTGGTCGATATCGATTACTTTATCGACGTGCTCCAGCCCCACAATTTGCTTGTAGGGCATGGGCTTTTGCAGGCTTTTGTAAAAGTGTTGCCGCAGGATGGGATAGAGCGTTTCGTTAATCAGCGTCGATTTGCCGCTACCGGATACGCCCGTCACGCACACGAAGGTGCCGAGCGGTATTTTGATATTGACGTTTTTGAGGTTGTGCCCACTCACGCCTTTCAGCACCAGGAAGTTCCCATTCCCGGTCCGCCGGGTGGCAGGAACCTCGATTTCCTGTTCCCCTTTGAGGTAGGCGGCGGTGAGCGTATTTGCCGAATGGATGAATTCCTCCGGCGGAGCTGCAGCCACGAGTTGCCCGCCCAGTTTTCCGGCACCGGGACCGAGGTCGAGCAGGTAATCGGCCGCGAGCATGATGTCGCGATCGTGTTCCACCACGATGACGGTATTGCCAATTTCGGTCAGCTCCCGCAGGGCTTCGATCAGGCGTTGGTTATCGCGTTGGTGCAGGCCGATGCTCGGCTCGTCGAGGATGTAGGTGATGCCGGTCAGTTGTGAGCCGATTTGGGTGGCGAGCCGGATGCGCTGTGCCTCCCCGCCCGACAGGGAGCGGGCCGGCCGGTTGAGGCTGAGGTAGTCTAGGCCGACGTGCAGCAGAAACCGCAGCCGGAAGCGGATTTCCTTCAGGATGTCGTGCGCGATCAGCGCCTGGCGTTCGCCCATGGTGTCCTCGACTCCATCCAGCCAATCGGCCAGGTCGCTGAGATCCAGCTCGGCGAGATCGGCGATGTTCTTGTCGTTGATGCGGAAGTGCAGCGATTCCTGCTTCAGGCGCTGGCCATTGCAGACGGGGCAATCGTCGATGGTCATGAAGTCTTCCGCCCAGCGGCGAATGCGCTCCGAGGTGGTTTCCTCGTACCAACGTTGGATCATGTTGACCAGCCCCTCTTCCGCGAGGTTGTATACCATTTCGTTGTGGCCGGAGCCAGACAGTTTGGCCTTGAATTTCTTGCTCCCTCCGTGCAGGATTACCTGCAGGGCCTCTTCGGGAATATCCTTAACGGGCGTAGAAAAATTAAAGCCAAACTTTCGGCCGATGACCTTCAGTTGTTTAAAGGTCTGATTTTGGCGCACTTCGCCGAAGGGGGCAATGCCCTGCTGTTTGATACTTTTTTCGGCATCGGGAATCACCTTGTTGATATCCACCCGATTTACGGCGCCCAAGCCCTTGCAATTGGGGCAAGCGCCGTATGGCGAGTTGAATGAAAAGGTGTTGGGCGAAGGCTCTTCGTAGGAGATGCCCGTTTCGGGGTCCATCAGGTTTTTGGAGAAGGGCACCAGCTCCCCGCCGTCGTAGTCGGCAATGAATACCAGGCCGTTGCCCATGCGCAGGGCCGTTTGCAGGCTGGTGGTGAGGCGGTCGCCGCGGTCGCCACTCATTTTAATGCGATCGACCACCAGCTCGATGTCGTGTACTTTATATCGGTCCACCTTCAGGTTCGGCACCAGGTCGGTAATCTCCCCGTCGATGCGCACCTTCGTGAAACCCTGCTTGCGCATCTGCTCAAACAGCTCGCGGTAGTGCCCCTTGCGGCCCCGCACCAGCGGCGCGAGGATGCTGATTCGCTTGTTGGCAAAGCGCTCGCGGATTTCCTCCTTCATCTGATCTTCGGAATAGCGCACCATGCGCTTGCCCGTATTCAGGCTGTAGGCATCGGAGGCCCGGGCGTAGAGGAGGCGCAAGAAATCGTAGACTTCCGTGATGGTTCCTACCGTCGAGCGCGGATTGCGCCCGGTCGTTTTCTGCTCGATCGAAATGACCGGGCTCAGCCCCGTAATCTGCTCCACCTCCGGCCGCTCCATCGACCCGATGAACTGGCGGGCGTAGGAAGAAAAGGTTTCCATATACCGGCGCTGCCCCTCTGCGTAGATCGTATCGAAGGCCAGCGACGACTTTCCGCTGCCGCTAATACCCGTCACCACCACCAACTTATTGCGCGGGATGCGCGCATCCACCCCCCGCAGGTTGTGCTCGCGTGCACCAATCACCTCGATATACCCGTCTCCGTTCTCCCGCGGCTCAATGATGGTAGCGCGCTCGGCGATGGTACCCCTTTCTACATTCATGTACATAAGTTTCCCAAATCCTTAGCCTAACGACTTAAGGCCAAGATGGGTTGATGAGGCTGGGAGGAGTTCTCTCTAAGATAGGGAATTCTTCTAATTTCCCGTATCTTCCCTCTTCGCACAAGCCAAAGCAATTCTTCATGAACGATACCGTCATGATCTTAGTCGTCATCATTATCCTGCTCGCCGCCCTCCTCATCCTACGCCGTTCGGGTGCCCGCCGCCGCCGTAGAGAGTAATGCTGTAATCGTGTAATGCGGTAATCAGTACGCCAGCTAAATCGGCACATTTGCACATTGAACCATCGCCAAATTGAGTCATTGGCACATCAGAACATCTGTTGCAAAAGTTCCACCACCACGCGCCGCAGGCGCTCCTCCACCCCACGCACGACCTCCAGCACCGATTCGACCGTCGTGGGCTGAATGTCCTCAATCGGAAAACACTTATTGCTCACCACCGACAGGGCAAACACCGGTAAATCCATATGCCGCGCCACCAGAATTTCCGGCACAGTCGACATGCCCACCACATCGCCGCCGATGATATTCAGAAAGCGGTATTCCGCCGGTGTCTCCAGGTTGGGGCCCGGCAGCGCCACGTACGTGCCTTCGTGGGCCCGCAGGCCATGCCGCTCGCAGATGGCTATTGCCTGGGCATTCAAGGCGCGGTCGTAGGTGCCCAGCATATCCGGAAAGCGCGGCCCGAGCCGGTCGTCGTTGATGCCGCGCAGCGGATTGTCGGGCTGTAAGTTGATGTGGTCCTTGATACAAACGACGTCGCCCGACTCGATCGCCGCATTGGTACTCCCCGCGGCATTCGACACGAGGAGCCGGCGAATGCCCAACCCCTTCAGCACCCGCACCGGAAAGGTGAGCTGCTGCATCGTGTAGCCCTCGTAGTAGTGAAAGCGCCCGGCCATCGCCACCACGGGTACCCCCCCGAGCGTCCCAAACAGCAGCTTCCCGCGGTGCGACTTCACCGTGCTGACCGGAAAGTACGGCAGCAGCGTGTAGCTCATCTCCGCCTCGATTTCCATATCGTCGGCTAAATTGCTGAGTCCGGTACCAAGAATGAGGCCAAAGGCAGGCTCAAAGGAAGTCCGCCGGCGGATGAAGGCCAGTGTTTCTTCCATTTGCTCGTAGATCTGCGTCATGTAGTAATGTGCTGATTTGCTAATGTGCAAATGTGCTAATAATTAATTGTCAAATCGGCACATTTGCACATTGACACCTTAATCCACGATAAGCGCTGCCCGATCCAGTTCCTGCTGTTCGATGTGGGCCGGCAGCTCGCGGTATTCGTACTGCTGGTTGCGCAACTGCGGCACGAAGCCCGCCTCGCGAATGGCCTCCTGAATGCCGTCGGCCGTGAAGCGCCAGCGGGCACCGGCGGCGGAGACGACGTTTTCTTCGATCATGATGGAACCGAAGTCGTTGGCCCCGGCGTGGAGGCAGAGTTGCGCCACCTGCTTGCCGACGGTCAGCCAGCTCGCCTGGATATTGATCACGTTGGGCAGCATGATGCGGCTGAGGGCGATCATGCGCACGTATTCGTCGCCCGTCACGGTGTTGCGGGCGCGCTTGAGCTTTTTGAGAATGGTGTCTTCGTCCTGAAAGGGCCACGGGATGAAGGCCAGGAAGCCCTTCGCATCGGCGGGCTTGCGCGCCTGCACGTCGCGGATTTTCACCAGGTGCTCCATGCGCTCGAGGTTGGTCTCGATGTGGCCGAACATCATCGTTGCGCTGGTGGTGATGCGCAGTTGGTGGGCCGCCTCCATGATGTCGAGCCATTCCTGCGCTCCGCACTTTCCTTTGGAAATCAGCCGGCGCACGCGGTCGTCCAGTATTTCCGCGCCCGCACCGGGCAGGCTATCCAGCCCCGCCTCGTGCAGCGCCCGCAGCACCTCGGTATGCGACTTCTTATCGAGCTTGGCGATGTGCGCAATCTCGGGTGGCCCGAGCGCGTGCAGCTTGAGGTTGGGGTACAATTCCTTTAGCTCGCTAAACAGATCGACGTAGTACTGCAAGCCCAAATCGGGGTGGTGCCCCCCTTGCAGCAGCAACTGCTCGCCCCCGTAGCGGAAGGTCTCCTCGATCTTCTGCTTGTATTCCTCGGTGGTGGTGATGTAGCTCTCTTCGTGGCCGGGCCGGCGGTAGAAGTTGCAAAACTTACAGTTGGCAATACACACATTGGTCGTATTGCTGTTGCGGTCGATGATCCAGGTCACGGTATTCCCGGGCACCTGCTGCTCGCGCAGCCGCTGGGCCACGTAGGCCAGTTCGGTAGTCGGCGCGTGTTCGAGCAAGTACACGCCTTCTTCGGCGGTCAGCGGTTCGAAGCGGAGGGCGCGGGTAAGGAGGTCGGCAGTTTGCATAGGTTGTACTTCCATTCAGCGAGGAAACAAAGGTAAGGAAGGACGGGTTGAGAACTTTCAACTTTTATTGAAAGTTTATGCGCTCTTCGCCATCACACAAAGTATTCGACCGCCAAGAGCCCCAACGCCACAACAAACAAGCCCATCGCCCCGAGCAGCCACCCGCGCTTGCGCTGCACCACCCGCTGATTCATAAATTGGATAGAGGTGGCACTTGCCTTCGAATAGCGGTACTTCTGCGGAAATAGCACAAAAAAGCTCGCCCCCAGCGACAGTAGCCATAGCCCCGCCGCCACTTTCACCAGCCAGGGATTGGTCGCACCGTTGAAGGCCTCCTCGTCGGTCTTCAAAAAAATGGCAAAAGCGATGCTGATCATGCCCGCCAGGAATTTGGCGGCGTCTTCCACGCGCTCGGCCTGGCGCTGTTCTTGTTCTTGTACGAAGTCGAGCCAGCTATCCTCTTCGGGCTCTGCGAAGCGGGAGGCGTCTAAGCGTAGTGGTTCTTCGGAATCAGCCATGGTGGTCGAAAGTTAGCGTCGGGATTTTTAAAAGCCGTTGAAAATCAATCCTTCACAAAGCCCCCTCGCAACACCTCCCCGTCGCGCACCGTCTGATGCGGCAGCGTCACCGTCACCCGCTTTTGGCAGTAGGGGCAGGTGAGCTGCGCCGGGGCCGGGGGCGTGCTGGGGTCGATCACGAAGGTTTTGGGTAGCTCCTTAGCCCGCTCGCAGGGGCATTGGACGATTATATGTATTTGCTTTTTCATTCGGCAGCAAGTTGAGATTTCACCTGTTCGATAATGGGCAGCAGCTCATCCGTTCGCTCGTAGCGAGCGGCCTGGCAAAGTTGGTACGTTTCTTCGAGGTATTGCAGGCATTCCTGCAATTGGCCGGTGCGAGCGAACAGCATTGCCATAGCAAAACCATAATCGAAAATATCTTCAGTGTAATTGATGTGTAGGGCGATCTGCCAGGCTTCTTGCTGGTATTGGTAGGCTGTTTGTAAATCCTCCTGTTCTGTGGCAATGGCAGCCATGTTGTGCAACGTTACTGAGGCACCTCTAATATCGCCGATCTGCC
>CAZDET010000088.1:0-16781 GCA_964504335.1 uncultured Saprospiraceae bacterium
GTGCCGATGTGCTAATGTGCCATTATGGTTTCGCGACCTGAGGGTCGCGAAACCATCTGTCAGATTTGGACGAAACCTTACCAATCACAATTCAGTCACCTCCCCTGTTTCAAGATTCAGCTCGTATTGCTCTCCGGACTGGAAGGTAATAACGGAGATATCGCTGCCGAGAAACACCACGTCTCCAGCGTAGGAAAAAGACTCATACACCGTGCTGGTGCCATCCAGCGTGAAGGTGGAGGTGCCGCCGGTGATGCGTTCGGAATTGGGATCGTAGGTGATGTCGATGAATGTGCTGCTGTAGGTAATGTCGTCGGTGTGGTTGTCTTCCTGGTTGTAGGTCCACGAACCGCTCCGGTTGTAGGGGCCGTTGTAGGTGATTTCCGCGGAGCCTTCCTGCACGCCATCAATTGACCACGAGCCGTTTATGGCCTGATCGAGGTCGTAGCGGACGGAATTAAGAAGTTGATTTTGAGCGAAACTGTACAATACGGTTTCTGTCACCTCACAGGTTTTGGAGTACTCCTCTGTGATATCGTACATAACAGAAATCTCCCCATCCCGAGATGTATCCGATACGGTGCGGTCGTTGGTTTGTGATTCGTTGCAATCGACCAATTCCAGTACCTCATCGGCTACGTAATTCAGGTTGTAAATGCCGCCGTAGGTGCGATTAGCTAAGGAGAAAGCTACTAATTCCGCCGCATCGTCGACGGAAATGAGGATGGTCGTTTCGTCTTCTTCATCACACGAAGTGGCAGTGACCGTAATTGCAACCAGCAGGATCATCAGTCCAAAAGTCGAATTCAGGAAATTAGGAATTTTCATTGTAAAGTTTGTTTTGTTTTGGTTTGATTGATTCGATGACTCAAAACTAAAGGGATTCAATACGCGCATTCGAAAAAAGAAGGTGAACTGAACATATGGAAAAGTCAATCGAACGGATCAGAAGGCGGGTTGGCTTTTCTTCGGCAAGGCCGTCCAAAAGCTCTGTATATAAGAGGGGGCATTCCTCTAAAATGCGTAAATTCATGAAAGTACAAGTGTGACTCAATGGATGAATCGCTCGAGTGGCTATTGTTTTTTCTAACGGCTGCATTGGCTGTTATCGGCTATGCATTAAGCCTGGTATTGGCCAACTGGCTACGCCATTCCCTTTACTGGATTAGCGTCGGGTTCGGTTTACTGCTTCCGATGTTTGCGATCTTTATGGTGGATTCCTTTTTGGCTTACGCGGAATCGTTTGACTATTGGTTTTATTTTTTTGCCGTAGCCGGCATATTTCTGATTTCAGATTTCCAGTTTATCCACGCCGGGAAACCCATCGAATTAGTAGCGGGTTCTCTGACCGGGCATTTAGTGAATCTGGGTGCCTGGTTACTATTTGAAAAGATGGGAGTGGGGCCGCTACCAATTGTGGCGGGCGGAGTCATTGTAATAATCGCCGTACGCGGCTGGCTTCGCACTTTACGGCAAGATCCAAGTTTTTGGCAAATCGTTCATCTCAACCCCGAAGAGGCGGAGTACTTCTTTCGCACCCACCCGGACTGGGTTCTGGTGCCGCACGGCCAGTCAGAAGGAGTGCCGCAGGGTGCCCACGGGCCATACCGGTTTCAAGCCTCAGATGGGTTGATGGATGTGTACTGCACCGCCCGGCAGATGCGGCCGAGCCAGACGGCCTTTCTGCAGCAGCCTGGCCTGAACATCCACCGAGATGACGATTGAATCCGGCGCAAATCCGTTATCGTTCTTTGGCCTCGAGATCTTCTGAGTCAGGGTGAAAAGGCTGACCTCTTCGTCTGCCCGCAGCCATTCGAGCAGCGGACGGAGCTGCGAAAGCGTGCTGGTCACAGTGCGTAATTTATTTCACGTGTGATAGTGACGCAAATAAACAAGGCAGTTGTTATTTAAAACAACTTTTTTTGCGTTAAAAACAACCCGCCGTTTTCCTAGCCCTCTCTGCCCGCCTACATTTGTAATGGATGGAGCAGAGGCGTCGATACAATCGAATAAAGGCCGTGCTGGCCGACAAGCAACTGACGAGCAAGTGGCTGGCCGACCAAGTTGGTAGAAATAAGGCTACGGTATCCCGCTGGTGTTCCAATCAGGTGCAGCCGCCCTTGGAGACGCTGTACCAGATTGCGGATTTACTCGAGGTGGATGTGTGTGAGTTGTTGGTGCGGTAGGGTTGAGCAATTGATTAGACAGGATTTGCTTGTTCGGCGAAACTTGAATCTTTTTTTGTTTTTTATGTGGAATTTCGGTTTGTAAGGCTGCGCCGAAAATGTTTTGAAATAAACACTTAAACGAAAAACAAGAACGCTATCGTTATGAATCCACTCCGCTCAATACTCCTGCTCATGCCGCTTTTAGCTGCTCTTTCCCTGACCGGCCAGCAAGCCCCCGTCAAAATTGCGGTGATTGGCCTCACCCACACGCACGTGCACTGGATACTCGGGCGACCGGATCGGGGCGACATCGAAATCGTGGGCATTGTAGAGCCCAATCGCGACCTCGCGCAGCGCTACGCCGCGCAGCACGGCTACTCGATGGACCTGGTGTACGACAGCATGGAAGAGCTGGTAGCCGCTACTAAGCCGGAGGCGGTGACGGCCTTCGGCACCATTCTCGACCACCTGGCGGTGGTAGAATTCTTTGCGCCCCGCGGCATCCACGTCATGGTGGAGAAACCCCTGGCCGTGAGCGGGCAGCACGCCCAACGTATGGCCGAACTAGCGCGCATCCACGGTATTCACCTGCTCACCAATTACGAAACGACTTGGTATCCCACCAACCATCGCGCAAAGGCATTACTGGACGAAAATCGAATCGGAGACCTGCGCAAGGTCATCGTGCGCGACGGGCACCGCGGGCCGGTTAACATTGGAATCAACTCCGAATTTCTCGATTGGCTGCTCGATCCGAAACTGAACGGTGGAGGTGCCCTCATGGACTTTGGCTGCTACGGGGCCAATCTGCTCACCTGGCTCATGGACGGGAAGCGGCCCACCAGCGTGATGGCCGCCACTCAGCAGCTTCAACCCGACAATCACCCCGAGGTGGAAGACGAAGCCACCATCTTACTCAACTACGACGATGGCGTAGTAGCCAATATCCAGGCCTCTTGGAACTGGCCCATCGGCCGCAAGGACATGGAGCTGTACGGCACGACCGGTGCCCTCTACGCCGACAACCGCCACCAGCTGCGCCTGCGGATCGCCGAGGGTTACGACGGGTTTCAGCAAGAGGTATTCGACCTGCCCGAACGCCCCACTCCCTTTGATGATCCCTTTGCCTTGCTGGCCGCCGTCATCCGTAGGGAGCACATCATCGGCCCCACCGACCTCTCCGCCCTCGAGAATAACCTCGTCGTGATGGAAATTCTGGACGCCGCCCGGGAGAGCGCGCGGACGGGGAAAGCAGTGCGCCTGGATTGATGCGCGGATGCGCCCAAAAACCGATCCTTTTAACGCCCCTGACCTGTTCTATTTGATAAAAAACACCCTGCCATATACCTACCTTTCTTAACTGGCAGAGCACCACTTTCGAGAAGTAGGGATTACCGATTCGATTCCGGTGGTGGGCTCTTCCTTTCCCAGATTCGCCAGTCGTTGGCAATGTTTCGCCTCCAGAAATTCGGCGTCTGATTCGTTCTCAGGGATTGAGCCGCAAGAGGTACTTCTTCCGCCAGAAATTCCTGAAGTCCGGATACGGTAAATGGCCGATGTGCTTCGAGGGCCTTCAGCAAACAAAATGTAAAGACACTGCCCCCCCATATTTCGTGCTCCTTGGATAGCTCCGACCCTCCGGAACTGGCAATCACGGTTGCACCCGGTCTTCCTCCTGCGTCTGGGGGAGCAGGGTTGTCATCTCCTCGATGACGAGCCCGCGCTCTACGGTATCGTGGTGGGTGTGGGTCGCACTGGATAGGGCCTCGATATTTCTCAGATCGGCCAGGGTCTGGGTATCCTCTCCCGCAAGGATTCTGTCGTCCCCGGAGCTGAAGGAAAGAATCTGATGGATCTCGTATAATTGAGCGCGATCCTGTTCGATGATTTCCCGAACGAATTTGTGAATGTTCCGAGCGGGAAATTCAAAATCGAGCCTCCTGGATTGTTTGTGTTCCGGCACGCCAATGCCGACGAGGAAGAGCCGCCCGATTTACCCAGCCGCACGAACAGCGCTTGACTTCGCCCCGGTGCTCGGTGGCGATCAACTCCAGAGGCGGCACATCGTACACCTGACGGCGCTCGATCGAGTCGGCCGCCTGCTGGCGAAGGTCTCGCTGGCAAGCCGCACAAGCACACACGCGGTGAAGCTGCTGCGCATCCGGGTGGGCCACCATTTTCAAGGTACTGCCCCGATGGCCTTTTTGGCCACCGGCCTTGCGCCCCGTTTTCTTACGCTGGCTCTTGGGCGCGGGCTTATCGAAGGCATCGCTCGAGGGAGGCTTGCTGCTGTTGCGGCTATTTTGGGAGAGCTGATCCTCTAGCTCGCGGATGCGGGCTTCCAACTGCTGGACCCGGCTCTCATACATCAACAACACCGGACGCAGCAAGGGCTGATATTCCGAGGGCAGTGATGCAAGCAGATCTTCGATTGGTTGTGGAAGCATCCCAAAAAATAACTTTTATTTGCGAATATTCAGCTATGCTGAATAGTTACATATTTGTTTAACTCTTATACCGCCGTTAAATTGGTTTGGGTTAAGCTGTGGCAAAACCCATCTCTGATCTGCGATGCGGAGCGTAAATTGCCTGGCGAAAGGTATTTATTCTAGATGCTCGCTTCCTGAAAGCTCTTTATCTCGGCCACAATTTTTTGGTTCCCTCGCTCCGCACCGATTAACGTTTCGGCCCCTGCACCCTCTTACCCCACAGAAAGTTGATAATAAACCGTTAATACCAATAGGTATATCTTAATGTGTTTCTCGCAAACTACTTGTCGAAAACATAACTACTCTCGGTTCTGGACTTTCCTCCCATCCAGTCATTCCGTATCTTTAAACAATAGGCCCGATTTGGCCATTCACCCCA
The DNA here is from genome assembly GCA_964504335.1 of uncultured Saprospiraceae bacterium. Lineage (GTDB taxonomy): Bacteria > Bacteroidota > Bacteroidia > Chitinophagales > Saprospiraceae > CAZDET01. The sequence continues at coordinate 5,037 of CAZDET010000088.1, forward strand.
AAAGGATTACCCGATGAACCTATCCCCACTGTCTTATCTGATTGCGTTTGCGCTCCTTGTCTCTTTTTCCGTAGCGGCTCAGTCGAGCGTAAAGGATTTTCGGCTCGGGGGGAGTGCCTTTATCCTCAGCGAAGAATGCATTCGCCTGACGCCCGACCGGCCCTACATCAGCGGCTCGGCCTGGTACAAGAAGCCGATCGATCTGAACCTACCCTTTGAGATGCAGGTGAGCCTGGTGCTCGGCGAGAAGGATCTGGAAGGTGCCGACGGTATCGTGTTCGTCTTTCATCCCGTAATGCAGACGGGATTTCGGGGAGAAGGCATGGGCTTTGCGGGCCTGAGACCTTCGCTGGGCATCGAGTTCGATACCTACCAGAACTACCACCTCAACGACCCATCGAGTGATCACCTCGCGCTCATGACCGACGGGCAGCCCTTCCACCGAATCGGCATCACCCGGCTAACGGAATTGCCCAACCTGGAAGACGGTACCCGCCACCCGCTCTATATCACGTGGAATCCGACGGAGAAGGAACTGAAAATTTACCTCGACCGCGAGCTGGTCGGCAACTATAAGACGGACCTCATCAACGGGGTCTTTGGGGGCAATTCCACCGTGTTTTGGGGCGTCACCTCCGCCACCGGCCGCCTGAGCAATTATCAGGACGTGTGCATCGAGAAGCTGGTGTTTGCGCAGGGGTATTAGTACTTTAGTCTTTTGGTACTTTGGTCTTTTAGTACTTTAGTCTCTTAGCTGTACTAAATTAGAGGCAAAGCCTGGCTTATGCGACGCCTCTGGATTTTTTTCGGACTGTTTCTACCTCTGGTTACCACTAGCGCACAGGTAGCGCCTCCTGACAAGGGGGTGCTTCGTGTGGCCGTTTACGATGCGCCCCCTTTCGGATATCAGTCCCCAAGTGCATCCTACGAGGGCCTGATGGTCGACCTCTGGGAAACCATCGCCGAGGAATATGGCTGGCGGTATGAATACGAACTGACCGATATGGAGGGGCTGCTCAAGGGTCTGATGGAACAGCGCTACGACGTGGGGCTGGGAGCCATCACTATTACGCCTTCGCGGGAGCAAATGGTCGATTTTTCCCAGCCGGTCAATCCTTCCGGCACGGGTATTGCGACGGCGGCTTCCGCCCGCCAAAATACTTTTCGGGCCTACTGGCGTCCCATTCTGATTAGTCTTGGCCAACTCATCGGCTCCTTGCTGTTGGTATTGCTGGTATCCGGTACGATTGTCTGGTGGGTGGAGCGCCCCTATTCTAAAGAGCACCCTTCTGACCGGGCCATCCGGTTTTTCCCCGATGCCCTGTGGTGGTCGGCCGTCACCATGACCACCGTCGGGTACGGCGACAAGGTGCCCCATACGCTGGCCGGAAAGGTGCTGGGTATTGTCTGGATTTTTGCAAGCGTTATCTTATTATCCCTTTTCACGGCAAATGCCAGCTCGATTATTACCACCGCAAAAATTGAATCCAGTATTCAGGAAGTGGGCGATTTACATCGCTCTATCGTGGGGGCCGTTTCCCGATCATCGGGAGAGGAATACCTCATCCGCGAACATATCGACTACCTACCCTACGATACTTACCCGGAAGCCATTGATGCCCTACTGGCGGGTGAAATCGATTGCATTGTTTCAAACGTGCCCTTTCTTCAGTACTTCAACAATTCCGCTTACTACCAGCAGCTCGCCATCTCCTCCAAGTGGTTGCTAAAAAACAACATGGGCATCGCCCTCCAGGAGGATAGCCCGCTGCGTGAGGCAATCGACCAGGTGTTGCTACAGAAAATTGCGGAGCCGCGCTGGCAGAAGGCGGTGTATCGGTATTTGGGGGAGTAGGGGTAGTTAGTACTTTGGTCTTTTAGTTGGGGATTAACTAAAAGTCTAACGGTCTAAATGTCTATTCTCAAGGAGCGTTTCCTGGTAGAACCAGGTTCCGTTTCGCCGGACCCAAATTTGCCGGGAGGGGTTGCCCCAATTATCTTGTTGGTACAACTGGGTGATGACGCGGGCGGAATCGCCGTCCTCCAGATAAGTGATCGATTGGATGCGGTGTGCTTCCGAACCGACCTCCGCGCGCTGTACCAGGCGGCTGGCAAAGCGGAAAAACTGCCGCATGGCCAGTTCTCCTTTTTGTTCGATCACGGAGGGATCCGTTAGGGCCATAGCAGACTCAATATCGCCGGTGCGCGATGCCTGAAACAGGGCGTCTACCCGTTCCCGAAGAGCTGCTTCACTGCTATTGGGTGGAGATATCTGGTTGAGTATTGGCCAGGCTACCGTAGGTTTTGCCTTTTGGAAGAATGCCCACATGACTTCGGCGTGATCAAAGTCGTAGCAAGCAGGGCCGATCATGGATTGGGGCAAATACTGCCTTCCACCGGGCGCAACGTGACCGCCTCCCAGCACCTTTACCAACATGACCCGCCGGCTACCGTCGGGCAACGTCCAGGCATGGACTTCGTTGGTGCAGCCGTCTTCCGGATGGGCGTTGCCCAAGGAGGTTACTTTTGGCGTTTCCGTAATTCCGTTGAGGGCCACCAACGATTCGATCACCTCTTCGACCGGCAGGACGCGCGCTTCGGGATCACCGCTGGTTCGGGGTTGGCGCATGGCTCCCCAGCCTCCGTCGTAGGGCATGAGCGGGTCTTCCGTTCCGGCAATCATGGCAAAATCGATCGGGCGTTTGATGGGATAGGTATCGGCAATAAACTGCATATTAGACGCAATCACCGTTCCCGCCGCGGCAAACCGGTGCCTGGATTGGCTGCACATAATAAAGGTCATCAGGCCACCCCGCGAGGCTCCGGTGACGAACAGGCGCGCCGGATCGACCTTTTCTCGCTCCAGTACCTCATCAATCAGAATATCCAGGAAGAAGACATCTTCGGGCATCCAGCTCCCATTGAGCGCATCGGGATAAACCGCAATAGCTTCCCCTCGCTCAATCATTGGCTGAAAACCGTAGGTGCGTTGGAGGGCTTTCCCATTCCCGCCCCCACCGTGAAGGACGAGGAGCAAGGGCAGCGGCTTCTCCGTTTCCGGGCCCGTGTGGACGTGGTAGGTGCGTACCGTTCCATCGATCAGGATAGAGTAGGTTTCCAATCGATCCGATCCGGCGTGCAATTCGGCGCAGTTGCTGACCAACGAAATTAGCAACAGCAGAAATAAGCGGTGGCGTGCCAGTTGCGCGTAGCTTGACATGACGAATATGTTCAATTTAGTGAGTGTAATGTCTCAGAGATACTGACATAGTATCCCTTAAATACTCGCGGATTGGAGTGTAGGCTGCTGTATTCGGAGTTATCCGTTGAAGCCTGCGGCGATTGAAGGGCCTACTAAAGATAATACTTGTTTTTGGTACTTTGGTCATTTGGTCAGGTTTAACAATCTGCCGATCGGCACATCGACACTTTGTTAGATTGCCTCACTTGCATATTCCTTATCTTTCTTCCAAAACCAAGATTTATGCGGCGCTTTCTCGGAATGCTGTCATCACTGTTGATTATTCAAGCATGTGTGATTGGGCAAGACGTACCACGCCCTCATCTAGGTGGCACGGTGCACATCGATCTGGAGAAGAGTCAGCTACAAAGTGTCTTTTTCCTTACAAACCTGGCATCCGAACAGAAGGAGCTGACTTTCCTGTTAAATGACGATTTGAACGTACAATCGATCTCCTACCAAGGGAAGCCGGTGGCTTATAAGGCAAAATCGAACGGTTGCAATGACTGCGTGGCCTATTCCCTCCGAAAGCGGCTTAGGCTCCGGCCCAACGATACGCTAACTATCCGAACTGCAGGCACCTACGAGACCTACGCGCCCGGCACGCACCGCTACGATTACAAAGGGCGCATCGCCAACAACTACAATATTCTTCGGGCCAGCGAGCAGGCCAAGTGGTATCCTACGATCGTCAATACGAGTCAATCGATCGGTACCAGCAGGCTGCCTTCCTACCTGAGCCACGAAGTAGCACATTATCTCTTCGGCGGCGTTTTCCGGCCGCGGTCGGAGCTCTTCTGGTTCTACCTGGAGTCCTTCGCCGAATACCTGAGCTACAAGTACTTACTGGAGGATCCGGCAGCGAATCAGAAAACCATGCGCCGCGAATATGAGCGTCTGTTGGAAGGTAAAAACTTCGTACGCCTCGACGAGGTTAACACGTTTGACGACGTGAATGGCCGGCACCGCTACACGAACGGTCCCTTCCAATTGCTGGCCCTGGAGCAGCGCATCGGCGAGGAGCGGATGATGGCGTTTGTCCGGGCGGTCTTCCCGAAACTGGAAGCGGGCCAGAAGGGGTATCCGGCTTTTGTGGAAAGCCTGAAGGAAGTGGGCGTCTCTCCGGCAGATATCGAGCGGTTTGAGGCAGAGGTGATTCGGGGGTTTAACGTCGAATCGTATGGGTTTGTGGAATCGCTTTTGGAAGGAGGGCGTTGAGCCAATTGGTTAATGCGTTAAGGGGGTGCCTGGGCAACATTATTAATGCTTTAATTCAATTTCTAGCACCTCTTCAAAACTACTTCCGCCGAGTCCCCATCTAAAATTAAAGCACTAAGAAATAACTATTTCTCAATGAATCGCTATACCACAACTATCCTGTTCGCTTTGTTCTACTTCGCACTTGCTGGCCAATCGATTGAAAAAACCACGTTTGAATACGCCCAAAAGGATACCCATTCTCTCCAATTGGATCTTTACCGCGACACGAGTCTTTCGGCCGATCAATTCCAGCCCCTGATCGTGTGGGTGCACGGTGGCGGCTTTGCCGGAGGTGCACGGGATGAGCCGCGGGAGGTGGAGCTAATGGATACGCTGGCCCAGCAGGGCTACGTAGCCGTATCCATTTCTTACCGCTTGCTGGTGCAGGGGCGGGAAGGCGGCTTTGGCTGTCCGTTTCCCCGCGCCGAAAAATTGAATGTATTTCGCGAAACGGCCTACGATCTCTGGGATGCTTTACACTTTCTATACGAGCGGCGGGCGGAGCTGCGCCTGGACACCAGCCGCATTGTGATCGCGGGCAGCAGCGCCGGGGCAGAAATGGTGTTGAATGCCGCGTATATGAGGGATTGGCTGTTTGAGGCGGGCTCCAAATACGATTCCATTTCCCTGGCGGCTGTCTGGGCGCAGGCGGGGGCGGTGGTTGATGCGCGCTACATCGACGCGCACAATGCCGTGCCGGCGATCCTCTTCCACGGTACGGCCGACAATCTGGTGCCCTTCGGCACGGCCCCGCATCACTACTGCGAGCCGGAAGCCCCCGGTTACCTCTGGCTCGACGGCTCGGAGGCCATCGCGCAACGGCTCGGGGCCCTCGGCGCTTCCTGCCTGCTCTACGAATATGCAGGGGCCGGGCACGAAATCGCGGACGTGCAGTACGATGCCCTGCCGGCGATTCTTTCGTTTTTGGAAGCCGTTTTTGCCGGGGAGCAGGTGGTGCAAGAGCGGGTTTTGGTTAAATGATGCTGTGATTCTATGATGTTAGCAATCTAGTACGATATCTCGGGTTTGATCTGTTCCTTTCCCGTCCCACTGGAAGCTTTTGGATTGAGCGCTCCAGCCGTTGGAGGCGTAGATGGAATAATTGCCAGCGGGGCCGGTGATAAGTACCTTACCATCGGCATCGGATTTACTGACGATGTACTTTCCGGTGGGGTCCTGCACGTCTACGGTGATGTCCGGATAGGGTTCATCACAGGACAGGACCTGGATCGTGAAATACGCATCTTCTTCCACGACGTGGTAGATGTCCCCGACGTTGGGGCCGCCGATGTAGTTGTAGGCGGGGCCACTCCCATCCCGAGGGACGATGATCCAGAAAATATCATCGGTCAGGTCGAACAGCTCCAGCCCGAAGATCCAGTTTTCGCGGATGGATTCTCCCCGGCTCGGAGCCGGGAAACTGCTCAGGCTCGGCTCGGAAGCCATATCTCCGGGAAGGAGTACGAGTCGCCCGCCTTCGAGGAACTCCTTCGGTGGCTCTGACGAATAGCCAATGCTTCTGAATGTCTTTTCGCCGGTATCATTCAGGAGGCTATCCAGGGCTTTCCGCAGGGCATCGGGCAAGCTAACCTTGTTTTCGTGGTCCAACATTTGCTGCACGGCTTCGGCTTCGTAGTAGGCAAACGGCAGTTGTTGGAAGCCGTATTCCGACTCCATGATGTGGAGGAGCAGGGGGCCTACGCTCGACTGCTTGCTGATTGGATCCACTTTTGTGCGGAACCAACTCTCTGCTTCCGGCGTCCATTTATAATTGTCGAACAGATACTGCAGGGTGCGTTCTTCTACGATGGTGACATCTCCGAAATCTCCGACGAGGGGCAATAGCATCTCCGCATCATCGAGCGAAATCCGTCCGTCGCCCTGGCCCGCTACCCGCCGGTCGGCTTCTTGCAGGATTTTCCGATCGTAGCGCAGACCGTCGATTACCTGGTAGTAGGATTTAATTTTTTCGACCTCGACCGACATTTCCTTTTCCAGCCACGTCCGGGCGGCATCGGTCCAGTTAAATGCTTCCAGCAAATAGGCGATCGTATCCTCTTCGATCTCGGTGATGCGGCCGCCGTCCATCGCGATGCGCCAGAGTTCCTGGGCGTCTTGCACGGAAATACGTCCGTCCCCGCTGCCGCGCGTTCGGAATCGGGCGTTATTGATCAGGGAGGCGTTGTAGCGGTTACCGGCAATGATAGCGTAGTAGGATGACATACCTTTTTTTTTGCAATATACCCAAAACGAAGTGGTTTGGGTATAGGCGTTTAAGTTGTGATTTTATTTGCATAGTTGAGGACATATTCAGGTTAAACGTTTTTTAATTCGACTACCTGCCTCGGGAAGGGAATCCTCAAGCCGTGTTGTTCGGCGGCAGAGTAGATGCTAGTGGTAATTTCATCCCGAAGCAGAATGACATCTTCGTAGTCTTTTACATAGAACTTCAAGCCGTAACTAATGTAGAAATCATCGTAGGAAAGGGTAATGGCGGCCGGGGCAGGCTGGTCTAGTATTTTTTCATTTTTCGTGACAATATTCAGAAGCACTGATTTCACTTTTAGAGGAGGGTCATCGTACGAAAACCCGAAGGTGAGCAGCTCTGCGTGGATGCGGTTGGGGCGGCTGAGGTTTTTAATTTTTTCCTTCCCCAGCATGTTGTTGGGGATGATGATTTGTTCGTTGAATCGGGTGTGGATCTTCACAGATCTCCAGTTGATTTCGGCCACCTTTCCTATTTCACCGGCTACGTTTACCCAATCGCCTTTTTTGAAGGGATTGGCCATCAGTAGCGAAATGCCATTGAATAGATTGCCCAAGGGCTCTTGCAAGGCGAGGCCGAGGATTAAGGAACTTACGCCGAGCGCCGTCAGAAGGTTGCCTAGATCCAGGCCCCAAATGTTGGCTAATACACAAGCCGAAACAAGAACCGCCAAGATAATATGAAGTACATCTCTGCCCAATTTGGGAAGGATTTCATTTTTGGTCAGAATATTGTTTTGCGAAAAGAAGAGATAATTGATGGCATTGATCAAAAAGGAAATGACAATGACGGCAATGATGGTTCCGGAAATTTTGATTATTAGCTCCTCATTCGCAAGTCCGTAGATTTTAGCCAGTATCAGATGTACTGCCAAAAAAGGCACCAACAGCCAGCGGACAATTTGCGGAGGCAGGATGCCTTTGCCTGATGGTTTTCGGCGGCGATAGACCACGGTCGCTGCGATGAATAAAAGGGGCAAGCCCAGGAGGATGATGGCCCCCCAGATGGTTTGCCAGCGCTCAATCTGAAAAAGTTCCATGGATTTCACCCGTATTTTTCCAGTAAGTCTTCCGCATACACTTTGGGCCAGGGATACTCGTTAATATCGGCCGTTTCTTCTAAGCGGACCAGTTCGTAAATAATGCGGCTGCGCGTGAGCGGGGTATTTAGTAGCTCGCTCATTGGCTTTTCCAGGTGCTCGGCGTAAAAGATCGCCCATTCGGGATCGGTACCGTCGGTGCTGATGAAGGCCTGGTGGTGGGCGTGACTGGTTTGCTCGAGCAAGGTGGATAGTGCTTGCAGTTTTGGGTTTTCCATATAGAATAAATTTGGGCGCTTTCAAGTTAGTGGTAATTCTTCACTATTGGGAAATCTTTTCCCTGCATCCATTTACCCATTTTATTCATTACGCAACATGATTTGGCCTTGTCTCCAATCGTTCTGGCCGGTGATTTTTTATCCTTTAAAATTCAAACGCAAAAAGCGTATTAAATACCCCATAAAAGGCGGCTTCCTCTTCTTCGGTGCTCAGGGAAACGTTGGCGAAAAGGATGCGGCCGACGCCGGTTTCCGGATGGAAATACAGCAGGGTGGATGTGCCGAAATCATTGCCGGAGTGGCCGACGAGAGGGGCGAAGGATAGGTCCCAGCAGATGGCATCGGGGAACGCATCGGTGTCTTCATACTGGGGTTGGATCATTTCCTGGAAGCTAGATGCATCGAGGATGGTGCCCTCTCCGGCGGCGCAGTGGAGGAGTTCCTGGGTATACTTGGTGAGGTCGGTTACCGTGCTGAACAGGCCGCCGTCGGGGTAGGTAATTAGGTGATAGGTGGTGAGGTGGTGGGGTGGCGAGGTGGTGAGATAGTAATTGGTGGTTAGATTGGGATTTACTTCTTGGGGGCTCCAAGTGGAATTAGTCATTTGTAGGGGGCTTAGGATTTTATTTTGGGTCAGGGCACGAAAATCGGTATTAGTGGCCCGTTCGATGGCTAATGCGAGTAAGGTCACTCCTAGGTTGCTGTATTCATAGGTGGTGCCGGGGGGCGTTTCGAGGAAGTGCTCCGGCTGGTACCAATCGCCCTCCAGAGATAGGATTTTTTCCAGAAATTCCTCCATGGGCATGGATTGGTTGCTGTTGTAGATTTCGAGGTAGGGGTGGAAGCTTTCCGGCCACTGGTCGGCGCGCAGCGAATCCTGGAAGAGGTAGGTTTTATCGTATACCTCTGGGCTGCCGATGGAGGAAGTGTGGGAGGCTAGCTGCCGCAAGGTAATGGGCTGCTCCGGGAACGCCGGATGAGCTACTTCGAAGGGTAGATACACATTTACCGGATCGTCTAGTTTCATTATTTCCCGCTCGACGGCCTGCATCAGGCTTACACCTACAAGCGTTTTTGAAATAGAAGCAATCAATTGCTGCGTTTGGGGGGTATAGGGCTTTTGCGCAGCGACGTCGGCGTAGCCAAATCCCTTTTGGTAATGGATGCTGTCTTTGTCGAAGATGGCCACGGCAAAGCCGGGCAGGTACCCTTGCTGGTAAATACTATCGAGCTGATAGCTAAGCGAATCGGCGGTAGGGGACGATTCGATAGCTTCTTCCGAGTTGGGGGCCTGGTTGCAGGCTTGGAGGATGCATAAAGTGAGCAGGAATAGAAGGAATGGACGGAGCATGATTTAGACTTTTAGATCTTTAGGGGATGGTTAGGTTTTTGGGTTGATGTAGCGCATTAACTATTCCTGCTCCGGGTACCAACCATTTAATCGAGGGAACCACCGTGGCACCTGCGCTCGGTACTCTTCGTATTCCGCTCCAAACCGACGGAGAAGGTCTGGTTCTTCGAAAAACAAAAAGTACAGGTGGTTGATCAGGATAAATAGAATGGCCCACCCCAGTAGCACCTTCGACGAAAAAATGCAGGATTCGCCTAGAAGTAGAAGCGCCACTCCAAGGATCATGGGGTTGCGGAGATACCGGTAGAGGCCTTTTACGACCAAGTTTTTAGTGGGATGCCAGGGGGCCAACGTCCCGCGGCCAATCCGAACGAATAGTCGCACCGATTCAACGAATAACAGCCCCCCTAGCGCGAGGTATAGCGCCGAAAAGATTATTCGCAGAGGATGAAAATAACCCCCGTCGTTGGAAGGAAACCACCACAATAAGATGGCAGGTATGACCACGGTAGCGGTAACCGGCAACAGAAGAACGGCCAGTAGGTGATGGAAGGTAGAGGGAGGTTTGGTCGGTTTCATCGGGTCAATTTATTTAGCCCTTAAGCTTTACTGAACTACTACTGTACTATAAGGATAGCCAGGAACGACTTTATCCCCTACGCGCTCTGAAAAAAAGGTACCCTTCCACAATTCTCTTTCGAAAATGAACCAATGCCTGCCAGGGATTCGTAAATTGAGCAACACTACTGCCCGCTAAGCCGAATAATATGACAAAAAAAACGGAGCTGTACGCTAATACTGCCTTGACCATTATTGGTCTGGGGCTTGGGATTTATTTTTATTTAGAGAATCAGCTCAATCTCAGCTTATTTTTATTTTCACTGGCGCTCGCCAGTATTTTATATCAATTTTTAGGTGGCATCGGATCGGACAATTCCCTGCGGCTGGGGGCGATCAAATTTGGGGGCGCGGGGGCTGTCTTGTTGGGCTTTATGTACTTTATCAAGTATTTTATTTTCATTCCGAATGCCCAAAACTACGATCTGAGCGTAGTACCGAAAACCGGCTGGATCCCCGTGAGCCTGGAATCGGGGAAAATCCCAACGGTTCAAATCAGCAACCAACAGGATACGCTGGTGTATCCATCGATTTTAGGGCCTTCGGTGTTGGCACAGCGCAAGGGGCACGAGTACCAGCTATCGGGGCGGCCCGGAGGGCCTTACACCCTCGAATTGAAAAGCAATCCGGTAGATACGGTGGGCTTCATCAACTTGTATAATTTTAAAACAACCGATCTGTTTAATCGCATTAAGCCCTCGGAGCAGTCGAAGCGCATCCAGGTGTTCGAATTGTATCCGGAGGCCGGAAAGCCCAGCTCTACAGACGACCTATCACGGGTAGATCTGCCCTTTACTATCGAGGTGTTTTCGAGTTCTCGATTCAGTATTGAGCCCTTTATCACCAAACAGTTAATTGTGCCGCGCACCAGTTGGATCGTGCCGGGGGACGACAATTCCTTTTACGTCGTTTTTTTGGAGCAGGCGGATTTTCAGCACGAGACGAAGTTTACGAAATGGTTGGTGGAGGAGTTTGAGTATGTGTTGGAGCGATAGGTGTTGGTAGTTTAGTACTTTGGTCTTTTAGTACTTTAGAAATTAGATTTTAGATCTTAGGGTGGGGAACCAACTTTTATTTGCAATATGAAATTTTGGACGGAGTTTAAGAAGTTCGCCGTAAAGGGGAATATGGTGGATTTGGCGATTGGCGTGATCATTGGGGCGGCCTTTAATACTATTGTAGACACGCTGGTGAAAAACGTATTGACGCCTCCGCTGGGGTATCTGACTAGCGGGGTGGCGCTCGGTGATTTGAAGTGGGTGCTGAAAGCACCTATTACCGACGCGGCCGGGGAAGTGACCGACCCAGGGGTGGTGATTGGGTATGGATTATTTTTGCAGGCCTGCATTGATTTCTTCATTGTGGCGATGACGATCTTTTTGGTGATCCGGGCGATCAACGCGCTCAAAGAGCAATCGGAGGATGAGGGGAATATGGCGGTGCCAACGCCGAAGAATATTCAGTTGCTGGCGGAGATTCGGGATGGGATTAATCGGATGGTGCCGAAGGGATGATGTTGTAATGCTTTAATTTTTGGTTAGGTCAAACGCGCTAAAATGGTCGGTACGAGAGTTTTGGGCTTGCTTTTTGTGTGGTAAGCGCGTATCTTTGCCCTGCCATCCAATAGCTGCCCCCGCGGTAGCCATTCTCACAAGATAGCCCACTTTTTCACACGGCCGTTTCCATTGCTGG
>CAZDET010000089.1:0-8398 GCA_964504335.1 uncultured Saprospiraceae bacterium
GTTGGTCGGGGCAGCAGGATTCGAACCTGCGGCCCCCTGCTCCCAAAGCAGGTGCGCTAACCGGACTGCGCTATGCCCCGAAACGTAGTGTAGAGTTTGGGTTTGGGTGTGTGCCGTGTGTATACACGTTCTATACAAGGCGAAGGAACTTCCGTTGAAGTTCCTTACTTGGCGGTGACGGCGGGATTCGAACCCGCGGTACCCCTTTCAGAGTACGTCGGTTTAGCAAACCGGTGGTTTCAGCCACTCACCCACGTCACCATGGTGTTTTGCCGAAGCGGATGCAAAAATAAGCTGGAAAGGGCGCTTTTCAAAGCATCCGGGGATTTAAATGCGGTAATTCTACGATGCGGTAATGCGGTAATCAACTGCGGCACTAACCATATCGCAACGATAAAGGATCCAATATGATTCGTAAAAAGGCTCCACACTACACACAACCACACTCACACTCCCCTTACTCCATCAAGTTCATCTTGATCTTGCGCTCCAGCTCGACGACGGTATCTTTGATCATGGCGTCGGTTTCCATGAGATCCTGGACGGTGTTGATACTGTAGATGACCGTGGAGTGGTCGCGGCCGCCAAAGTTTTCGCCGATGGCTTTGAGGCTCTGATCGGTGAGTTTTTTGGCGAGGTACATGCTGAGCTGGCGCGCGACGACTACCTGGCGTTTGCGGGTCTTGCCCTGGAGTTTTTCCACATCCATGGCGAAGTGGTCGGCGACGAGCTTTTGGATGCTTTCGACGGTGATTTCTTTGTTAATCTCCGTGACAAAGTTGCGGATCACTTCCTTGGCTAGCAGGATGTTGATGTTACCATCGTTGAAGCTGGACCGGACAATGAGAGTATTCAACGCGCCTTCGAGCTCGCGGATGTTGTTTTTGATGTGGTAGCAGATGAACTCCACCACATTCTGGGGGATGTCGATGCCCTCGTGCTTGGATTTGGATGCCAGGATGGCCATGCGGGTCTCCAGGTCGGGGGCAGAGATATCGGCCACCAGGCCCCACTTAAAGCGGCTGATGAGGCGTTCTTCAATACCTTCCAACTCTTTGGGCGGGCGGTCGCTGGTGAGGATGATCTGCTTCTTGTTTTGCCGCAGATGGTTGAAAATGTTGAAGAAAATTTCCTGCGTCTTGGCCTTGCGGGCCAGGAACTGGATATCGTCGACGATCAGTACGTCGATGTACTGATAGTAGTTGAGCAGGTCGTGCACGGCGTTGTTGCGGATGGCCGTGATGATATCGTTGGTGAAGCGATCGGTGGGAACGTAGAAAACGTTCTTGCTCGGATATTTTTCGAGTACGCGATTACCTACGGCCTGCGCCAGGTGGGTCTTGCCCAGCCCTACGTCGCCGTAAATGACGAGCGGGTTGAAGGCATTGTTACCCGGCCGGTCGGTAATGGCCAGGCCGGCCGAGCGGGCTAGCTGGTTGCAGTCCCCTTCGATGAAGTTCTCGAACGTGTGTCGTTTGTCGAGCTGGGAGTCGATCTTGGGTTTTTTGATACCCGGGATGACGAAGGGATTCATGATTTGCTCAGAATTGATCGTCCCCGGGTAATAGGCGGTTTGTTCGGTCATGGGTTTGGCATTCTTGCGCCGTGCCGTCATAACGGCGGCATTCGATCCGCTGTTGAAACCATCGGATTCGGGCTCTTTTTTCAAGTTCAGAATTTGATATACTAGTTGGCCGCGGTCACCTAACTGCTTACGGATACTCATCTTGAGGAGGTCGAGGTAATGCTCTTCCAGCCATTCGTAAAAGAATCGATGGGGTACCTGAATAGTCAAAGCGGTGTCTTGCAGCGCAACGGGTTTAATTGGCTCAAACCAAGTGCGGAAGCTTTGTGGATCAATGCGTTCCTTGATGGTTTGTAGGCAATTGTCCCAAACTGTAGCGTGGTCCATAGGCATACTACAAACATTAAAGGTCCAGCGGTAGGGTATCCTACACGTTAAAAAAATTGTAGTATCAGTAAGTTAGGTAGCTGTGACCTGATGTAATCGCGTATGAAAGGCAGAGACAACGGTTGGATGTTAATCGCAGTGGATAGTCGTCGCGTCTCCTTTTCGGTTTGTCGTTCCTTTCAATTTGAGCGGAATACAAATATGCAGATAAAGGGCGTAAGCTGCAAAGTGTGGTCTCTTATTTTTCAGATTTTTTTTTCTCCTATTAGTGGAGATCCCGTTTGTACTGACCAATACCGTTCTCAGCTATAAATCGTCCGATCTCTGCCGAATATTATCCGATCACTAGATTACTACCTTCGATGGCGCGTCGGTGGCGCCGGCGTTCAAAGTATAAATCGAGGCGTCCCAGACGCAGTCCGGCCCAACCTACCTGGTTGACCAAAACGGGCTCTCCGTCGCGGTTATTAACCACTTCTGGTTGGTCGAGGAAGGTGTGTGTATGGCCTCCGATTATTATGTCGATGTGTCTGCTTACTTGTGCGAGTGCGACATCCGATACCTTGCCCCCATCGTAGCGATAACCAAGATGGGACAAACAAATTACCAGATCGCACTTTTCCTTTTCCCGCAGCTGCGTCGCCACTGTGTTGGCGCGCTCGACGGGTTCGAGGTATTGGGTATTTCCGTATAAAGATTGCGGCACCAGGCCGTCCAGTTCAATCCCAAGTCCGAAGACGCCGATACGCAGCGGCCCGCGCTCGAACACTTTATAGTCCAGCACTTTACCTTCCATGGGCGTGCCGTCAAAGGCATAGTTGCTACACACCAGGGGGAAGTTAGCGTGACGAAGTTGCCTGGCCAGGTTGTCGATGCCGCCGTCGAAGTCGTGGTTGCCGATCGTAGCGGCGTCGTAGCGCATCGTCGACATGAGCTTGAACTCCAGTTCCCCTTCAAAGAAATTGAAATAGGGGGTCCCCTGGAACACATCGCCCGCATCGAGGAGCAACACGTGTTCTTCCTGCGACCGAATGGACTGCACCAATGCGGCCCGGCGCGATGCTCCCCCTAGCCCGGCGTTGCGGCCACCATCCTGCGGAAAAGGTTCGATCCGGCTGTGCCAGTCGTTGGTGTGCAAAATGGTGAGCTTTGTCACATCCGGCCCGGCCATCGCCTCCAACGGAAAGCTACCGCTACCGATCAGGGCCGTTGACCAGGCCAGCCGCCTGATAAAAACTCTGCGATTCATTTAATTGACTATAGGATGTTTATGGTTATAGGTAAGCCGCCTCAGAGCATACCTGCTTTGAGTACTTCTTACATTTTGGTATCCGTAGAGTGATCAGTCGTTCGGGAACTAGCAACCTCCCGGTTCGGAGGGGACAAGGCGACATTCCCGTTTGAAGTATATGATGTTATATCCCTAAATGCAATAATCACAAGGGATTAACTCATGCATTGGATGCATCAGCCAGACTAAGTTACGTTTTATTATACAGCTTTAGAAGTGGCTTTTAAAGCATTTTTCCGGCATTAGCAAAAAAAAAGCAATTATCAAAGTACTTCTCGCTCTGATGCAGGCTGTCATTTTTCAAAAGTTGCTCTACCAGAAGAGGAGCAACGGAGCATTGTTCGAGGATCAAACAGGAAATCATCCTTTTTGACTACCCGAGGTCACCTTTCCTCCCTGGTTTTTTTCCGTGTGAAAGGGTGCAATGCCTTGACTTCCACGCACCAACCGCCTATCTTTGCAAAAGCATTCATTCTCTTCCTGATTGCCCCTGCGGCAGTCATTCATCCAATTCTATACTAACAGACGGCCGTCACCATTGCTGGTAGTCGCGTGCAGCACGCACGCTTGGGCTACCTGTAGCCCTCAAGGCTGGCAGGTTTGGCGGGCGGGCCGTTTATATTTCCCACCCACGTAATGGTGTGCGGCGCTCCGAGCCGGCAACCGGTCGATCAGCCGGGGTACCCGCTATGTGCCTAGACTTCCAAAGCTCCTAATTTTCCCCGGCGTTCATCAGGGATTTCACGTACGATACGGCGGCACGCGCAATGGATTTTGCATCGCGGGCGGGAGCTTGCAGACGATATATCGGTCCGTTGCCCCGTTTGGCCGTCGATCGGGCGTAGGCCTTGTCGTAGTAGCGCAGGGCAATGCGGGCCGCTTCGTGGTAATCGTCCGCTTCGAGGGCGGCAAGGGCGGCATTTACGTGCTGACCACCCAGGCGTTTAGTGATGCGTTCGAAGGCCTCTGCCAATTCCGACTTGGGGTACTGCGCGTAGTCTTCGACCAGATTTTCAATGCGCCATTCCAGAGGCATTTCTATTTGGAGAAGTGGTGCCCTGGCCATCCGATCCCAGAAGGGGTCGGGCAAGTACACTCTGCCAATAGATTGGCTCTCGTTTTCCAGCCACAAACGGGCCTCGTCGGGTACCAGTCGGTAGCCGGCGTGCAACAGGTTTTCGAAGTGCTCGACGGTGGGCTGGGGGCGTTCACCGAGGGCCCCGAAGGCCGATCCCTTGTGGCGGGCAAGCCCTTCCAGATCGAGTACGTACTCTTCCAGCGCGGCGATTTCCCAAAGGATTTTGGTTTTACCACTGCCCGTGGGGCCGCCGAGTATCCAAATTTGCTGGCAGCCGCTGCCCAACGCCTGCCGGATGTATTTGCGATAGGCCTTATACCCGCCTTCCAGCACAAATACTTCAAACCCCGCCCGCTCTAGCAGCCAGGCCATACTTCCGGATCGCTGCCCCCCTCGCCAACAATGGACGGCCACCCGGCGGTCGGGCACCAATTCGAGGGCGCGTTCGACATAGTGACGCATTTTTGGCCCGGCCAACTCCAAGCCACGCAAAAAGGCGGCCTCCGGGCTAACCTGCTTGTACAGCGTCCCGACCTCCGCTCGTTCTTCATCGGAAAACAACGGAACATTCAACGCCCCCGGAATGTGCCCCTGCTCGTACTCCGCGGGCGTACGCACATCCAGCAGGGGAAGTGCAGGTTTGGTGGATAAATACTCCTCGATTTGAATGCGTTCTGCCACTTTTCTAATCCTGTAATGCTGTAATTCTGTAATCAGGGGGGGGCTGGGGCGCAGCAAGCTGCGAAAGCAATTAACTCTCTTCAATTTCCCAACCTTTGGCACGTTCAACGGCACGGGTCCAACCGCGGTAGAGGCGTTTTTGTTCTTCCTCCGACATGGAAGGCTCGAAGGCCTGATCGAGTTCCCAGTTGCTGGAGAGTTCGTCTTCTTTCCAAAAACCGACGGCCAGACCGGCCAGGTAGGCAGCCCCCTGGGCAGTGGTTTCGATGATTTTGGGCCGTTCGACGGTTACGCCCAAAACATCGGCCTGAAACTGCATGAGCAAGTTATTGGCGCTGGCACCCCCATCCACCCGCAGGGATTGGAGCGGTTGGGCGGCGTCTTGCTGCATGGCTTCCAGCACGTCTTTCGTCTGGTAGGCCAGCGACTCCAACGTAGCCCGAATGAGGTGGGATTTGGTCGTTCCGCGGGTCAGCCCGAAAATGGCACCGCGCGCGCGCATGTCCCAGTGCGGGGCGCCGAGGCCGACGAAGGCGGGCACGACGTACACGCCATCCGGATGATCGACTTTCATGGCGAAGTATTCCGAATCCGGCGATTCATCGATGAGCTTCAGCCCGTCGCGCAGCCACTGGATGGCCGCTCCGGCGATAAAGACACTCCCTTCGAGCGCGTAGATCACCTTATTATTAAGCTCCCAGGCGATGGTCGTTACCAAACCGTGATCGGACCGTACGGCCCGTTCGCCCGTATTCATCAGCATGAAACAACCGGTACCGTAGGTATTCTTGGCCATGCCCGGCTCGATACAGGCCTGGCCGAAAAGGGCGGCGTGCTGATCGCCGGCTATTCCGGCGATGGGGATTTCCTTCCCGAACAGCGAGGGATGGGTATGCGCGTAAACCTCGCTCGAACTGCGCACATCGGGCAGCAGCAGCTCGGGTACTTCCAGCTCGGAGAGCAACTGCTCATTCCACTCGCGCTCGTGAATGTCGAACAGCATAGTCCGCGAGGCATTGGTAATGTCGGTGAGGTGCTTGGCCCCGTTGGTCAGTTTGTACACCAGCCAACTATCCATGGTACCGAAGGCCAATTCTCCGACCTCGGCGCGGCGACGCGCACCCGGTACGTGATCGAGTAACCACTTGATCTTGGTGCCGGAAAAGTAGGC
This sequence comes from uncultured Saprospiraceae bacterium, assembly GCA_964504335.1. Classification (GTDB taxonomy): domain Bacteria; phylum Bacteroidota; class Bacteroidia; order Chitinophagales; family Saprospiraceae; genus CAZDET01. Next base: position 6,134 of record CAZDET010000089.1, read on the forward strand.
ATCAATGACCAAGCCGGTGCGCTCCCGCACGAGTTCGGTGAGGCTGCGCTCCCGCAGCTCGTCGCAGATATCGGCGGTGCGACGGTCTTGCCAAACGATGGCGTGGTGAATCGGCTCGCCGGTCTGTCGGTCCCAGATCAGGGTCGTTTCGCGCTGATTAGTGATCCCGATACCTGCGACTTGTTCGGGAGTGACTTCGGCCTCCGCGAGTACGCGTCTGATGACTGCCAGTTGAGTGTTCCAGATTTCGTTGGCATCGTGTTCAACCCAACCGGGACGAGGATAATACTGCGTGAATTCCGCCTGTGCGGTGTGGCGGATTTGGCTTTCGCGATTGAACAGAATGGCGCGACAGCTGGTTGTTCCCTGGTCGAGTGCAAGAATAAATTGATCCATAGTTCCTTTTCCGAAAGGCATTTTGAGGTTCGCTATAAACCTATCATCTTTAGCAGGCAATTTCTTTGCGGCAGCCTAATATAAATTTTTTCTTTGTCCAAATCGCCCAGCTCCACCATGCAGATCCAGCGCATTCCTTTCGATCGCATTCCCCAATTTTCCGATCGCGACGTGGCGTACGCCCAACAAGCAGAAAGTCTCCGGGCTTTCTATAAATACGAGCCTTCCATCGATTCCTTCGAGCAAGTAATCGCCGATAAAAGCGACTACCCGAGTGAGCGCCGCCGGGCGCTGGTGGCAGCGCTGGAAGACCAATACGCACAGCTGCCTCATTCGGATACCGTAGCCTCGCAAATTCGGACACTGGCTCACGAGCATACCTACACCGTAGTGACCGCCCATCAACCCAGCCTCTTTACCGGCCCGCTTTACTTCATCTATAAAATCGCCAGTGCCATCAATCTGGCCAATCAGCTCAACGAGCGCTATCCGGACGCCCACATCGTCCCCGTTTTCATAACCGGAGGCGAAGACCACGATTTCGAGGAAATCAATCACGCACATATCTTCAACGATACCGTCACCTGGCAGCAGGCGAAGGGCGGCTCCGTGGGGCAACTCCCAACAGAAAGCCTCCAACCCGTGCTGGCGCAAATGAAAGAATTGCTGGGCAGCTCCGACCGGGCCGTGGCCCTCTACGAAAAACTGGAGGCTACCTACGGCACCTACGAGCGCTACGGCATGGCAACCATCGCGTTTGTACACGACCTGTTCCAAGAGTACGGGCTCGTCATTTTGGATATGAACCGCTCCGATCTCAAGCAGCACTTTGCCTCGATCATGCGGGAGGAACTAATCGAGCAGCCCTCCCAGCAATTGGTGCAGGAAGCACAGCAACGCCTTGAAGCCGCCGGCTACGGGGCGCAGGCCCACGCCCGGGAAATCAACCTTTTTTACCTCGGAGATGGATACCGGGAGCGCATCGTGCAGGAAAACGGCTCCTACGAAGTGCTGAATCAATCCATTCAGTTTAGCCCCGCGGAGCTGGTAGCCGAACTGGAGGCACACCCCGAGCGCTTCAGCCCCAACGTCGTCATGCGGCCTCTATACCAGGAATGTATCCTGCCCAATCTGGCCTACATCGGCGGGGGTGGCGAGCTCGCCTACTGGCTCGAGCGCAAGGCGCAATTCGAGCACTTCGGACTCAACTTCCCCATGCTGATCCGCCGCAACTCAGTCCTGTGGATCGATCGCACCAGCGTAAAGAAGCTGGATAAACTCGACCTCCGCCTCGAAGATTTACTAGAAGATACCGAGCAATTGATCAAGCGCTTCGTCCAGGAATCGACGGACAATGAAGTCAGCCTTGCCCCAGAAAAGGCCCAGCTTCAACAACTCTTTGAGCGCATCGCCACCAAAGCCGAAGATATCGACCCCACCCTCAAAAAAGCGGTACTAGCCGAACACGCCCGCCAGGAAAAAGCCATCGATAACATCGAGGGCCGCCTGATGCGCGCCGAAAAACAGCGCTTCGAAACGTCGCTCAACCAAATCCGAGGCCTAAAAGACAAGCTCTTCCCCAACAACGGCCTGCAGGAACGCCACGATAACTTCATTCCATTTTTCCTCAAGTACGACCGGCCGTTTCTCGATATCCTCGTACAGGAACTGGACCCGCTCACGCCGGGGATGGTGGTGGTGTATGACGGAGGTTAGGTTTTAGAACTTAGATGTTAGGCTATTGGTGTTCTGGCAAACTAATTTGTATCTACTTGTTCTTCCGGCATAGACGAATCTTACAACCGAGAGAAAAGCCTGCACATAAGACGGAATGTCAGCACATTCAGACTTTGGCATTTTTTTACCTAA
>CAZDET010000089.1:8498-16755 GCA_964504335.1 uncultured Saprospiraceae bacterium
CTAATATCTAAAGTCTAAAGTCTAATATCTATTTATAGTCTTCCCTAGCCGGATGAAACACATCCACCAGACGACAGTCCGTAATGGCGCGGGCGCTGTGGGGGGTGTTGCCGGGAATAACGACCACACTGCCGGCAGTGCAGTGACGGGTTTCTCCATCTACCGTCATTTCGAATTCGCCCTCCAGAATATTGGTGACTTGCTCGTGCGGGTGCTGGTGCTCCGGCAAGATGCTCCCTGCCGTTACTCGGAGATGGGCAATAGTGAGTTGATCCGTGTGGACGAGTCGGGCAAGGTAGCCCGGAGCGAGTTCGCGTTCTGTAAGTTGATCGATAGCCGTAAACATGCGTCTGTTTTGGGTCAAGATCGGAAAAACCACACCATGTCCGTCTAGATTTTATGGATTCTTTCTGAGCATATGGAAGCAACTTCTGTTATAACATCAAACATATCATGTACTTACAACTAATTAAGAAAAACTAGTCGCATTAAAGTTATCGAAAAACAACACATGGAGCGCTCTGTACCTCAACCTACTCCAACGCCCTGGAGTCGATTCAAGCGAATTATTTACGACTATTTTATGCAAGATACCACTCCTGGATTGCTACTTATCTCAGGAGTTATCGTAGCTCTGATACTTGCCAATTCTCCCTACGCGGAAGCCTATCACCATTTCTGGGAATACGAACTGACACTGGCCATTAATGGGTTTCATCTGACCCAGACCCTGCACGAGTTCGTCAACGATGGATTGATGGCCATCTTCTTCTTCACCGTAGGATTGGAGATTAAACGAGAGGTAATGCTCGGTGAGCTGTCTACTTTTCGGAAGGCAATTTTGCCCGTGATTTGCGCCGTAGGCGGAATGCTTTTTCCTGCGGCCTTTTACACCTTGGTCACCTGGAATAGCGAAGGAGTCAATGGTTGGGGAGTACCCATGGCTACCGATATCGCATTCGTGCTCGTACTCCTCGGCCTGCTCGGGAGCCGCGTCCCGATTGCGTTAAAAATATTTGTTACGGCACTGGCGGTGGTAGATGATCTGGGGGCCGTGCTGGTCATCGCCTTTTTTTACACCGATGAGGTTATCGTGGAGAGCCTGCTGACTGCGTTCGGCACCTTTGGCATCCTGATGGTAGCCAACCGACTTGGGGTGCGCAATGCCTGGTTTTACGGCATTCTCGGCATCGCCGGTATTTGGGTGGGCTTCTGGTTTTCGGGAGTACACGCCACGATTGCGGGGGTGCTCACTGCTCTGGCGATCCCCGTAAACATTCGACTGAATACCAATGAGTTCCTGAGCCGGCTCACCTTCTTACGCGACCGATTCGCAAAAGCCTGCGAAACCGACAGTATCCTGGTATCGGAGGAGCAAATGGAGGTCATGACTGAAATCGAACGCACCAGCAATGTGGCTATTCCTCCCTTGCAGCGCATCGAACACGTGCTGGAACCGCCGGTCGATTACCTCATTCTGCCCTTGTTTGCCCTAGCAAATGCCGGGGTCACCATCAACGGCAGTATCGAAGCAGCCCTCTTCAGTTCGGTCAGCCTGGGTATTATCGCCGGTTTATTCCTCGGTAAGTTAATCGGCATCACGGGCACGGCCTGGGTCGTTGTGCGACTCGGCTTAGCGGAATTGCCCGATCGGACAAGCTGGCGGGAACTTACGAGCGCATCGCTCATGGCCGGCATCGGCTTCACCATGTCGCTCTTTATTGCAGAACTGGCCTTTGCCAACGAAGAGCTGCTCATGCAGGCCAAGGTAGGAGTATTGGTTGCCTCCCTGCTATCGGCTACCATTGGAATAATTCTGTTTCGGTTTTTCACCAAGACCAGATCGCGGGCAACTACAGAGCAGCCTTCTGCAACTACCGATTCCACCTCGACGGATGCCTTGCAGGAAGCGAGCACTTCCACCGGATAAATTATGCTACCTTTCAAGGAACGGGGAGATTCAACACTCCCCTATTTCCACTGTTAGCTCAAAAACTTTCCCTTGTATACCAAACGGATCAACCTCATATTCGAGCGCGTCTTTGGCGATGCTTTCCGCAAGCGCCTGGAAAATTTATTCATCTGGCTCGGGATTGGCGGATTTTTAATCCATCTGCTGCTCTATGTGCTGATCCACTACGAAATTTTTCAGCCCAATTACTACCCGGAGGATATTTTCAGCTCTCCTATTTCCGCGATTTATACTCCTTTCTCCTTTATTTTGGTTTACGAGATCTACCTACTCGTTTACTATATCCCCTTTTCCTTTACCTTCTCCGTTGCCAAACAATTCGAGATTATCGCGCTCATTGTTATCCGGGGCATCTTTAAGGATATTTCCAAACTTAGCTTTGAATACGATTTACTGCAGTACGACTACAACGTCAAGTTCCTGGCGGATTCGCTTGGGTTTCTCCTGTTGTTTTACCTCATCCACTGGTTTCACCGCCTCAAGAGCAAAACCAAGGCGAGCGAACCCTCCGAACGCGTCAGCCAGTTTATCGTTGCCAAAAAAGCACTGTGCCTGCTGCTATTGGTTGCATTATTCGTACTGGCCATGTACAGCCTCGTCGACTGGATTCTCGAAGTACGGGCTTATGAATACGGCCTTATCAGCGAAATTTCCGACATCAACGATATTTTCTACAACGAATTCTTCACCCTACTCATCCTGACGGATGTACTCATTCTCATGATTTCCTTCCGCTACACAGAACGCTACAGCCAACTGATCCGCAATTGCGGGTTTATCGTGAGCACCGTTTTTATCCGACTGTCCTTCACCAGTGAAGGGGTGCTCGACATTTTACTCATTCTGCTGGGCACCTTCTTTGGGGTAATCATCCTGAGTATTTACAACCAGATGGAGCGCGTGGAACTGTCCTTGCCCAAGAAAAAGAAGAAAAAAGAACGCGTGTTTAAAGCGGAGGAAGAGTTAGAAAGATAATTGCGCCTACAAAAAATCCCTGCTTTGCTGAGCAAAGCAGGGATTACGTTGTGAATAATTTTTATCTAACTACTAGTTAGAAGCAGGTAGCAAGACCTTGTCGATAACGTGTACTACACCGTTAGATGCAGCTACGTCAGCAGATACGACATTAGCGTCGTTAATCATTACATTACCATCAGTAATAGCAATAGTCAATTCTGCACCGTTTACCGTAGCAGCGGTCATACCGTCTGACAGATCACCGGACATTACCTTGTTCGGTACCACGTGAAAGGTCAGAATGTCTACCAATTGCTGCTTGTTCTCTTCCTTGAGCAGGTTTTCGAGCGTACCCTCGGGCAGAGCGGCAAAGGCTTCATCGGTTGGAGCGAAAACGGTGAAAGGACCGTCGCCCTGCAGTGTTTCCACCAGACCGGCCTGCGTTACAGCTGTTACCAAAGTAGAAAGGGTGGCAGTTTCAGATGCCAAACCGACAATGTTAGGAGTCACTTCGGTCTCCTCAGCCATCGGCTCCTCTTCCGCCATTTCCTCGGTAGCTTCGGTATCAGTAGCCTCGGTAGTTTCACCACAGGCAGCGAACAACAAGAATGCGAATAAGAAGAAACTAAGTTGTTTCATTGGATTGTGTCGTTGGTTTTAACTAACACCTTAACCTCGATCCTGTCGTAATGTTTACAATTTGCAGCACCTTAATTTTTCAACCGCCTGCCTCCCGATTTCCATCCTCCCCTAACCGAGTTTTTCAAGTATTCATTATAAATCACTGTTTTGTAGGTGTTTAAACCCAAAGTATCAAAAAAGATGTTTAAACACTAAACTGGCAAGGCATTTACGTGTTTAGACATGCAAATAAACCGTACAACTTATGTCTACCTTTCAAGTTCCTACCCGCGATCAAGTCTCTGAAACCAATCAGGGTATTTTCGACCAGATGGAAAAGCAGCTTGGCTTTATGCCCAACCTGTATGCGGCCTATGCCTATTCGGATACCGCATTGAAGGATTACCTTGCCTTTCAGAATCGCAAGAGCAGCCTGCGCGCCAAGGAGCGGGAGGTCGTCAATCTCGTTGTTAGCCAGGTAAATGAATGCAACTATTGCCTGAGCGCTCACACCCAATTGGGTAAAATGAACGGCTTCACCGACGAGCAAATCCTCGAAATCCGGCAGGGAAAGGCCTCCTTCGATCCCAAGATCGATGCGCTGGCCAAGTTCGTCCGCAATGCGGTTATCAACCGCAGTAAGCCGGATCGCGAAGTGGTGCAGGCACTGCTCGACGCCGGCTACACCAAAGAAAATGTAGTGGACATTATCATCGTCATCGGAGACAAAATGGTCAGCAACTTCATCCACGGCACGACCCAGGTACCCATCGACTTCCCCGAGGCAGCGCCGCTTGAGGTTTCTGCCAACGCATAAGCAGACCGATCTCACTATCCAATTTGGGCCATTCTCCGAATGATCGGGGAATGGCCCCGTTTTTTACCCCTCCAAAATATTGGATATCTGCCCCGTATCTGATAAATTCCTTGGAGGAAACCCATAACTGCACCACCTTGTCTTACTATATTACTATTGACGGCGTCCGGTACGATCGCAAAATAATCGAGTTGGCACGATCCCTTAGCCACGAAGGCCAAAAGGCCATCGCTCTGGCAGGGGCAAGGAAGATAGCTGCTGCTATTTGCGACGGGCAGGGCATCACGGAGGTCGAACGGCGTTCTTTTGATTACGTTGCCAACACCTTTTCCTTCGAATCCGCTGCCCAGTCCTGGCTCGACCGACACGGCCCGGAGCCCCGGCAATCTTATTTGCTCCGTATTATCACCGATCGGCTACGGGCGGCCAACCTGAATGCATTGAGAATCGAAGCCTTTTCGAAGGACATCGGTCAGATGAACTGCCGCTTCCCCGGCCCCATCTCCTTTGCCGACGCCCTCGAGCGAGCCATCAGCGATATTCTCACCCGCAACAATCGCGACACCCCTCGTTACGAACTCAGCATCATTCTGGAGAATGTCTTTAAACTGACGCCCGAAGACTTCCGAACACCCGAGGCCTACCAACGCACTTTGGCCCTCTTTCTGCGCGAGCGCCTCGAGCGCGGAGCCCTGCGGCTACTTCCGATTTACGAAGACCTTTCGGAAACCGAACAGACCTTCCCTATTCCCGACAATCGCGAGTCGTCGTCCCTTTACTGGGTATTTTACCTCAAAATCGAGACCGACGATCATCAATTCTGGACCGTGGTGGATCGTCAGACTGGAAAAACAACCACCTACGGCATAAATTAAAATAATCCTATGGCGAGCAGCAACGCAACTACCGTAGAAGCCTATCTGGAAGAATTACCCACCGAGCGCCGAGCTGTCGTAGCTGAGCTGCGACAGCTGATCCTGGATCACTTACCCGAAGGCTACGAGGAGCAGATGCGCTGGGGAATGATTTCTTACGAAATCCCCCTTGCTGTACATCCGGATACCTACAATAAACAACCATTGCTTTACCTGTCGCTGGCCGCTCAAAAACGCCACTACGCTCTATATCTAATGGGCGCGTACGGCGATCGGGAGGCAACTGAGCGCCTGGAGGCCGCCTTTCAGAAAGCAGGTAAAAAGATGGATATGGGAAAGAGTTGCCTCCGCTTTCGTTCACTGGAAGACGTACCGTTTGAAGCACTTGCCCAGGAAATTGCACGCCTCTCCCCACAGGCTTTCATCCAGAAGAACAAACAGGGTCGAACCAAAAACTTAAAAAAGTAGTCCAGTGGCAGTCCATCCGTCAAACCCGATACTTTATTAAAAAAGCTAACCCTGGTTATTCGATTTTACATATTGAATCCCTTACTTTTACATTTATAATTCTTTCCCCATTTTAGGGATGATTCGCGCCGACTACGCAGCTATCATTCGTACTTTTCTAGGACATGTCGTGCGATCTTTTCCCCCAGATACACATACATACCAGGGCTCGGTAACCATCTGAGAACTTTTAAACCAATTATCCCGTGAGGACCATTGCACTGATTTTATCTTGCTTGTGTTGGTTCACCTTAATTGATGCGCAGGACCTCGGCGAATGGGCTCGCATCTCCACTACCGGTGATGATCCCGAAAAGCGGCACGAATCGGCCTTTGTGGAATTGGACGGCCGTTTTTATCTGATTGGCGGTCGAGGCAATAAACCGATTCAGGTCTACGACCCGGCTTCCAATTCCTGGAGCACCACCAATACCACGACTGAGAATATTCACCACTTCCAGGCAATTGCTTTTGCCGGAAACATCTACATCATTGGTGCACTGACGGAGAATTTCCCGGACGAAGACCCCGTCACACATGTACTCATTTACGATCCCGTGGCCGACCAGCTCACGCAAGGTGCCCCCATTCCATCCGACCGGCAGCGCGGCTCTTCTGGGGTGGTAGTTTATCAAAATAAATTCTACATACTGGCGGGCAATCGCAACGGCCACCGGGCCTTCATGGACGATGGCGTCACGCCTGCCAATGTGGCCTGGTTTGACGAATACGACCCCGCTACCGACCAGTGGCGCGTCTTGCCGGATGCCCCCCACGCCCGCGATCACTTCGCGGCCCAACTGATCGGTGACCGACTCTACGCGGCCGGTGGTCGGCGCTCGCGGCAGGGGGGGGCCGGCGGCACCTTCAGGGATACCGAAGCTGCCGTCGATGTATTCGACTTTCGCACCGAAACCTGGCTGACCGGCGACGATTTGCCCGACGATCTGCCCACCGAACGAGCCGCCGCAGCCGTTGCCCTTTTGGGCGGACAGTTGTTCGTCATGGGTGGCGAAATCAACAGCAATCCGCCCGATAATCTGGCGCTCGCTACTACCGAAGCCCTCGACCCCTTCACGGGTACCTGGACGACTTACGACGATATGGAAGTCGGTCGGCACGCCACTCAGGCCATCGTTCACGAAGGAAAAATCTATATCGCCGCCGGCTCCCGCACCCGTGGAGGTACCGAAATTACCCCCGGAGCGGATTTCCTGGAGGCGTTTACCCCTCCAACCGATTTTTACAGCTACCGCGAAGTGGCCCCCAGTAATCGACTGCGCGTGGAGGCCCAGTCGGTCGTGTACGAAAATGAACTCTACGCCTTTTTTGGCTTTGGTCAACAGCTCGATCTGTGGAACGATGTGGATCGATACAATCCGAACGCCAATTCCTGGACGCAACTGGCAGGGCCGCCCCGCGCGGAGGATGGCAGTACGCTCGGCGTCAGCCACAACGGCGTCGCACTCGTCGATGATGAAGTATGGATCATCGGCGGCCGCGTGGGGGACCATCCTGGAGTGGTTACCGACAGAGTCTGGATTTACAATATATCGGATACTTCCTGGCGAGAAGGCCCCGTGCTCCCCTACCCCGCCGGCGGCGGCGGCTCGGTGCGGCTCGGACGAAAGATTCACTACGTCGGTGGCTTCGATGCACAGGCTTCCTGCGATGTGGATGTCCACCTCGTCTACGATCTCGACCAACCCGAACTTGGCTGGCAGGACTGGACCGATCGCTCGCCCCTGCCCGAAGCACGAAATCACTTTGGGCTAACCACCCTCGGTGGAAAAATGTACGTGATCGGTGGTCAAAACGGCCACGATGGCTGCGGCCAGGGGGTCGATGGAAAGTTCGTGCATGCCTACGACCCGGCCACCGATACCTGGGAACGCCTGGCCGACCTGCCCTACGTGGAAAGCCACCTGGAGCCTTGTACCTTCCCGCTCGACGGTATGATCTATACGGTGGGCGGCGAAAAGCGTCCCAATGTACTGCGTTACGATCCGGAAACCGATACCTGGACGCAACTGGAGCAATACACGCTACCGGAGCGCCGCATCGCCGCAAATACCCGGGTGATGAACGGACAGCTAGTCGCCGCTAACGGCGGGGCCCCCGGTGCTACCAAACCAGTCAATACCGGCTTTCGCCAACCCTTCGAGCGCGACTACCGACGCGTGCTCGGTTTCAACCCCGATCGTATCGAACTCGAACTGCAGCAGGGGGCTGCCCACGCGCAACGCGTCATCCTGTATAATCTCGCCGGTGAAGACGAAGCATCCTACCAGCTCAATCGAGATGCTTTCCCCGATTGGCTAACGGCGGCCCGCGACAGTGGGCTCGTTCGGGAAAGCTTCGGGGATATTCCGCTTACTATCGAAACGAATGGATTGGATACCGGTACCTATGAATTCCAGTTGGTTGCCTCCGCGCCCGGCTACGAGAACGGCTTACTGACCATCCAGCTGACCGTAACTGCCGGCGATGCACCGCCCGATACCGACG
>CAZDET010000090.1:0-16665 GCA_964504335.1 uncultured Saprospiraceae bacterium
CACCCCCGCCATCAGTGGACGAGCCGAATACCTCCCCTCCCCTTTTGTGACGGCTGGAGATCGGCTTTATGTGGTTGGGCATCAAGATGGCAGTTTCCCGGATTTGGGCTGGCACCTTCCGGGAGAAATGGGCGGCGTTTGGGCCCATCCGATTAAACTGCTGGACGGCTATCGGGCAGCAGTCCGGATTGGCGAACAGCAGTATTCGCTCAATCGCGCGGATAAGTTCATCAATTATCCCTTCGCGGGCAGACACGTTTATGAGGCACCGGCACCTGGGCTCCGCACCGAGCGGTTCCAATTCGTGCCGGATGGTTTGGAGGCCTTGTACATCGAATACCTGCTCGAAAATACCACCGATCAAGTCATCACGCTGGATTTCCGATTTACTCCAGCTATCGATCTTCGCCCCGTTTGGCTCGGTGAGCGTACAGGAATGATCAATGCGGAAGATGTGCTGCTAAACAATGGCCCTGGTAGGATCGCGGCGCGCGATCGGGATAATGAGTGGTTCGTGACCGTAGGTACCAAGCAGGAATTCCTACCTGTGGTCGATTCGACGAGTCTTGTATTATCGGTCGAGATCCCGGCGCGTGGCCGGATGGTGCTTCCCTTTGTGGTAGCCGGCTCGATGCAATCGCTGGAGGCCGCTACCCAACAAATGGAAACTGTACTAGGCGATCTGCCCGAATTAATACGTGCTAAAAAAACTCATTTTTCGAAAATCGATAGCCTGGCCCAACTGCACCTTCCCGATTCAACGCTGGAGGTAGCCTTTCAGTGGGTCAAGTACAACACCGAATGGCTGGTACAGGAGGTACCAAGCATTGGCCGCGGACTCACAGCCGGCATCCCGGATTACCCCTGGTGGTTTGGAGCCGACAGTGAGTACGCATTGCTGGGAGCGCTGGCTACCGGACGCTTTGATCTGGTCGCATCAACCATCGAATTGCTCCATCGGGTATCGGATACGCTCAACGCAAACGGACGCATTCTCCACGAAGTATCGACCAACGGGGCCGTCTTCAACCCCGGAAACATCAACGAAACCCCACAATTTGCTTCCCTAATCTGGGCGGCCTACGAATGGACGGGCGATCGAACCTACCTCGATCGCTACTACCCCACCGTGCAGCGGGGCCTGGAATGGCTACTCACGGAAATGGACAGCGACGGCAACCTCGTAGCCGACGGTTTCGGCATGATGGAAATCCACGGCCTGGATAGTGAAATGATCGACGTAGCGGCCTACACCCAGCGCGCCCTCGCCGATGCGGCTCGCATGGCGGAAGCACTCGATCGGCCGGAGGAAGCCCGGCAATACCGCGCACAGGCCGAGCAGCTTGCCCAAACGATCAATACCCAATTCTGGGTGCCGGCGTTTGCGTCGTACGCCGATTTCATTGGCACGACCCAACAGGCGGAACGTCTGATCGAGCAGGCCATCGTCCGCGCCGATACCCTTGGCAAACCCTGGGCAGTTGCCGAGTTGCGGGGCACCCTGGATGAAATTGCCTCGTATCCTCCCGATGAAAAACGAGGATTCGTCGTTCATCACAACTGGGTGGTCAACACTCCAATGGAGACGGGAGTTGCCGATTCGGCCAAGGCGATCGCCGCCCTGAATACGGGTAGCCGCTTCGTCAACCCCTTCGGAATATTTGTAACCGGCATCGACCGCGACGCGTCTGCCGGAGAGGACGATAGTTCCTTCGCCGAAGACCAGGAAATTTTCTCCTACGTCGGGGCCGTCATGACCCTTCCTACCGGCGTGCAGGCCATCGCCGAAAACAACTATGGACGACCCAACCAAGCACTCGATTATTTACAGCGCATGACGCGTTCGTTTAGCTATGCCCTTCCCGGATCGATTTATGAGGTATCGCCCGATTTCGGCATGATCACCCAGGCCTGGACGTTGTACAGCTATGCCGTGCCCATCGTGCAGCAATTTTTTGGCATCCTCCCGCGTGCTTACGAACGCACCGTTCTGCTGCGCCCCCAAATGCCCGACGCCTGGCCGGAAGCACAACTAGAGCGCATCCGTGTAGGCGACAATGAAATTAACGTGAAGTACCAGAAATCCGAAGAGGGCCTGGAGCTGGAAGTAACCCAAACTCAGGCAAACTGGACGATCATCTTCGAATTCCCAAAAGACCAATACTCCAACTGGACGCTCAACGGCAACTCCGTCCGACCCGAGACCAACCAGCTAACAGCAACCGGCAACACCCTCCACTTACAACTTACCCCCTAAAACCTCACCACCTCGCCACCCCACCATCCTGTACCTATGTATTTTGCCTTCGGTCCACTCAGTGTGTTGCTTTTGTTTTTCGTTGTGCAGGGATTGCTCTTTTCGGCCTTGCTCCTGGCGAAGCGGTTGCGCAACGAAGACCCGGCAAGTGGATGGCTGAGTCTGTTTCTCCTTTTAGGTAGTGCCTATCTGGCTCCGTGGATGTTTGGCTATGCCAATTGGTATGCCCGGGACGGATATCGGGAAGTGCTCTTTTTCGTGCCCTTTCAGCAACTCTTTTTGATCGGACCGGTCGTGTACTTTTACACCCGAAGCCTGTTGGACAATCAGTATAAAGTGAAGCAGACCGAGTGGTGGCACCTCCTGCTTCCGGCCCTCTACCTACTGTATAGCTTGATCGTCTTCGCAGTGGACGAGCTTCTATTGGATACCTACTACTTTTACGCCGATGGCAGGGACCAGGACTTCGATCCCTGGTATCAAATAAGTGGCCATTTTTCCATTTTTTCCTACACCCTGTTGAGTTTAGGTTATTACCGCGGCTACCGACGGCGGATTGTCGAGCAATTGAGTTTTGCCGATACTGTACAGTACCGGTGGGTGTTTCGGTTTTTGATAGTGCTACTACTCATTGTGTCCTTGTGGCTGCTCCTTTTCCTGTTCTACCCCAGATGGGGTGCCTTCGGTGCTAAATGGTGGTATTACGCGGCATTCGGAGCACTTTCCTACTACATCGGATTGGGTGGTTACGCAAATAGGGTAGAATCTTCGCTGGCTGTGCACCTGCAACCAACCGTCCCATCGTCAATGGGTTCCCCCTCCCAAAAAACGGAGGATCCCCCCCAACATCTCGAACCACTTAAGGAGCGCCTCCTTGAAATAATGGAAAAGGAGGCACTCTACCGAAACTCCACCCTCACGTTAAGTGATCTGGCCACCGAACTACAGGTCACTAGCAAGCAGGTATCGATCGTCGTCAATCGGCGTATGGGAGTTAACTTTAATGACTTTGTCAACCGATATCGTGTAGAGGCGGTCAAACAGGCCTTCGCAAGGGGCGATCAACACGAACGCACCCTTCTGGGAATCGCCCTCGACTGCGGATTCAACTCCAAAACGACCTTCAACCGCGTATTCAAGCGCATGACCGGAAAAACCCCATTGCAATACCAAAAAGACCAGGAAAACTAGTACCAAATCGCGATTTGGAGCGGCAATGCCACCCGATAGCCCCATGTTTGAGTCCGACTAACCAATCGCTGAAATCATGTATCATTATCGCCTCTCTTTTCTAATCGCCTGCCTGATAGCATGGAGTTTTTCTGTAGAAGCTCAGGATTTAACCGAGGCCCAGAAGGCGGCAATCAATCGGTTAGTCGACGCCGATGTGCCTTCCGGTGCGCCCGGTATGGCGCTGGGCATTGTTCGTAACGGGGTGGTTATCTACGAACGCTATGCAGGCCTGGCCGACCTGGAGCGGGAAATTGCCATCGATTCTACTACTCGATTCAATGCGGCTTCGAACGGTAAGCAATTTACCGCGCTTTGCATCCTCGAACTAGCTACCGACGGGAAAGTCGATCTGGAAGAAGATTTCCGCACCTACCTCCCAGGGTTCTATTCCCAGGTACAAGAGCGCATTACCGTTACGAATCTACTCAACCACACCAGCGGCATTCGAGATGTATATGCCTTGTGGAGCCTCCAGGGCATCACCTGGTGGGCCCAAACCCTGACAAACGCCGATGCCCTGGCCCTGCTGCGCCGGCAGGAACAGTTGAATTTCCCCCCAGGTACGCATCACGACTACAGTAACTCGAATTACCTCCTGCTTGCAGAGATCGTGAGCCGGGTTAGCGGACAGGATTTCACAACCTTCTCGGATAGTTTATTCGGTCGGCTCGGCATGACGCAGACGGCCTTCGAGTCGGATCATACTTCCATTCGGCGGATGGCTAAACCCTACTTCAACTTCGATACGTGGAAAGGGTACGAATGGCTATCCGATCTGCACGGAGACGGGGCGCTGTTCACTACTCTCCCCGATCGCCTGCGCTGGGAGCAGTGGGTACTCGGCACCCAAAAAGCGCCCTTATCCCTTGCTACACTAGACATTAGCCAACGTCCCATTCCATCCGAAGCGGGCAATTCCTATGGCTACGGGCTGGAATTCGACACGCTGCTAGGCCGTCCAATCACTTATCACGATGGCAGTACCGGGGCCTGGAAAGAGTCCTTTATTCGCTTTCCGGATGAAGCCCTTTCGGTAGTAGTCCTATCCAACAGTGGCAAAGTATGGTCGTCGGGGCTGGTTCGCCAGTGCGCAAGGATCGTGCTGAATGAGGAAGCCACCACCCAGCCTGCTCACCCAATTACCCCTGGCGATTCGGGAGCCCCCCTCGATGTAGCCCTTGTCGCGGGCACCTACCGCACACCAAATGGTTATTTTGCTAAAATTATTAGTCGAGGAGATAGTCTTACATTGGTCCGCTTTGGCCGAGACGACGTCCAATTGGTCCGGGAAAACGGGGGGGTATATCAACAAGTATCCGATCCCTCCTTCAAACAGCATTTCCAGCAAAGCAAACAAGGAACCATTCAGATGACTTTCTACCACCCCAGTCATGCCCCTTATACCTTCACGCAGGTGCCGGCCGATTTCTCTAACTGGGATGCGCAACTCCTCGAAGGAGCCTACCTGAACGCGGAAACCGGAACGAACTTAGCCCTTGTGTATCAGGGAGAAAAATCCTTCATGGTTACGCGCAATGGAAAAGAGCGGCCGGCCGAAATGGTCACCCCCTCTACCCTACTAACCAACGGTTATCGCCTGGAAATAACCCCTGACGAAAACGGTGCAGTAGCCACCATCGAGCTCTACGGTGATCGTCTTGCCCGGGTGCGCTTCCTACCAAAATAGCTCCACACACCATCTCACCAATTCATAACCAGTTCAACCCGAAACCGATACCTCAAAGTCGCCACCAGCTTGGGATATTTGTCCTGTTATCCTAATAACGGATGTATGTTAACTGAAAATATCCTCCCCGGGAATGATCGAAATCTGGCACGGATCTTTTCCGGAAGCTGTGGCTCCACCATAAAATTGCTTAATATTGAATCGAATTGAATACTGACTGCCTCTGGGCCGGATTGACTGTCGGGAACCAACCGGAAAAGACCAATAACGCCGGATTGTGAAGTTGGTAACATTCCGCTGTTCCGGGAGGTAGTAACTTTGACCATTCACCAAATCTATTCTTCGGTTTGATTCGAACCACCCCAACATTCGACCAGTCCATCGCAAAAGTAATCCAGGATGGTTCGTTCTACCTGGAAGCGCTGGACGACCACTCCTATGCTGCTGCCCTCCCCAGTCTTTTCGGAAGTTCCATCGGGCAGCATACGCGCCATTGGTTGGAATTTTTCCAATGCTTCATCCAACAATCTGCCTCCGACCTGTGCATCTGCTACGACCGCCGGGTACGGGATCGGCGCTTGGAAACGGAGGTGCGCACCACCCGGCAAGTACTTCGAACTATTCAGGACCAACTACCAGTCCTGCCCGATGATACGCCCCTGACGCTGGAGGCCCGAGTAGGCAACCAACTCATGGAGATGCCCAGCAGCGTTGGGCGGGAGAAGTGGTACCTCATCGAACACGCCATTCACCACCTGGCCATCATCAAAATTGGCCTGCGGGAAATCCGCCCCGACCTAGACTTGCCGGCCGATTTTGGCCTGGCTTATTCCACCATTCAACACCAACAGTCGATTAAAGTAACATCTTCATAAATCACACATTGTACATGACCACTCACACGGAACGGTCTAGTTGGCAGGAACCGGTCGCCATCGCTCGGTATTCCGAGTTAAGTGATCGTACTCCAGCCCACGCACTAGTTGAAAATACCGACCTCGTCATTATTCGCTACGACGATCAAGTCTCCGTCCTATACGGCCGTTGCCTGCACCGCGGTGCTATCCTGGCAGACGGCTTTGTCGACGAACACGATAACCTGATCTGCGGCCTGCACAACTGGGACTACCGCATCACGACCGGCGTCAGCGAGTATAACAATTCCGAATTCTTATTCAAATTCGATAGCCGGGTTGAGAATGACCAGGTGCTTATCGACCGGGCGCAGGTTGTTGCCTTCGAAGAAATGCATCCGGATAGCTTCCGCCGCGACGAATACCTCGGTACTTACCAAGACACCCACCCCGAGGCCACGGAGCCTTACACGCAGTATATTCGCGACCTCGCCCGCAACGGCCTTTCCAAATACGGGCACCACGGGCCCAGTGCTTCAATGGGCGTCGACCGCAATACCTTACCCAAGTGGGAAGATCTTCAGTTTCTGCCGGCACAATTGCACCGCCGCCCGCTGCTCGACGAAGAAGCGGTACGCACCGAAACCATCATCGGACCCAATGCCGAGCGGCCACTCCGCCTTTCTATGCCCATCTTTGTGAGCGACATGTCGTTCGGCGCGCTTTCGCGCGAAGCGAAGCTGGCGCTGGCGAAGGGTGCCCAACTAGCTGGTACGGGTATTTGTAGCGGCGAAGGCGGCATGCTCCCCGATGAGCAGGCGAGCAACGACCGCTATTTCTACGAATTGGCCTCCGGCAAATTCGGCTTCAGCCTCGACAAGGTGAAGCTCGCTCAGGCCTTCCACTTTAAGGCAGGCCAGGGTGCCAAGACCGGCACCGGCGGGCACCTACCCGGCAATAAGGTGCAAGGCGAAATCGCGGAGGTGCGCGGATTGGAACCCGGTCATGCCGCCATTTCCCCCGCCACCTTTCCCGACTTGAAAACCGTTGCCGATTTTCGGGCGCTGGCCGACGAAATTCGCCTGCTCACCGGAGGGATCCCGATTGGCTTCAAACTGGCCGCCAGCCACGTCGAACGCGATATCGACTTCGCCCTCGAATGCGGAGCGGATTACCTCATCCTCGACGGCCGTGGCGGTGGTACCGGGGCCGCCCCAACAATTCTGCGTAACAACATCAACGTACCCACGATTCCGGCCCTGGCCCGTGCCCGCCGCCACCTCGACAAGCGGGAAGCCGTCGGTGTCAGCCTGATCGTGACCGGCGGGCTCCGCATCGCCGAAGATTTTGCCAAAGCGCTAATGCTGGGCGCCGATGCCGTCGCCGTCGCCAATTCAGCCATGCAGGCCGTCGGTTGTGTAGGCATGCGCGCCTGCCACACCAACAATTGCCCGGTAGGCGTAGCCACCCAAAAGGGCCATCTACGTGCTCGCCTCGACGTAGACAAGTCCGCCCGCCAACTGGCCAATTTCCTGGAAGCTTCCGCCGACTTGCTCAAAGTGGTTGCACGCGCCTGCGGCTACGACGATCTGAGCAAGTTTCAATTCGACGACCTGAGCACCTTCGACTATTCTATGCACCAGCTAACGGGTGTCCACTTTGCCGGACAAGCGCCGCAATATTAACTTCCAAAACCTACGATTCATATGAGCGACCAGTTAGTCTGGCACAAAGTACTCGACAATCCCGCCGACCTGCCGGAAGGCCGCGTTCAATCCGTTACTGCCGGCCACAAGACCTTTTGTCTGACCCACTACAAAGGCCAGTTTGCCTGCCTCGACAACAAGTGCCCCCACCAGGGCGGCCCCCTCGGCGAAGGCTCCATCGAAAACGGCCTCCTGCGCTGCCCCTGGCACGGATGGGACTTCGATCCCCTCACCGGTAAACCGCCTGGCGGCTACGACGACGGTGTGGCCACCTTCGAGGTCGATATTCGACCGGACGGCATCTACCTGGGCCTCCCCGCCGAACCCACCCATGAACCAACGATCTCCGATCAGATGGTCGATACCATGACCGACTGGGGCGTGGAAGTGGGCTTCGGAATGGTCGGACATTCTAACCTCGGCCTGGCCGATGCCCTGCGGCGCGCCGAAGCCGCCGGTAAGTTTCGCTTTTTCGGCATTCGCCACGAAGGGGCCGCCTCCTTCGCCGCCTCGGCCTACGGTAAGCTGACCGGGCGGCCTGCCGTCTGCTTTTCTATTGCAGGGCCGGGAGCAACGAATATGTTCACTGGTCTATGGGATGCCAAGGTCGATCGCGCCCCCATCCTCGCGCTCACCGGGCAGGTAGCCACACAGGTAGTAGGTACCGGCAATTTTCAGGAAGTGGACCTGGTTCGGGCGTTCCAAACCGTGGCGGACTTCAACCACCGCGTCCAACGCGACAGCAAGCACCGCGAGTTGATGGCCCTGGCCATTAAGCATGCCCTGCTGAACCGGGACGTATCGCACCTAACGTTTCCCGACGAAATTCAGACCCTCCCCGCCTCGGAAACCAACCGTCCGAGCAAGATGGAAGGTCGCATCGCCGATCGGCGCATCACTCCGCCGGCAGAGCAGCTCGAGCAGGCTATGGAACTGATCGCCGGCGCCAAACGCCCCCTAATCGTGATGGGCCACGGCGCCCGCTTTCATCGGCAGGCCGTCCGGGAATTGGCGGAAGCCCTGCACTGCCCGGTAGTAACCACTTTTAAAGGCAAAGGGCTTATCCCCGACAGCCATCCGCTGGCGGGTGGCGTGCTCGGCCGCAGCGGTACCCCCATTGCCAGTTGGTTTATGAACGAGTGCGACCTGATGCTGGTCTTTGGAGCTTCTTTTTCCAACCACACCGGTATCACTCCGAAAAAACCGACCATCCAGGTTGATTTCGACCCACTGGCGCTCGCCAAATTTCACGAAATCGACTGCATGCTGATGGGCGAGATCTCCGTCACCGTCGAGCTGCTGAAGCAACGGATCGAGCAACAACCCGAAAAGCAGGATCAATCCGCCGAAGTAGCCGAGCGCTGGAAAATCTGGCGAGCGGAAAAAACCAAACGGCTTTCGGAAAACCGGGGCCAGGGACTCAGCAGTATCGCCCTGTTTGATGTGATGAACCGCCTCGTACCCGACGACGCCGTGCTCTGCGTGGATGTGGGCAACAATGCCTACTCCTTTGGCCGCTACTACGAAAGCAAAGCCCACAACGATTTCCTCATGTCTGGTTATCTGGGTTCCATTGGCTTTGCCCTCCCCGCCGCCCTCGGTGCCTGGACAGCCGTGGGCGATCGGCGTAAAGTAGTGGCCGTAGCCGGCGACGGCGGCCTGGGCCAGTACCTCGCCGAATTCACCACGGCGGTGCGCTACCATATGAATATCACCCTCATCGTACTGAATAACAGCGAATTGGGGAAAATATCCAAAGAACAGCGCAGCGGCGAGTTCGACGTCTGGAAGACGGACCTGCACAACCCCAATTTCGCCGAGTTTGCGCAATCCTGTGGCGGCTACGGCATCCGCGTCACTGAAGCGGGTGCACCACTGGAAGCCGCTCTGCGCGAAGCACTGGCACTGGATGGTCCCGCACTCGTGGAATTAATAACCGATCCCAACTTGATCTAACCAATGCTACTTGCCCAAATTTTCGTCTACGGCCTCTACGCCTACCTCGCCTTCGGATTGCTGTTCGGTCTCTGGTTCGTGTTCCTGCGCGCCCACCGCATCGACGAAGGCATGGAGGGCGCCTCCTGGCGGTTGCGCCTGTTGCTGCTACCCGGATCGGCCCTGCTCTGGCCCGCCTTAATCGGAAAGCCTGCGATCAAAAAACCAGAGGGTGATTAAAGCACTAACAGACTAAAGTACTACCAACATGCATCCTCAACTCCGCCGAGGCCACCGCATCATCTGGTGGATTTTATTAATCCTGCTTCCACTGCTCTACCTGGGTAGTATCCGCGTACTGCCCCGATTGGTGAATGGCCCGGCCATCCAGCAGGAAATCGAGCAGCCTCCACCTTCAAAACTGAACGGCGAATGAGTGCGAAATACACAACCGTTATCTGGAACCGGCAAAAACGGCGCTACGATGGGGTGATCCTCGTCCTGGTAGTGCTATTCCTGGCCGTATTTATCGGGTTGCAATTGAGTTTGTTTCCGGAAATCACGGGTGAAACCTTGATCATCCGGGCAACGGGTACCCTGGCGTTTTTACTGCTCCACCTGATTTTGGTAATCGGTCCGCTCGCCCGGATCAATCGTCGTTTTCTACCCCTCCTCTACAACCGGCGACACTTAGGGGTACTGACCTTCCTGATTGGAGCCGTCCACGGTGGGTTCAACGTGATACAATTCCACAGTCTAGGAAATACCGATCCGCTTCTGTCCGTATTTACGGCCAACCCGGCCTACGGTAGCCTGCTCAACTTTCCCTTTCA
Organism: uncultured Saprospiraceae bacterium; assembly: GCA_964504335.1. GTDB lineage: Bacteria > Bacteroidota > Bacteroidia > Chitinophagales > Saprospiraceae > CAZDET01. The sequence continues at coordinate 10,506 of CAZDET010000090.1, forward strand.
GATACTCGGGTTCTTTGCCCTTATGATTCTCTTCGTGATGGCGGCGACCAGCCACGACTTCTGGCTGAAAAACCTGGGGCCCCGAGCCTGGAAGCGCCTGCACATGGGCGTATACATTGCCTACACCTTGCTGGTGGCCCACGTCATGCTGGGGGTAATCCAATTGGAAAGCAGCGAATGGCTGGTCGGACTGGTCGGCGTCGGGCTCGTCTCCATTACCGGATTACACGTCTGGGCGGGCCAGATCAGCCGCACTCCGGAGCCTTCGAAGAAAGAACCACCCCTGCCCGAAGGATTCTATCCAGTGGCACGAGTGGAAGACATCCCCGAAGACCGGGCGAAAATCCTGCTGATCAAGGGAGAAAATATCGCCGTTTTCAAGTACGATGGCAAAATATCCGCCGTCAATAATATCTGCCGCCACCAGCACGGCCCCCTCGGGGAAGGTAAGATTGTAGACGGCTGCATTACCTGTCCCTGGCACGGCTACCAATACTACCCGCACAATGGACAATCGCCGCCGCCCTTCACCGAAAAGATCGAAACTTACGACGTCCGCGTGATCGATGGTATGGTCTACGTCCATCCACAGCCCTATCCCGAAGGCACGGAACGGCCACCAGCTTCATTGCCCTCTTCTAATTCACTCCAAACGTAACGAAATTCAATGGCCACTAAGGATGATTTTTATATAGGTTGGAAAAAGGAAGCCCCCTCCTCGTACCACCGAACAGTGCGCGCCTTCGTAATCGTAGCGACAGTACTGGTCGTGGCAGTGGCGGGAATCGCAGTCCTGGCCCAGCGGGGTTTTATTGCCTCCGTATTTGAATTTGGTCAGATCAGTACTATCGAAGGAACACTGGTGCGGCATCCCATTCCCTTGTTGCATATTCAGGAAGGAGATAGCGTGCGTACCATCCTCATGGTCGGTTTTGGAAAAATGGGTGCCGGCCCCACCATCGACGCCATTGAGGAGCGCATCGGCGAATCCCTGGCCGGCAAGGTAGTGCGGCTCCGCGGATCACGCATTTACTACAGCAATCGCGAACTGCTGGAACTCACCGAAGGAGCGGATTCCTTCGTAGAATTCGTGCCCGACCAGGCGCCGGTTACCGTGACTTCCGAAGCGGTGGGTGATGCGCAGTTTCTCGGTGAAATCTACGATGCCAAGTGCGCCTTTGGCGTGATGAAACCCGGCTACGGCAAACCCCACCGGTCGTGTGCCGTTCGCTGCGTATCCGGTGGCGTTCCACCGGTGCTGCGGGGCCTGGATGCTTCCGGCAACACCGTGTACAGCCTGGTAGTCGGCCTGGATGGCCTACCGGCCAACGAGCGGGTTTTACCCTACCTCGCCGATCAAATCCGCATTTGCGGCCGGCTGGAGCGGCAGGCCGACTGGCTGGTGCTCTACACCGATCCTTCTGAAGATATCCTACGGCTGCAACCCCACTGGGTGGAAGGCGAAATTCCAATGTGCAACTAAACCACCCATCCATGTTTGCCTCCTTCACCCTCATCCTCACGCTCTCGGCTCTTTTTACCTACATCAACCACAAGTTGATCAAGCTTCCCAGCACCATCGGGCAGATGCTGCTGGCGTTGCTGCTGGCCATGGCGCTTATTGGAATCGAACAACTGTCGGCCGGCACCTATTCCTACTTCTGCCAGGCGGTCCTCGACATCGACTTTAAATTTATCCTTCTGGATGTCATGCTGAGTTTCCTCCTGTTTGCCGGGGCCCTGCACGTACCCATCAATGAGCTTCGCAAGCAAACGAATTCGGTCATCCTCTTTGCTACCCTGGGCGTGTTGATTTCCACGGCCATCGTCGGAGGCCTGCTGTACCTGGCCGCCCAACTGGTGGGGCTGGAGCTGCCGTTGATTTACGCACTGCTCTTCGGTGCCCTGATCTCTCCTACCGACCCGATTGCCGTACTAGCCATACTGAAGGAGGCCAAGGTGCAACAATCGATGGAATTGACCATCGAAGGCGAATCGCTTTTCAACGATGGCATTGGAGTGGTCATCTTCACCGCTATTCTGAGTATTGCTACCGCTATGGAAGGCACCGAAGTGGGAGCGGAATCCATCCTGGAACTGCTGGCCGTGGAAGCCCTGGGCGGATTGGTCTACGGATTGGTCATCGGATGGCTGGGTTGGCAGCTCATTCGCAGCATCGACGACGATCCCCGCATTTGCGTCCAACTCACCCTGGCCGTGGCAATGGGCGGCTACTCGCTAGCGATGATCCTGGGCGTCTCGGGGCCACTGGCCATGGTGGTGGCCGGACTCTACATCGGCAACCACGTGACGAGCGATCGCTTTGCCGAAGGAGCCCGTCAATTGATCTTTGATTTCTGGTACGTCATCGACGAAATCCTCAACGGCGTACTATTTGTGCTAATCGGGCTGGTCATCTTTACACTCGACAACCAAACGACCTATTTTATCCTGGGTGGCCTGGCGATTTTGATCGTGCTGCTGGCGCGCTTTGCCTCCGTCTTCCTGCCCTACAGCCTATTGCACCGACGCGATAGCCATCTCCTGGGCAAGGTGGGCATCTTTACCTGGGGCGGCCTGCGAGGAGGGATTTCAGTGGCGCTGGCCCTATCTATTTCCGGCACCGGGGCCATCCCGGATTTGCTGTTGTTTATCACCTACGCGGTAGTCATATTTTCCATTTTAGTACAAGGACTGACCTTGAAGTCGTTCGTGCGACGTGTACAACCACCACCCCGGACCACTGAACCCCAGGATCAGCCTTTAAGAATTATATCCTAATACCGATGAAGATTCCACCAAGCTGGAAAGAACGTTGGATTCGATTGACCCAGAAGGAGTTCTGGCCAATGTGGGCGCTGTATCTCCCCGTGTATTTTTACTGGCTCTACCTGTCGCTTAGGGCGCGTTCCTTCTTTTTCTTTTCCGCAGTCAATCCCACCATTCCGACCGGAGGCATGGTCAGCGAATCGAAGTTCGATATCCTGCAAATGATCCCCGGGCGCTACCGGACCTTCAGCCTGTTTTTTGCGGCCGGCACGCCGGCCTACGAAGTGCTGTGCGCCATGCGGGCGGCGGGGCTTACCTTCCCGATTATTCTCAAGCCAGACGTAGGCGAACGCGGAACGCTGGTAGAAAAGATCCAATCGGAGCAAGAACTCTACCACTACCTCGAACAGAATTCGCTGGATCTCCTGCTCCAACCCTACATCGATTACCCGGTCGAACTCGCCATTCTGTTTTACCGCCACCCGGCCGATGGGCAGGTACAAATATTCTCCATTTGCGAAAAGCAATTTCTGGGCATTACGGGCGATGGCTGCGCCTCCATTGGCGCTTTGATCGATCGACAGGATCGGGCGGTTTTGCGGAAAAAATCCCTGCTCAAGCGCTTCGGCCATCGCTTGCACGAAGTACTTCCGACCGGCGTTCGGCTCGAATTGGAACCCATCGGTAATCACTGCCGGGGTACGGCCTTTCTGGATGCCCGCCACCTGCACGACGACCAATTACAGCGCGTTATCGAAAACATCGTGGAGGAACTGCCCGAGGTCTACTTCGGGCGCTTCGATCTGCGCTGTAGCTCTGTGGATGACTTAAAAGCAGGTCGCAACATCGCCATTCTGGAGATGAACGGCGTTGGGGCGGAGCCGGCGCATATTTACGACCCCAAGGCGTCTTTGCTGAGCATTTACCGCACACTACTCGAGCAATGGACCATCCTGTACCGTCTTGCCCGGTACAATCACGACCACCGGGGAATACCCTACATGTCGCTGCGGGAAACCCGATCGCGTTGGCGGCGTTTAATGCAGTACCGCGCGGGCTTGCAATCGTATCAACCCTTAGAAGCGACTGCTGCCGCTCCGAGTTTGTCTTAGTTTCCACGTTATGCAGCAATCGAGTAACGCTAGGCCGTTTTGGCGCAAGAAGCGCTTCATGATCCCCGCCATTTTGCTGGTGGGGTGGTTGGCCTTCAAAGATCGGCCCTTTCAGTTGCTCTTTCCCTCCCCGTCGGAAATGGTGGCGGATTTGCAATCCAGCAATATCCCGCTGGAGATGGTCCACTACCAGGTCGGTTCGAAGCAAATGGGCTACGTGGCCGTCCGGCGCGATTCCAGTTTGCCCGTGCTGATCATGGTACACGGCACGCCCGGAGGTTCCGACAACTTCCTCCCTTTCCTCCGCCAGGAGGAGTTGGGCCGCCGCTTCCAACTCATCGCTCCCGACCGACCGGGATTCGGCATGTCGATGCCCGGCGAAGCCGTCCCTTCACTACAGGAGCAGGCGGCCTTGCTGGCTCCCATTCTACGTACCCATTCCGACCGCACCGTCCTGCTGGCCGGGCATTCGCTTGGCGGCCCGGTGATCGCCCGCATGGCCATCGATTATCCGGATTTGGTCGACGGGCTGCTATTGATCGCCCCTTCCGTCGACCCCGACCTCGAACCAGCCGTCTGGTGGCGGAAAATCATGGCCGCCCCGCCCTTTCGGTGGATGACGCCAACGGCCATCCGCGTAAGCAATGACGAGCTGATCCCCCTCGAACAAGAACTTCGGGAAATGCAACCGCTCTGGAAAGACATCACAGCACCCACCATCCACATGCACGGCACGAACGATATGCTCGTGCCCGTTGAAAATGTTGAATTTGTGCAAGCGCAATTTCCCGACACGGTCCCCCTGGCCATCGACACGGTAGCAGATGGAAGTCATTTTATTCTCTGGACGGAGGTGGAACGTGTGGCGGAGCAAATACGGTCGCTCTACGAATTATCCACTCAATGATTATTCATTTCAAATGCTCTTCTTCCTAGCCATCAGTATCAGCTTCGTCGGCTCGCTCCCACTGGGGGCGCTCAACCTGACGGCCATCAACATCCGCATGCGGCAGTCGATTCGGGCGTTGCTGGCGTTTTGCCTGGCGGCAGCGATTGTCGAATGGGTACAGGTGCTGATTGCCGTATCGGTGATCGGCAGGTTCCAGACGGAGGCCCTTACCTGGGAGTGGGCGGCCTGGCTGAGTGGCGGCATCCTGCTGGCCATCGGCTTGTACTATCTACTCGGATCGGGGCCCCAAACAACCGCGCAATCGGTTCCTTCCGGATTTTCGCAAGGCATCTTGCTGTCGCTGCTCAATCCGCTGGCCATTCCTTTTTGGTTGTTTTGGAGCTTCACCATTGGCAACTGGGGGTTCCCAATCGATTCGACCGGCCAGGCGGTGAGCTTCAGCACCGGGGTCTCGCTGGGTACTTTTCTCGCCCTACTTGCCTTCGGTAGTCTGGGGTATGTACTCCAACACCGGCTGCCGGCTTTAGATCGCTACCTGTCGCGCATTATTGGCTGGACCCTCGTCCTACTCGGTGGCTATCAGCTCGTTCGGCAATTCATTCACCTCTTCACCAATTAACATGTGTACCGTTACCTACTTACCGCGGGGTTCCCAATCGTTCGTCCTCACCTCCAACCGCGATGAGGCCCCCGGCCGGGCCGGTCACGAATTGATCACTCAAACGCGTCCCGAAGCCACGCTCCTCTTCCCCCAGGACCCCACAGCGGGTGGCACCTGGATCGCCACCTCCGATCGGCAACGCACCCTCGTTATCCTCAACGGCGCCTTTGCCCCGCACCGCCGCCAGCCCCCCTACCGCCGTAGCCGCGGCCTGATGGTGCTCGATTATTTCGATTTTCCCGACAACCGCTCCTTCCTCGCCCAATATCGATTCGAAGGCATGGAACCCTTCACGCTCATCATGATCGAACCCAACCTGCTCATGGAAATTCGCTGGGACGGCCGCATCCTACACCGCCTCCCACACGACCCCGCACGCCCGCACCTCTGGGCGTCGGCCACGCTTTACAGCCGCCAGGCCATCGACAACCGCTGGACCTGGTTTGCCGACTGGCAAGCCACCCCCTCCGACGACACCCCCCAAAGCATCTGGCACTGGCACCACACCGCCGGCAACGGCGACCCCTACAACGACGTAGTGATGAACCGCCACGACCTCGTGCGCACGGTGAGCGTCACCCAAATTGAATCCACCCCGAGCGGTGGCCGCGTGCGCTTTGAGGATTTGTTGAGCGGGCGGGAGTATGTGGGGGATTTGGTGCTTTAGTCTTTTGGTTCTTTGAACGTTGAGCGCATCATTGCGTATAT
>CAZDET010000091.1:0-16539 GCA_964504335.1 uncultured Saprospiraceae bacterium
CGAGGTTGGCAGGTAAGGTGGGTGGGCCGTTTTTTTAATACCCACCCACATGGTGTGTGGCGCCCAGCGCCCAGCAACCGGCCGGAGAGCCGAGGGTCTAAGCTATGTCCCGCCGGGTGGACTTACTGTCTCCAGTATTTGATGCGCGCGCCCTATTGGAAGGATACAGGTCTTGACTATTATGCTTCAATAGCTTATTTTTTGACTGCATCCATTCCCACCAATCGCTGCTTTGATGCAGCCATCCAATTCAACAAATTGTTTCTTTTGACGGCCGTTGACATTGTCGGTAGTCGCGTGCGGAGTGCACGCTTGGGCTACCTGTAGCCCATAAGGCAGGCAGGTTTGGTGGGCGGGCTATTTTTATTATTCCCACCCACATGGTGTACGGCCGGCCCAGATCGCCACCGGTTTGGGAGCCGGGAGAGCAATCTATGCCTCATGTCGGCGCCCGAAAAGGGTTTCATTTCCCAGCCTTCAGCAAAAATCCCAGGCGGTCGAGTTCCTGCTGCATCGCCTCCAACCGGCGCCGCATGTGTAGAATGGTATCGATTCCCGCCGGATTGATACCGAGGTCGCGGTGCAATCGGACGGCCGTCTCTAGCTCTTCAATGGCGGGTTCTTCTACACAGGGGCCTTCTTCTAAGTCCTGAATTTCGATGAGGCCATACTCCGCAAACTCCTCGATGATTTCGATATCGATGCGGTGAAAATCCGAGAATTCCCGAATGGTAATATACCGGGCCATACGCTATTTGTTTTGCTTTCGAAGAGCAGCTAGTTGCTCGAATAATTGCCGTTCCTGGTCACTTAGGTAGGTAGGTAGCACTACTTCCAGGGTTACGTACAGGTCGCCCTGCCCGTCTTTTTTATAACGAGGCATTCCTTTTCCCTTCAACCGGAGGACTTTACCATTTTCCGTTTCGGGCGGAATGGTCATTGCCACCCGGCCGCTCAGTGTCCGCACTTCGTGCTTCCCTCCCAGTAGGGCCGTATATAAGTCGATGCGTTCGGTGGTGTGCAGGTCATCGCCGGTTCGTCGAAAATCGGGGTCGGGTGGGATGTGGAAGGTCAGGTATAAATCCCCTGCTTCTCCTCCCTGTTTTCCGGGCATTCCCTGGTTGCGGATTCGGATCGTTTGCCCGTCGGCCACCCCGGCGGGAATGGTGAGCCGGATATTTCGACCATCAATGCCCAACACCTGTTGCTGATCGGCCAGGGCATCCCGCAGACCAAGTTCCAGAGTTGCTCGCAGGTCCCGCCCTTTGGAGGCCATGGTGCGGTAGTGCCCAAATTCCACATCCTCTCCGAACATTTGCCGGAAGAAATCGGAGAAATCCTGCCCTTCGGTGGTATAGGTATACCCTCCTCCACCAAATCCGCCCGTTTGCTGCCGCTGCTGCTGCTGCCGGGCTTTTTCAAACGCTTCGGCATGCTCCCAGTCGGCACCGTACTTGTCGTACTTGGCCCGTTTTTCCGGATCGCTCAGCACTTCGTGTGCTTCGTTTATTTCCTTAAACTTCCGCTCCGCCTCGGCGTCGCCCGGATTGACGTCGGGATGGTACTTGCGGGCCAATTTCCGGTAGGCTTTCTTGATCTGCGCTTCCGTGGCGTCTTTGGCTATGCCCAATACTTGATAATAGTCAATGTAGGAGGTTGCCATGTATTTTGTAGTGTATCTTTATAAGGTTTCGAAGGAGAAGGAGGTTTACTATTAATAGGTGGTGAGGTGGTGAGGATTACAAGACGTCCAAAACCCATTGCCGAAAGGTTAGCGAGCAGACACTGTGGGTACTCTGCCTGGATTCGTGCCCGAATTTTCTTCAACTTTAGCTACTGCATTAAACAACGAGAGTTGCTCATGACTGCTTTTCGATTTTTTCCCGTTGCCTCAATGTTACTGTATCTATTCCTCTTTGTGGGGTCGCCGGCCAGTGCCCAGGAAGACCGCCAGGGGCCTACCATCATTTGTTGGCAGAATACTTATACCGAAGAGGAGAGTATCCCTCCGACGGCTGCCTTTGTGGAGGGCGAAGCGCAGGTGTTGTCGAGTTTTGTGCTAGACCTCAGCGCGGAGGTACCCCAGGAAGCTATTCCCCCCATCGAATTTGCCGCCGCCATTTGGGAAACCCGCCTGAGTTCGGTTGTACCGATTCGCGTGGAGGTCTTTTGGGAAGATCAGGGGAATGAAAATATCCTCGCTTCGGCGGGCCCTACTACCGTTTTTCGGGACTTTGCGGAAGCTCCTTTCGGAAGAACGTGGTATCCGGTAGCTCTAGCCGAATCCCTGACGGGTAGGAATCTGAACGACAACGATCCCGATATCACCGTACGAATCAATAGCGAAGCAAATTGGTATTTCGGTACAGACGGGCGCGTGCCCTTCAATCAAATCGACCTGGCATCTGTCCTCCTGCACGAGTTGGGGCACGGCCTGGGTTTTTTGGCATCCTCCGATACCTTGCTCACGACGGACACCCTATTGGGCAGCCTGGGGCTAGCCGATTTCCCCTTGATCTACGACCGCTTCCTGGAATCTCAATCCGGGCTCCCCTTAATCGACGAAACCCTCTTTTCGAACCCATCCGTCGAGCTATTCTCGGAATTTACCAGTGACGATTTATTTTTTGGAAGCGATCTGACCACGGACCTCAACGGAGGCTTGCGCGTGGTATTATTCGCCCCCTCCGTCTTTGATCCCGGCAGCAGCATCAGTCATCTCGACGAATTCACCTATCCGGCCGGATCGGAAAATGCCCTGATGACTCCCCGAATCAGCCGCCGGGAATCTACTCATGATCCCGGCCCCCTGACGCTAGGGGTCATGGCGGCCATGGGTTGGGAGGCACAGTTCGAGGTTACCTCTACCCGGGAGCAAGTTGTAGGGCGGCTGAAGGTATTCCCTAATCCAGCGCGCGAGGCGCTCTTTGTCGAATGGCCCGAAACTGTACTTGGTGCTTCACAGGTAGAGTTACGCATTACGGATGTAAACGGTGCGTCGGTTTTCCACCGTCAGTTGGCGGCTGACCGTCAGTCGATCGCCCTTCCGGTGCTACCGGCGGGCTATTACACCTTATCGCTCCGGCATGAAGGCCAATTGTACGTAACCCCTCTGACCATTGTCCCGTAACGGGCGGGGCTGTCTTGAAGAATAGTCGATTGGGCCGATGAATCCTTGGATTCGTCCAAATCTGATCTAAGATCAGGTGTGGAATGTTATATTTAAACCAGTTCGACAAGTAATAATATATGACGTACGACAACTTCACCACCCGAGCGCAGGAGTGCATTGTAAAGGCCCAACATATCGCCTCCGGATTAGAACAACAACAAGTAGATACCACCCACCTACTGAAAGGGATTCTGGAAGTAGACGAAAGCGTAGCGGCTTTTATTCTCAGTAAAGTCGGAGTCGATGTGTCGAAGCTCAAGCAGGAACTCGATCGCGCCGTGCGGACCTATCCGCGTGTATCGGGGAGCGAGAAGCAGTACCTGACCGACGACGCCAACCGCGCCCTGAGCCGGGCGAAGAAGATGCTTCCCGAATTCGGCGACGAATACATTTCCGTCGAATTGATGCTGCTCGGCATCGTGCAGGGCACCACCGATAAGGGGGCTAAAACCCTGAAGGCACTGGGAGCCGAGCAAAAAGCGATCCGAGCGGCCATCGAAGAATTGCGCAAGGGGAAAAAGGTCACCGATCAGAATGCAGAAGATGGCTACCAGGCCCTGACCAAGTACGCCATCAACCTCAACGAGCGTGCCGAAACGGGCAAGCTTGACCCCATCGTCGGCCGCGACGAGGAGATCCGCCGTGTGTTGCACATCCTCTCGCGTCGCAAGAAAAACAACCCCATCCTGGTGGGCGAACCCGGCGTAGGGAAAACGGCCATCGTAGAGGGCATTGCCTGGCGAATCGTCAAGGGGGATGTACCCGAAAATCTCTCTACCAAGCAAATCTTTTTGTTGGATATCGCCGGTCTGATCGCGGGTGCCAAATACAAGGGTGAATTCGAAGAACGCCTCAAAGGGGTTATCCGCGAAGTGACGGAATCCGATGGGCAGATCATCTTATTTATCGATGAGATCCACACGCTCATCGGGGCCGGAGGCGGCAATGGTGCAATGGACGCAGCCAACATCCTCAAGCCCGCCCTGGCCAGAGGTGAATTGCGCACCATCGGTGCTACTACCCTCGACGAATACCAGAAGTATTTCGAAAAAGACAAGGCGCTCGTGCGGCGATTCCAGACGGTCCTTATCAACGAGCCCAGTGTAGAGGATACCATATCGATTCTCCGCGGCTTACAGGAACGCTACGAAGTGTATCACAAGATCGAAATCCTGGATGAGGCCCTGGTTGCCGCCGCTGAGTTAAGCGACCGCTATATCAGCGATCGCCACCTTCCGGATAAGGCCATCGACCTGATGGATGAAGCCGCCGCCCGCCTGCGCCTGGAGCTGGACAGTGTCCCGGAAGAAGTCGACGAGTGGAACCGCCGCGTACGCCAACTCGAGATCGAACGGGAAGCCATCAAACGCGAGCGCGGAAACGAAGCGAAGCTCCGGGGCATCAACGAGCAAATCGCCAACGCCAAACAACGCCGCGACGGCCTGCGCGCCCGCTGGCAAAACGAGAAGGAACTGGTAGATGAAGCCCAACGCATCAAGTCGCGCATGGAGGAACTGGAGCTCGCCGCCGAACGCGCGGAGCGCAACAGCGACTTCGAGCTGGTAGCCCGCATCCGGTATGGCGAATTGCAGGATCTGCAAAAAGACCTCGAAGACGCCGAAGCCGACCTAGGACAACTTGACGACGAAAAGCGCTTCACCAATGAGGCCGTCACCGCCAACGATGTAGCAGAGGTGGTTTCCCGCTGGACGGGCATCCCCGTAACACGCATGCTCCAGAGCGAGCGCGAAAAGTTGCTCAAACTCGAAGATGAACTGCATCAACGGGTCATCGGGCAGGACGAAGCGGTACAAGCCGTCTCCGATGCCGTGCGGCGTAGCCGTGCCGGCCTGCAGGATGAGGACCGCCCGATTGGGTCCTTCATCTTCCTCGGCCCCACTGGGGTGGGCAAAACCGAGTTGGGAAAGGCCCTGGCCGAGGTGCTCTTCGATGATGAGAAGGCCATCACTCGCATTGATATGAGCGAATACCAGGAGCGACATGCCGTCAGCCGGCTGGTCGGGGCACCTCCCGGATATGTGGGCTACGACGAAGGCGGACAACTGACCGAGGCCGTACGCCGCCGCCCCTACTCCATTGTCTTGCTCGACGAAATCGAAAAGGCCCATCCCGACACCTTCAACATCCTGCTACAAGTACTCGACGACGGGCGCCTGACCGATAACCGCGGCCGCGTCGCCGACTTCAAGAATACTATCATTATCATGACCTCCAACACCGGCTCGGATACCATCCTCGAAAACTTCGAGGACTTGGAGGCTGTCGGCGACGAGCACCGCGAAGATATTCTGCGCACCACCAAAGAGGAAGTATTCGATTTGCTCAAGGAAAACATGCGTCCGGAATTCCTCAACCGCATCGACGAGCGGATCATGTTTCTGCCATTAACAAAAGACGAGATCAAGCAAATTCTCGGTTTGCTGCTCCGGCGCACGGAAAAAATGCTGGAACGCCAGGGCATGTCGATTGAATTGAACGACGCCACCAAAGACTGGTTAGCCAATCGCGGTTATGATCCACAATTTGGTGCCCGCCCAATGAAGCGGGTGTTGCAGCAGGACCTGATCGACGAATTATCAAAGGATATCATTTCCGGCAAATTCAAAGATGGCGACCAAATACACGTAGACGTGCAGAATAACCGCCTCGTATTCAGCAAAAGTGCTCACCCAGCTTCTACGTCCACAGCAGAAGCAAAGGAGGCCGAAGCCGCCAAAGAGGCTCAGGCTGCGATCCAGGAGCGGCAGCGCAAGCGCCAGATCGAGGAACTGGAAAAGGCCACCAAAGATTTGCTGGATACCGTGAAGGATATTGAGGAAGGGGGGTAGGTTTTAGATTTTTAGACCTTTAGGTTTTAGAATTTTACCGGAGACTTTATTTAAAGTTCGGCCCGTCGACGTAGTTGTAGGCATCCTCGGTGCCGTCACGAGGAACGAGGATCCAGAAATAGTCATCGGTGAAGTCGAATAACTCGAGGATGAGTATCCAGTTTTCCCGGAGCACTTCGCCCCAGCGGGGGGTACCGTAGTCGCGGCCAAGCGCTTCTTCATCGGCTCCTTCGTAGTAGAAAATCAGTTTGCCCATTTCAATGCCGGCCCGAATTCGGTCGATGATATAGTCGCTGATCGGGTCAACGACGCTTTCGAGACCGTACACATTTTGCAGCATGTACCGGAAGGAATGCTCCGCGTCGTATTCGATCAGGCTGCGCAACTGCCGGCGCAGTGCATCGAGGAACGATAAGCGGTTGGGCAATTCCAGTTGTTGTTTGAGCAATTCCTCGCGATTTACTTCAAATTGTAGGCCGGGCAACCCATATTCTCGTTTGAGGACGTGTGGCACCGCCTGAACTACGCTCGATTCATTGCTGATCGGCTCCACGCGATCGAGGAACCACCCGCGAGCCTGGTCGGTCCAGCGGAAGTTCTCCAGAGCATATTGAATGCTGCGCTCCTCCTCGATCGTAACATCGCCGAAGTCGATAATGGAATCCACCAGAAATTCCGCATCTTCCTGGGAGATCCGCCCATCGCCTTGTCCCTGCGTCAACTCTTCGACTTTTTCCAGAAAGCGGCGATCGTAGCGCAGCCCATCGATTACCTTGTAGTAGCTGCTGATTTCCGGGCGTGGTTTGGCGCGTTCTTCTTCAAACCATTGACGGGCCGCCTCGGTCCAGTTGAAATTTTCCAGGATGTAATCGAGCGTTTGGTCTTCGATCTCGGTGATCCGCCCGCCATCCAGGGCCAGCCGCCAGAGGTGCTGAGCATCGGCTTTGGAAATACGGTTGTCGTTTTGCCCGCGTACGCGAAAACGAGCATTCGAAATCAGGGAGCCGTCGTAGCGCTCGCCGTCGATAAAGAGGTAGTAGTAAGACATGGGGAAAGTGATTTTCTACATAATAGTAAGGAAAAATCAGCGCTATCGCCGAAATACCCCGTACTTCAAAATGCAGTAGATTGCCCGAAACCCATCTTTCCAATTGATTTTCTTTCCCTCTTCGTAGGTGCGGCCGTAGTAGGAGATACCCACCTCGTAAATGCGGACCCGCGGCACGCGGGAGGCTTTGATCGTCACCTCGGGCTCGAAGCCGAAGCGCTGTTCGTAGAGGTCCAAATCCTGAATTATTTCCCGGCGAAAGAGCTTGTAGCAAGTCTCCATATCCGTCAGGTTTAGGTTGGTGACCATATTGCACAGGAAAGTCAAAAACTTGTTGCCGATAGAGTGCCAGAAGAAAAGGATGCGGTGCGGCTTGCCTCCCATGAACCGCGAGCCGTAGACTACGTCGGCGAACCCCTCTAAAGCGGGGCGCAGCAACAAATCGTACTCCCGGGGATCGTATTCGAGATCGGCATCCTGAATGATGATGAAGTCGCCCGTTGCTTGTGTAATACCGGTGTGCAGCGCGGCTCCTTTTCCCCGGTTGACTTCGTGCTCGTAGTAGGCCATCGGAAAGTCCGGATGGCGCTCCTGATAGCGCCGGATGCTGCCGGCCGTATCATCGGTAGAGCAATCATTGATGACAATGACCTGCTTGCGCGTGCCGTTCAGCAGGGGCGTTTGCCGGACCTTATCGAGAATGCGGTCGATGGTACGGGCCTCGTTGTAGGCCGGAATCACGATGGAGAGTGTGGCGGGCGAATCAGTGGACTGCATCAAATGCTTCTATGGTAAGTTGATCGACGAGGAGGCGCTGCGTGCCGTCGCTATTCCAAAAGTGAACGACAACGCGATCATACGGCGCTTCCGGACAACGTGTATCCTGATGAATCCGCTGCCGCTCTCCATTGTTCAGTAGGCGGTGCAGACGGATGATTTTACTCTTCACTACCGCTTCCCCATTTCGGAATTGAGTAACGACTTGTGCCATGCGCCAATCGTTCCATTCTTTTAAGTCGCAGTAATAGTCAGCACTCACACGGATCCACTCGGCCGCTCCTGGCTCGAGGGGTACCTCGAAGGTGGGGCTATACTGAATATCTGCCGATAGGCAAACAGACTGCTCTCCCTCCAGGGGGGGCAAACCGCAGTCGGGGATGGAATCTGTTTCGAAGCCGGTTTCCATTAACAGTCGGACGTTTTCTCGCTCCCCGCGATAGTCCTCGTCGGTATCCAGTAATTTAAGGTCTTCCTCCTGTTTTTCAAATGTACCGACCACTTCCCAGAAGTAAGCGCGGGTCATCATACCTACTCGATACAGCCCGCCGTGGTGCGCCTGGTGGGTGACCCAAAGATTGTAAAGGATAAATATCAGACCGACCAGCCCCATCAGCGAGGCTACCCAGGTATTTCGGCGCACGATTTCGATGAAGGCCGCGAGCGGTAAGGCAAACACCGGATAGGACTGCACCATCGCCCGCTGCCCTACGCTGCCACCGTACCACCAGATATCCCAGGCGAACGTCACGTAACTAAACAGCACGCAAAACACAAGTGCCATCCAGAATACCCGCCGGTAGTTACGATACAGCGGCACGAATCCCACCAGTGCAAACACGAGGATGGGTGAATACGTCAGCCATCCCGATCGATAGCTGAACATTGCTTGCCCAAAGTGGGGCGATAGCCAGCTAAACCCTTGGTCTTCGTAGCTATACACGAGCCAGGAACCCGTGGCGTATTTCCAGTAAATGAGTTGCAGGCTTCCTACCAACACACAACAGACAATTGCAGTGATGAGAAGCGACAAGTGCTTACGTAAAAATTGCAAGCGATCGTTCAACCCTTCTATTCCCCAAAGTAGCGGAATGAGGGCGGCCAGGATCTCCGTAGGTCGGGTAAGGGCGGCCAGGCCTACCAGCAAACCGATCCCCACCGCCTTTGCGCGATTGGGCGATTGGTAAAAGGAATGCGTAAGCAACAGCAGGGCTGCATAAATCGTGAAGAGATGATTATGGGTCATTGCATTGCTGATGCCCGCGTAGGTGAGGTAGTTCGTGCCAAAAGTGATCGCGATTAGCGTTAGCCCCGTTGTAATTTCATCGAAAAACAGCCGCAAGAACAGTCGCAACAGAAACAATCCAAGGAGAGCCACCAGGAGGCTACTGAGCCCAATGGCTAGTTGGTAGGGATACGAAAATCCGTCGGCCGGATAGACATCCGTACTGGAGGCGTACCAATGCGCCAGCAAAAAGGCGGGCAGATACTGGAGCGCCTGCCCGCAGGAATACTTCATCACGCACACGCCATCTTCATTGAAGAAGCCCTGCTGAAAATCGGGTGTGGGGCCGTAGGTCTTCAGGATCGTATCGCGAGAGGTGCAGGTAGTTAGGTCATCATGGATGAAAAGAGCCGGCAGGTACCAATAGTAGCCGGATACATCCCAACTGATGGTGGCATTGGTACCAATGTTGGACCATTTGGGATAATAGAATAGCGCCGTAAGGACCAACAATAAATAACAGAGGAATAAGGCAATCCACGAAAAACGCCGGGTGAGTTGCTTCATCTAAAAGAGGGTTTTCCACCACGCCATCCACTCATAGCGATCTTTCCAAATCCAAATGATCAAAGCAATGAGTAAAAAGAGCAGAACCGCCCGGAAGTCGCGCCAGGCCTTTGCATTCCGCTCCCGCCGGCTGCGGTATTTCCGTTTGCGCGATTGGTAGATCATACCGCCGAATTTTCGGCAAAGGTAGCAATGTTTGCCGGGCTGTATGTTAAACCCTCCTACTGAAGAGCGCATATTTATGACACATAGAAGAATATTACTATATTTGAATTCCTGTCTTGCTAGCCTCCCATTCAAAGTACCTTACAATCATTCCCGCCCGGTGGCACTGCCCTGCTGATAACCAAAAAGTAATTGGATGCGTTTGGCGTGGAGCTGTTTACTATTGCTGTTGTGTGGGTATCATTCATCCGGGGCCCAGGAGGTCTCGGAAATCATTACGGATTTTGGCGGTTTTTGGCAGTCGTCTACGACCAGTCCTAATTCGATCAAGCCCAACCACAGTCATCACTTACTAGCCTTTTCATTTAACGGGCAGCGGTATTCCACAGGTGTCAATGATAACCTACTGACTGCTCAGTCCGTTAGCTTCCAGGAAGCCACATTTACGGCGCTACCGATCGTTCAAACCATCGACAACCCCACTGGCAACACCAAGATTGGCTTGGGAAGCCGCTACGACGGTGTCGCCAATGGCGCCGGAGATGTGGCCGAGATCGAAGCTGCGGAATATTACCTAACCGACGGTACGCAGGGGCTCGACATCGGGACGGGGATTGCTAACGTACCGGCCAGTACGATCGACTTTAACCTCAGCCAGATCTTCGAAGCCGCTATCGGCGATGGCATTCCCGATATACTGGTTACTCAAATTGCCCAGCCCTCCGGAAGCAACCAGGATGTGTTTAGCTTCCGAGACGCCCAGCGAAAACAAGTCGGTAATTCCGTATCGGTCGTATTCAACCAGGTGGCTTCCCTGGGCACCTGGACGGCCGATTTCTACGAAGCGAGCACAAATCCCTACACCCTCACTTCCGGATTCACGGAAACCGACCGGAACATTCGCATTTTTGCGGCCGACTTAAGTGATTTCGGCATCACCTCGATGAATTACACCGACATCACCCAGTTTAGCATCGCTATCAACGGTTCGAGTGATCTGGCTTTTGTGGCTTACAATACGTCCAGTTATACCCTTGCCGAAGGGGCATTTCTACTCCCCGTTGAATGGAAGCATTTTTCGGCGAAGCAAGCCGGCCCGGGCGTTCAGCTGACCTGGATCACTGCCTCGGAATCGAACGCCGATTACTTCGCCGTCGAACGACGCGGCGACACTGCCGACTGGCAAGAATTAGATCGCGTGAAGGCCGTTGGGAATAGCCAAATAGAGCAAACCTATCAATACATCGACCGCCCGGCGCGCCGGGCCTTCTATTTCTACCGGCTCCGGCAGGTAGATGTGGACGGTAGTTATTCTTATTCCAATATCGTGGCCTTACCACCGCGGGGGCATCCCAAAAACCAGGACTTGCGCCTCTATCCCACGCTCTGTCGTGATCACCTCGTTTTGGAAGGGCCCACGGTTGGCCCCTATGCCGTTTACCAAACTTCAAACGGGCAGCGACTGCTCGAAGGGTACTTTGCCGGTGGCTGGGAGCGAATCGAGGTAGCCGACTGGCCCAGTGGGCAATACGTGCTGATCTTTCGGAAGGGGCCGGTAGAGGAGGCGTTGCGCTTCGTGGTTTTGGAATAACCCTTTCTTATTCCACTTTTCTGAAGATGAAGCGCGTAATAAAAATCCCGTGCCTATCGGTTTCACCGGCGTCGCCCTCTACGCCGCCGTTTACAAATACGAGTTCCCAACCCTCCTGAGCTAGTTGATTGAGCTTGGAAGAGATCAGGGCATCGTTGGAGGCGATGTTTTGGAAGTTGATGCCGGTGACGCTGTAGAAATTGAGCAGTTTCGCTTCTGAGAATTCGTCGATTTTGACATCTCTTCTTCGGACTTCCCCTTGTTCACTTTTTTTCCCATCGGTCCGCTCTGTGGTGAATTCTTGGATATCTACTTCGGTTTGATTCTCGATCAGTCGGGATCGTCCTAAGCCCGCCGGCACAACGGATTCTACGACGGTAATCACTTTGTACTGGGGGGTAGTTTGTGCATTGACTTCGAGTAGGATGGAGAGGCACAGGATGGTGGGGAGGAATAGTTTTGTCATTGGTGGTTGGGAATAGTTGGGTGAATTAATGTTAATGCATCTGCTTCCTCGCGCGCGCCACTCAGGTCCTCAGTAATTGAGGACCTGAGTAGCGGGCGCGTGCATGCGAAAGTTCGTTAAAATCTCCCAACTTCAATCGGACACTTTCCCCCATTCACTCCCACCCTTTCCTCACTTCAAAAACACACCCGCACCATCCAATTCCTTATCAACGAATGGATTCCGAATCAAGAACCTCCCCCCGCAACCAAAAAAAGTCCCCGACCGGCAGGGTCGGGGACCAAAAAATGAACAAACACTCACCCAATTATAGTTTCGAGCCGCGCGGGGAAGGGTCCCGGTAGCCGCCCGTTTTCTTGTCGTCTGATTGCATTACAAAGATGCATCATGCGTAGCCGCTACATACAGCTGCTTTTCTTCAAAATGTGACAGGGAAGATCACTCCCTGTCATCCAAAACCGCAGATTTTTTGTCCAAATTCCAAACAATTAGATGCACCTAATTATTTAATTTGATCCGCCTAACAAAATAATTTAAGGTATATGAATTGGAGGAAGTATCTCTGGTTATGGATGTGCCTAGCCACCGCTTGTACCTCAGCAGAGTCCACCTCAGCAGATGCCGACCTGAAAATCGTGGCTACGACGGGCATGATCGGCAATGCCCTCTCGGAAATAGCAGGCGAACGGGCCCAGGTAAACGCCCTTATGGGGCCAGGGGTAGATCCACACCTTTACAAGGCTACCCAAGGCGATTTACGCCAATTATCCGATGCCGACCTGATCTTCTACAATGGCCTGCACCTGGAAGGTAAAATGGGAGAGGTGTTGGAAAAGCTCGCTCGCCTCAAACCCGTCATCGCCGTAGCCGAAGGCCTTCCGGAATCCGAATTAATCAATTCGACCGACTACGCGGATGCCTACGATCCGCATATCTGGTTCGATGTGCAACGTTGGGCACAAGCAGTAGCCTACGCCGGGCAGGAACTCGCCCGGGTAGACACCGCCAATGCCGATTACTACCTGACCCGCACCCAACAATATCTACGGCGCCTCGACACGCTCGACCGATACGTTTCCGAACAAATTGCCACCATCCCCGCCGAGCAGCGCGTGCTCATTACTGCCCACGATGCCTTCGCCTATTTCGGCGATGCCTATCAGATCGAAGTGCGGGGGCTACAAGGCATTTCAACGGTATCCGAATACGGCCTGCGCGATATCAGTGAATTAGTCAACTTCATCGTCGAACGGGGCATTAAAGCCGTATTCGTCGAAAGTTCCGTACCTCGTAAGTCCCTGGAAGCCGTCGTGGAGGGAGCCGCACGACGTGGCCATAGCGTCGAAATAGGCGGCACGCTTTACTCCGACGCCATGGGGGCAGCAGGAACCGCAGCCGGGACCTATCCCGGTATGGTGCGCTCCAACGTAGAAACCATCGTGACCGCTCTCCGATAAATTCAGCACACTATGACCCCAAGCGTTGAAGTACATAATCTTACGGTCAGCTATCAGCGGCGCCCCGTTCTGTGGGACATCGATTTTACCCTGCCCACCGGACAGCTCATCGGGGTGATCGGCCCCAATGGGTCGGGCAAAACGACCCTACTCAAAAGCATCATGGGGCTGGTCAGGCTGAGCAGTGGCTACGTCAAAATTTTCGATCGCCCCCTCGAAGAAGTCCGGGATCGCATCAGCTACGTACCCCAGCGCGAGTCCGTTGATTGGGACTTTCCCATCAGCGTTCGGGAAGTGGTGCAAATGGGTCGATACCGCCGCAACAATCTCCTGCGTCGCCTAAGTGCCGAAGACCGCGCAATCGCCCAGGCCGCCCTCGAACAGGTCGGAATGGCCGCTTACAGTGATCGACAAATCTCGCAGCTTTCCGGCGGCCAGCAGCAACGGGTATTCATAGCGCGCGCCCTTGCTCAACAGGCAGAGCTCTACCTGATGGACGAACCCTTTGCCGGCGTAGACGCCGCTTCGGAAGAGGCGATTCTATCGTTGCTGGGCGAAATGAAAGCGCAAGCAAAGACCGTTCTGATCGTACACCACGACCTTCAGACAGCCCGACAATTTTTCGACCATATTATTTTGCTCAATACCCGCCTCATCGCCGCAGGCCCCACCGAAGCCGTTTTCCAGGAAGAATTCCTCCGGGAAGCCTACGGCGGCCAGCTGACTATCCTGTCCAGCATTGCTGATCGAGTGCAAGAACGGGACTTCCCCATTCGTGAACGACGAGATAAACCACGCTCCTGATGGATTTTTTTACGTTTAGCGATCCCAACGTACGCCTGGTCACGCTCGGTGCCATGCTGCTCGGCGGCAGCGCGGCCATCGTGGGGTGCTTCACCTTTGTGCGCAAACGGGCACTAGTGGGCGATGCCATCGCGCATTCCATCCTACCGGGCGTTTGCCTGGCGTTTCTCCTGAGTGGCGAAAAGCATCCCCTAATCTTGCTGAGTGGTGCGGTTCTTTCTGGCTGGATTTCGCTGCTGGTCATGGATTTTATGGTCAATCGGAGTAAACTGAAAACGGATACGGCCATCGGTGCGGTGCTCAGTGTATTTTTCGGCCTCGGCATCCTGATGCTTACCGCCATCCAGCAATCGGGCAGTGGCAACCAGGCCGGCTTGGATAAATTCCTTTTCGGGAAAGCCGCAAGCATGACCGGCCAGGATGTGCTGACCTTCGGCGGCGTAGCAGCCATGCTACTCTTAATTGTACTAGCCTTCTACAAAGAATTCAAGCTCGTAGCCTTCGACGCCGACTTTGCGCGAACGATCGGTCTTCCAGTGCGACTGCTGGAGTTCATCCTGGCCACCATCACCGTATTGTCGGTAGCAACGGGCATTCAAGCCGTGGGCGTAGTCCTGATGGCCGCCCTCCTCATCACACCGGCAGCGGCCGCCCGTTTCTGGACCGATCGCATCAGCCGAATGATTCTCCTCGCGGCGCTATTTGGGGTTGCATCCGGATTATTCGGAGCCTTCGTCTCCTATACCGCCCCCTCCATGCCCACCGGGCCGTGGATCGTTATGCTGCTCTCTGCCATTGCACTGATCTCCATCTTCATGGCTCCTCAGCGGGGCATCTTGGCCCGAACACAACTGCGACATGCCAATCGACGCAAAATTCTAACGGAAAATATCCTCAAGGCCTTTTACAAACTCCACGAACAGCAGACCGATGAGCAGCAAGCCTACGAATTTCAGCAAATCCAACAACAACGAGCCTTCCAGGGGTGGCGGCTGCGATTAGGACTACAGCGCCTCCGGCGGCGGGGCTTGGTAAAAGCTACCGACAATCATCACTGGCAACTCACCCCGGAAGGCGTGGCCGAAAGCCGCCGGGTGGTGCGGCTCCACCGTTTGTGGGAACTCTACCTCACGCGCCGAATGCGCATGGCACCCGACCACGTACACCAAACAGCCGAAGCCATCGAACACGTCATCACCCCGGAAATCGAACGGCAATTGCTCGAAGAACTCGACCACCCCCAACTCGACCCCCACCAGCGCCAGATTCCCTATAGTATTCCCCAATCCGACCAACCCGCGTAAACATGGAAGCATTCTGGATCATCCTAACCGGTACCTTAGTCGCCACTTCTTGTGGCCTCCTTGGAGCCTTCCTAATTTTGCGAAAAATGGCGATGGTGGGCGACGCCATTTCGCACGCAGTTCTTCCCGGCATCGTACTGGCCTACCTCATTGCCGAAACCAGAGAATCGATCCCTATGCTCATCGGCGCCGCTGCCCTCGGGGTGCTGACTACGGTCATCATCGAAGTCCTCTATCGCAATGCCCGCCTGCAATCCGATGCCTCTATCGGGATCACCTTTACCTGGCTCTTTGCCGTCGGGATTATCCTTATTTCTTTGTACACCGGTCAGGTAGACCTCGATCAGGACTGCGTGCTGTACGGAGAAATCGCCTACGTGCCCCTCGACCTCTGGATTACAAAAGGCGGCACCAACCTCGGCCCGGTAACCGTGTGGATGATGGGCGGCCTGTTCATCCTGATCATCGCCCTGCTGCTCATCGGCTACCGCGGCCTGCAAGTAACGACCTTCAACCCGGAATACGCCGCCGCTATTGGTATCTCTACGGCTTTTTGGCACTACTTACTCATGAGTGCCGTATCGATTACTACGGTCATTTCGTTCGAATCAGTCGGAGCCATCCTGGTAGTTGCCTTTCTGATCGTCCCGCCCGCCACAGCCTACTTACTAACCGAACGATTAAAAACAATGCTATGGCTCACGGCCCTGTTTGGCCTGACCGCCTCCGTAGGCGGCTATTATCTGGCTGTAGCCATCGATGGCAGCATTGCCGGAGCCATGTCGGTAGTAGCCGGTTTGCAATTGGCCATTGCTCTAGCCATCCGCCAATACCAAGATCGCCCCCTCACCACCTACCCACCTCACCACCTAAAAAAAACGTCCCCGATCGGCGTGACCGGGGACACAAAATGAACAAACACTCACCCAATTATTCTTGCAGTAGCACTTGCTACCGAATTGTTTCGTCTGATTGCATTACAAAAATGCACCATAGGTGAATGTTCTCCAGTCCGCTTTTTGGGGAAATGTGACAGGGAAATCAACGTGCCAATTAATCAATAGGGCAAACGCATCAAATGCCGGAGGCAACAACTTCACTGGGCAGGACATAG
>CAZDET010000092.1:0-15596 GCA_964504335.1 uncultured Saprospiraceae bacterium
CCCGCCCGCACCCGAGACTCTAAAAATAAATGGCCCATAACGAGGGGGCTGGACACCGTCGGCAAAGGCCGCATGACCATTCAGCGCGCCATCAAGGCCGGCCGGATATCCGCCGCCAAGGATGAGCGCGGCGCCTATCGCATCGACCCTGCCGAGCTGCATCGGGTCTTTCCGCCCGCGACCGCTGATACGTCCCGTGAGACGCTCACGGGACGCGATGAGACGGCGCGTGAGCTGGACGGGCTCAAACGCGATCTCGAACAGAAGCAGGAACTCCTCAGCATGGTTGAGGCGGAGCGGCGTCGCGAGCGCGAACAGCTCGAGGCCACGATCGACGATTTGCGCGAACGACTCGGCGGCGAGGCAAGCGAGCGCAAGAGATTGACGCATCTGCTCACGGACGAGCGTGAAGCGCGGCCCAACAGCACGCAGCGAAGCTTTCTCCAACGATGGGTATTCGGCGCAAAGTCCGCTTAGCCGCAGGAAGCCGACGCACTACCGAATTCGGCGGTCGGCATTGGTCGACCCCGAACAGTCATTGGGCACTGCTTCGACCAACGGCCGGATCGTAGGAGTAAGTTGCCGCAATCGACGGCTGCGCCGCGGTTCGGAGGTAACTGATCTCAGTCGATCGCGCCTTATCGCCGTATGACCGCACGTAAGCCCCTCATTTCTATAGACTTGAGGCTGATATCGCGAGACAATCACGCAAGGGAGATTTGCACGGTGGGGGCGAAATGCTGACGTTGCGGGCATTGGTGTTTTCGGCGTTAAGCGTAGCACTCATTCTAACAATTAATATTGCGCTAAAGTACTGGTTTAGTTTCAGTATTACTGACTTCATTGTACTAATCGTCCCTGCGGGAGCAATCATTCTAGGATTCGTCGCGTCAATCGGGCTGGGGTTTGCGCCACACTTGCGACAAGGCGGTGGTATTGTGAAAGCGCTAATACTCTATCCACTGGTCGTAGGTTTCATCGCAATTTTTCTGGACTATTATATTGTATTCCAAATTTTGCAGTCGGGGGCTGCCATTGAGCAGGATGTAAACTTCGCGGATTACATGATAGAGACGTTCCGCGGCATGCAGATTGGGCAACTAGGTCCCGGTGAAGGAGGGCTGGACGTAGGAGATTGGGGGTTGTTTTTAGGTGGCTTGGATTTTGTCGGCGCCCCCATTGGTGGCGTTGCAGGGGCGCTAGCTACTTATGATTGGAGAGTGCGACGATCGAAGCTTAGATCTATTCCCCTTTGGGTGGATGACATTTCTGGTCTCATTGCTTGCATGACACTTGCCGACGGGCACGTTGACGAAGCTGAACTTTTTGCTGGCGAGCTGTATCTTTCTTCTATAATGACAGCTCATTTTCGTGAAAATGCCACGAAGACTGACGAGCAGCAGGCGTGGCAACTTGCACACACACATATTGCTGCGGCGATTGAAAAAATGCAGACGCGGGATGGCGCTTTACCGGAAATGCAAAACTTGAAGCGGGCCGAGTATCATGAGCGCTTGAAAGCTCTGGAGTGTATCTCTTTTGTTGGTATCTCTGACGGTCAATATGTGCCCGAGGAAGATCAGTTTCTGTTGGCGGTGACTGTTGAGCTGGGGCTTTCTGAGGTAGACGCCACTCGAGCGCACAGATCGGCGCAAGACATTATGAGCGATTTGTTGCACAACTCGAACGATCGAGAAGCGCCGGCCCAATTAGAAGACTAGCGAGCGCGGTGCATGAAATGAAATTGGAATGCGCCTTCCCAAACGCTCCTCGCGGCGACATCGCCGAACATCCGGATTCTCATGATGGTGCATGGCGCTTTACTCCATGCATTTTACTCCAATGTCGGCTCTCTGCTTCACTTCTGCCACGGTATCGAGCGCAGCCGAACGCCCTCTCCTGGCCGAAGGTGTGAGTAGCACGATCTCGGAAGCGGCCAATCGTCAATGTCCGCAATGGATTCCTGCGCTGACCGGCAGATCGCGACCCACTGGAGGCGTTGAGCCCCGCCTCGGCCAACGACCGCTGCGCAGCGGCAAGCCGCCCCCACGCCGTGCGGGGCCGTGGGCGCATGCTGGCCCAATCGCGCCACTCTCCCATGCTGATCGAGTCTGGGCGTAGCAATGCCGGTTCGGTTTGGACTGGATCGCCAAAATCCGATTGTGCGCTCGGCTTGGCCACAGGATCGGGGGAGGATTTATGCTTGAACTGAAAACTCCATAGCATTGATATCAGTCCGTGCCGTTCGCTCCGGTGCGAAAAGAACTCACCCACACCGAATTCGAAGTCGACGGAGACATCCTGACCGACCTAAACGGCTTCTATGTCACAAACGGACCGAACCCCACTGGCAAGATCGGTCCCCGGCAGCTCTATTTCAGCGGCGACGGCATGGTTCATGAGGTGAGACTGCGTGATGGCGCACCGAAGGAAATGAAACTGGGAACTTCTACCTCATTGTAATTTTGATGTAATCAGGAATGCCCAGAGTTGAAATCATCTTAAAAAAACCAGCTGAGCTGCGGCAATTCCGAATGGCGAATTTTCCAGCCGAGTTTAGGAGAATGAAGTATGAGCTATTACGATCGATCAAGCTCAAAGAAAATGTCCGGACGCGCTAGTGTTGCCGGATTCAGTTTCATTGGACCGCGCTGGCGCGGCCACCGCATTTTCGGTACCCAAGTCAAATGAGCATCGATTCCGTCCTACAGGACATACAAGACCTTTCGGTGGAATTGACATCGGAAGACGAGGCGCGACTTCTGCGGTACGCTTCGGCGGGCAAATGGGCCGCCGGTGATAGAATCCTCACTCAGGCGAAAATTGCTGACAGAATATTCTTTGTGCTGGAGGGCGTCGCCGGGTCAGAGCAGACTTGGGACGACGGCAAATCAACGATCGCCAGATTTTTTCAACCCGTTGATCTTTGCACAAATGTAACAAGCGCATGGACAGGCAATATGGGCTCAGATGAGCTTGTAGCGATCAGTGACGTTAAAACAGTAAGTATTCCGATGGAGTTTTTCGTACAGGAATATTTATACGGTAATTCGTTCGGCTTATACCTCAGAAAGCGTGTCTTAAATAACCAACTTTTTTCAAAAGAGCTTATCTGTGCAAAGACTTCGGGTCAAACAGAACAGCGCTATCATTTTTTGGAAAAGCATCAACCGACAGTACTTGACTTGGTGCCAAAAAAAGATATCGCTAGATTTCTAGGCTTAACACCTCAGGGTTTTTCTCGTTTCTTACGGAACCAGAAATAGTAGAAAAAATACCATCGAGGTGCCGGTTTAGAGTGATGAGCCATGATCACAGCCGTATGAGTGTCCTGACTTAACCCAAGTTAATTACCGCCGCCGCTATCCCAGATAGCCTGAAGCCTGAAATCAGTCGGAGGGCAGGGCGTGGCGAACTTGGATACACTCAAAGCAGCATGGCCGATCTTGCGCCGGGCGATTGCTAGCGGACAGATCGTCAAGCCGCAGTGCGAGTTGGTAGAACCAGATCCGGACGTTCTCGTAGACTACGACGTCAAGATTCCGATGAGCGACGGTTTCGCGCTTACAGCCAACATCTTTCGATCGCGGGCACGTCACGGTCGGGGTGAGCGTGATCCTGTGGTTATGTGCGCTCACCCCTATGACAATCACCATATTCCGGCTCTTGGCGGCACGCCGTTGGGAGGCCCGCCGCAGCAGTATAGGTTATTGCCGCAAAGTGGCGGCGCGCCAAAATTCTCTACGCTCACCAGCTGGGAGTCTCCCGACCCGAACTTCTGGGTCCCTGCTGGGTACACGCTCGTCAACTTGAATTTGCCAGGATACGCCAATAGCGGCGGGCCCGCTTCAATCGTATCTGCTCATCAGGGCCGATGCTACCGCGAAGCAATCGATTGGGTCGCCGCGCAAGACTGGTCAAGCGGCGCAGTTGGTCTCTGCGGTGTTAGTTTCCTCTGTATAAGTCAATATCTCGCCGCCGCTATACCAGAAGGCGAAACAGCGCCAGCGGCGCTAAAATGCGTTATCCCCTGGGAAGGCGTATCCAATCTTTACCATGACCTGGCCTGCCGGGGCGGTGTGGCCGATATCGGATTTCTAAATTTTTGGTGGCACACGGAAGTAAAAGACTCGTTGAATGTCACGCTGGATGAGTATCTGAAAGTCGAAGAGGCTATTCCCTTAGAAGCGCTCCAAGTTCATCCCTTTTATGACGATTACTGGAGGGCCAAGGCGCCGCCGCTCGCGAACATCGAAGTGCCCATGCTTGTCTGTGGTTCTTTCTCCGACCATGAGCTTCACACCTTCGGTTCCTTCAGAGCATACGAGAAAGCCGCTTCTCGCCAAAAGTGGCTCTATACACATCGGAGCGGCAAATGGAGCGAGTTCTACAAACCGGAGAGCCTTCAACTCCAAAAGGAATTTATGGACCGCTTCTTGAAAGACGAAGTCAACGGTTTTGATAGCCGGCCTTCGCTCCGATTGGAGGTTCGGTCCGACCGCGACAACGTTCATGAAGTTCGGTGGGAAGATCAGTGGCCCCTTCCGAATACGTCCCATGTGAAACTCTACCTCGATCGACATCAGCGGTTGGCGTCTGCATCGCCAAAGAAGGCTTCAGCGTGTACTTACAACGGCCGCAATGGGCATACTTTCTTTGAGCACGTGTTCACCACCGACACCGAGATCACCGGTTATATGAAGCTCAAGGTATGGATAGAAGCCAAGGTCAATAGCGGGCGCCCCCCTGAAGACATGATCCTTTGCTGTTTCATCGACAAGCGAGACGCAAAAGGTCGGTCAGTTCGTTTCTACGGCGCGGTTGGGCAGCGCGAAGATATGGTGACGCGGGGCTATGGCCGTGCCGCCCGTCGTGAACTTAACATCGCTGACAGTGAGCCGCTCCAACCTGTTCTTCGGGGAGAGAAGCATGAAAAGCTCTTGCCTGGCGAAGTCGTTCCCCTAGAAATTGCTTTTTGTCCCAGTAGCACGTTCTTCGAACGCGGCTCACGGCTACGCTTGATCATCGCCGCCCGTGATATGGTTCATGCGCCTATTTTCAAAAAGGATACCAGCGTAAATCGTGGACGACACGTTATTCACTTCGGGGGGGGCCATGACTCTTATCTTCTGATCCCGTTTGTGGAAAAGGAACGGGGTTGAGCCTCGGTCTAAACTTAACCCCTCTGCCTCTCCGCAAGGTTCTAGGGCGGAACGGGCGCTGCAGTTGTAAAGCTTTTTGGTGAGCATCGATTGCGTTAAGGGGAAGATGTGGAACTCTGGACGGAAGCGCGGACAGTTCTGTTTGTCGGTCGATTAGGGACGGTAAGCGCCGCTGCTGAAGCTATTGGTGTGCATCGCGCGACCGTGACACGTCACATTGATTCAATCGAAGAGAGGCTTGGCGTGAAATTCTTTATACGCCACAAAGATGGTTACACCATCACCGATGCTGGAAAGAGGTTAATTAGTATTGCAGAGCAAACTGATCTCGCCCTCAAAGGGTTCGTCGATGACCTAAACATCCATGAAACTGCCTTATCCGGAACGGTAAAAGTTGCCGCTGTGACAAAGGCTAGCCCAGTGGTAAAGGCGGCGACAAAGATATTCTGCGCAAGGCACCCTGGTGCACGGGTTCAGTTTCACACCACCCTGGACATGCCTGTGCTGGAAAAAGAAGAAGCGCACATCGTGATCAGAGCAGGGCGGAAACCGCAGCACCTTGATTATGTGCCTGTCTTCTACTTTCAATTCCCCATCGGGCTTTATGGGCACCGTGACTATTTAGCGGAGTTCGGCACACCTCAAAAGGCAGAAGACTTAGAATCACACCGATTTGTTGGAAGTGCTTCTGTGAAGGAGCACTTTGATTTGGCTGATCGATATGGGGGGTTTCCTTCACAGCAGAATGTTGTGTTCGACAGTCATGACCCTCTGGTCGTTCTTGATGGTATTCTAGAAGGAATAGGTTTAGGCATCGCTGGTAAGGTTGATGTATCCATGCATCCCGAATTGTTGGAGGTGCTTCCCCCACGGGTTCCCGCCATAGCGCCCGTATGGATCATCACACATGTTGACCTCCATCGATCCCCATTGATCGTCGCTTTTATAGAATGTCTCAAAATGGTGAAACCGGGTCTGGCGCAAGATTCCTCAGCGCGAGAATTGACTGGTTAGACCGTTCTAGGTATGACGTGACGAAAATGTCACCCAATATAATGTGTTCAAAAGACGTCATTTTGGCCAGAAGTTGCTTTCGTACGCCTTCAGGAACGCCTTGCTGGGTCGTGGCAAGAAGTCACCGTCTGGTCCTTTTCCCACGACATAGCGCAGTTTAGGGTGTTGATCGCGCAAAGCCGCGAGGGCGGCGGGAACGACTACCGAGGGTGGAACTGCGTCGGTTTGCCATGTCATAGATCCCATAAACGCTTTGAAAGACGCATAAGCGTCTTTGTACGGTGCCCATGCCTTGTTTTCTTTGAGCTTAGTTTCTATAGCCTCCAATTGCGGCTCAGATTTCTTTACTTGGCCGCCGCGTACACCAAGCGGCCAAATAACCGGGATTTGGATCCCTTGGCCTATGAGTTCGAGGCGCATCACGTTGGCTAGCGCTTCTGTGGCGCCGCGGTTCAGAGCGTTCGATCCCATCGTGGGCAGCCCCATGAAAGCCATCGGCGACGATAACATCACGAAGCGTGCATCGCCGTTTTGACGCAACAGGTTTGCAAAAGCCTGGAACATTCTGATGTTACCATTCAACTGTACATCATACGCTTCGTTCCATTTCTCAATATCGACAAACTCGACGAAGGCGTTGTACAGCAGTCCGGGGCAATTGATGATGCCTCTGACGCCCCGGCCACCAGCCCGACTGGACACCATCTCAGCCGCGGCGGCCAGTTCGTCAGCCTTCGTCACATCCATTTGGAGAGGCGTCAGCGAGCCGATGCCCGTCATCCCACAACGATCTTGCGAAGTTACCTCGATAAAGTCAGTTTCTTTTCGCACCCCGGCAAACACGTCGTATCCATAGTCAGCGCTTAGGCTCAACGCCAGTTCTAAGCCGATGCTCCGAGCGGCACCTGTGATGACAACGATTTCCGACATAGGGACAGCTCCTTTTATTCGGTGGCAAACGAAACATAAACGAACTAAGGCAACATGATCAGTATGCCTTCAAAATAATCGAATGAGCGTAGCCTTTAATTGCCATTCATTGCCGCTCTCCGGCGCTTCGACCAAGTCAAACGCGCCGACATTGACGGAGAACGACCGACCGGACGGCTGCACGAAGGTGCGGCCCAACGTGGCTCCAACCGGTACTTGCCACTGCTCATTGTCCCAGTCGTAGGTGATCTCGCCGTTGTAGCCGATCGACCACGCGCCGCCGGACCGCGCGGGCATGTTGAAGAACACAATCGGCTGTACTGTCGAGACACTGACGCCGTCTTCGCCCCACAGATGATTGGCCAAGCCACCGATGGACCATGGGCCGGACGCGGTGAACGCGCCCATCGCGATCCCGCCGCCCCAGCCGGCCCCCTGTGTTTCATCCGTGGTGTGGGTCTCCAAAGACACTTGCGGCCCAAAGCCGAGAGCGACGCCGGATTGGTTCGGTGGCACGTAGACCGCTTGAAGGAGCGTGTCGCCGAGGCCCCAAGCTGTATCGACGTCACCCGAACCGTCCAGCGCCGGGTCAGGCACGCCGCGGACCGGAACGATACCGCGCAGGACGACGCTGCCTCGATCGCCGCCGTCGAGCGTCTTAACCGGCTGCACCTGCAAACTATAGAGTGTGTTGTCGCTGTCTGGCCCAAAGCCAAACGTGTTCGATGACAAAACGCCATTGACCGATGCTGTTGGATTTTGGGTGTCGCGCGTCCGCTCAAGCGCCTCATCGGTCTGCCCGAACGCCGCGCCGGATCCCAAACCTACAAACGCCGTCAATAAAGATGTGCGAAAGAAGCAACTCCATTTGTCGAACATGATGGTTCTCCAAGAACAGATTAAACGGTGGTCGCAGCCATGTGAGTCACAGTGCCCATCGCGTGCGGGATATGCGCCTGTGGTCGCCGGGCCCGCACCGAAGGCGGGCCAGGCGTTGGTCTCACAGACGGGATCTAAAGGCTGCGCGGATCGACAGGATCGGTTCCGGCCTCGATCTCTGTCGGATCATCACGGCCATCGCCGTCGGAGTCGGCTTTGAACGGGAACGTCCCCCGCGCGACTTCGACTTCATTGGGAATGCCGTCGCCGTCGATATCAGGATCCCTCATATCCTCGACCCCATCGCGGTCGGTGTCCTCCCACCGGCTCGGGTCATCCGGAAAGCCATCCCACGCGTCCTCAACGCCGTCGCGATCGGTGTCGACGGACAGGGGCACGTCGGCGCCGACCCATT
Source organism: uncultured Saprospiraceae bacterium (assembly GCA_964504335.1). Classification (GTDB taxonomy): domain Bacteria; phylum Bacteroidota; class Bacteroidia; order Chitinophagales; family Saprospiraceae; genus CAZDET01. The sequence continues at coordinate 8,401 of CAZDET010000092.1, forward strand.
CGGAGGCGAAGTTGAACTCCCGCCCGTTCATGGCTTTCGCCATGTACGCAGCGACCACCTCGGTCATGTGATAGGGGCGTTGCTCGTTCGGCAGGCCCGTATGCGGGCCTGGATTCCATCCCTTGGGAGTGAGAGTGCGCAACGCGAACGCCATGCTGAGCCGATCGGTAACCGTCGCCTGCGCCTGCATGGTTGGCGAGAGCCAACCGCCGGCGATGATCGAGGTTTGGATTTCCTGGATTTCCCGATCAGTGTAGTGACGGCGCAGCTCTTCGATGTGAGCGGCGGTCACTCGCCCCGGCAACGTGCCTGCGTCGCGCGCGAGCCGAAACGCAGCCTTCTCCGCATCGGAAAAGAGATCGGAGCGCTCAAAGTCCATGAGCGCATGGATGCGTTCGATGACAGGCGCGCGCTCATCGACGGGGATCACATCATGGAAGTAATCTTCCTCCGCCGTGTAGTAGATGCCGTACGCGCCATGCACTTGGCAGTGCGTGCAGCCACTGGCGAGCTGGTAGACAAAGAACAAATCCCATTTGAAGTTTACCGGGAATGCCCGGTCTTTCCCCGAATAATATTGTTCCAGATACGCCGTTCCGATGGAGGTGGAGCGGATCCACTCGGTGTCGAACTTGTGGCGATCGCTATAGGGGTAGCGCGTTTCGGGGACGACGGCGGGCTGAAAGTACGCGTAGTCGTAAGCCTCCACGTCAAACGCCGGCGTGCTGTCGCGCGGTAGGTTCTCCTCGTTTTGATCGGGTTTGCGCCAGCGCTTGTAGTCCAGCGGATAGTGGTCGAATGGTTCTTCCAGCCCGTCGCCATCGCCGTCGAATGTAATAGGCGAGATATCGTAGCCAGTGATGTAGTTGATCCAATCCGTCTCAAACTCCGGATTAGTCGCCCGCAGATCGTCTGGCTCCCACTGGGAGAAAATCTCTTCGGCCGCACGTTCCAACGCCTCGCCGACAAAAGGACGCGCACGCTGTTCTTCAGGGCTGCTGGCTGCGTTGTCGCCCAGCTCCCACCCTACGCTGGCGAGATTGGTCGTCGCCCAGTCAATCGTCTCTTGATCGGTGGGGATGGGCGTCAGGGTGTCATGAACGGCATTGATGGTGTTCACGACAGTGAGCTGAATCAGCTCGACAATCTGGCGGTCGATGAAGTGCATGCGCAGCATGGCGTGCGTGTCGGCGTTCACTTTGGAAGGGAGGTGCGCATTCGCGCGCACGAACTCGAACGCTGCGCGGGTCCGCGGATTGGTGATGGTCTCGATATAGTCCGGCGACCAAATGGCGAGAATCTCGTCCATCTGCACGCCCATCAGCGACAGCTGATACGCGCTACGCGCTTGGAAGTGGTTGCTTTCATTCAAGATCATTTGGAAGAGCGTCATCTTCCACTTGGTCTTGGCGTCAAACATCATGTCGGTGTGGATCACTGCGTCCGCGATGAGCACGCCATTATAAAAGTCGCGCAAATTGCTGACGTCGATCTTGTGTCGGTCATAGAACGCCATCGCCACATCTGCGGCTGGCGCCGGCGGAACATCCTCGGCGCCCGTGGTGCTGACGCACAGCGCTTGGGCGGCGAGAACGGTCGAAGTGAGGAGTGCGGCGGTTCTCATCTTACTCTCCCCCTTCGTAGAGTTTCAGGAACATGGTGTTGGTGTTCGCGGAGTGGGTGGGTACGGCTTGAAGAACGTCCCAATGTTCGATGATCTTGCCGTCTTCGCCCCAGTAATACATGTCGACAGCCGCCGTTCCGAGGTCTTCAGGGCTGTCGTTGTCGAGGTTGCGAAAGTTGACGTGAGCCATCCCAAAATCACCGACGACGGCCACTTTGTGTACATCAATCGTAATCGGATATTGCGCCACTGATTGCGAGAACAGCATCGCCAACGGCTGCGGCCCATCCGGCAGCATGGTGCTATGTTGGATGTAACGGTCGGAGACGAACTTCCGAACGTTTTCTATGGTGGGCGCGGTGGTCAACACCTCATAGAGCTCAATCAATTGTTCGGCTCGGGCGCGATCCTCGTTGTCGACAACAAAGATTTCGGTCTCGAAGCCCTTCGGCACGGCGTTGATATGAGTCGCCTGCTGGTCTCGCGATGTCGTCGGCGGTGCGCCGCGTACTTCCGCCGTCTGGGCACAAGCTGCCATCGGCACCACAAAAGCAACGAGCAGTACAGAAGACAGTAAAGCTGTGCGTCTCTCTTTCATGAGTCCCTCATACCTTGATCTCGCAACATCAAATTCGTGTCGATGTCGTCGTTAATGGTTGAGAAACTCAATCAGGTGAGCGACATCACCTGCAATGCGTGTCTTTACGCAGTGCTATGCGCGTATACGCGCCTTTCCGATCTGCACATTCTGTCGTCATGATCGAAGCTGTTTCGCCAAATGCTCGCAGTAACTAAATTGCGGCTGACCGTCGTACTTTCCAGTTAAAGTGTGACAAGATATGTAAAATGTAGGGATACGTGAGTCGTGGTCATTGCTCAAGTTCTTAAGCCAAGCATAGAAACGTTAGGGCCGTTGCTTGTGCGACGCTTGCTGCCGGCTCCCGACCGCCAAATGGTCGGCCCGTTCATCTTTATGGATCAAGCGGGTCCAACCCGTTTGCCAAGAACCTCCGCCGAAGGCGTGCCAGAGCACCCACACGCAGGGCTCGCTACTTTCACGTATCTGTTGGAGGGCTCGCTCCTCCATCGTGATAGCGCTGGGCATGAAGCGAAAGTCCGGGCCGGAGACGTGGCGCTGATGACAGCGGGCCGCGGCATCACACATGAAGAGCGTCCTAACACTGAGGATTTGGGGCCTGAGCATCACGTCTACTTCGTTCAAACGTGGCTGGCTTTGCCGGATGCGGTCGAAGATGCGCCGCCGGCGTTCGAGCTTCATCAGCAGGCGGATATTCCAGAGGTCGATTTCAACGACGCCCGAGCGTGGGTTTTGATTGGCGCCGCCTGGGACAAAGTGGCGCCCACGACCCAATACACGGAGACAGTGTTCGCCGACCTCGACATGCGTCCGGGCGGCGTCGCGCCCATCGTCTGCTCCTGTGCGGAACGGGCGCTTTATGTGCTGGAGGGTGACGCCCGCCTCGAGGGCGCGCCGGTGGAACTTCACACGCTGACGCTTCTCGAAGACAACCGCGCCCCAATACTCTCAAGCGAGCATGGATGTCGGGCGATCCTGCTGGGCGGCGCACCGTTTCCAAGCCGTCGCTTCATCGCCGGCAGCTTCGTCGCCTCGTCCGAGGCCAAAATCGAAGGCTGGACCCGGGATTATCAAGCTGGGCGGTTCCCGCACATCGAGCGCTGCGGAGCGGCGGACTGATGGGAGCCGCCCATTTGCACCGGACCACGCGTAATCGGATCCCACAAACCACCCTCAAGGCCACAGGAGCGCTGACATGTCTCAATTGATCGTCGTTGGATTTCCTAACGAAAGCGCCGGCTTCGCCTTGCGCGCGGCGCTCGCTGAGATTCAAAGCGAATACTTGGTCGACATGGACGACATCGTCGTCGTTACGCGCACCGACAAAGGAAAAGTCAAACTCCATCAAGCCGCAAACCTTACGGCGGCGGGTGCGGTGAATGGCTCGTTTTGGGGCCTGCTGATCGGCATGATCTTTTTCAACCCGCTTTTCGGCGCGGCGCTGGGCGCCGGATTGGGGGCGTTGTCGGGCAAGTTGAGCGACCTCGGCGTCAGCGATGACTTTGTCCGGAGCTTGGGCGAAACGCTGCCCGCCGGGGGCTCCGCCGTCTTCATCTTAGTCAGAAACGCGACGCCGGACCGCGTCTTGGAACGGCTAGAGCCTTTTCGCGGCAAGGGCGTCGTTCTGCAAACCTCCTTGACCAGGACCGACGAGGACCAGCTCCGGGCCTTTCTTGACGGCGTTGAGGCGCCCGTGGGCGGCGCTTGATCGCCGCTCGGAGCCGCTTTGTTCAGGAGACGCGTGATGACTGCCGTTGACGCAAAGTCTGTCGAACGCCTCGCCGCCGAAGCTCGTGGAAGCGTCGTGCCGCAGAGCCGTCGCAGCATCATACCAGCGGCCCAAGCGGCGCTTGCGAATGGCCCGCAGACGGCCGGCGCCGCTTATGATCTTTATCATTTCGGCTTTTCGATCTGCTCCAACAAAGTCCGCGCCGTGTTGTTCGAGCTTGATTTGGTGTGGCGGTCGCTGGAGCTCGACCCCAACGCCCGCGAAAACTACAAGCCGCAATATGTCCGGCTGCGCCTGGCGTCGGCCATCGCGCAGACAACGGCCTTCGCTCAAGGCTGGGAGGGCGGATCTTCGGTTGCGGAAGCGGGCTTTGACGCGCTTGCGGTTCCCACCCTCGTCGACAATGCGAACTCAAATGTGGTCGCCGACTCCCTTCAGATCTGCCTGCACCTCGCCCGAAGCCACGCCACGATCCGAGATCTGCTACCGGCCGATCTGGAAGCGGATGTGTTGGAGCAACTCGATGCGGTGGATCGTACGCCTCACGTGGCGTTACTCTACGGCGCAAATCCCGACGGCGACGGACGCGCTCTCGTCTTCCGTCGCGGCTTCAAGACCGAACATGCGAAGAAAGCCGAGGCGGCGCGTCGTCACGCGGAGGCGGTCAGAGGCGAAGACGCAAAGCTCGACGCCGCCTACGCCGCAAAGATCGCTAAAGAATCCGCCGGGTCCGCCTTCGTCTCGTCGCCAAAGAAAATGCGCGCCGCCATCGCTGATGTAGATCGGCTGATCGAGCGCTTCGCTGAGACATTGGACCGGTCAGGCGGCCCCTGGATTTTCGGCGAGCGGTACACGCTGGCCGACACGTTCTGGGCGGTCAGCCTCTTTCGCCTGCAGTTCTTGGGATATGGCTGGCTCTATCGCCGCCGCCCCGAACGCACGTCGGTCGCCCGCTATACGGAGCGCGCTTTTGCGCGCCCGTCGATCATCGGCGCGATCGGACATTGGCCCAGACATCCTTGGTCGCAGCCCGCCGCACGCCACATGCGCGAGCCGACCATCAAAGACCGACTGCTGGCGCTGGGATCACACGAGACGGCCCCTGCGGCAGCCGCGCGCCATCCTGGATAGCCATCCGACATGAGGGGAGCTTCACCAATGACACAACACACCCAAAACATGCGCGGGCGACGATTGCAATCAGCGGTGATCGCCCTGATCGGAATCGTCGGCTCCGGCTCCACCGCCTTTGCGCAAACAAGTCAGGACGACGAAATCGAGGCGCTGCGTGAGGAACTCGCGACGCTCCGCACATTGGTGGAGGCCATGGCCGCGGATCGTGACGCCGCCGCCTCCGAACGCCGCCAAGTGATCGAGGCGATTGAAACCGGGCACGTCACCGTAATCGATGAGTCCCCTGCGGAGTCTGGCCCTAGCCCGATGCGTCCAAACGCGACGAGCGACATAGAAGACGATCCTTCGCGCCTGGCCGACCTTCTGACGTCCCGCCAACCCATCGGACGCTTTCCTGACGACGCTATCGTCACCCGCGGCAGCTTCGATCGCTCCTTCGCCGTTCCCGGAACGGCGGGCGGCGCGTTTCGAATTGGTGGCAATGTCATCGTGAACGCCAATTACGATATCGACAATCTCGGCTTCCAGGACATCAGCTTCCAGCCCACCATCCCGCTCGACGGGGATAGCGAAGACGGCGAACAACAAACCCGAATTCACACCCGTCTTTCGCGTGTCAATATTGACTATCGTGAACCGACACCCCTTGGTGAATTTCGGACTTTTATTGAGTTTGATTTCTTTGGTGACGGTGATGAGCGAGTCAATGACTACGACCTTCGCTTGCGTCATGCGGTGGCTGAACTCGGCAATTGGAAGTTCGGTCAGTTCTGGTCTGGCTTCATGGACGTATTTTCGCAGCCGGAAACTGCAGATCCGGGTGGCCCGATCGGATTACCCAGCAAAAGAAATCCAGGCGTTTTCTATGTTCGCGGCGAACGAAGCGCCACATCCTTCGGCGTCGGCGTTGAAAACCCAGAAGCCGATTTGGCGGGACGCACGGACCTCAAGCGCTCTGAGTCCGTGCCCAATCCGGTTGCTTTCGGAAAGCTCCAAGGCGATTGGGGCTATGTCCGCCTCGCCGGCATGGGGATTCAGCTTCGCTCTAAAGAAGAGGACCTGTACACTGGCGCAGCGCATGTCTCTGGCCGTCTCAACACACCCTGGCTAAATGAACGCGACAACTTCGCTTTTGGCGTTCAATACGGTGAGGGTTTTGCGCACTTTTACTCATCATTCGCCGTTCAACTGGACGGATTCATCGATGATGATGGTGATGTCGAGGCCACAGAGATCTTCGGCGCTTTCGGCGCTTACCAACATTGGTGGAATCCGAAATGGCGATCGTCCTTCATCGCCAGTGTGTTTGATTTCGACTTACCGAACGGATTTGATCCGTTCGCCTATGCCGGCGGCGAAAGGTATACGGCGAACCTCGTTTGGTCACCAATCAATGGTGTGACGTTCGGCGGTGAAATCAGTCACGAACTCATCGAGACATTCGACGGATCCGAAGGCGATGGCACACGCCTCGAATTTGTCGCTAGATTCGATTTCTAGAGTCCTTTCAGCTTATTCCGGTTCAGAAGAAAAGGGCTCAATTTCTGAGGTTTTGAGCATTCTCGAACCGCAAAACCGGACATCACTATTGCTGAAAGTGCTTTAGGTCCACGGGCTCGGCGACATAGACCTTTGCCCTCCCACGTCGCAACGGCGTGAGGTGCGATAGGAGAATAGGAAAAGCTGAGGCGGGTGAACGGATTGATCTGTCATCCATGGAGGACGTTCGACCGCCTTTCTACATAACCAAGGAACGCATCATGCGGAAACGGACCGTGTCGGGGATGGCTCTCCTATGGGCTGTCCTTGCCCCCTGCGACCGTTGCGAGAGCACTTGTTCGTTGTAGGTCAAACGTCTCTTTTGTGCCGAAGCCGGTCGTCAACGCGCCTCAAGATGAGAGTCTGCTCCTGGCCGGTCGCGGCCGAACGGGACGTCGCGGGGCTGGCGCCGAACTGGCGCCGAAACCGGGTTCCTCTCCACCACGGTGTGCCACGATACGTGCCTCTAGGACCCAGCCTTTCGCTTTACTATCAGTGGTTTCGGTTGTCCCTGGCGCCTTGCCAAGGTTGGGGTCGTGAGTTCGAATCTCATCGCCCGCTCCAGATTTTCT
>CAZDET010000093.1:0-15571 GCA_964504335.1 uncultured Saprospiraceae bacterium
GTTTTGTGTCGACCACAAAAATTGTCAAAGAAGGAAAAAAGCTAAAAGATGCTACCAAAGCATTTCTGAAGTTGAAAGGCAGTAATCATGTTCCGGAGCGGGAATAGCCGGAAAAATGATCGACGTCCAGTAGATAGACAAGGGAAAGAAATACACCTGTAAGTTAGAATGCATAAATAGTAGGCCGTACGGCTGGTTACATTCATATAAAAAAACGACATACACCAAAACACATTGGCTATGGAACCCACTACCCGCCCTATCCAGGTTTTTTTACTATTCGATGATGCGGACTACGAATTAATCCAGCTCATAGAAAAGCACTGTGCAGCGATGGAGCAGAAGCAGGCCATTTCCATCTGGCACCACCGCGATTTGCGCCCCGGTCAATTGATTGAGCAAGAAACCACCAGGAGATTGGCGCAAGCCGATATCATTTTAATGATGATTTCGGCGGACTTGCTGAATTCAGAACGCTTTCATATCGGCGAAAAGATCAGTCTCGAACGTTCGCGCAAGGGGCTGGCACGCGTACTACCTATTTATTTGCGCCACTGTGAGTTTACTGGTTATGATTTCACCAGCTTAAAGATGCTTCCCGAGGACAACCAACCGGTTTTCCAAACGGGAGTGGATTTGGATAAGCGGTGTGCCGAGGTAGCCAGAGAGATCCACCGGGTGGTAGAAAACCTGAAACCAGCCGAACCGCAAAACGCTGTAGCAAATGGGATGCCGGCCCCGGACGAATCGGACGAGGATACTACCAAAATACTGTACATCACGAATAATCCAAGAAAGGCCAATCCGGTGAAGATCAATGAAGAGATCAATTGCATCAAGCAGCGACTGGTGATTGGAAAGTGCGCCTGCCGGTACGAACTCATTCCCAAAAACGTGGAGACGCTGGAAGGGCTCCAGCGGGCACTGCTCGAAACGCGGCCGCAGATCGTCCACTTCAGCGGTTATTCTACGCACGAGGACAAGCTGGCCTTTAAAAATGCGCAGGGGGCATCCATCTACATCAAACCCAGGGCGCTTCGTTGCCTGTTCGATGCCTTCAAGGATCGGCTCGAACTGGTTTTTTTGAATGCCTGTTATTCCGAGCCCCAGGCAAGAGCCATTTCCAAATCGATTTTTTACGTAATTGGCGTGGAAGGTCGATACGAGACCGAAACCAGCGGATTGTCGTTTGTGAAGGGATTTTACCAGGCCATTGCCTATGGTGTGTCAATCAAGAAGGCCTATTCCCTGGCGCGCAATTTGTTGGAAATGAGCAACCTGCCGGGTTTCGATCAGATAGTGCTCTTCGAACGGGATCGAGAACCTCCGGTGATCCCCGTCACCAGGAAGGCTTCCTGATGGTTGAAAAGCGATCTTTTCGTACTTTTCTGCTAATAAGCCAATCGGGACCGTGATCGAAACATTCCAACAACTGGTGGGCAGGGGGCAACTCTCCCAAGCCCTGGCGATACTCAAAACCTGGGGAGATCAAGTGGGCAGCGACTCCCTGATCGATGAAGTGCTGACCCTATCGAGGCAGCTCGAAGATTTGAACCGCCAGGAGCGCATGGGGCTGCTGAATTATTCAGACCTAAGCATACATCGCAACCGCATTACCAATGCTGCAATGGGGGTGGCACGCAACCTGCAGGCTACCGAACACCCGCTTACCGATTCGCTTGCTTCGCCGAGGTCCTCTACTGAATCGCAAAATGGCTTGCGCTTATTCATTTCTTACGCCCGTGAGGATGTAGACTACGTCAAAAACTTCGAAAAATTCATCCAGCCCCTGGTGAACCAGGGCCTGCTCGAAACCTGGAACGACTCCAAAATCGAACCCGGACAAATGTGGGAACGGGAAATCGAGCACAACCTTTGCACCTCCGACATTATTCTCTTCATGGTCAGCGCCGACTTTCTCGCCTCCGACTACATTCGTCGAAAAGAGCGCAAGTGGGCCGCGGAAGCGGTGGAGCAGCGCGCCGCCAAAATTGTTCCCGTGCTGGTGCGCGAATGCCTATGGGAATACGAATCCTTTGGCAAGTACCAGGCAGTGCCCAACGACGAATCGGGCGAGCTGCTGCCCATTGCGAACTGGGCCGATCCCAACCGGGCCTACACCACGGTGGTAAAAGAGCTTTATACCATCATTAAAAGCAAGGCAGCATCTGATAATTAAATCTTTCCCTTCTTTGACAATTTTTGTGGTCGACACAAAACTGATGGCCTAAAAGGATTGAAGGCAGAGGATTTGTGTCGATATAACCACGAAAATTGTCAGAGAACCAATCTTTCTACATCCGTTTACATCCAATTCCGGACCCTCCGTCGTAGATAAAGTTGTACCGTCCTTACCAAGGTAGAGGAGGCATTGAACCAGCGGCCGATACATGTTGATAGCCGCTCTGGCGACCCCCTATTGAATAATATCAAAATCGAACTTATGTATCAGAAATACCCATTTCTGCTGGCAGGGCTATGCCTGATAGTGTGCTTTCTGACCGCCTGTACGGCTGATCAGGAAAAGCAACAGGCGATTGGCATCTACGCCAGCCCTGAAACATTTCCTAAATTACTCGACCGGCCGGAGCGCATCCAAATGGGAAAAGAGTGGGAGCATGTACAGTCGTATTACGTGAAAAACCGCGATCTCATCCTGCGAGCAGGGTTGAATCAGGAAGCCAGTATTCAACTGGCACACCTCTTCATTCAGGAGGCCCGGGTAACCGGCGAACACGGACATTATTACCCCGCCGCTCTACAGCTGCTGGAGGCCTACCTGGAGCAACCACAGGAAGACTCCGATCGGCACTTCCGTGCGCTGTCGGCAAAGGCCATCGTCGAGCTGGCGCAGCACGAATTTCAGTCGGCCTTGCAGACCGCTGAGGCGGCCGTACGGCTCAATCCCTACAATGCCCAAGTTTACGGAGCACTCGTAGATGCCCACGTGGAGCTTGGCAACTACGACCAGGCCGTGGCTATGGCCGATAAGATGGTGGCCATTCGGCCCGATTTGCGGTCGTATTCCCGCATTTCCTACCTTCGGGAAATCCACGGACAAACCGACGGCGCGATCGATGCCATGAAAATGGCCGTGGCCGCCGGTGCACCCGGTACGGAGGAACTGGCCTGGACCCGCCTCGAACTCGGCAAGCTCTACCAGCGATACAGCCAACCCGAAAAAGCGGAATGGCACTTCCGGGCGGTGTTGACCGAGCGCCCCGATTATCCATTTGCCTTAGCCGCACTGGCCGACCTGGAAATGGAACGCGGACAAACGGAGACCGCTGAACAGCTCCTGCTCGATGCGCGGTCGATTATTCCGGAAGTTGGATTCTACGAACAGTTGGCGCACCTGTACGGTCAGACTCACCGATTGGAGGAAAAGAACGTCACGGAACAGGCCATCCTGCAAATGCTCGGCGAAGATGTAGCCAGCGGGCACAACATGAACCTCGAATACGCCGACTTTTACCTGAATTTGGCGCAACAGCCGGAGGAGGCCCTCGCCTACGCACTGCGGGAGTACGAACTGCGACCTGCGAATATCGATGTCAATCACTTACTAGCGGATATCTACTTGCGGATGGGCGAGCGGCAGCAGGCCACGGCCCACCTGAAGCGAGCGATGGTTACCAATTCTCAACAACCCGAATTGGTGCAATTAGCGGCCTCTCTTTAAAGACTTTTCCTTAAAAAATTACCAGACTCAAATTATGAATCATCTTACACAACCCCTGCTTGGCAGGGGCCTGGTAGTGCTGTGCCTGTTGTGGTGCGGCGTCGCCTGGGCCTCCAGTCACCGGGAAGCACCGTTGATCGCCTACGATCCATTGGCCGATAACACAGATGTCTACGCCTTTCGGAGTCCCGACGATCCCAATACGGTTACTATTATTGCCAATTACATCCCTGCGGAATTTCCTTTTGGCGGTCCGAATTACTACACCTTTGGGGAAAACATTCGCTACGAAATTCACATCGACAACGATGCGACCGTGCCGGGCGATGAAATCATTTACCGGTTCACCTTTCAGCGCGTCAACGAGGATCCGACCACCTTTTTCAACATCCGATTGGGGGCGCAAAACCTGCGGACAACCTATACCCTCGAGCGCAGCATCGACGGAGGTGCCAGTTTTCAGGTTATCGTGATGGATGGAATCGTGCCGCCAAACGACATTGGCCCTCGCTCCATCGAATCGCCGGTAGGGCTGGAAACCACCTACTCGGAGCTGATGCAGGGAGCCATCACCACGGCCAGTTCGGGCGAACTCGTTTTCGCCGGACCAGTAGACGATCCCTTCTACGTCGATTTAGGTGGCGTATTTGATTTGGGGAATATGCCCCGGCAGGATGGCGACCCGCGCGACGGCCTGGCCCGGTTCAACACCCACGCCATTGCCATTCGCGTGCCCATTTCTACGTTGCTCAAGGAGGGAGCCCCTTCAATGCCTACGAGTATCCTCGACCCCGATTACGTAATTGGCGTGTGGGCCTCCGCTAGCCGGCGAGCCGTACGCACTCTGAACAGCGACGGATCGGCACCGACGGACGAAGGTGAGTGGGTACAGGTATCGCGCCTGGGCATGCCGCTCACCAACGAGGTGGTTATTCCCATCGGGTTTAAGGATTACTGGAATCGCATCACCCCCTACGAAGAGATTGGCGATACGCTGCTCGATCCATTCTTTTACAATCCGGAGCTAGCGCTGTACATGGACGACGATCAGTTTGGTGGAGCCGTGCCGGCTTTCAGTGCCCTGCGCGTACAGACTAACAGCTTGCAAGCGTTCGACTTCAGCAATGGTGCCGATGGTCTGTTTGGCCTGAGGGGAAATGCCGCACTCGACAACACCGCATTGGCCGACGATGCGTTCGGCGCGTTATTGCTGCCGGGGCCGGGCCTTCCGCGCTCCGTTGATTTGTGGCCAATTTTCCACACGGGTGTACCGAATATTCGGCCGTATCAATTGGCGACCGGCAAGAACGGCGATCCGCTGGCGGCGGGCAAGCCCTTCATTAATAACTTCCTGCCCAACGGTGGCGACATGCTGCGGCTCAACATGGCCGTACCCGTGACGCCCCGAGACGACGAAAACTTCAGTCCGCTTGGCCTTATTCAGGCTGCCGTTCTTGGCCTGACTGCTACTCCCTTTGTAGAGAGTACCGATCTGGAATTCATTCCCAATATGGACGGTTTCCCCAACGGCCGCCGGCTGGAGGATGACGTGACCCTCATCGAGCTGCAAGCGGTTTCCGGGGTGGTGCTGGCGGCCATCGGCCTGTGGTACGACGATTACACGGCCGGCGATCCCAATCCGGTGACCCAGGATCTGCTAGACGTGCTTAATTATCGCACCGGAGTGAGTGCCAACGATCGCCCCTTTACGGATGAATTTCCTTACCTGGCCGCTCCCTGGCGGGGAACGGAAGTCAGTAAGTAAGTACTCCTTCATCGAAAAAGTAAGAAAATACAATGCGACAAATACTTTATAAATTCATTCTGGCCACGCTATTGCTGGGCCTGTCGGAGGCGCTGATCGCCTCCAGCCACCGGGAAGCGCCCCTGATTGCCGACGACCCGCTGGCCGACAATGTAGATGTCTATGCCTTTCGGAGTCCCGACGACCCGAGCATGGTCACCCTCATTGCTACCTACGTTCCGCTGCAACTGCCGCAGGGCGGTCCGAACTACTACACCTTCGGCGAAAACATTCGCTACGAAATCCACATTGACAACGACGCGACCGTGCCGGGCGATGAGATCATCTACCGGTTCACGTTCAATATCGTCAATGAAGACCCGACCACCTTCTTCCTCATTCGCCTGGGGCAGGAAAACCAGAAGGCCACCTACACGCTGGAGCGCAGCGTAGACGGCGGCATGACCTTCCAGACGGTGATTTCCGAGGGCAAGGTGCCACCCCCAAATGTGGGGCCCCGCTCGATTTCCAGTCAGGTGGGCCTGAATACTACCTACGAGCTCTTGATGCAAGATGCGATCGAAACTGCCTCCTCCGGAGAGAAGGTTTTTTGCGGCACGACCGATGATCCTTTTTTCGTGGACTTAGGAGGAATTTTCGACCTGGGCGATTCTCCCCGTCAAAATGGTATGCCGTCGGATGGCGTCGCCTGCTTGAACGTCAGTACCATCGCCATTCAGGTACCCATATCGACGCTGCTGAAAGCAGGTGCCCCGGCGACGCCCAGCAGCATTCTCGATCCGGATTACGTGATCGGGGTGTGGGCCTCGGCCAGCCGCCCGCAGATTCAAACCCTTTCCGGCGATGGCGACCCGACTTTTGATGGCCCTTGGGTCCAAGTTTCTCGATTGGGCATGCCACTGACCAACGAAGCAGTGATCCCTATTGGATTGAAAGATTACTGGAATGCTATCACTCCCTACCAGGAGCTGGCGGATACCCTAATGGATGGTGCCTTCTACAATCCGGAATTGGCACTGTACATGGACGACGACCAGTTCGGCGGTGCCGTACCGGCCTTCGCGCCCCTTCGCGTACAAACCAACAGCCTCCAAGCTTTTGACTTCAGTAACGGTGGGGATGGCCTCTTCGGCCTGAAGGGGAGCTCCGCCCTCGATGGAACTGCCCTGGCGGAAGATGCCTTCGGTGGCCTCCTGCTGCCCGGACCAGGCCTGCCACGCTCGGTCGACCTCTGGCCGGCTTTCCACACGGGCGTACCGAATATTCGGCCCTACCAGCTGGCGACCGGCAAGAATGGCGATCCGCTAGCTGCGGGCAAGCCTTTTATCAACAACTTCCTGCCCAACGGCGGCGATATGTTGCGTCTGAACATGGCCGTGCCGGTCACACCCCGCAACGACGAAGCCTTCAGCTCGCTCGGCCTGGTGCAGGCAGCGGTGCTCGGCCTGACGCAGGCCCCGTTTGTCAACTCCACGGATTTGGAATTCATCCCCAATATGGACGGCTTCCCCAACGGCCGCCGCCTGGAAGATGACGTGACGCGTATTGAACTGCAAGCTGTTTCCGGGGTGGTGCTGGCAGCCATCGGTCTGTGGTACGACGATTACACAGCCGGCGGCCCCAACCCCGTTACCGACGACCTACTAGGTGTATTGGGCTACACCACCGGCGTGGAGAGCAACGATCTGCCATTCGCGGAAACCTTCCCGTATCTGGCTCCGCCGCGCAGCGGCACCGGAGAATGCGGCGGGCAGGTAGTCACATCCGTCAGTGACCCACTCAATCCGGGCCTGGGTCTCAACGCGCCGGCAGTGGTACTGACCAACTACCCCAATCCCTTCGCGCAGGTGACCACGTTCAAATACCGCGTGCGCGCAGCGACACAGGTGACCATACGCGTCTATGACGCGCAGGGCCGCTACCTCACCACGGTCCTGAATGCCAATCAGGCCGCCGGCGAGTATATCCAAGATTGGGATGCTTCGCGCCTGGCTCCGGGCGTATACTACGCCAACGTGACGGATAGCTCCGGCCGCGTGGTGCACGTGGCGAAGCTGATAAAGGTGGAGTAGGTGGTACTTTGGTTAGTTAGTACTTTAGTCTTTTAGCAAGGACCAAAAGGCTAAGAGCTTGTTTGGACTTTGCTTTTGAAGGCGAAAAGAGGCCATTTAGGGTTCTGCCGAGACCACTTTTGAGGTGCATAGCCAAAGCTACGGACCGAAAAAAGGGCGAAGACAGGTTCCTAAAGGGACTTTTTGTAGCCCAAAGGGTAAAGTCCAAACAAGCTCTAAAGTGCTAACCAACTTAAATCTAATCACTAACAATCTTAAAATCCCCTTCCTCGTCTGCCACCACACAGGCGCGCAGCGACCAGCCGCCGCCGTAGCGTTCCAATTGGCCTTCGCACTCTACAACCAGCCGCATGAGATCTTTTTCAGGATTCATGGAGAAGTTTTTCAGCAGCGATTCGTCGACCTGAATAAACGCCTCGTCGCCGCCGTCAAGGTTGAGGCGGAGTTGGCCATCTTTTCGGGAAGAGGAGGTGACCCGGCCAAGAATCGTGACGGGACGGCTTTCCTCTCGGTTGAGTTCCTTTAATGCGTCTTTTGCTGTGGAAGACGTCAGCACATCCGAATCTCTGGGTGTAATCTTTGGAAGCTTGAAATCATCCAGTGGTGCATTCACCATCCAGAGGTGCGGCAACGCTTGTCCTTCGATCTTGCGCTCTATCCGATTATCCATTTTGGTGAAGAGGTACAGGCCGGTCGCACTTTGGAGTTCCTTGATTGTGCGCATGCACTTCAGCAACTCTTTGCGGATTTCCTTGGCTTTGGTGGGCGCGGGGGCGTCCTGGTCCATAATGAAGCCAATGCCGCGTTGGCGCTTTAGATCCACGACTGCCTTGAAGTAGGTTTTGGGAATGGCAAGTTTTGCATCCGATTCGCCGGTGTGATCTAATTTGGGGAGGCGATCTCCGCCTTTCAGTACCGGACCCGTAACGACGAGCAGGGGGCTGTCGTTGTAAAAGCGAATGTAAGAGCGGATCATTTTCTCCAGTTCGGCCCACAGCCCCTGGTTGAGTTCGGCGCGCTGGGGCGACATGTTCGTCAGGTAAAACGATTCGCGGACGGCCCGCGGCGACCAGCGCAAATCGGCAGCGGGGGCCAGGTGCCCGCGGTCGTAGCGTTCGGACTCCTTCTCCCGGTCTTCAACGTACAATTCCAGTTTTAATTCCGGATCTACATCGAGGTCTTCCAGAAATTCGTCGGTGCGTTCTTCACAAACGTTGTTGATTTCAGGCAAGATCATATGGGCTACCCACCGGGCCTGCTTGTACGTAGCATTATACTGTACCGCAAACCCATCGTACCAGGTGATCTCCTGCCCCCGGCGAACCGACGGGAGGCCGTAGGTTTCAAGTTGATCTTTGATCCAATCTAATTTGAGGGTTTCGAGCTGGGCTTTTTGATCGTCTAATTTGTCCTCCAGTTGTTGAATGGTGGAGGAGTAGGCAAATTCCTGGCTATAACCGACTTGTAGTAGTAGTGAAAGGCTGACTAAAAAGCCAATGGGTTTTGAGCAATGGGGCAACATGAGCGATTTGTTTGGAGAGTGATTAAACGAATAGGGGAAAATGCCATCCAAGCATCGTCAACCCATTCCTTATGCGAATATTTTGTACGATTTGCTGCTGCTTACTGTTTCACTTGGTCATTTACGGGCAGGAAATTTACTTCCCGCCAATGGTAGGGGATGATTGGGAAACGGTCGATCCGGCTACCTTAAACTGGGCCTCGGATCGCATCGATACGCTCTACGCCTATCTCGAGCGAGAAGATACAAAAGCCTTTTTACTATTAAAGGACGGGCGCATTGTGTTAGAGCACTATTTCGGCACGTTCACCTCGGATAGCCTGTGGGTCTGGTTCTCGGCCGGTAAGAGCCTGCGGGCGCTACTCGTCGGCATTGCCCAGGAAGAGGGCTTTTTGGACATTGAAGATCCCACCTCCGATTATCTGGGGGAGGGGTGGAGTAATCTTTCCCCTGCCCGGGAATCCCAGATTACGGTCTGGAATCAACTTACCATGACTTCCGGATTGGACGAGCGTTTTTTCACTTGCATCGATCCGGTTTGCCTGCGTTACCGTGCGGATGCCGGCACCCGCTGGGTGTACCACAACGGTCCGTACAACTTGCTTAAAGATGTGCTGGAAGCGGCCACTGATCAACCCATCAATACCTATACCGCCGACAACGTCCAAACCCCCATCGGGATGCGGAGCGGGTTCTGGTTGCCTTCCGGTGATAATACGTTTTTCCTCAGCCGGGCGCGCGATATGGCCCGCTTCGGTATCCTGATTCAAAACGACGGCGTTTGGGATGGTCGGCCCGTAATTCGTGATACGGTCTACTTCAATCAAATGATCCGGCCCTCCCAGGGCCTCAATCCCTCCTACGGCTATTTGTGGTGGCTGAACGGACAGCCCTCCCACATCCTGCCCAACAGTCCACTTTCCCGCGAAGGCTATCTTGCCCCCGATGCGCCGCTGGATGCCATCACGGCTGCGGGCGGGCAGGGCCAATTCGTCAGTATCGTACCGAGCGAGGGCCTGGTGATGGTCCGCATGGGCCTATCCACCAATACCGGATTGGCAGCTATTGAGCTACTCAATGAGATTTGGAAGCGCATCGGCGAGCTCGAAGTGGTGACGTCTACAGAATCCGCACCGATAGAAGGTGGAATTCAGGTATTCCCTAATCCGGCTACGGATTGGTTGCAGGTGAGCGGTGTCGATTCGTTTCTTCAAATCCACTTATATGATGCCTTCGGGCGCTTGTTGATTACTTCCGACACGGCCCCTCTATCGCTGAGTGGTTTGGCGGCTGGACTGTATGTAGTAGAGGTGGAAACGGCGGCTGGAGTGGTGTACAGGAGATTGGTGATAAATTGATTGACGTGTTTAGTGTTGATGGTTTATTGTTTATTGCGGTTGCGGGATTGTTCCAGTAAATGTTCAACGGTCTAAATATCTATTCCAAATACTTGTATATTGAGTAGGAGGCACACAACACTCGGCAAACCCCATACAACATGCCACTATTCATGGACCTCAACCGTACCGCGGGATATCCGGTGCCGCCCACGGTGGAGGAGATCAAGGAAAACCACGTCGTCGATCTGGCTGTACAGCACAAGTACGGGGTGCGGATGATTGAGTATTACATCAACGAGAAGGACGGCCTGGTCTTTTGCTTGATGGAGGCTCCGAACAAGGAGGCTTGCGCCGCCGTGCGCGCCGAGGTCCACAGCGGAATGGCCTGTACGGTCATTGAGCTGGAGGGTAGCGATTATTCGGCTTTCATGGGCACAGATCGCAAAGTCAATAAAGACGATATCGTGGAGCGCACCGATGGTTCCTTCGATACGGGAGAGCGCTTTGTGTTGAGTGCCGATCTAGTTGGATCGATGGCGGTCGATACGCTGTACGAATCATTGATTCCTTGTATCTGCCGTTGGGAGGGGCGGCGGGTGCTTGACGATCGCGATCAGTTGATGCTGGCCTTTACAGAAGGCGGGGCAGCGGTTCGCTGCGCCGTAGAGCTGCTTCAATTTTGCCAATCGACCGATCCGAGTGCGGATATCCGAATCGGCGTAGCCGCAGGAAGGCCCGTTACCCAACACTATGGCTCCTTGTTTAAATCCACGATCCAATTGGCTTCCTACCTGACGGATGCCGCGCCCGCAGGAGCCATCTACTTATCCAATCAAATGGAATCCTGCTTTCCGATTATCGAAGCGGCCTATACAAAAAGCAAGGTACTCCAGCCTAAGGAGGAACTTTTGCTAGAGGATTTTCTGAAGTACCTCAACAAACACCTGTCCGATTCCAGCCTCTCGCTAATGGCAGTAGGGCAGCGAATTTGCCTCAGTCGGGCCCAATTATGGCGGCGTATGGTGGCCCTGACCGGGCAATCGCCCGCGGCCTTCATCGCCGATTTGCGATTGCGTCGGGCCTGGCACCTGCTTCACCGTGAGTCGTATTCGATTTCGGAAGTCGCGTATCAAGTTGGATTTAGTAATCCTTCCTATTTCACCCAGCAATTCAAAAAGCGATTCGGGCGGCTTCCTTCCCAGATATTGGAGGAGCTGACGCCATAGTTAAGTACACGGAATCGACTAATCTGTAGCCAAGCGTAAAGATGATTCTCATCCCTCAACGCCTCTTCGACGACGCCCACGTGCACACCATCCTGCGCGATGGCAACGTCTGCATCCTAGAAAAGCAATTGCCAACACCCCTGTTGGAACGGGAGGGGTACATCTCCAACCACGTAGTGGTCATCCTGTTGGCCGGAGAACAGTGCATTCGCCCCCAGGATGCCGAACAGCCAATTCGGATCGAAGCGGGGCAGGGGATATTCATCCCGCGGGGGCTATACTATATCTCGGATCTGTTGCCTGCCGAAGGGCCGTTTCACAGCCTCTTGTTTTACTTTGATGATCGCCTGATCCAGGAGTTCCTATCCACCGTCCGCGTGACGGAGGTGACCCGTGCCGAAGCACCCGGTTATTTGCAATTCGAGCTTGTGCCGACCCTCCGCCTGTTTGCGGATGCCCTCCGCCAAATGTACGGGCGGCAGGGTCTGCGCAACCGCAGCTTCCTCGATTTGAAGATCCTGGAGCTACTGCACCTCCTCAATGGCCTACAGGGCGATCAGCGGTTCGCTAATTTCTTATTTCGACTCACCCTCCCCAAGAAGCGGCACATCAAGACCTTCATGGAGCAAAACTTCGACAAGCCCCTCAAAATCGAAGACTACGCCTACCTCACCGGCCGCAGTACCACCACTTTTCGCCGTGATTTCAAGGCCACCTTCGATACCACTCCACAGCAATGGCTGAAGCGATTGCGCCTGGAAAAAGCGCTAACTCTGTTGCAAGACAGGGCCATGTCAGTAGGGGAATTAGCCGATGCAGTCGGCTACGACAATGTGTCGTATTTCATCCGGTCCTTTCGGGAAGCCTACGGACTGTCGCCCAAACAATATCGAATCCAGTGGCGGAAAGGGAAATTGTAGCTCATGGATTCCCAAATAGAGAAAGATAAACAGGTAATCAATTGACCTCATTGTGCAATGGCACGTACCTGCTTGAAGTAACTTCGGAAAAAGGGGGGCAGTTCCAATCAATCCAGTACATACGTTAGGATACAGGAGGCGGAATTTGGGAGGAAAATTGTGTTATTATTGTCTGATTGTAATTCGGTTGCAGATGCGACTTCGACCTGGCCTGGATATTGTAAATGTATCTGTAAACGGATTGGTTATGGATAAGAAAATTGCCCAAATCATCTTTCTCCTATTAGCGCTTTACGCCTGTTTTTAAGAAATAGTATCTTTCGGCTAACGATATCACTATGGTAGATCACCTTGTGTACTCCGTCCGGGATTTGGAACTGGGGATGAATGAAATAGAAGCCCTGACGGGCGTGCGTCCCGAAATAGGCGGCCAGCATCCCTGGGGCACCTGGAATGCGCTACTTGCTCTGGGAAAAACGACGTATTTAGAAATCATTGCGCCCGATCCTCGGCAGGCTCCTGCCTCGGGCCCACGCATCTTTCAATTGAATACCCTCACCGAATCGAAGCTCACACGCTGGGCGGCTCCGGCTACCGATATCCCCGCGCTTGTGCAGCAGGCAACCGCCAACGGCATCGACCTGGGCGAAGTAATTGATGGCTACCGCGAACGCCCCGATGGAACCCCTCTACGCTGGAGCTTGACCGATCCCCTCGCAGATCCGGGAGCTGGATTGATTCCCTTTTTAATCGATTGGAAAGATACACTGCATCCCGCGCGTACCTCGCCGGCGGGATGCAGGTTGTTGAAATTGGTAGGGCGGCATCCAAAGCCAGAATTGCTAAAGGAACAACTACGACAATTGGGAATTGAATTTACTGTAGAGCTAGGTGCGGAGCCCGCTCTGGTAGCCACCCTGAAGACTCCGAAGGGGATCATTGAGTTGTCTTAATTGCAATTCCTTGGGGCATAGGACTTGATACCTGAGTTCGTGTGCAGCCCACCTTCTCCAGTGCTTGTTCAATATCCCAGATTATATCGACCACATTTTCTACACCCACGGATAGCCGAATTAGATTTTCGGTAATGCCGATACTTTTCCGCTCGGCCGGCGGAACACCGGCATGCGTCATGGAGGCCGGATGCTGTGCTAGTGATTCGGTACTTCCGAGACTAACGGCCAGCTTGATCAGTTTTAAGCTGTTGAGAAACCGGAACGCTTCCGCCTCTCCACCTCTGATTGCAAAGGAAACCATCGCCCCCGAAGATTGGCATTGCTGCTGGTAGATGCGATAATCGCGTCCATCTTCCGGTTTTAGTAATCCCAGAAAATACACTTTTTCAATTCGGGGATGGCGATCTAAAAAACGGGCAATTTCCGTGGCATTTCTAGCCTGCTGCTCCATCCTCAATTTTAAAGTTTCTAGACTTCTCATCAACAGCCATCCAGTCCACGGGCCGGCCATATTGCCCAAAAAGGTGCGGAGTGTTTTGATTCTTTTTACGAGAGGCAATGATCCGAGGCACGCCCCGGCAATCACGTCGCTGTGGCCGCCAATGTATTTGGTGGCGGAATAGAGGACCACGTCGGCCCCTAGCGATAGCGGTTGTTGCCAGAGGGGCCCCAAATACGTATTATCGACCACCAATAGCACGTGTTTATCCGCAGTCGAATAGGCATCGGCGATGCTCCGGCAACTGACCAAATCCGTCAAGGCATTGGTGGGGTTCGCCGGCGTTTCTACATAGATCATTGCCAAGCGGTCGGCAACATTTTTAGATTCAATGAGTTGGCGTAATTCATCCGGTGTAGCATCAGCCCGAAACCCGATGACCTCTACGCCAAATTTGGTCAGGACGTGCTGTACGAAATGCACCGTACCTCCGTACAAGGGGTTGCTGTACAACAACACGTCTCCCGGGCTGAGAAATTCAAATAAAGTAGTAGAAATAGCAGACATGCCACTCTCAAAAACCGCACAATCTTCGGCCTTTTCCCAGAGCGCCAAGCGGTTTTCCAGGATCTCCAAATCCGGATTGTTCAGGCGGCTGTAAATCAGTCCTGGTTCCTCATTGGCTTCCGGTTCTCTTAGCCCGTAGGCGACTTCGAAAAAAGCCTTGCCTTCCTCGGCATTTTTAAAAACAAAGGTGGATGTCTGAAAAATGGGACACTTGATGGCCCCTTCCGAAAGCTCCGGTTTGTACCCGTAGGACATCATCAAGCTTTCCGGTTTCATTTGGTGCGGCATCATGGCTAACGACTTTAATAGTTGATATTACAAAACTACTGCTGTTAGAAGAATAATCTAATAAATTATTCTAAAGCAGAAAATAAAACTACATTACAAATGAATAGCAGGGTATATTGCTATATGGGCAAGTGTTTTCGTATTTCCTCAGAAAAATTTTCTCCATGCCAGGACTAGATAAAATCGATCAAGCCATCCTGCGCTTACTGCAAACTGATTCGAAGTATACGACCAAAGAAATCGGTGCCCGCCTCAACCTGACGACCACGCCCGTCCACGAGCGCATCAAACGGCTAGAGCGAGAAGGATTCATCAAGAAATACGTTGCCATTGTGGATCGACATAAAGTGCAACTTCCGATGGTCGCCTATTGCAACGTATCCCTTAAAGAGCATTCTGCGGAATTTATCGCCCGATTCGAAAAAGACATCCAGTCGATCCCGGAGGTACTGGAGTGCTATCACATCGCCGGACTGCAGGATTACTTGTTAAAGGTGATTACTAAAGACATGGAGGCCTATCAGCAGTTTGTATCCAAAAAGCTGGCGGGATTGGAGAATATCGGCCGGGTGCAAAGCGCGTTTGTAATGCGGGAGATCAAGAACTCGGGGCGGCTGCCGATTGATCTGTAATTTTATTCAGAAATCGAAAATTCAATAAATCAAGGATTTCGGTAAATACGAATCAGTTAATTATTAAGCCTACTACCGTTAGAGATAGCATGATGAATTTTCTGGGCTATTAGACATAATGCGGAATAATTTACTAAAGCCAAAATAGCTCTTTAGGCACCA
>CAZDET010000094.1:0-15523 GCA_964504335.1 uncultured Saprospiraceae bacterium
CGGGGAAATTGACCTTGGCCCAACTCCTGATGCCAGCAAATTGAAGCTCTACAAAGGCAAGAAACCGGTAAGCCAGATGCCGGTAGAAAAACCAAAACCGAAATTTGGACCTCCTTCTAAGGAATCCTCCGGGACCTTCAGAAGAACCGGCATGCATTACAACGAATTAAATGCCGCCGAAATCGCAGCGGGAGTTCGGGTTGATTACGACCCAGTGGCCGGAAGGCCTAGACGGATATCATACGTACAGCGCCCGCAATCGAAGAGTGTTAAACCTGCAACCGAACGTTCCTTTTCCCAGGATACTTCTACGGAGGGTGCCCAGTCCAAAAATGTCGCTTACGAAAAGTCGGGAAAAGATAAAGGTCATTTAGTGCCGCGAGAGGGAGTGAAAGGGGATGCAGATGTCGAAAGGGCCGTCGATCAATTCACTTCTGTGGTGCCGATGACCGAAAAACTGAACCGGGGAAAAGGGTCTACTTGGAGAGCTTCCGAGACATCAACCATGAAATACGCTCAGGATTACGGTGAGGTAATGGTTGTTATAGAACCCATTTACGCCGATAACCCTCCCCGGCTTTCCGATGGGACTCCTATACCACACAGCATCCGGCGGACCATCATTGCTCCGGATGGTAGAGTCCTCGAGAGTTTCGTTCACGTCAATCAATAAATTTCCACTTTACAAGTACGTAGCTGATTTAACCCTGTTTGAAATTGCTGCAACACTTACCCATACACCATCCCTACATCGCACTCTTCGGCTCTGGTAATTCCGTATTGGATATGCCTGATGAAGACTTTGCGCAAATCAAAGCCCAAGCCTTTGTAGTAACCCTCAATTACGCCCCTATCCGGCTCAGGGGGCACCTTAATTTGTGGTCCGATCGGCGGGTTTCGCAATTTTTGGAGCAGTATTATGCCAGCCGTCCCAAAGACTGCCTCTTCCTCGTACAGGAGAATCGTACTTCCAGGGCATTTCGGCCAAAGGTTGATTTTTGGTTCGATCGCAAAAAAGAAAACCTCCAGGGGAATTATACCATCGTGTGGGCACTGCAACTACTCCGAAAGTATTTCCCCGAAAAAAAGATTTTACTCTTCGGTGTTGATCTGTACGCATCCGATACGGAACAAGCCAAATGGTACGATCGATTCACGGATTACGACCGAAAAAAGCGGGGCACCCAATACCAACTACATCAAAAACTGAACCAGTGCGGCGAGCAGATCGCGCTCTATGTGCCTCCACAAAACATTTACAATTGCAACCCACGCTCCCATTTACAGCATTTTGAAAAGAAAAACTGGCGAGAAGTACTAGGACTTAATATCTTACATCTCTGTCCTTCGGCTCTCGCCGGAGCGCCAGTGCACCTTAGTCAGATACTTAATAAATACACGGCCTGTATATCCAAGACCGTCCTGAAAAAGGAATTTACTGCCAGCGGGCTGGCCAACCTTCGGTGGAAGTACGATATGGTCGATCCCTCCGACATTCAAATCCGGGAATTGGTCGATTGGGCCGATATCATTCACTACCATCGATTAGTTTATCCCCGACCATTCAAACATAAGCCTTGTATCCTTCAGTTCCACTCTCCACAGATGGGATACCGCCCCGGGCGGTCTCATAGTTGGCTAAATAACAGAAAGCTAGCGGTGGCACAGTATCAGCCTCTGATTTATACGGATGCCTTGATTGTACCCAACCTCATCGATATTTGGGAGTCAACCTATCAACCGGAACAAAAGCCCGATGACCGAATCAAGATATTTTATTCCTGGGCCTCCGAGCAGAGAGGCGGCTGGCGGGATAAGGGCAGTAATCAGACCATAAAAATCCTGAATCAACTACAGCACCGATATGGCCAACGGGTAGAGATCTGTATTTTGAACAACGCTCCCTACGAGGCCTGTATGCAAGCCAAAAGAACCGCTCATATTTGTATCGACGAGTGCGTCACCGGTAGCTATCACCTTCAATCTCTGGAAGGCTGTTCAGTGGGTGCCCTGACGCTGAATAATCTCAACAAGCCCATTGCCGGATTTATTCGCCAGGTGACGGGGCAGGATACTCATCCTTTTCATACCACAAATTTGGATCAACTTCTCGATACCCTATGCCACTTTATCGAATCTCCAAAAGAAATCTACCAGCTTGGTAATACTGCCAGAAAATGGATGGAGGCCCATTGGGATCCCCGCAAGATGATTACTCAATATACCAATGCCTATTTCAATGCATTAAACACCAATACCGTATTTTCTTACTCCGATTCGAAAACGACGAAACAAAGCCAAGTGCCTCCTATTCTACCGCCGCTCTCCGTCACAAATAGTACTAAACCGAAAACAACCAACGTTCCTCGAAGACCTTTTCAAAAGTCCCTGCCGGTAGGCAAGCCCATTTCGGAACTTCACCAAATACACAAGGGTAGGGACATATACATTTTCGGAACGGGTCCTTCCTTATTCCACGCAAATCCATCATTTTTTAAAGATAAAATCTGCTTCGGCATTAACTACGCCTTCGAGGTCATGCCCCACATAGACTACCATTTTGTCCATGTGATCGAAACGTATGAAGTGATTCGAAAAATTGTCGACAATCAAAAATTGGTTTTACCCGAAACGTTAGTCCGACAATACCATTACAAAGCCAAACAGCAAGTACAGCCGCACCGAATTGACACCTGTAATCCAGATAGCTGGATTTATCCCATTCAGAATCCATACGAAAAAAACATTCAAAACAAACACTTGGACCTCGAACCTGATGCTCGAATTTTTACCTGGTCGACCACCACGCACTCGGCGATCCATCTGGCAGCATACATGGGCGCAAAATGCATTTACCTGATCGGAGTCGATTACGAGCTATACCCGGGTGGAAAGGTCCATTTCGATTCCCGGCACTGTCCGGATTACGGACAGCAGGATTGGAATGCCAACGCCAAACATCGACAAGGCGATCGTTGGCTAGCTCAAAAACTGAAACCTGCCGGTATTTCACTAGTTAATCTAAGCCGAGAAACGACGCGCCAAAACTTGGCAGACAATCCGCTCTCGCCCACTAACCTTAAAAAGACTTCGCCTTCTGTCGCAGGCCAAGAATTCCTTTCAAAGAGTCCCACTGCAGGTCTCTTGTCCATTTGTCTCACCGTACACAACCGTTCCAGGTTCCACCTTCCCAACGGTCAATATGCTCCTCTTTTTCCGAATTGTCTTCATTCAATTGAAGAAGCGGTCCGACACCGGGACGATGTAGAAATTGTAATTAGCGATTATCATTCAACCGACTGGCCCCTGGAGGAATGGGTACCCCAGGTACTTAAATCCATTCCCCACCAAATTGTAAACGTATCGGAAAGATTTCACAGCGGACGCGGAAGAAATATTGCAGCGGATCATGCGCGAGGGGAATTTCTGTTCTTTCTGGATGCAGAAATGCTAATTACGCCAGCTATCGTCGATCGGGGTTTGGAACACCTTCGGGCAAACCGTGCCTATTATCCGATTTGCTTTTACTTCCTAAATCCGGAGCACTCTCTGGGTTTCTGGTGCGAGGGGGGCAAAGGTAACTGCTTTTTAAAGCGATCTTGGTATACGATGGCCGGGAAGTGGCCCTGCCCGCCCTCCTATAAGCAATCGTACAACGTCGACCAAGTGTTTTTTAGAAAGATGAAAGCCACTGGTGTTCCGATTGTAAACGAGAGAGCTTCAAGTTATTTCCACCAGTATCACCCTGGGAGAAGTGTGGACATTGCATTTAAGCGGCGCCACCACCTAATGAGAAAGGTGACCGGCGGGGTCGTCCAGGAAAAGCGGGCTAAGGAACCAGTAATTACTGGAAAAACGCACCGTATCGATGGAGGCTCCTCCAATGTACGTAAGCCGGAATCGACCAAGGAAGACCACTTACCAATCACTCGAATATCTGCGTGCTTGCTCTCCTACAAAAGGCCCCAAAATATGCAGCGAATCGTAGACAGCCTGCATTGTTTTAATTTTATTGATGAAATTTTAGTATGGAATAACAACCCTGCTGAACAGCTGGCTCTAAAAGGCAGCAAAGTTCAGGTGATCAACTCCCCGAAAAATCAGTTGTGTTATGGGCGTTTCGAATGTGCTCGCCGGGCTAAAAATGAAATTATTTATGTTCAAGATGACGATGCCCTTGTACAGAATATTCCCCAACTTCTAGCAGCATTCTTACAAAAGGAAAGCGGCATTACCTATGGTTTGCTACCAAAACACTATCGAGACCGAAAGCGGTATGAGCATTTTTATGGCCAGGTAGCACTATTAGGCTGGGGGGCGTTCTTCCGGAAGCCGGACCTGGCCGTACTTGATTCGTATTTAGCACATTGCCCGGCCGATTTCCTGTTTCGGCGGGAAGCCGATCAGATATTCTCCATCCGCCTGGGGGTTCCCCATCATCCCATGCGAGCTTCCGTTCAATTGCTCGATCATCACAGTACAAAGGGCGTGGCCCTTTATCGGGAGGAAAACCACTATCTGTGGAAAGCCCAGGCAGTTCGAAGAGCACTGGCATTCAATCGAATGACGATCAGTCGCTCCCTTCCGGTAAGTTGGAACGTGGTCATTCCCTGTCGCAACTATGGCAAGTATTTGGAAGAGGCCGTACGATCAGTCCTGCAAAACGAAGCGGATTATGTCATCACCATCGTCGATGACAATTCGACGGACAATACCGGCAATATTGGTAAAACATTAGCGGAGGAATACGATTTCATCAACTACTTGCAGCTCGACCGTCCGCACGGGGTCAGTTATGCAAGGAATTACGGCATTGCTTTCGTCGATAGCCTTTTTGTAGTATTGCTGGATGCCGACGACAAAATTGGAGCCCGCTATTTATCCGATGCCGAAAAACTCTTACGGAATGGCTGCGATGTCGCTAATCCGGATGCGATCCTATTTGGAAATCAAACCGCCCGATGGGAAGTTCCCCCATCCGTACATTTACAAGACCTCCTATCCCAGAATCGGGTGCATACCTGCGCTGCTTTTCGAAGAAGTTATTGGGTCGAAGTAGGTGGCATTGACGAACAAATGGCGAACTGGCAGGATTATGAATTTTGGCTCCGGCTTGCAGCTGCCGGTGCCCGAATCAAAAAACTGCCGGGCGACCATTTTTACTACCGAAAACACGGCGTTAGTAAATCCACCGAATCTCGAAAGCACCGCCAGCAGCTCTTAAACTACATACACAGCAAACACAAGCACCTCTTCTTGAACCGGACAAAGAAGGGAAGAAATGCATCTTCCGCTTCCTAACCAGAGGGAACCACCATTCAATATTAAATAACCTCCACCTCTCCGCACTCCACTTCCACACTAATTGCCTGCTGGATCGAGTCCAATTGAAAAATGATACGGGAAGAACCCTGGAGGCGTTCCACGCAACCTTCCCAATCCTTCAACGGCCCGTGAATAATCCTTACTCGATCGCCAACCTGGCAGGTACAACCTCCTGTATGTTGAACCCGTAATCCGTGCTCTACGATTTTCTGAAGCAGATCGATTTCCGCCTCCCGGATGACACACGGTTTTCCTTCGAAGGCTACGAAACGGACAAAGCCCGGATAGGTGTATACCTGAGCGAGGTTGTCCGGTGAAAGTTTTACAAAGATGTAGCCCGGTAGCAAGGGCATTTCTACCGTTTTTAAGCGATCACTCCAGACCCGCTTCTCTTTGACCAAGGGTAAAAATGCTTCTAATTTTGATCGGATTAATGCCCGATACATCTTTTTCTCAAATCGGGAGCGAGTGTAGACAGCGTACCATTGGAGAATATCCACACCAGCCTGTTGCTTTTTATGTTTGCGCGTTTCGGGATGGAATTTATTCTTTTCGGTGGATATGATCCTAGTTTGAGCCTTACACGTATTTTCCAATATTGGTTTGGGCGAATGGAATTCAGCATTCATTGATGCATTGGATTTGAGGTTGAACTTATTATTATGCCTATACACATAGGCGTATCACTTGATTTGAAATAACAAACCAAAAGATAAGATCAGGTGATTAGGCTGATCATCAATTGCTCAGATCAATTTGAATACCTGATTTGGGCACATCATTGCATACGGAAGAGGTCCGATAGCATCATCAAACCAGCGAAATACAAATATCCACCAGGTGCTTACCTTCCGGATGGGTTTTTGGGTCATTTTTGTAGGATTCGTACAAGGCCACTCCAGAGGGTTGCAATTGCTCCCGTTGTAGGTATTGCATCATCTCATTCCAGGCATCCTTATATCCATCGGGAAGGAGTTCGAATGAGCCCACGGCGTATTTGGCTGCCGGCAATTCCATCAGATGAATGTCTCCGTCAACCTCGGTGCCCTCCGGCACGGTAATACCTACACTGATGCGCTGTTGCTCGGGAGGCACGGATTCGGGATCGTCGTGGTACATGGAAAGGACCTCCATATTGGAGTTCTGGAGTAATCCCTTGGGCCCTGCCCAGCCCATTACCTGATTGAACAGCCGTCCGAATAGTTCGGAATCCCCCTGGTAGGGGCCTACGTGCCGGACATAGGCTAACTGCCGCTTTGGTAATTCAACAATCTTGAAAGACGATGTGGTGGTAGTCATGGCTAATGCAATTTAGGTCCTTCTAAGTTCGGAAGGAATGCACGGCTATGCACTGCCAGATGTCGGTGATTGTGGTGATTTATATCACTTTTTGAAAAAAGTTTCGTCTGGCACAACTTGTGTAGTCAATTCGATCAAAATAAGTACGGGCGCGATTGAATTCGGCCCGTGCCAGAGCAAACGCAAAATGATCGATTTTTACGTGCTTAGAAATCGGCATCGGTGCATCCGAAAGATGGGCGGGGAAGAGAGCCAAACCGGTTGTGCCCGCCAGTAACATAATGGGAAATTCCCCCCATTCCTCAAATTGGTAGCGCTTTAGACCCATTACGCGTTCGTACCAGTCGGCGCTACGCTGCAAATCTCGCACTCGAATGGCGACGTGGTCCAGATGATCGATTTGAAAAGGTAGTCGGCTGCTCATATCCATCAATATAACCCGGTTCGATGATTTCATAAAACCGAGGAGTGTGCTGATTCGTGTTAGAGGTAATCGGTGGAAGTCGGAGGCCCCTGAGGGGCATCGAAGACTCCGTCGGAGCAGGCAAACCCTACGAACAGTAGCCCCAGCAGAACGCATGTCTTCATCTATCTGAGCTTTTCTTCAGGTCTAAATCATAACCTTCTTTGACAATTTTTGTGGTCGACACAAAACCGATGTCCGAAAAGGATTGAAGGCAGAGGATTTGTGTCGATATAACCACGAAAATTGTCAGAGAACCAATCATAATTGGTGTTGGGGCGCCCAAACAAGTTAAGTACGGTACTAACCACAACGTCTGTTATTCAATCTTCGTGGAAGCCAGCATTAGTATTCAATTTTTTACACATTAAAATCATTCAAAAACAAGATATCCCTAATATCTTAAGAAAATATTAATTCTTCGATTAGTTGTTACCTGCCACCAAACCTTGCGTCCAAAAAGCGACAATACAATTAAACAACTCTTTTCGAAGCATACATCATGCCTCTAATCTTGAATGAATTAAAAACATACACCGCCCCCAGACGGCTTACGGTTCGAGGTGCTCACATGAAAAAAGCACCATCGATCAGTATCGATCCGGGCACCGATGAATTAAGTATTAAAAAAGATAAAAGCTCTTCGATTCGTGCTTTGAAAAAGTGAGTGTGTTGATGTAGTAGGTAGAATTGTACTGCTCCAATGCCCGAGGGGAGGGCGTTGGGGCTTTTTTTACTTTTCTACGAAAACTCCATCTTGTAACACCTCCTTGTAATCCAAATGCTTCAGCAACTGATCGCGGTAGTAGTAGGCATCGCGCATTTTCCGTTCGGAAAAGAGTTGCAACTGATCGCCGTTGTGTTTAGAATCCGGGCGCGAAGAGTTGCCGTAGCTCAGCAACACCTTGGCCCGAAGCCGCTCCCCAAATTCGATGATCCCGACCCAGGAATCACCGCCGCCAATGGTGGTGATGCCATTTTCGGTCCGATCGGGCCAGGCTACGCGCACAACTCCTAAATAACCGGAAGAACCGTTTCCGGGCAATTCGATACCGTTATAATCAATGCGATAGACATCCCCCCAGGGAACGGCCAGCGTGCCGGCCTGTTCTTTGATGCGCCCGGCTACGGCTTCCAGGGTCCGCACAGCGGCTTCCGGGTCGGCCAGCCCGTCGGGGGTTTGTAGGGCCTGATCCGGATTCCAGGGCGTGTCGTAGGTAGCGTCGCTCCACAAGCGGGCTTCCCCTGCCCACATGGAGAAGAGCAAGGCACCGGTACTGTTCGGATTCGCCTGCCGGTCCCAGGCTTCCAGCACAGCCTTTGCTTCTTGGGCCAGCTCGCCACCGTGGGCATCGATGGCCGCAAAGAGGTCGTCCAGGATGCGATCCGCCATTGCCATGCGGGTCGATAATTTGTATCCGACCAGCTCTTCGAAAGTGATCGACTCATCTCCGCTCAGCATCAGGGCCGATTGCTGCGGGCGGAACGACATCCCCTGCGGTGCCATGTAGGGTGGAAAATCGGCAGGATTCAACGCAAGGGGCACCGTGCTCGTCCAGGGAGGATCATTGCTGTTTTGTAGCCAGCCCTGCTCGGGATTTTTCACTTTTGGCAGATCAGCGTAAGGGTGTACCGAATCCCAGATATTTTCGGATTCCGTTCCGTCTATTATGCTGTTCCAGTACGACCAATCGCCTTGCGAACGTTCCGGCACGAGTCCGTTAAATAAGTAAAAAATGTTATCCTCCGCATCGGCGTACATGACGTTCCAAAATGGAATTTGGGCCATTTTCAACGCGCGCTCAAACTCGTCAAAATTCTTGGCTCGCCCCATCCGGACCCACTGAAGGAAGGCATTCGGTCGGTCGTAGCCTACCATGCGAACGGCCAGGGCCTTATTTTCGCCCCGTTTGACAACGGGGCCATGCTCCGAGCGGTATAGCTCGATCGGCTGCTCCGATAAGGAGCCGTCTTCTCCCTTGACTTTCAGGGTGACGGTCCGCTTGGTGAAGGCGCGCTCTGCTCCGTCCAACAGGTAGCCGTCGCCACTCAATTCGAGCTCGTAGGTATCGGCATTATCGATGGTATTGTCGGTATGTGTCCATCCGTGGTATTCATTAAAGCCAATCGCAATCATAGGAAAGCCGATCAGCGTAGCGCCGTAGAGATTGCTGAAGGGCGTTACCGCCTGCATTTCCACCCACAAAAACTCATCCGACCAGGGCAAGTGCGGATTCTGCACCAGCATGGCATTCCCGCTCGCCGACCGGCTGCCGGAAACGGCATAAGCATTGGAGCCTTTATCCGACCATCGCTGCACCATTCCCAGTTCGCTGCCGCCGATAAAACGGGTGTAAATCACAAACAAGCCGTGCTGGTTGACATCCTTTTCCACGATGGGCAGAACCGGCTTCAGCCGCTCTTCGATGGCGTCGGGATGGGCTTCTGCAAAAGCGTTAATACCCTGCACATAGGCGGATATAATGCGCTTTAGCTCTGGGTCTTGCTCCGCAGTCCATCGGTCAGCCAGCTCCGGGAATTCGAGGGTGTGTACGAGCACATCCGACTCCAGATACTCGGCACCCCAGTATTCGGCGGCCCGGCCCCGCGAGCGGCCGTACAGCTCCAACAATACGTTGGGGCGAAGCTGCATTTGGGCGTAGCCCGTGGCGAAGTAGAGCTTCTCGTCCGATTCGGCGTAAATGTGGGGCACCCCCCAATCGTCCCATAGGATTTCGGTTTGGGCATTGGTAGTCAGGGAATACACACTACAAAGGAACAGGCCGAGGAACAGCAGGCGAAAGCTAGAAAAGGTCATAGTAGTAAGACGTGGAAAGGTTTTGCGGGAGGATACCTCACTTTCAAATATAGGAGCCTGCGATGAAATTTTCTTTAAGTTGAGGTATTAATTCCAGTATCTACTCCGTTGAATTAGACCTTATTCTTCCCTCCACCGGTAGCTCGAATAGCGGTTTATCCATTCCTGCCCATTCGAGAATTGAAAAAAATCCTGGATAAAGCGCGAGTAATCATCGGCGGCCTTCATCGATTTAAACGTATGGTCATCATCGGCAATGAACAGGCGGCTATGTTCTAGCAGCGCACTCAGGTAAATCGCCGAACGATAATCCGCTACGTGATCGTAACGCCCGGCCAGAAAGAGTACCTCTCCCCGGTAGGCTCGAAAGCGTTGTGCATCGAAGGAAGATGCGATGGGTTGCTGAACACTCTCCAGGACGGGAACGGCAATATGATAACTGTTCTCGAGATCGGGGTACAGAGCATCTCCTCCAATTTCCCAAGCCGAAAGGAGTGGAGTGATAAACTCGGCGATGCGCACCCGAATTGGAACCCCGGCTTCGGATTTCAATAAATTGTTGATGGCATCAATTTGATATTCTCGCTTCAGGTTACTGACGTAAGCGGTATCCTTAATGTATAAGTGATTGATCAAAGCCCGTCGGCTTTCGTTGAGCTCGGATAATTCTACGAAAAAATGCTGCCGCTGGAAAAGACTGGCCACGAGCGAGCGATCGAAAAATGATTCCCTTAGTGCCCGGTCCAGCTTCATGCGTTCGGCTTCGTGCTCGGCCAGGAAGTCGCGCTGGAAGTTGTCGTGCAGAATCCCCAGGCGGGCTTCGATCACCGGATTAACCCCTGCCCCCAGGAATACCTTTTGCACCTTCGTTTCCGGAAAAGTGGATAAATACTCGGTAATCAGGTAGGCCCCACCCGACTGCCCGTAGAGGTAAATATCCTGCTGGCCAGAGAGTACCTCCCGAATGACACGCTCAATATCGTTGATGAATTGCTCCGACCGAAAGGCCGTATACGCCCGGTTCCAATTGACTTCTTCGTCCGTATTTAAGCGTACCTGCTCCAATAATTCCGCATTGCCGGAACGCGGAAGTATACCCAACACATTGACCTCCGAACCAAAGAGCTCCTCCTGAATAGCAGGCACCTGGCCAGGCCGGACATAGAATTGCTGCGCATCGGCAATCACGATA
Source organism: uncultured Saprospiraceae bacterium (assembly GCA_964504335.1). GTDB lineage: Bacteria > Bacteroidota > Bacteroidia > Chitinophagales > Saprospiraceae > CAZDET01. The sequence continues at coordinate 11,098 of CAZDET010000094.1, forward strand.
ACCGTAGGTAGTTCCGGCCGGAATTCGGCCCCAAATTCGTATTGTAATTCAAACGTCCCGCTCTCGGGATTCGAATAATCAATCGGCACTCGAAGTTTCTGTGCTTCCAAATCTATGCCAACCATCAAGAATAGCAAAAGTGGTATCACCTGGTTCATGGACCTGATTTTTATATCCATTACTGGCAATCGGCGATTTCGGTTTCAAAAGATTGGTACCGCTCCACTAAATCGCCAGCCAGCTGATAGTTCAGAATAAAGGTCGCAGCAAAATCTTCCTCCTCTCGAAAGATGGCAGAATCCAAAAATTTTCCCTGTACCCCATCGTAAAGCTCCTGAAAGCTGTATATGGATATAATTGCTTTCAAACAATCGTAGGGGAACTCATTGACGACGTTCGAAATTTTGGCGGTCTCCCAGGCAATATCACTCAATTCGGCGTACTCCAGCTCGAAATAGAATTCTAGTTGATATTGGTATTGCCCCTCCTCCACTTTTGTCGAATCCAGGACGAGAAAAAATTCATCGTGTTGGGCCCTCAGCGTATCCATTTCCTCGGCAGATGCATCTATCTTAGTAAGGTCTTCAGTGCTCAAATTGACTATCTGTCTAAGGAAGTCAAATAGAGATTTATTGTCTTCCATGACATCCTCTAATTCGGTAATGTTGTCTTTGACTTCGTCCGCAATACGCTCTATGGAAAGGGTCGTTTGTTGTTGTAATTTCCGATTGGCGCTCCAGCCATTCAGATTAATCGCCAGTAAGATTCCCACCACGATAAGCAGGAGTTCAGTGAGGAGGTATTTCCAATTGATGGGTACAGGATTTTTGAAGATGCGTCTCATGGATAAGTCTTAGATATCCTCTTACTAAAGATATAGAATTTGCCTAAACTGCTATTATTCCACGAGTATATTGGGCTACTCTTCTTCTCCTTTACCCAAATAGAGGTAGGTGGTTCCTCGGCCCTGGCCTATCTTTTCTATTAGTCCCTCTTGGACAAAATATTGCACGTCTTTTTTTATTGAAGCAAGTGAATATTCCTTCAACTGTTTAGCAATATCCCCTACTCTTAGCGGTTGGTTGTTTCTGATATATTCCAACACTGCTTTTTGCCGATCATTTACATAGGGATCAATCGCTTTATACCGTTCGTACTTATTCTCTAAGTTATTGATCAATTACTCTAAACATCCCAAGAAATAAATAACCCATTGATCAATAATCTCTTGCTCCGTATTTCTGTGCTACTGCGCATCCATCAGCACTTGATAGTACTTCTTCTTTGTTTGCTCGATTTGTTGTGGAAAATCATTGCCAGTCGAAGTTCTTCATACTTTTTAGCACGGAAATTTCCGGATACGTCACGATAGCATCGAATTGCCTGCCAATTGGCGCTTTGATGGTACTGCCTACGGTATAACTCATTCGCTGACTTTCATTTTTGAAATGATCGTGGGTGAGCGGCAGGAAGGATTGCTGATCCCTTGCGATTTCGGCCATATATTTGATCATATTATCATTAGAGGCGTCTTCGGCGAGGTTGAAGGAGATATGCTCCTGTTCATAGAATCGAAGCTTCCACTCCCCCTTGATTCCAACAAAGGCGATAGAATACACCTGATTGCTGATGGCGGAGAGCATGCTTCCGATGCGTTCGATTCTGCTTCCCATAAAGACCTCTTTCTGCCCGTGGTACATGCCCGTGTTTACGATGTACTTTCCCTTACCGTTGTTTTGGATGAATCGCTCGATGTTGTTGTACATGATGACTTCCCGATCTAGATTTCGGTCGCCTTCCTGGAGTCTAAAATCCGAGCTCAACTGCTCCACCTCGACCATTTCGAGGAGCCGTCCGTACCATTTCAGGCCAAACATCTGTTCGTAGCGGCCTCGGTTACTAATTAGCTCCTGCTCTACCCAATCCAGCCCGTTGCGGTAGGAAGGAGAATCGACGGTAGTATGCTTCAAGGTATTGAACAAGGATTGGGGCCCAATGACCTTCTCCGCTTCTTCTAGGGAAGCCACAAAATTCGATTCCCAATGATTGAGGTCCATGTAAATCAACTGAAATTTCAGCGAATCCGGAACCGTAGCATTGAATTGCTTAAGGCCTCGAAGCAGTTCGTCCTGGAAATAGGAGAGGTACTCCGGAACGGTATCGATTTTGCCATTGATATAGTCGTTTACTATCCACTTGGCACTGTGGAACATTTCGTCGAAGATCACGCGATACCCCATTTGACTTAATTGGGGTAGTAACGCCACCAGAAATTCCTGGTGTTCCTGTACGTAATGGGTTTCTCCGAAAACGATTAATTCTTGTTGCTGGAGCACGTCCTGCAATTCGTTGGGAAGATCGGAGCTGCTGAAGGGTTCCAGGTCAGCCTCTATCCGCTCCAGGGTGGTCGCATCGATTGCCCCTCCCGACGAGGGGCCCGGATTGTCTTGCTGGCAGGCCATGCCGGTGAGAACGGCAATGACCAATAGGAGGTATTCCTTTTTCATGGTCGTTCGATAGGTGATTGGTAATTTAGGCAATCCCCCCGTTTAATGCATTGGAAATCGCGAACCTATAGGCAGCTCTGCAGTCTATTTTTTATCCCCAATTTTCGAGCCGATGGGTGCCTTATTGCTGCATTCCCACCGCCCACACATTCCCGGCAAAGTCCCTGAACATCCCCCGTACATCCGGATCGCCTTCCTCATTTACCGGCGCTTTGATCGCCTGGCAGCCAGCATCCACAGCCTTCTGAAAGGTGCCGTGCACATCGGGTACGTAAACGTGCATCATGAATTGATTGGCCGGAAAGGACTCTGTCGCCTGAGATAGCATAATGATGGAGTCATCAATTTTCACTTCGGCATGATTGACCTTGCCGTCGGGCCGCTCGAATTTCCGCGTGACAGTGCCGTTAAAAACTTGGATCAATAGCTCCATTAGCCGCTGCGCATCGTCGGTAATGAAGTAGGGAGAGACAGAGTTGTAACCGGAGGGTTTGAAAGCAGTATTCGTTTCCATTTGACTGGTATGGTTTTCATTTATGAAATAGCAAATCTATTCGCTCAAAAATAATAATATCCCTTACTTAAATAGCTCCATGAACCAATCAATCAACTCTCGTTCATCCACGATGCTCCAACTATGGGGGTGTCGGGTGCCATCCGAATGGCAGCCCTGATCATGGGTGATGGTTGATTCCGCATTTTTGGCTGGTTCAAAGAAGAATTCCAGCCGATTGTCGGTGGTAGCATACAGCACGGCCAACTGGCGGGTAAGCGCATGGTCTATGATGATATCCGAATGGGAAGTATCCCAGCGGGGATGGGTAAACACGATCATTCCCGCCAACTCAAGACCGCGATCGGTACAAAAGGTGTACTTGCTTTGGCCCGACGGGGCTTGCTCGCACGCTTACTAACTAGGGGCGCAGACCATCCAGAAAGTTCAGCAACAACTCATTGAAATCGTCGGGGCGGTCGAGCATCAGCCAGTGAGAGGCGTCCTCCATGCGGTGGTAGGTCCAGCTACTGTCGATCATGGCGTCGGAGTTCTTCACGTGGTCCTCCAGCAGATAAGCGTCTTCGGCGGCGCTAATGCCCAGGGCCGGCACGGTGATGCGGGGTGGGTTCGACTTAGCGTTGAGCGAGGCCGGCGTGAAGTTGGCGCGATACCAATTGAGGCCGGCGGTGAGCGCGCCGGGGCGCGCCAGATCCTGCACGTAGCGGTCGAAGTCTCCCCGCTCGCGGGTCCAGGCGCGGAGGCCCTGCCAGTCGTCGCGCCGCAGCCATTCTTCAGCTACACCCTCGTTCTGGAAGAAGAAGATATACCACATTTTCTCCAGTTGCTGCAAGGTACGCCGTCCCGGCGCGCCGGGAGCGCCAACGGTCAGGCCCGTCACGCTGGTCGTGCGCTCGGGGTGGTAGCCGGCGAAAAGCCACGCGATGGTACCACCCCAATCGTGCCCCACCACGTGCACTTTCTCGATAGACAGGCCGTCGAGCAGGCCGGTAAGATCTGCCAGGATGCGCGGTATGGTGTAGGCTTCTACCCCCTCCGGCTTTGGTGCCTCTCCGAAGCCCCGCAGATCGGGAGCGATGACGCGGTAGCCAGCCGCGACCAGGGCGGGGATCTGGTGGCGCCAGAGAAAGCGCGAGTCGGGAAAGCCGTGCAGCAAGAGCACCACCGGACCCTCCCCCGCATCGAAGTAGGGAAAACGCAGGCCCTCCAGCTCAATGGCACGGGTGATGGCAGCCGGATCAAACTCGGGCTTCTCGGATTGGGCGTTGGCACTCAGGGCCATGGCCAGGAGCAGGAGCAGTGCGTAGGTAACACGGAACATAAATTGCTTTTTTGGAATACCTAAAGGTCCAGTCTCTCGTCGTATTTCTGCGATCCCGGTACTTTAAGCCTTTGTTAATTTGTG
>CAZDET010000095.1:0-15418 GCA_964504335.1 uncultured Saprospiraceae bacterium
ATCCCGGCTACGCCGCTGAGTAAAAACCCCTCACCACCTCGCCACCTAAAACGGCAGTTTTCCCAGATCCACATTCCCCCCCGTCAAAATCACGCCCACCTGCTTGCCGCGAAACACCTCCGGGTAGGTAAGTATGGCCGCCAGCGGAACCGCACAGCTAGGCTCGATAATGATCTTCATGCGCTCCCAGATCAGACGCATCGCGCGGATGATCGTTTTCTCATCGACGCGGAAGATCTCCTGGACGTGCTTTCGAATGATGCCGAGTGTCTTTTCGCTGAGGGGCGTGCGCAGGCCGTCGGCGATGGTATTGGTGGTTTCGTTGCGCTCGACGCGTCCGCTGTGGAAGGAGCGGTAAGCGTCATCGACTTCGAAGGGTTCCGAGCCGTATACGGTGGTGCCGGGAGAAAAGTAATGGGCCGACAGGGCCGTGCCACTCAGGAGGCCGCCGCCACCAACGGGCGCGATGAGGATGTCTAGGTGATCGGGCGCATCTTCGATCAATTCTTTGGCGCAGGTGGCCTGACCGGCGACCACGTCGTAGTTATCGAAGGGGTGGATGAAGGTAGCCCCTGTTTTGGCCACCACCTCTTCCAAGCCGGCCTCCCGGGCCTCCGGCGTGGAGGCGCAGCGGTAGATGGTGGCCCCGTAGCCTTGGGTAGCGGCCACCTTAGCCGCCGGGGCGTTTTCCGGCATCACAATGTGCGCCTGCGTGCCCAGCACCTGCGCCGCCCGTGCCACTGCTTGTGCGTGGTTGCCGCTGGAGTGGGTCGCCAGGCCGCGCGCACATTCCTCCGGCGATAGCCGCACGGCTGCGCTGGCTGCCCCCCGCATTTTGAAAGCACCAATTTTCTGAAAATTTTCGCATTTAAAGAGGAGCTGCGCGCCGGTCAGCTCGTTGAGTTGCGAACAGCTGAGTAACGGCGTGCGGTGGATGAGCGGGACGATGGCGGTGTGGGTATCGGCGATTTGTTTGGCAGTGGGAGGAGCGGTTAGCTTGGGCAGGGCCTGCACGGTATCGAAGTTCGTTTTTTGCAAGAGTCTGGATTTGATGCCGGCTCGGGCCGAAACAAGCCGGCCGCCGAGTCACAGCTTAGTTTGGTGAACTCCTTGTGTTATTGGAGCAATAGCACAAATGTAGGTCCTCTAGGCGAAAATACGGCAAGTACTTAATAGTCATCCGACAGTCCCCAGAAGACCTCCAGGGTAGCAGGAATGAAGAAGCGACGATTTTTATAGGCATCAAAATAGGCTACCATGCCGCCCATGGTGAGTCGGGAGAGCGCATCGAACAAGCTGCGCTTGGCCGCATCGCTGCGCTCCTCCAGCGCCTCGCCCCGCCGCAGTAATGCGCCTAGAAAATGCGGCAGCACCCTTCCCAGGCAACCGTAAGGTTGCGCAACGCCCAGGTAGCCCGCTCGCTCGGCCCCAATCAGGAAATGAATTAGCGATTGCGGTACGACCTGCAACTGTTCCAGGCGTAGGGTCTCTTGCCCGAAGCGCACGAGGGCATCAGTGAGGGTGCGCCCCGCTTCGCTGGGTGCCGATTGGCGTTCGAGGATCAATGCCAGGTACTGCCGGGCGTCAACCGGCCCTGCGGGCAAGAGTTCCGGTTGGATGCCTAGTTGCGGACCAATGGCCGTCCAGGTGGCCTGGTAGCTTTCCTCGTCCTGCGATTCGAGCGGTATCCCGAATCGAGCAAGGCCATCCAGCGGGGCGATGCTGAAGGTCAACAGCGTGGCCAGCAGATCTTCCTGGTTAATGGGCTCGCCCAGACGCTCGGTATCCCAATCGGCGCGCTGGCCTACAAAATGTCGGATAGCGGCGTGAATGAGGCGGACTTTAGTGAGGAAGGTGCGGCCTTCGGCTCCGGGTTGTAAGCCGCCCGGCTGCATGACGGCCAGCAGAAACTGAGCGGTCTCGGCGATGCGGCGGGTGAAAGTTCGCCAATCTTCTTCGGGCCGGTCGAGCCGCCCGGTTTGGACGAGCACCTCCGCTCCATTGGCCATACTGTAGAGCAGTGGAAGGGATTGATAGTAGAGCAACACCAACAGCTTCGGACCATGGTCGAGAAACAGCGATTGGGCGCGGGCGACGGTGGCGTCTGATAGCTCGAGCCGGGAGGCTCGCTGTGCAGCCACGAAATCGGCCAGCGAGGGTGGCAACTCCCGGAGGGGCAGCTCCACTTCCCGGATCAGGCGGCCGAACAGCCGGTGGGCCCCGTCGAGTCCCTGCTCAGCTACTAATTGAGCGATGAGCTGATCGGCGGGCGGATCGCCAATGTGGCGATACTGGTCGAGTTGGGTATGGGTCGGCAGCGGCATTTGATGGGTTTAAAGGGTTGCTTGTTATAAGATAATTTTAAATGTCTACTCGTGTTAATGTCGACTGTGTCGGTCAACTTCTTACTGGAAGCTAGCCGATTTTTGTCAAATTTCCATTGATACTTTCCGGGCGTTAGGGCAAACGCACCAAAATGAGCGGTACGATAGTTTTGGGAGTTTTGGGCTTGCTTCTATGGGGATAAGCGCGTATCTTTGCGGCTCTATCCAATAGCTGCTGCTCTAGCGGCAGCTGTTCTCACAAAATAGCCCACTTTTTCACACGGCCGTTTCCATTGCTGGTAGCCGCGTGCGCCGCGCACGCCTGGGCTGCCTGCAGCCCTTGAGGTTGGCAGGTATGGTGGGCGGGCCGTTTTAATATATACCCACCCACATGGTGTGAGGCGCTCCGAGCTCAGCCACCGGCCACAGAGCCGAGGGGCCAAGCTATGTCCCGCCGGGTGGACTCACGGCCTCCGGCATTTGATGCGTGCGCCCAAACCGGGCGTTGAAAGATCGACTAATTGATTGGAAGTTCCGTTTGGAGTTCATTTTGTTGAGGAATTAATTCCTAATTAAAAGTCGTATTTTCCTAGCCAAATCCATTTAATATGGAGATTACAAAGCTTAGCCAACTCGATCTTGGTGCCACATACACCTACGCGGATTACTTCAGCTGGCGGCTGAAGGAGCGGCTGGAATTGCTGCGGGGCAAGATTGCCCTGATGTCGCCTGCACCGAGCCGTTATCACCAATTAGTGGTGGGGAACTTGCATGGATTTATTTGGCAGTATTTAAAAATGCACCACTGTCAGGTCTTTATGGCCCCTTTCGATGTGCGCCTTCCCCAATCCGGCAGTAGTCCGGAGGCACCGATTTATACAGTAGTACAGCCCGATGTTTGCGTGATCTGCGATCCCTCTAAACTCGATGCGCAGGGCTGCATCGGCGCGCCCGATCTGGTCGTAGAAGTCCTTTCTCCGGGCAATGCCCGCAAGGAAATGCGGGAGAAATTTGAGCTTTACGAGGAGGCCGGTGTCCGGGAATACTGGCTGGTCAATCCAGCCGAGCGATCGGTATTTCGGTACCTACGCAATGAGGCAGGCATCTTCCTCGCTCCCCAACCGCTAACGGATCAGGAGACCTTATTGACCGACCTATTGCCAGGCCTGGAGATTGATCTCGGAGAAGTTTTCAATTGAAATGTATTTAAAAATGGATCACTCAACAGCCTCTACTCCCCAACCGAAAGTTACCAGCCTAGATCAACTGGACCCTAGTGCTATTTATACCTATGCCGATTACTTCAGCTGGCGGCTGAAGGAGCGGCTGGAATTGCTGCGGGGCAAGATCGCCCTGATGTCGCCCGCTCCAAATCGCTACCACCAGGAGGTCGTCGGAAACCTGCACCTGTATTTGGGAAACTTTTTGCGCAAGCAGCCGTGCAAAGTGTTTATGGCCCCGTTTGATGTGCGCCTCCCCCGTCCTCATTCCGCCGCGGACGATCCCATCTTTACAGTGGTGCAGCCCGACCTCTGCGTTGTTTGCGACGAGTCGAAGCTCGATGCGCAGGGCTGCATTGGTGCCCCCGATCTGGTCGTAGAAGTCCTTTCTCCGGGCAATGCCCGCAAGGAAATGCGGGAGAAATTTGAGCTTTACGAGGAGGCCGGTGTCCGGGAATACTGGCTGGTCAATCCAGCCGAGCGATCGGTATTTCGGTACCTACGCAATGAGGCAGGCATCTTCCTCGCTCCCCAACCGCTAACGGATCAGGAGACCTTATTGACCGACCTATTGCCAGGCCTGGAGATTGATCTCGGAGAAGTTTTCAATTGAAATGTATTTAAAAATGGATCACTCAACAGCCTCTACTCCCCAACCGAAAGTTACCAGCCTAGATCAACTGGACCCTAGTGCTATTTATACCTATGCCGATTACTTCAGCTGGCGGCTGAAGGAGCGGCTGGAATTGCTGCGGGGCAAGATCGCCCTGATGTCGCCCGCTCCAAATCGCTACCACCAGGAGGTCGTCGGAAACCTGCACCTGTATTTGGGAAACTTTTTGCGCAAGCAGCCGTGCAAAGTGTTTATGGCCCCGTTTGATGTGCGCCTCCCCCGTCCTCATTCCGCCGCGGACGATCCCATCTTTACAGTGGTGCAGCCCGACCTCTGCGTCGTTTGCGACGAGTCGAAGCTCGATGCGCAAGGCTGCATCGGCGCGCCCGATCTGGTCGTAGAGGTCCTTTCTCCGGGCAATGCCCGCAAGGAAATGCGGGAGAAGTATAGTCTTTACGAAGATGCGGGAGTGCAGGAATACTGGCTCGCCGATCCGGAGCACCAGACGATATTACGGTACATTCGAAATGCCGATGGCATTTTTACAGGAAGCAGGCCACTAACTTCAGGAGAGACGCTCACAACCGAACTTTTACCAGGGCTCGAAATCAACCTCCAAGAAGTATTTGAATCCTAGTAGGTCTCCAAATGAAGGGGGAGGATCATTAAGCAGCCGCCATCCCCATCACCAAATACAGCAACGCCGCTCCACCACCGGCCAGCAGCGCATAGGGCAACTGCGTCTTCACATGGTCGATGTGATCCGTGGCGGAGGCCATCGAGGAGAGAATCGTCGTATCGCTAATCGGCGAGCAATGATCACCGAACACGCCTCCGCCGAGGGCCGCCGCGATGGTCATATACACATCGCTGCCCATTTCCTGGGCCAGCGGCACGCTGATGGGAATCATAATGGCAAAGGTTCCCCAGGAAGTACCCGTGGAAAAGGCAATGAAGCAACTGATAAAAAAGGTGAGCATGGGCACCAGGGCCGGCGAAATCCATTCCTTGGCGATACTGGCCACGTAGGGGCCCGTTTCCAGTTGGCGGCAAAGCGCGCCTAGTGCAAAAGCCAGCAAGATCAGAATGGCCAGCGGAATCAGGCCGGCGATGCCCTTGAGGGTGAGATCCACCATCTCGCGAATCCCCAGGATTCGTTGGGCTTTGTAGAAGATCATGCTGATCAGGATACTCCCGATTACCGCAATCAATACGGCCGTACTGCCCGAACCCTGGCCGATGGCCAACAGCACTTTGGACAAGCCGGTGGTTTGTGGAGCGGCCTCCGTAGCCGATTCCCATCCGGTGTAGGCGAGCATTACAGGCATCAGTACCACCATCGTCACGATGGGTAGCACCATGTTATACGCCCGCGGCGTTACACCTGGCTTGGTATCGATTTCGGTTAGCTCTTCATCGACTACCGGTTGGGCATTGTCCCACAGTACTTTTCCGGTATCGAGGGTACGGCGCTCGGCTTGCTTCATCGGGCCGAAATTCCAATTAGTGATAATGACGACCAGCACCAGCAGCAATGCCAAAATCGGGTAAAAATTATAGCCGATAGATCGAATCATGGTGGCAAAAGGATCGCTGAAGCCCTGAGCGGCCAGCAAGCCCATGATGAAGGCCCCCCATCCGTTGAACGGAATCAAAATACTACTTGGTGCGGAGGAAGAATCGGCCACGTAGGCCAACCGCTCTCGGCTCAGCTGAAGCTTGTCGAACAGAGGCCGGTAGAGGGTGCCGACGGTCAATACGGAAATGCTCGACTCGACAAAAATCAACAGTCCCGTCAGCCAGGCGAATACCTGTACCATCACCCGGCCCCGATTACTATTATCCCCCTCGTAGCGCTCCAACCGACGGCTGACCAACTGAATAAACCCGGCCACTCCGCCCGATCGTTGCATAAACACGATCAGGGCACCCACCAGGGCACAAAACAAGATGGTACGGGCATTGCCAGCATCCTGAAACACCTGTACAATGCCCTCAACCGATTGCAAAAAGCCGAGTAGGGGATTGCCATCAGCAATGATGACGTAGCCAAGAAAAATGCCGAATAATAAGGAGATGAATACCTGCTTGGTTAGAATGGCCAGCAGAATAGCGACCACCGGCGGTATGAGGCTCCAAAATCCGTAGCCCTCCATTTTTGATGGCAATATACTTTAGTTCTCCGGATCATTGGGGCTTCAACAACGGAAGCAGGAAAATGCAAAAAAACAAATAAGAACGTTTGCAAATCAATAACAAAATTTAACACCCTCTCCACCTGCAAATTAGCGGAAATAACCGCACCTTTGTATCGCCTTTCTGACCCTTCTTATCTTCACTCGTCCCACCGGGCGATTTCCTTATCCATATGCCATAGCAACAGCACCGCTTGCAGTAATCCTAGTTATCTGCATTTGATCAATTGCTGTACTATGTTTCCACATCACCCAAAACTCTGGGCGGTACTCTTTTTAGCGAGTCTGCCATTCTTATCCCAATCACAAGTTGCTATTGCCTCACAAAGCTGGGAAGGGCTCGGCTCCGAGCTGGATTACAGCGTTGTTCCCTCCGGTGGAGGGACCGTCGTTTCCGGCACTTCCACCACAAGTGACCGGCCCGGCAATTCTCCGTTTACCTCCTCGGGCAGTGAGGCCTTTCGAGTAAAAAACAACGAGGTCACGCTCACCTTCGATTCGGTTGCCACCAATGGCTATTCCAATGTCTCACTTAGCTTCGATCTGGCGGCTTTCAGTATTGGCTCCACCACTAACGGCCTGGATCTGGGCGACGAATTAGTCGTATCGATTAGTACCGATGGGACTAATTTCAGCGAAGAGCTCCGCGTGACCGGGAATAACAATGCTTACTGGTCCTTTGCCGGCGGCGGTACCACCGCTTCTATTGCCTACGACGGAAATGACACCTACCAAACGTTCAGTCCACCCGGCGGTGGAGACCGCGACGGGAATGGTGGCATCAGCAAAGTGGAAATCACCAATCTTCCTTCCGTTTCCACCCTGTTTATTCGAATAAAGCTCGAAACAACCGACAGTGATGAGGCATGGATCATCGACAATCTCGAGCTGTCCGGAACGGCCATTTCCAACCCTACCGTGGGCTTCACCGCCTCCGCGGTAACGGTAGGGGAAGGGGATGGTATGCTGTTATTCAGCGTCCAGCTTACCGGTTATACCGGTAGCAATGTAGAGCTCGGCATCAGTGCACTGGCGGGTACTGCCGAGGGCGAGGATTATGAACTATCAGTCGATCCGCCGATCCTCACCTTCACCGGCAATCAAACGATTACCGATACCCTGCTGCTGAATGAAGACGTAGACCGGGATGATGAAACCCTAACGCTTTCCCTCAAGGTCACCTCCGGACCCGCACTTTGGAGCAATCAGACGCTTGCCGTCACCATCGAGGACAATGACGTACTCGGGACCGTGCTATATTCCACCGGCGACGGCCACTTCATGGATCCTTCCTTTTGGTCGACCACACCCGAGGGAGCCGGCACCGTCACCTACACGGCCGCCGATAATGCCGACGATCGATTTGTCATCCAGTCGGGCGATTCCGTAACGATTGTCACCATGAATGATTTTGCCGTCACTGGCCTAGAAATCGATGGAGTACTCAATCTGTATTCTTCCACCGTGGCCCTTTCCGTAAATAATGGCCTCGACGGCGCAGACTTCGAATTAAACGGGGCCTTCTATGACAATGGCAGTAGCTCAAACGGCGTCGATTTTACGCCGGGTACGACCTGGACGATGGGGGCGGATGCCATGCTCGTTAAAATGAATGAATCAACTTCTAATGAATACCGCGACAATTACGAAGGGGGCATTGCGACCATCCCCGCTACCGCCAATTGGATTCTACGGTACATGGGCGGCAGCGCCGATCCGTCCATTTCCTCGGTCGACGGGGCAACCTATCCCAACCTAACCATCGAAAGCATGAGCGGCAACTGGAATCCGGCTACGGGTGCCAGCCGCTTTCAGGGAAAAAATGGCTTTCCAACCATCCTCGGAAATCTGGATATCGGTGGCGACGGTCCCGGTACCGTCACGTTTTATACCCAGAACACCAACGAAACCCCCGTCACGGTAAAGGGGAAGGTGATCATCCGCTCCGGTTCTCGCTTTACCAACGTGGGGAATGATGCGGGTACCGGCCTCGTAGCGGAAGATACTGTGGTCGTAGATGGTACGCTCGAACTAGTGGCGGGCACCGGGAAACTCGTGCTGCAGGGCAGCGGCACCCAAATCGTAAGCGGTAGTGGTACCATCAACGCCCAGCAGGTGGAAGTGGACGTGTCCGGAGGGATGGTCGACCTGAGTGTCGGGGTGAATATTCAGGATTCACTCACGCTGACGAATGGCTTGCTGCGACTCAACGACAGCAATGTGACACTACTCGACGATTCCACGGAAATCATCGGAGCCACGTCGTCGAAGTACCTTCTCACTAACGGAACCGGCAGCCTGATTCAACCCATCGGGACAGATTCCATCCGGACCTACCCGGTAGGCGTAGAATCGAGTTATTTACCCGCCACCTTGACGAATAACACCGGCGCTGACGATTTCGGTATCCGTGTCAGCCCGGAAGTACTGGAGGATGGCACCTCCGGTGCTGAATTCACGGAAAGTGTGGTAGATGCCACCTGGAATATTACCAAATCCGGCGTTGGCGCTACCGATCTGGACCTGACCGTACAGTGGAATGCCGGCGATGAATTACCCAATTTCACGCGCGCGGCCTGCTACATTAGCCATTATGGTGCCGAAGGCTGGGATGCCGACATCGTCGATGCGGCCTCCGCTTCCGGCAGTGATCCTTATACCATCAGCCGCAGCGGCATTACCGACCTATCGCCCTTTGCCGTGGGGAGCAATAGCTTTTTGCCGGTAGAATTGGTGTTCTTCACCGGCCGGGCCGTCGATGAACAGGTGCAGTTGAACTGGCAAACGGAGATGGAGTCAAACAATGAGTTCTTCGCCGTCGAGCGCTCGCCGGACGGTCGATTGTTCGAAGAAATCGGCCGGGTAGCCGGAGCTGGCACAACAGTTCGCCCCCAAGATTACGGATGGATCGATGCCAATCCACTGAATGGTGCTAATTTCTACCGCCTCCGGCAAGTGGATTTCGACGGAACGACTGCCTTCTACGGCCCGGTACTCGTACAACTTCCATTCGGCAACGACGTGCGCATCTATCCCAACCCGGTACGGGATTGGGTGCGCATCGAAGGAGGTGGTACCGGCCAGCAGCTTCAATTAATCGATGCGTTGGGGCGGGTGCTCCTCGAGCGAGTGCTCGAAGGGCCCACAACCGACCTCGATCTTAGAAAACTGCCGGCCGGAAGGTATACGCTCCTGCTGACAGACGCCAGCAGACGAACCCCTTATCCGCTGCTCATTGGGCAGTAGCGATCCCCTATTTCACCAATCGAACTACCTCCCTTCGTCCGTGGAGCTGCCATTCGAGGAAATAAATCCCCGCTGGCAGCTCGGCTGTCGAAAGGAGGTATTTGGCCTTTCCTGCTGGCACCGCAAACCGACGAATCAGCTTTCCGGCACTGGTAAATAGCCTACAATTAATTGCTTCCCCTATCCTGTTGGGCAGGCTGAGGAATGCCTGTTCGCCGACGGGGTTGGGCCACACGAGCAACGGGGCACCGGCTTCGCCGACCTCCACTCGCTGCAGTGTCGAAAACTGATAGGATGCATCGTGATCTACCTGCCGGAGGCGGTAGTAGTTCGTTCCCGAAAGGGGGCGATCATCCAGAAATTCATAGGTCTGTGCCGTTTGGGTGGTGCCCCGACCATGAACCTTACCGATGCGTTCGAAAGCAATGCCGTCGGAGCTGCGTTCGACGGCAAAGTGGTCATTTCCCGATTCAGAAGTTGTCGACCAATAAAGGGATACGCCTTTTGCCGTAGGAACGGCCGAAAATGCTCCCCATTCCACCGGGAGAATAGTACTGCCGACAATGGAAACATCGTCGAAGCGCAGGGTTGCCGCCAGCGCTGCCGGGTCCTGGCCGTAGGGATAGATGCGAAAGGCAAAGGTATTGCCGCCGGTAATTAACACGTCGAGCCCCCCGCCGGAACCACTGCAACCGGTAGAGGTCGTCCCTGAAGTGAGAAAGAATTCCGTCTGAAAATGGTTGGTGCTGTAGTAAACGTCGAAAAATTGGGCCGCACTGGAAGAAGAGGCAGACGTGGTGAACGTGACGCCCGTCACGCGGAGGCGGTAGCCAAACTCGGCGGTGATGTAAAACTCGACATAGGCGTTGGTTTCCCGGCTACTGAAGCGCGGCCAGAAATTGGTACCCCAGGTATCGTTTCCACCGCAGGCATCGGGGCTTCCGTTATTATTTCCGGCCCCCATGGTTGCTCCGGCCGCCAGAATGCCGGTCAGTTGGTAATCGGGTTGAATGGGAAAACTGTGGTAGGTACACCCACACTCGAACGACCAATACGCCAGTTGAGCCGACAGGCAGGTGGCGGTACCTAGCAGAAGGGCTGCCAGCAGATAGCGGCAGCGGGTTAATAGGATCATCGATAACACGCTTAAGTGAAGAAATAGCACTTAACCGAGTGTTGAGAATGGAAGTTGGTGTGGTGGGAATTAACGGCAATGTAGGGGAAATTCGAATGCAACGCAAGGGCAAAACTCTTTCCCGGGCCATTCCGTTTTATTGGGGTAGTGTCTTGTATTCGTTCAATTTAGTACGGGCCCATGTCAAAAAGCCGGCATAATCTTCGTCGCAGCCTCTATTATTCGTTCCTGTTCGTATTCTTTATGTGGCTGGTGTTTGCCCTGGAAACCCTGACGGGGTCCAACTGGTACTGGCTGGGCATCTACCCGCGCGATTACGAACACCTCTGGGGGATTTTATTTTCCCCTTTCCTGCACGGCGATTGGGGGCACTTACTGGCCAACACGCCGCCCGTCTTTTCCCTGATGTTTCTGTTGTTCTTTTTCTATCCACGCATGGCCCCCAAAGCATTGACGGTGCTCTACCTGCTAACCGGGGCGGCAGTTTGGGTATTCGGAAGAGAAGTATTCCATATCGGGGCGAGTGGGGTGGTGTATGCGCTGGCACTCTTTCTCGCCTGGAGCGGCATCGTGCGTCGAAATATGAAAGCCATCGCCATCGCCCTGGTCGTACTCTTCTACTACGGAGGCATGATCGTCGGTATCGTGCCGGGACAGCCGGGCATCAGCTGGGAAAGCCATCTGCTGGGCGCAATTGTGGGCGTACTGACGGCCTACCTGTTTAAGGATTCCTCCGAGCCGAACGAAGCACGAAAAAAGCACTCCTACGAGTTGGAGGAACCCGAACCGGAAGCTCCCTTCCTCGATCCCGATACTTTTAAGCAGACCAAACGCGAGCGCCAGCTGGAGGCATTTTGGAGCCGCATGGGTAATCGCAAATGATTCGCGAGCAGCCCTTCGGGTTTTAACATCGTTTTAATGACCCCCGGCATTCGAATGCGTCTTTATGGAAAAGGAGCCAATGATTGAATATCTAGTCATTGATGTCGGGAATAGCCGTACGAAAATGGCCTGGTTTCAGGCGGGAACCATCCAGGTGCGCGAGCAGATCGAGGGATTCAACTGGCCGGAAATTCTTCAACTACAAACCAACCGACCGGCCCAAAATGGCATCTTATCATCGGTGGGGCAGGTACCGCCTGATGATTGGATCGAGCAGCACCCAAACTGGTTGTTGCTAGACGAAAACACCCCTCTGCCATTCGAGAATACCTATCATACACCTGCAACACTAGGTAGAGACCGTCTGGCGGCGCTGGCCGGTGCGCAAGCGCTGTATCCAAACGAACACTGCCTGATAGTCGATGCCGGAACTTGTATCACCATGGATTTACTCACTGCCGACGGGCGCTTTCTCGGAGGCAATATCTCTCCCGGCATCCGGATGCGATTGCGCTCCATGCATGAAGGAACGGCCCGATTACCGCTGGTGTCGACCGGTAGAATGGAGGGGCTACTCGGCGATTCTACAATTGCGGCGCTTCGGCACGGTGGTCAACTCGGAGCTGTCCTCGAATTCGAAGGCTTGGTGCGGCGCCTCGAACCAATTTACCAGCCGCTCCGGTGCCTCATAACGGGAGGGGATGCAGATAAATTTGTGGAAATAACGAAAAGCCGGATATTTGCGCATCCGGATTTGGTCCTTTACGGGCTCCATAAAATACTAGAATATAATGTCGAGCATCTGGAATAGGTTGGTGATGGTGGTGGTTGGAATGACTCTGGTGGTCGGTCTCGGCGCCCAGACCAATACGGCGACGTTGATCCCGAAAAATAACTCCCCCCTATCCCGGTTCGGATTGGGGGACCCCGTGAATCAATTCTACAGTGCCGCGGCTGGTATGGGGGGCTTATCTGCTACTTTTCAGAATGCCTATCAGCTCAATCTGCTCAATCCGGCTTCTTTGTCCCGGCTACAAGCCACCGCCTTCGAGGTGGGGGTCTTCGGCCGGTACGCCCACCTCGAAGACGCCCAGGAATCCGATGATGTCTGGAGCGGAAATATCAATTACTTTGCGTTGGGCTTCCCTTTGCGCAATCCGATCAATCAATCCCTCGATCGCCAGCGCAACGATTATAGCATCGGCATGGCACTTAGCCTGCAGCCCTACACGCAGGTGGGCTACAACCTGGCGTTGGCCAATACCAGCAATCCGGAGGTGATCACGACCGATACGCTTAAGGGCACCGGCGGTACCTACCGCGTGATGTGGAGCAACGCCTTTCGCTACGGTGGTTTTTCCGTGGGCGTCAATGCGGGCTATCTGTTCGGAAAAATTACCAATACCCGGCTGGTCGAATTCGATAGCCTCCCGACGGCGCTGGTAACCGAATTTGTGGAAGACTTCAGTGTCAGCGGGCTCACGTTTGATGTCGGCATGATGTATACCCTTGCCTTCTACGACGAGCTCTCCGACGAACGGGTGAAAACGGGTAAACGGCTCACCTTCGGAGCCTACGGGGCTATCGGCTCCAACTTTACTACGAACGGTAGTCAGGTTTTCCGACGATTTTCCGACGTGCCGACCGGTTTTCGCTTTCCCATTGTTGATACGCTGAATTCGGCCCAGGAAATAAAGGGTGATGGGCGGCTTCCCGGATCCGTTACCCTCGGATTTGCCTACGAAGAAGTCAATAAACTCTACTTATCCCTCGAGTACGGACAACGATTCTGGGACGACTATCGCAACGATGCCCAACCCGACCAATTGGAAAATACTCAGCGGATTGCCGCTGGTTTGGAGTACATTCCCGATATTACATCCTATAACAACTACTGGCAGCGCGTGCGCTATCGCCTCGGGTTGCGCTATGAAACGGACCCGCGGCAAATTTCCGGCGATCAGGCCCGGCTCTATTCCCTAAGCTTTGGTTTTGGATTACCTGTCATCCGACCCCGGCAACAAGCTGCTTTCATCAACACCGCCTTCGAAATTGGAAAATTCGGTGTTCCAGACGTTCTGGACGAAACCTTTATACAATTCACACTAGGATTCACGCTAACCGACAATACGTGGTTCTTTAAACGCAAATTCAACTAACATGGACATCACTGGAAAATTGGTGTTGGCCTTTCTCATTGGGCTAGGTTCGTTCTATACCGGCAGTACACAGTGTGAGACGTGGAACGATTCTCCAAAAAAGGAAACTGCCGAAAACGCACACGTAACCTACCGTGGCTACGTCAAAAACAAATCCGTCGAAGAGCTGGCCGCCATGAGCGACCAAAACTGGAACATCGCTTTCGACAATTGGAAAACGGCCTACGAAATTGCTCCGAATGCCGATGGGCAACGGCCCTTCCACTTTACCGACGGCCGGAAGTTCTACAAGGCGCTTGCCCAGCGAACAGCCGATGCCGCCAAGAAAGCGGAATACAACCAAATGGCAATCGCGCTCTACGATCAACAACTCCAATGCTATCCCAAGGATAGCGCCTACTTGCTGGGCCGCAAAGGGTTCGACCAATTTTACCTGCAAGGGTATACCATGGATGCCCTGAAGTCGATCGAGCGGTCAATGGCTATCGGGGGGAATAAGTCCGAGTACATCCTGTTCGTCCCGTTGGGAGAACTGCTGACCTACTTCTTTCAGCAGAAAAACGTCAACAAAGATTTGGTGCAGAATCTGTACGAAGCGGCTACCAATATCGCGTCCTACAATGCGGAAAACAACAAGCAATACGGCGAATACTATAAGTCGGGCATGGCCAATATGGACGCTAAGATTGCCGAGATTGAATCAGAAGTATTCGACTGCGACTATTTCAAAACAAAGCTGACGCCCTTATTCGAGGAAAATCGCGATAGCTTCACGATGGTTAAGTACATCTACAATAAGTTGGTGGATCAGGGGTGTGTCGAATCCGATCCGGTCGTCACTCGGGTGAAGCAACAGTACGACGAGCTGTATGCTGCGATTGCCGCCGCGGAAGAAGCGGAAAAGCGGGCGAACAACCCGGCCTACGACGCCAATCAGCTCCGGGAAGAAGGAAAATACCGGGAGGCGATTGCCCGCTACCGCGAGGCCATCGAAATGAGTGAAGAAACCGAGCGGACCGCCAATTTTGTATACGCCATTGCCCAGATCCAGGCCTACGACCTCAACAGCGTGTCGCAGGCGATCAGCACGGCCCGCGAAGCGGCTTCCATCCGCTCCGGTTGGGGTAAACCCTACATCCTCATCGGCGATATGTACGGCCGCCTGAGCCGGGGGTGCAGCGATGCCTGGGAACAGCGCCTGGGCGTTTTGGCGGCAATCGAAAAGTATCAGTACGCCAAAAGTATCGACAGCGAAGTTGCGGATGAAGCAAACAAGCGCATTGGCAACTACAGCGGTTCGCTGCCAACCACGGAGGATGCGTTCCAACGCGGCTACGAAGCGGGACAGAAGGTGCGATCCAGCTGTATCGGCGAAACCGTTACGATTCGCTTGCAATAAGAAATTCCCACTCAGGGATTTAAAGGTATTGGTACAAAGAAGTTCCGGATTTTTTCTTCCGGAACTTTTTTTGTCTCCGCCTGTATTCTATCTTTGCATTCCCTTCGATAAAGGGCTCGACAGCGGGCACGCGGAGGGGATTAAAGCAAGATTTTTTACTCGGTTTATTTGGCAGAACCATTACAGACGAGTATCTTTGCATCCGCTTCGTCAGAGAGGCGCACAGGAAGCAAGAAATTGATCTT
>CAZDET010000096.1:0-15130 GCA_964504335.1 uncultured Saprospiraceae bacterium
ACGGCAACTCGCTGAGCGCGCTGCCCGAATCCCTGGAGCAATTACCGAATTTGATAGTTCTTTCTCTAGATGGGACTGATTTATCCGAAATGGAAAAGGCCCGCTGGCGATCGATCATTGATGCCAAGCGAAAAGAGTGAGGGCTATTGCCGGGTCGCGAATATTTAGAAGTCCCTTCTGGTACCGGCAGACGGAAACCTTAGATTTTAGTGATTAGATCTTAGAGATGCTAACATATCATCTCTTAGTAGGCTGCGCGGCCCTAAAATCTAATTTTCTAAGATCTACTCCCTAATCCCTAACTTACTCCAGCCGGCACATCGGCAAATTCATCAGAACATCATAGCATTGGCAAATTGACACATTGGCAAATTGACACATTGAAAAATTCACGATTCATCCTTCGCTATTCGCTAGTATTCTGCCTTCTAGGCTCGCTGCTAGCCACGCCCGCCCTGGCCCAGGCCCCCTGCGCCGACTACGACTGCGTCATCCGCAAGGTGCGGGCTTACCTACAGGCGAAGGACTTTGACGATGCACTCGAAAACCTCGAGTCGGCGGCCGCCTACCCGGGGAGCAATGCCGATACGATCACGGCGCTGCGCGAGCGGCTCTTTCAGAGCATCCTCGCCGAGCAACAGCGGGCCGTGGACGCGGAGCGGCGCGCCAGTACTGCCCGGCGGCAGGCGGAGCGCAACCTGGCCATCGCCGAGGCCGAACAGGAAAAGAACAAACGCATCATCGGGCAGCTCGATTTCTACGCCAATCGCTTTGCCCTGGCCTACCGCAACATGGGCTACCAGGGGGGGCGCTACGGATTTATCGATAAATTGGGGCATACGCGCATCGAATTTAAATACCAAGAAGCGGAGCCCTTCGATGACCGGGGCTTCGCCCGGGTGGTGGATGATCGAAGCGGGGTGTATCTGATCGATACCGCGGGCACCGAATATCCACTCGCGAAGGGCTTGGGAGAATTGAATGCCAAAACGCGCGCGCTCGACCTGCGCGGCCAACCACTGGACAGCTTTCCGATGCAATTGCTGGAGCAGGAAAACTTACAGGTCCTGCTGCTCGGAAAAACGGGGCTCTCCGCGCTCCCCTCCGAGATCGGGCAATTGGCCAATTTGACCTACCTCGATGTATCGGAGAATCAACTCCGGCAGCTTCCCCCCGAAATCGGAGCACTGCAGGGACTGACCCACCTGGACGCCTCCGTCAACCGGCTGGAAGCCATCCCGGAGGAGATAGGCGGCTTGGATACCCTGTTGGACCTCAACCTCCAACGAAATGACCTACAGACCCTTCCCAATAGTATGGGGCAACTGACCCGTCTGCAGCGACTCGACCTGTACGGAAACACCCTGCGAATGCTTCCGGAAAGCATCCTGAATTTGACCGCCCTGAAGTTTCTGAATCTCTCCCGAAATTACGTTGCACCGTCGGCAGCGGTGCTCACCGGAATCGACGCACTCGAGCAGCTGGAAATACTCGACCTGTCCAACAATTACCAATTGTCGGAACTCCCTCCAGCCATCGGCCGCCTGCGTCGATTGACCGATTTAGATCTCTCCTACACCAATATCACCCGCCTTCCTTCGGACATGAGCGGGCTGACGCAACTTCGGCGCCTGGACTGGAGCAACGTCGATACCGTGCTCCTCGAACCCTCCATCGGCCAGCTCACAGGCCTGGAGAGCTTCAAGCTGATCAGTGTAAATACCATCATCGGCCTTCCCCAAATCGGCCGGCTGCGGCAACTCAAGGAACTCGACTTAACCAGCAATTACCTCCCGGTACTCCCCTCCGAAATTGGCCAATTGACCAAGCTAACGGTGTTAGAGCTGCCTGGAAATCAGCTACAAGCACTTCCTTCCGAATTCGGCAACCTCCGCCGCTTGGAGCGCCTCGATCTATCGGATAATCAGTTGGAGGGTCTCCCACGTTCCTTTGGGCAACTCGAACGACTGTTCGAGTTAACCCTCACCAACAACCAACTCAAAGCCTTCCCTTCAACCATCGGCGATCTGAAAAAGCTGAATACGTTGTACGCCAATAACAATCAACTACAAGCCCTCCCCCCACAAATCGGCAACTGCCAAAACCTGGAATACCTCGATCTGGCCTTCAATCAAATCCAGGCACTTCCCTCCGAATTCGGGCGGCTCAGTAATCTGGTAGAAATAAATCTGGCCTTCAATCGAATCGGCGCACTGCCGCCGGGCATCGGGCAGTTTTCCCAAATGACGGACCTGGCGCTTACCTACAACCGACTACGCAGCCTGCCGCCCGCCGCAGAGATGCAATTCGCCGACGGATTGTCGATCGATCTGGAGGGCAATATCCTGGAGGAATCGGTGGTAGCGGATTGGTCTGCGGCCCTCCCGGGAGTAACGGTGGACTTCTACCCACCCGATTCCGATGACTTCAGCATCGATGACGAGGAGGCCATCTACGCCTTCGAAAATATCATCGAACTCAACCCGGATAGTGTGGACGCTTATCTAAATCTGATCGCTGTCGGTTTCTTCACTGGGAAACCCACCGTCTCCATCCAAACAGCCAACACTTTCCTCGCCCGATTCGTCGACATCGATTACGCCCAGAAAACCGGGAAGCTGCTCCTAGCCTTCGGCTATCTCCTTAATGACCAATGGGACCAGGCCGAACCGCTGTTCCTAGAGGTAAAAGGCATGGAGATCACTACAGAGGATACAACCTTCACCGTCGAGCAATACGCAGAAAATCTCATAACCGAAATGCAAGAAATGCAGGACCGCAGCCACCCGGATTTTGATCGGCTGCGGGAGTTGTATGAGCTGGATTAGTAGATTTTAGATTTTAGATCTATTCTCTAAAATCTATCATCTAAAATCTATTCACTCTGCATAAACGGATAGCGATAGTCCACTGGCGGCACGAAGTTTTCCTTGATCGTCCGCGGGCTGACCCAGCGGAGGAGGTTGAGGATGGAGCCGGCTTTGTCGTTGGTACCCGAGCCGCGGGCTCCGCCGAAGGGCTGCTGGCCGACGACGGCACCCGTGGGCTTGTCGTTGATGTAGAAGTTGCCGGCGGATTGGCGCAGCTTTTCGGTTGCATGTGCAATAGCCGCCCGATCGGTGGAGAAAATGGCACCGGTGAGGGCGTAGGGAGACGTCGAGTCGACGAGGTCCAGAGCTGCTTCGAATTGATCATCCGGATAGACGAAGATTGTTAATACCGGACCGAAGATTTCCTCTTCCATGGTCCGGTAGCGCGGATCATCCACGCGCAGCACCGTGGGCTCGATGAAGTAGCCGTCGGTCTTGTTGTAGCGGCCACCGGCGACGATTTCAATCCCGTCGGCACGGGCCTGGTCGATGTAGCTGGCAATCTTATCGAAAGCGCGCTCATCGATGACGGCGTTGACGAAATTGCGGAAGTCCTCTACGCTACCCACCTTGATAGTAGCAAGATCTTGCAGCATGTATTCCTTGACCATCGGCCAGAGGCTCTGCGGCAGGTAGGTCCGCGAAGCGGCCGAGCACTTCTGCCCCTGAAATTCGAAGGCCCCGCGCACCAGCGCCGTGGCTACCTGGCGGGCATTGGCCGAGGGGTGAGCGATGACGAAGTCCTTACCACCCGTTTCGCCTACGATGCGGGGGTAGGAGCGGTACTTTTCGATGTTGTTGCCAATGATTTTCCAAAGCTGTTGGAAGACCTTGGTGCTACCGGTGAAGTGCAAGCCGGCGAAATCGGGGTGGTTGAAGATGACCTCTCCGGCTTCGGGACCGTCCACGTAGAGCAGGTTGATGACCCCGGCGGGCAGCCCGGCTTCTTCCATGATCTGCATGAACATATTGGCGGCGTACACCTGCGAATCAGCGGGCTTCCACAGCACGGTATTGCCCATCATCGCCGGTGCAGCAGGAAGGTTACCGGCAATGGCTGTGAAATTGAAGGGCGTAATGGCAAATACAAAGCCTTCCAGGGGCCGGTGGTCGAGGCGGTTCCAGATACCGGGAGCACTTTCGGGTTGCTGCTCGTAGATTTCGGTCATGTACTGCACGTTGAAGCGCAGAAAATCGCACAGTTCCGCAACGGCGTCGATCTCGGATTGATAAGCATTCTTGCTTTGCCCCAGCATCGTGGCGGCGCTAAAGCGCGCGCGGTAGGGCCCCGCAATCAGGTCGGCGGCCTTCAGGAAGATAGCGGCCCGATCTTGCCAGGCCATGCTCGCCCAAGCCGCCTTGGCCTGCAATGCGGCCTCAATGGCTTGCTGAACGTGGCCCTGGTTGCCCTGGTGAAAATAGCCCAGCGTATGGCGATGCTCGTGCGGCGGATGCACCGAAATGCGGCGATCCGTATGCACCCACTGCCCGTTGATGTACATCGGGAGTTCGCGTTCGGTTTGCTTCAGTTCTTGAATAGCCGCTTGCAGCGCAGCACGCTCGGGGGAGCCCGGCTCGTAGGCATACACGGGTTCGTTCGTTGCCAGCGGTACGGTGAAATAGGCGTCAGCCATGGTCGTAGTTGGTTTGATGGTTAGTTCTTGATGGGGGACAAAGGTAATGGACCGTAGTAAATAGACCGTTAGACTTTTAGATTTTCCTTCTTTGACAATTTTTGTGGTCGACACAAAACTGATGGCCTAAAAGGATTGAAGGCAGAGGATTTGTGTCGATATAACCACGAAAATTGTCAGAGAACCTAGATTTTTAGGTTTTCATGAGTGGTCATCAACTATCTAACAGCCTGTAAATAGTACTACGGTTATGCGGTATCGCCCTACCAGCGTAAAGGTCAAAAAGTCTAAATATCCAAAAGCCCAGCCACCAACCCCATCTCCCGAATCTCAAAGTCTGGCCGCGCTTCCGTTCGGTTTTGCTGCCCGTGGGGGTTGTACCAGCAGGTAGCGTAGCCGAAATCCTGGCCGCCTTTGATGTCGGCGTGCAGGCTATCGCCGATGACGAGTACGCGGGATTTGTCGGGATGGCCCATCTGATCAGCGGTGTACTCGAAGAAGGCCGCTTGCGGCTTGGCGGGACCGATTTCATCGGAGACAACTACAAATTCGAAGTGCGGAAGCAGGCCCGTACGTTCGAGGCGGGTGCGCTGTACTTCCTTCAGGCCGTTGGTGATGATGGCCAAGCGATGATCTTTGGCCAGCGTGGGGATGAGGTGGTCGACCCCATCGACGAGGTGGCCGCACTGCCCGAGAAACGCCAGATAGCGTCGGGAGACCTCGACAACGTCGGCCCGCCAGCGGATTTCCAGGAAGAAACGCTCGAAGCGGATGGTGCGCAGGTGTTCCTTTTTTAGCAGCCCCCGTTCGAAGTCGTGCCAGCAGGCGCGGTTGATTTCCTGATAAATGGATTGATAGCGGGCTTCCCATTCCAGGCCTTCCGACTCCAGCACTTGCCGGAGGCTGTGGGCCTCAGCGGCGTCGAAATCCAGTAGGGTGCGGTCGGCGTCGAAGAGCAGCCAGTCGAAATCAGTGGTTTTGCGGGGCATGGGGCAGATCGATGTGGAGCTGTTCGGGAAGGAACGGGCTGGCATCCCCACCTCCCTTAATGATTTCGCGAACGATGGTCGAGCTGATGTGGGAATAGCCGGGAGGACTAATGAAGAAGACGGTTTCGAGCCCCTCTCCTACGATAGTGTTGAGTTGGGAAATCGTTTTTTCGTAATCAAAGTCCGAGGCATTGCGCAGGCCGCGCAGCAGGTACTTTGCGCCGATGCGCTGGCAATAATGCGCCGTCAGGCCTTCAAACGTATCGACCTCCACGCGCTCATCGTCTACGAAAACCGAGCGCAGCCACGTCAGGCGTTGATCGAGGCCGAAGAGGTACTTCTTTTGAGAATTAATGGCGATGGCCACAATGATCTTATCGAACAGCGGCAGGGCCTGTCGCACGAGGTTGGCATGCCCCAGTGTGATGGGATCGAACGACCCGGGAAAGACGGCAATTTTCATGCTGGCGCTTTAGTGTTATATCTCCTCGCGCTCCCAATCGGTTTGCCCCAGATAAATCAAGATGAACCCTCCGAGGATCATTCCCAGGCGCACAAGAAAGGCTCCTAAAGGCCCAAAACTACGCAACCAGTTGAGAAAACTAAATTCGATTCCCACCAAGCTGAGGATCAGCGAAAGAAAACCGATTCCAACTAACAGAAAGCCGACGACCGTGAGGAAGGTGCGATTTTTTATCATGAAATGTTTAATTTAGAAGCTTGTTGGCACACCTACTTAATAGCAAGCCTAAAAGTCTTGCAGTTTGATGGTTTGGAGTGTGATGTTTGGAATGTGTGCTAGCCACACTTCACACGGCAAACTGCACACAACACGCTGCAAAACCTTTGGTTTTGTACTCAATAGCACTAACCAATATATGATCAAATTGATCGAATGCCCGCGCGATGCCATGCAGGGCATCCAGACATTCATCCCTACCGCTGACAAAGCCCGCTATCTGAATGCACTGTTAAAGTGTGGTTTCCATAGCCTGGACTTCGGCTCCTTCGTCAGCCCGAAAGCCATCCCGCAAATGCGCGACACGGCCGAGGTATTGCAACAACTCGAACTCGATGATACAGACACCGAACTGATCGCAATTGTTGCCAATCGCCGGGGGGCCAACGATGCCTTGGCCTTTCCCGAGATTCAATACCTGGGTTATCCCTTTTCGATTTCCGAGACCTTTCAGCTGCGCAACACCAATGCCACCATCGAAGAAAGTATCGAACGCGTCGAGCAGATTCAGGAGTTGTGCCGGCAGCACGATCGCCAGCTCATCATCTACATCAGTATGGGCTTCGGCAACCCTTACGGCGACCCCTGGAACGCCGAAGCCGTACAGGGATACATCCAACTACTGGTCGATTTGGGCATCTCTATTTTTCAACTCTCCGATACCATCGGGGTGGCCTCCCCTCAGAGCATCGAATACCTGTTTACCAATCTTATTCCCGCCTATCCCGACTGCGAATTCGGCGCTCATTTCCACACAACGCCCACCAGGTGGGAGGAAAAAATCACTGCCGCGATTGATGCCGGCTGCCGGCGGTTCGACGGCGCTATCCGGGGGTTCGGCGGCTGCCCGATGGCCAAGGATGAGCTGACCGGCAATATGCCCATGGAGAATATGGTCCATTATTTTCGCGACCGCGGTACCGAAACAGGGATTGATTACCAGCAATTTCAGACTTCCTATATAATGGCTTCCGAAATATTTCCCGCTCACTAAATGCGGCTCTTCGGACTCGCCGTTCGGAGACAAATTGTACCGCCTCCGCGTTAGAATAGTTTCAATTACTTCCTTAGCTTGCATAAAGGAGTAATTTGACCAAACCTATCTAAACACGCACGAGCCATGGACCTCAAAAAAATAAAAATAGCCGTTCTGCCGGGCGATGGCGTTGGCCCGGAGGTCGTCCAGCAGGCAGTGAAAGTGCTCGATGCCGTTGGGCAACGCTTCGATCGATTCTTCGAATACTGCTACGGAGATATTGGGGCAAGCTCCATGGCCCAATTTGGCGAACCGCTTCCGGAGTTTACGCTCAATGCCTGCCGGGAAGCCGACGCTATCCTTTTCGGGGCGATTGGCCATCCGCATTTCGACCGGGATGCCTCGGCAGCCGTCCGGCCCGAACAAGGCCTGCTGAAACTGCGCAAAGAGTTGGAGCTGTACGCCGATCTGAGTCCGGTGAAGTCGTTCCCGGGCTTTACCCATTTATCGCCCATGCGGCCAGACCATATCCACAACGTCGACCTCCTCATTGTCCGGGAATTGACCGGCGGGATTTACTTCGGCGAACGGGGCCGCTCCGCCGATTGTCGGCATGCCTACGATACCTGTACCTACAACGTCGATGAGATCACCCGAATCGCTCACGTTGGATTTACCGAGGCACACAAGCGACGCGGTAAGCTAACCCTTGTGGATAAATCCAACGTTCTGGAAACAGGGCGACTTTGGCGCGAGGTAGTGCACGATCTGCACGCCCTACATTATTCGGATATTGAATTGGAGTATTTGTACGCCGATAACGCCGCCGTTCAACTGATCATGCGCCCCCACGATTTCGACGTACTACTGACCAGCAACCTCATCGGAGATATTCTTTCGGACGAGAGCAGCCTGTTGGTGGGTTCGCTGGGCTTATTGCCATCGGCCTCCCTCGGCGAGAAAATTGGTCTGTTCGAACCGGTCCACGGGGCCTATCCGGAGGCAGCCCGGCGCGATATTGCCAATCCAATAGCGACCATCCTATCCGCTGCGTTGCTGCTGGATTACCTGCAGTTGCATCTCGAAGCAAACGCCGTGCGCAAAGCGGTCAATCGCGTGCTGCAAAAGGGGCTGGGAACGCCCGACCTCAACCCAATCATCGAACTGGGCTGCCAGGAAATGGGCGATATGGTTGCTCACCTGGTGGAGGATACGGAGCTGGTCGGCATCCGGGAGGAGAAGATTAAGGAACGGGTTTCGACGATAATTTAATACAGCCGAAAGCTATCCAAAAACCGATCCGTCGACGGATTGATGCCCAATTCACTTCGGCTGATCGTTTGGATGGCATAGTAGCGATTCTTCACCACGAACGCTCGTGTACGCACACTGGCGCGCCCGTTGAGGTAATCGATGCGCCAATAGCGGCCGGGATATCCTTTTAGCGCAAACTCCGTGGCAAAGAGCAATTCTCCCCGAACGGATTCGGTGGCTGCATCAATGGTTACCGCAAAAAACTCTTCGAGCAGCTCCGTACTGTCGCTGTGCAGGGCTTCCGCCGGGTAATCCACGTAGCTGGCCATGTATACCACATTATCTGCGGTATCGGTAGGAGGCGTGTAGAAGTAGGTATGGTAAACCAATTCACCTACCGGCGCGGCTACAGTATCGATCTTTTCTGTAAGAGGCCCGGGGCTGGCAACCTGAAACCCGCCGTCGATGAAGTCGAGGGTCGTCCAGCGGGTGCGACGCTCAAATATGGGGGAAGATGTGGACTGGGCGTCAGCGGCGTTGTAAACCAATAGCAACAGGCTGAGCGCCAGGATAGATCGGAAGATGGTACGGTACATGTACTTGACTCGTCTTTTCTTAAAGAAGTAACAATTCGACAGGAGGTTGCCCCGTCGGTTGTCGCTAACTTTTCGGTAACGGCTAAACATATAGCGCATCACTTAGTTTGACATTTAAACTAAGCCTTGTATGCCATTCTCCCACCTGCAGACCTTTTACCGCGATTCTTTCGGACTACTGACTGATTTGTACCAACTCACCATGGCATATGGCTATTGGCAACAGCGACTACACCATCGGCCGGCGGTCTTTCATTTATTCTATCGGCGTCCGCCCTTCGAAGCGGAGCCCATTACGGTGGCCGGATTAGAGTTGGTCGTCGATTTTCTGCGGAACTTCCGCTTTGAGGTATCGGATATTCAGTATCTGGGGGGACTCCGGGACCGTTCCGGTAAGCCGCTGTTTCCAGAGGCGTTTTTGCATTATCTACAACGCTTGCGTTTCAGCGGCAGCCTCTACGCTCTGCCGGAGGGGCGGATTGCGTTTCCACAGGAGCCCATCCTCCGGGTGGAAGCCCCCCTCTTGGAGGCCCAGTTAATTGAAACGGCCTTGCTCAATCTGGTAAATTACTCCTCGCTCGTGGCTACGAAAGCCCGTCGGATCGTACAGGCGGCCCAGGGTGGGGCGGTACTGGAATTTGGTCTGCGGCGCGCTCAGGGCATCGATGGAGGGCTGACTGCCAGCCGAGCGGCCTACATTGGCGGATGCGCGGCTACGAGCAATGTCCTGGCGGGCAAGCATTACGGCATCCCGGTCAAAGGCACCCATGCACACGCCTGGGTGATGGTATTCGAAGATGAGTTGGAAGCATTTCGGGCCTACGCCGAGGCATTTCCGACCGATTGCATCTTTCTGGTCGATACCTATGATTCGATCGAGGGGGTTCAGCGAGCTATTCGCATTGGGGCAGAGTTGCGGTCCAAAGGATTTGAGCTGAAGGGTATCCGGCTCGACAGCGGCGACTTAGCAGCCCTGAGTAAAGAGGCGAGAGGGCTCCTGGACCGCGCCGGATTTCCGGACGTCCAAATTGTAGCCAGCAATGACCTGGACGAATACCGAATCGCCGAACTACTCCAACGGGATGCAGCCATCGATACCTGGGGCATCGGTACGCGCCTGGTGACGGCCTTCGATCAACCCGCCCTGACCGGCGTGTACAAGCTATCGGCTATTCAGGATACCCAGGGCCGTTGGCAGGATCGTATCAAGCTCAGCGAACGCGCCGCAAAGCGTTCGCTGCCGGGCAGGCAGCAGATATGGCGCGGGTACGACCAGGAAGACAGACTCGTGTTCAGCCTTATTTCCAATGCGGATACCGATGAGCCCGACGAGCGCATGGTACCCTTTGATGAAGAAGAGGTACACCCAAGGCCGGTAGCCGCGCGGAGCGAAGCGCTATTACAACCAATCTTCGATGCCGGCAAAGTTGTATACGATCCACCGTCGCTCAAGGACCTTCAGGCACGGGCAGCAGCGGATTTCCATCGCTATGCCAATCGAAACGCCTCGTCCTTTACCTTTGGGATGGATATGTCCCTGCACGATCGGCAAGAACGGTTGGCCAACGCACTTTCTTCATAATACTGCCACTATGCCATTCACCTACGAATATCCGCGACCGGCCGTAACGGTAGATTGCATCATCTTTGGCTACAAAGCGGGAGATGCCTTGCGCGTACTGTTGATTCAGCGTTCCGGCCAGCCGTTTCGGGGGGCCTGGGCCCTGCCGGGAGGGTTCGTAGAGATGGACGAGGATTTGGAAACGGCTGCCTTGCGCGAACTGGAGGAAGAAACCGGCGTACGCGACGTCTTCATCGAGCAACTTTTTACCTTCGGCGCGCCGGGCCGCGATCCTCGCGGACGCGTAATCAGCGTGGCCTACTACGCGCTCGTCAACCTGTCGGAGCATCCCGTACGGGCAGCATCCGATGCCGATGAGGCCGAGTGGTTCACCATTGACAATCTGCCGCAATTGGCCTTCGACCATGCGATGATCCTCGAAGTAGCCCTGACGCGATTGCAGGGTAAAGTGCGATACCAGCCAATTGGTTTTGAACTTTTACCCGAACAGTTTACCTTGAGCGAACTTCAACAATTGTACGAGAGTATTCTCGGAGTAGAAGCCCTGAACAAGCGCAACTTCCGGACGCGCATTTTGAAAATGGGCGTACTCCGGGAAACCGGTAAGCAAACGAATGTCGCCCACCGCCCTGCCACGCTCTACAGCTTCGACCGCGCGGCCTACGATCGGATGGTGCGAGATCGGTATCCGGACTTACTCAAACGGGGAGTAGATTTTGATATTTAGTAGTATCCTGGTGCAAACGCTATCGCAATGACTTCTCTTGCCATCCGAAGATCCTTCTGTCGGATTCTGGTGCTGTTGTGCATCGGTCTGCTCAGTACCTGTCGCAACGACGCACCCCAGGAACTGGTGGGGGCCGAAGAGGCTCCTCCCCTACCCCCTCCCGAGGCGGATTACGAGCCCTCCGAGCGCAAATGGGGATACATGGATCGACGGGGGCGGATGGCCATCGAGCCCCAATTTGACGATTGCCGCTCGTTTTCGGAAAGCCGCGCCGTCGTGCGGATCGGCGGCAAATGGGGCTACATCGACGAACAGGGCGAAATCGTTATACCCATCGAATACAAAGGGGCCTGGAACTTCCGGGAGGGCCGCGGTCGCGTTTTGACCTTCCAGGATAGTGTCGGGTTTGTCGATTTAAGCGGCCGGTGGATAATCGCTCCGATTTGGGAAGAAGCCCAGGACTTCACCAGCAATCGTGCGCGGGTGCGCCGCGAAGGGAAATACGGCTTTGTCGATCGACACGGCCGTTTGGTGATCGCCCCCAATTACGACGCGGCATCCTCGTTCGACGGGCGCTACGCCAAAGTGCGCCTCAACGGAAAATACGGCATCATCGATACGTCCGGCCGGATGGTCATCCCGGCCCTCTACGACCGGCTGGGGCTACCACATCAGGGATTGATCCGCGCGCAGCTGGAAGGGAAGAGTGGCTTCCTCGACACCCTCGGCAACTGGCGCATCGAGCCGAATTTCGAAGCAGCCGATGATTTCTACCTGCGGGGAGCTCCGGTGCGCGAAGGAGAAAAGTGGGCCCTCATCGATTCTGCCGGCCAACAGATTACCCAATTCGGCTACGACCAGATTATCCCGGGAGGCGATAGCCTATGGATTGCCGAACGCAACGGCCGCTACGGAGCACTTAATATGGCGGGGGAAGAGGTAATTCCCTTCGAATTTATCCAACTATATGCCTTCGAGGAGCAGCGCGCTCCCTACTCAGAAGACTATAGCTGGGGCTATATCCAACCCGATGGCACAATTGCTATCCCCGCTCAATACGGCCTCGTTTATCCCTTTCGAAATGGCCTGGCCCGCGTCGCCACCGCCGATCAGGGAACGGGCTTCATCAACCTCTCGGGCCGAATGGTCATCCGTCCGCGCCAGGGAGAAGTACGCGATTTCAGTGAGGGCCTGGCGGCCGTACAACCCATTAATTAATGGTGAGGAGTGAATAGTGATGATCTTGACACTCCACACTTCACACTCCACACTTATGATCAGCATCATCATGGGCTCCGATTCCGACCTTCCCGTCATGCGGGAGGCGGCCGATGTATTGAAGTCCTTAGGCATTTCCTTTGAAGTAACCATTGTATCGGCGCACCGGACG
Organism: uncultured Saprospiraceae bacterium; assembly: GCA_964504335.1. Classification (GTDB taxonomy): domain Bacteria; phylum Bacteroidota; class Bacteroidia; order Chitinophagales; family Saprospiraceae; genus CAZDET01. Next base: position 12,758 of record CAZDET010000096.1, read on the forward strand.
CCGGAGCGGTTGTTCGAATTTGCCCAATCTGCACACATCCGTGGGCAGCGGGTCATCATTGCCGGTGCCGGAGGTGCCGCCCACCTTCCGGGCATGGTCGCGTCGCTCTCCCCCTTGCCCGTCATTGGGGTACCGATCAAATCGAGGAATAGTATCGATGGCTGGGATTCCGTGCTGAGCATCCTCCAGATGCCCGGTGGGGTACCCGTAGCTACGGTTGCCCTCAACGGAGCCAAAAATGCCGGCATCCTGGCCGCCCAAATCCTTGGCACGAGCGATCCGCAAATCCAGCAACGCATTCTGGACTACAAGCGCGAACTGGCCGAAGGCGTTGATCGGAAAATCGATCGACTGGAACGGGAGGGGTACGATCGTTTTTGAGGTGGTGGGGTGGTTGAACCAATGACCTTTATTCATTTACAGCATTTCCATCTTACATTATAAAAGAATTAGAGCACGTCGAAGACGGCATTGACGCATTTCACCACAGCTCTTCTAAACCTAATAAAACACCAAAAAAAAGGCTTATTTCCAAATTATACATCGTAGATTCCGTGCGAAATCCAATTTAGAGAAACTAACTACTTGCTCAAATGAATCGCACGTTTGTACGCCTGGGCCTTTTGGGCCTTCTTTTCCTATTGGCCGCCTGTTCGCAAGAAGCACTGGAACCGAATGTGAATGACCCTCTACTCGATCGCGCCACCATAAACAAACGCGTAGAACAACACCTGCAAACCACCAATCAGGTTTTCGACTGGAACGCTGCTTCCGACCGAATGGTATTCAGTGCCCTGGCTCTAAGCGAATACGAAGCCGCCATCGGATACCAACCCGTCGGTTTTGAAAACATCGACGATCGGATTCACCAAATCGATGTGCAATCGGGAGACTGGAAGGCCACGCGCGACGAATTGATGACATTCATCCTCGAAGAAACCAACCGCCTCCTGCCCGACGATACCCGAACGGAGGAAGATCTACTCGTGGCACCGGAGGACGGCGTGCTGCCCATCATCGAGTTGCGGATACTGCACCCCGATCTCCTGAAAAGCTTACGTACCCGTCCAGACGTGCGCTACGTGGAACCCACCAACTACCAACCGCAGGAAGTCGTTGGCCGAAGCGATTCCGGCTGCGGAATCAGCCCGGCGGGCAGTATCCCCTCGGCTGATTTTACGAACACCAGCCCGAATGCTAAGATTCCCTGGAACTTCAACCTTTCCAATATTCCAAGTGCGTGGAATGTCAGCCAGGGCGACAACATCGGCATCTGCGTAATCGACACCGGCTCCGACGACGATCAGTTCAACCTCCAGGGCGGCTTCACCGCTGGTCAGAGTGGCAATCGATTCATCAATCGCTTCGGCACCTACGCCGGCGGGTGGTTCAATTCGCGCCCCGACGGCCCCGACGACCGCTGCGGGCACGGCACGCAAATGGCGGGACTGGCCGCCGGGCCACGCGGCAACGGCGGGGCCACCGTTGGCGTAGCCTACAAAGCCGACCTGGTTACGGTGCGTGGCACCAGCGATGTGATCGTCAATGGGTCTAGCGAAAAGCGGGGGGTGAAAGATGCCCTGGTATTGGCCGGCAACCGCTCCGATGTACAGATCATCAGCATGTCGATCGGCGATGTATTTTCTAGCGGGACGGTCAAGGATGGCCTGCGCTATGCCTACAATCGCGGAAAGCTCATCTTCGCCGCTGCCGGCACTTCCCTTTCCTGGACGAGCTGGTGGGGCGTCATTTTTCCGGCCAATCGGCCCGAAACGGTAGCGGTGACCGGCATCCGGGAAGGCTCGCCCATGCAGCGCTGCAACACCTGCCACGATGGCCGCGAAGTGGATTTCGTGATCGCCATGCAACGACGCAACGACACCGACCGGACATCGCTTACCCTGGCCCGAAGCGGCAATCAGCCCTCCTACGTAGGAGGTTCTTCCGCCGCCACCGCCACAACGGCCGGTATTGCCGCATTGGTTTGGGCCACCAATCCCAACCAAAATCGCGACCAGGTGGTGGAGCGCCTCAAACAATCAGCCAGCTTCTACCCCGGCAGAGACGGCAACTTCGGCTGGGGGCTGATCGATGCCCTGGCAGCGGTGAATTGATTACAATTGGTCCTTTGGTTCGTTGATTCTATGAAATTGACCTGACAGTCTCATCGTCTGTTCATAGGGCAAACACATCAAATACCTGAGGCAACAACTCCGCCCGGCAGGGCATAGCTTGGCCCCTCGGCCCTCCGGCCGGTGGCTGGGTTTGGGGCGCCGGACACCATGTGGGTGGGTATATATAAGACGGCCCACCCACCTTACCTGCCAACCTCGAGGGCTGCAGGCAGCCCAGGCGTGCGCAACGCACGCGGCT
>CAZDET010000097.1:0-6696 GCA_964504335.1 uncultured Saprospiraceae bacterium
ATTTGAAATCGTGAATACGTCTACCCACCACAATATGCATCATTCCAAATTTCGCAGCAATTACGGCTTGTACTTCAGGTTTTGGGATCGGCTCATGCACACCGAGCATCCTGATTACGTAAGGTTATACGATCAGATTCAGGAAAGGAGATTTGGTACTGTGTAATATGGAAAAATTGCTGTAGCAGAGTGCCTTCAATGCGCGTAATAGACTGTATGAGCATATTTCGAGAAGAGCCGAAAAATATTAATTATTTTTCATCCACTAAAGAGATTGGATTATGAAGAGCCGGTTGAAGACCTATTGAATCAATTGTCGTCACAATAAGAACCATGAAATACACCATCCAACTTCTTGCGCTATCGATAACTCTGCTCGCTTGTGGTGATTCGCCATTAACCGGCCAAAATACCATTAAACCGCCCAAAGGCTATTCGCCGCAAATCGGAACGACGGTCGCTATGCTCGAGGATCTGAAACGAAGGGTGACCAATAGCGTAGCCAATCTAACGGAATCCGAAACCGATTTCTTATTGGATGAAAAGGCAAACCGAATTGGTGCCCTCATCCTCCATTTGGCCGCCACCGAAAAATACTATCAGGTGTATACTTTTGAAAATCGGGGATTTAATCGAGCGGAAAGAGAAAAATGGGAAATGGCCTTGAACCTGGGAGCAACTGCACGAGCCACGATTAAGGGTAAACCCATCGAATACTATCTCCGTATCTGGGATGAGGTGCGAGCGGAAACCCTTCGGCTATTGAAAACCAAAGATGATGAATGGTTTCAAGCAATGGTAAGAGGGAGTTCGATGAATAACCACTGGGCTTGGTACCACGTCATGGAGCATCAGGCCAATCACATGGGGCAAATTCGATTGATTACTAAGAGAATGGAATAGATGCTGCAACTGTTCTGTGCTACCTGTAGGTCGTTTATCTCTAGAAATAGCTTTGGCTTGATTATTCAACTCGTAGGTAGCGCCGAGTAGGCAATTATCCAGAGGACGACACATTCCTTCACCTCCACCGGGCAGAAACCAACCAATCCTTCCCCCAACAGTTTTCGTGGTATGAACCACTACCTGTACCCCCTAATCCTTTTCCTATGCCTGGGAAGTCTTACCCAGCTACACGGTCAATCCGCGCCCGAAAACCTATTCGATCACTTCGATGCCGATTGGCGCGATCACTGGCGGCGAAAATCCTTTACGCTGCGGGCCAATACGTTTGAAGTTGTCCAAAACGGCACAGACCGAGCGCTGAAAATAGAAAGTAAAAATTCAGCGACGGGCCTGTGGAGAGACATCGAGATCATCCCCCAAAAAGGAACCCAACTGAGCTGGCGCTGGAAAACGGATCACTACCTCCGCAACCGCATGGAAATGAAAAAAAACGGAGATGATTTCGTGGGCCGGGTATACGTAGCCTTTGGAGAATACTCGTGGCTCAATCGAAAACGCCTCAGCGTCATTTGTTACGTTTGGGCGTCGGATGCGAAGGCCAACTCGATTTTCCCCAGCCCCTACGCCGACAATGTAAAAATCATGGTACTGCGCGATCAAACCTCCACCGTAGGCCAGTGGCACCAGGAATCTCGCAACCTCCTGGCAGATTACCAAAAATGCTTTGGGGGTACGCCCATGCCCGTCTCCGCCATCGGCATCATGGTGGATACGGATAATACGGATATGGAAAGTACTTCCTGGTTTACCGATCTCTCCCTTCGACGGTGAGTCTTTGTTTTGGTACTTTGGTCTTTTAGTACTTTAGTCTTACGGTTTATATGTCGATTTTACTACAGCAGCGTTTCATTGAAGCGGAAGCTTTTATTGGCAAATTAGCGCATTGGCACATCTATCAGAATATCATCGCATCAGAACATCCAATTCACCACTCGACAGCCCAAACCCTTTGGGTAATTGGCCTGACGAGCTTTCGAAAACGTTTAAATCACTTCATTAACACATTGGTACATCAGCACATTAGAACATCATAGCATCAGAATATCCAATTGGCTCATTGACTTGGCAGAGTTTGCAGTGACCATATGGTGTCTTCATCGAATTTGCGTAACTTGATTATCGAGAAAACAACAGACCTATGGCAAAGAATAAATCCCCCAACAAGAAAAACCTCGAGCAGGATCTGAAACGCTTATACGACCACGTGGATGACCAGCAATTTAAGACGATCGAGGAGTTGCAGGCGTTCCTGAACCAAATGGTGGGCAAGAAAATCGATGACATTATACCCAAAGCAGGCGGTGAAATGAGCAAAAAAGAGGAATCCAGTGCGGTACTGCAAGAAGCCTACGATGCTACCACCAAAGCGAAAGGCAGAAAACTCGCCGAGAAAGCCCTCGAACTCGACCCCGACAATGCGGACGCCTATTCTTTTTTGGGAGGGCTAGAACGAAACGTACGCAAGGCACTGAAATTTTACGAACAGGGAATGGAGGCAGGCCGCAGGGCAATCGGAGAAAAAGAATTCGGAGAATTAAAAGGGCATTTCTGGGGTTTCCATCAAACCCGACCGTACATGCGCGCCAAGGCGGAATATGCCGAATGCCTGTATACGGCGGGCAAACACGATGAAAGCATTGCCCAGTTTGCCGAAATGATCGAATTGAATCCCAATGATAATCAGGGAATCCGCTATCGCTACGCCTCATTATTGGTGTGGATGGATCGATTTGCGGAATACGAAGCACTGGTCAAACTGTATCCGGATGAGGGCTCCGCACTTTGGTTGTTCACCTATGCCCTGTACTTGTTTAAACAGCAGGGAGCCTCCGAGAAAGCCAATCAGGCATTGGAGGAAGCACAGGAGGCCAACCCATACGTGATCCCCTTCTTATTGGGTTTCGAAGAAATGCCGGACGAAATGCCGGCGTATTACAGTTGGGGGGATGAAAATGAAGCGGTGGTTTACCTCAACGAAGCGGCCAATATATGGCTCGAATATCCGGCGGCCCTTCAGTGGGCGAATACCCAGTTCGATGGGGAAGAAACTTATGAAGAAGGGATGTTGGAAGACCTTTCCACCAGTATCGGTCAAATCAAGGAGTTAATTGATTCGGCTTACGAACAAGGGCGAGCAGATCAAATCCTGGATTTTGCAGCTACTATGAAAACTAACGGAGAACCCACCGCTAAAATCAAGAAGTATACTGGGCTGACCAAGAAAGAGATCGACAATCTCTGATCACCTACGACAGCCAGATCCGATTCGCAACCGACCAATCGCATGTTGGCACTTTGGTACTTTGGCCTTTTGTTTCACTTTTAATATCCCGACTTTATTTCCGCCGCGTTTCATTGAAGCCGCATTTGGGTATCGCTGCATACTTCTTGGATATTGCTGACAACAAAGGGCCGAAAAAGAAACCAAAAGTAAATGTAAGAAAAAATAAAACGCCTTGGATAATCTATCGGGATCAAGCAGTTTTAAGAGGACAACCATATGGTCCATGAATGCCATCTTCTTGTTTGAAAATAGTAGTTCCATTTTCCGTTGATTCCAAAGAATATATATAATTGTCTGTCATTCCATGTGAATTGAGTTTACCTGTCCAACTAAATTTTTCACCTTCTTCATACTCTGTGCAGACACGCTCAAATTCCAACATCTCTCCTGTCAATGGATTTTTAAAATAACGAGGTATGTGTCCAAATGGCTGAAAGTCGATAGTCAATGGGTAAAAGTTTAAGCGTTTATGCGTTCAGTACAATTTCGGCCATCGGTTTTGTGTCGACCACAAAAATTGTCAACGAAGGATATTCTGAATTATGCATTTTTCCCCTAAAAACGTTTTCCGATAGCCACATTTAAGCCCCAAACACTGAATTCCTCCTTAATATCAAAAAACAAGGACGGGCAGATCCCCCATCCTTTATCCAGTTCTATTTCATATTCAGTTCCTAATCTAACTACCGCCAAATTTTTGTGCTTTTCAAATTCGACCCCACCACCAAATAGAAGTCCCCAATGGGGCGATACTTCATAAGCCCCGATTAAAGCCAATATAAAAGCTCGCTCCCGATTTAGGTTCTCCCGATTGAAATCTACAACATATTCCGCCAATTCCAAGTCAGCTACCATTCCAAGTGCGAATTTATGGTTCCAGAAATAGAAAAAATCTAATCCTATGCTGGGGACAAACACCGATTCCTCTCCTTCCCCTACCTCAAAAGCGGCTGGAATGTGACTGTATCCTAAAGCCAGTGCAATTTTATATTTATGTTCAGCACCCGTATGGGTAGTTTCATCTTCTTGGTTATCAGCCTTTGAATGTGCTTCGTGCTGTGCGGATAAACAAATACTTGAAAATAAAACCCCGATTAACAAAAGGCAGCTTTTCATCGGATGGAGTATTATTTGATGGATGAATTCCGTAATAGACCCAAACCAAAGTGATTTGGGACTTCGCCTATCTTTGACCGAACTCGGCGTTAAAAGCCTCGTCGATACTACTTTAGCAGAGGGCCCCTGCCCCTTGCTTCGTGGGCCTACGCTTGGATCTGATTCAAAAAAAGTCGTTCTGCTCGCTTACCAAGAAGTAGTAGCGAAGCTAAACCACCTCGTTTTGGGTATATACTGTGCTGAAGTCTGCTGAGATAGATTTATCAAGATCATAAAGGAATTGAAAGTTGACTAAGTCGGTGCTATTCACGGGAAAAACGGTAGGTAATTCCTCCTCCTATAGTAAATTGCCAAAGGGTAGAAAAACTGTTAACACCTACACCGGATCCGTCTGTGCTAACGTAAAAACTTCCACCTATAGCCTGGACGGCAGATACTAACTGCGTTTGAATTTTGAGCCCAATATTGTCTGTCACCCAAATATTACCACCCAGCTTTGCTCCCCATGCGAATTTGGTATTACTATTAGGTTCATTGAGTTGAGGGTCTTTGTTGTCGTAAATGACTAAACCCGCCATTGGACTGAAATAAGCTTGAACCCGATCCGTACCAGCATAACGTATCCCACCTACCATTACATAATTGATACTAGCATCTAAGCTACGACTCACCAGAAAACGGTCATAATAATTCACGGGTACTTCGGTGTCTTGTCGGTAATATATTAATTCGAGCCCGTAATAATCACTAGGAAGAAATTCCACACCTACTCCCCATTGATATCCGCCACGAATGGTTCCACTGAAAAAACTAACATCACTATTGAAGGTTTCGAATTGGTCATCAAAGACATAACCGGAGTAACCATTAAGACGGATTTCTTGGGCAATTCCCGTTGCCCAAATGCCGAAAGTCAACCCAACCAATAAAATAAGTTTTTTCATGACAGGCATGTTTTTATTTTGCAATTAAGACAATCATTCAAGCCCACTTGCGACCTGAACTTCCCTTCCCTTCCAAAGATTAAATGTGCACTAAGTATTATCATTAGGTTAAAAAGATTACTAGAAGTAGTCAAAGAAGGTTACTTACCACAGTCACCAATAACCCTATAATAAGCAGTAGGAATGTCAGAATATAAATAGCATTATTCTTCAGTATTTTTAGGGCAGATTTCTTCTCAACTACCGATTCTGCCGCGTATCCTTCTTCCATTTCAATCACACCGACAGACTTTGCACAAGTGTCGTATGCTGCAAGCATTTCCTGAAATTCTTCCGGATAGTTTGTAAAAATATCTTCCGTTTCTCCAGGGTTGGTTTTAAGATTGTACACGTACCATTTATTGTCACCCAGTGGGATATTGTTTTTTACAATTTTAAAATCCCCTAAATAATAAGCTGAGCTATTAGCCGCTGCCAAACCGATACCTTCATCATCATAAACAGGCACCTTCTGTGAAGGCTAATGCTACATGGCATGTACTACCAACAAGAACATCGGAATTACAATAGGCTTCAGATACTTTTCCGCCACCATTTCGGAAGCCATGTCGTATGCTGCCCCCCAACCTCCAGCAAAGAAAACGACATCATATTGTTTTAAATCACTGAATTAATTTCCATCCAGATTTTCACCAATAAATGGTATCTGTGAATAAATTTCAGCCTGTATCATCGCATTAAAATAGCTTTCCAACTGCCAAAACTGAGCAGCTATGCTGGTGCCAACTTCTTTTCTCATTCGATTGAAATAGGTTTCCTGAAGTTTAGCGAATGACTTCTTAAGTGCTTTGGTCCTTTTGAAAAGCATCAGAATCTCTTCATCAGAAATGGTTGGGTAGCTTCTAGCGTAATCTGCTATAATTTGGATCCGATTTGTCCCAAGTTCCTTACGTTCTGCTTCGTATTCATTGTAAATTTCCCAGAAACTTGCAGCGGCTTCCCCTAATTCCATAAAGTCGGCAACTGCTACCTTTTTATCCAAACCGAAAGCCTCCTGGATAATTTCTACTTCGGTTCGGGCGGATTGGGCAAATGATGAATAAGCAACTATCGTTAAGATTAAGGATGTGATTAACGTTTTCAATGTAAATAAATAGTTCATAATGTAAAATTTTTGTGTTTGATAATGCAAATTTTACATTTCCAGAAGTACTATCCTTTTACATTTGTTGAAAAACCTTGAGTGCTTACGACTTTTTTCTGATCCTGCTCAGTCGGGTTTGAGTCACACCGATCATGGATGCTATATAGCTGAGTAGAAATTTCTCGAGTATTTTGGGATTCGTTTCTACGATGTATTGCATATTAGTACTTTACCATTTTTGT
>CAZDET010000097.1:6796-13930 GCA_964504335.1 uncultured Saprospiraceae bacterium
TATTTTGGGATTCGTTTCTACGATGTATTGCATATTAGTACTTTACCATTTTTGTATTTTATTAATCTGGCATTTATTTACTCCTAAAAATTAGATACTTAACAAGAATTACCATTAACTTTAATTGGCACATTAACTCACCGGCCCATCTATCAGAATATCCAATTGGCACATCGACTCGTTATCAAATTGACTCATTGATAAATTCATCATTCGCTATCAACTTCAGCGCCGTATACAGCATCCCCACTCGCTTGGCCGCTTTGCGGAAGGAATCGATGAGCCAATTTTGAAGATAATAATCCGAGCCGAGGAGCCGGAAGGAATTGCGCAATGCATCGATGGAGGTGAGCACAATGAGAGTGAGGGCTATGCCGATCAAATTGAGGGGATGGGAAGAGGTGAGGCCGCTCGTCACGCGATCGCGGCCAAGGGCATAAGCGGCTTTGAAAAACCAATCCAGTTCGAGTTTGTAGGTGGCGACGACGTGGTCCATGCGGAAATCGGGGTTGATGCCGATGGGAATGCCCTCCTGCCGCAGACGCACTTGTAATTCGGTTTCTTCGGCGTAGCCGACTTTGTTGCCGATCATGCCGATATCGGGATCGAAGCCGCCGTAGCGTTCCAGCAGGTCTTTGCGCATCACCATGATGCCGCCGGAGACGTACTCGCCCTTGGGCAAAGTGGTGATGGTAGTGAACGGCATCACGTTGCTGCCGTAGGCGTCCTTGTACCAGTAGGGCTTGCCGTATTTATACCAGGGGGTGTAGTAGCCACCGAAAAAGAGATAGTCGGTGTGGTCGATGGTGTAGAGGGCCTGTTCGACGAAGTCGGGAGCGGCCCTGGCGTCGTCGTCGAGGTAGCAGAGCCACTTGGTGGTGGCTTTCTGGAAGGCAAGGTTGCGGGCGTAGCTGAGGCCCTGCCGGGATTCGGTATAGACCGCGAAGTGGGGAAAGGCCTCCCGAAAGCTTTCAGCTACTTCCAGGGTATCGTCCGAACTGTTGTTATTGACCACCAGGACTTCAAATTCCTCCCTTGGGACCGTCTGCGTGGTCAGGGATTCCAGGCAGCTCCGCACAAATTCGGAGCGGTTGTAGGTACAAATCAGGATCGAGATACGCGCAGTAGACATGAGCAGCTAATTACTTCGAACGGGGTCGAATGTACGCAATCAGTTGTTGAAATAAGCGATTGGCATCCTCGGAAATGCCGAGCAGCAGGGTACCCGCACCAAACAGAAGGGTGAACAGCCCGCCGCGCAGGAGAAGGCTCCAGAAAGGCGGCAGCACCAGCGGTAGCCAAGATACCAGCAGGATGCCCCCAATGGCCAATGGCAGAATGAGCCCCATTTTGCCGCTGAAGGGCAACATCCCCAGGCGAATCCAGAGAAAACCCAGCTTGAGTAAATTGAAGACGGTCAGGGAAATGAAGTAGGCCCAGGCGGCGCCGATAATGCCCCATTCCCAGTGGCCCACAAAATGGTAGAGCAAGCCGATTTGCACGATGCCCAGCACGATCGCAAACCACAGATCCCACTGGTAGTAGCGGCTCAGACTCAAGATTTGGGAGTTGATGCCGGTCGCCAGATCGATGAGCGATGCCGCACCGATGATGTAAATGATCTCGATACCGCCAAGGTATTTCTCACCATTTGGCATGAGGGCAAAGAGGTCATTTGCTACCACCACTACCCCACCGTACAGCAGCATGCCAATCAGGAATTGATGTTTGGCAGCGCGTTGGTACAAGTCGCGCACCTCGCCCCAGCGTTCCTTTTGCACCGCCTCGGCGGTGATCGCAGAAAGAATCGCTTCGATGGAACGACCGGGAATGGCAATAGCGATGGCAATAAAAAAGGCAATGCCAAAGACAGCCGTTTCCTCCAATCCGCCCTCCCCAATCAAATCGGGCAGGATGGCCGAAGCCAGGTTGGTTCGGATGGAGGCCGCAAAACTGCCAATCCACATGAAAAAGCCAAAGGAGAGCAATTCCAGACGCAAGGGCCGAGTAAACACCGACCAATCGACGCGCCACCGCAGGTGGCCGAAGCGCCGAATGTACAGCAGCAATCCCACTGTGGGGATACCGAACACCACCAGCAGCCCGGCGTACAACCATTCCTGCCGGATCAGTTGGTAAAAGAAGAATAGAACCAACGCAATTTGCCCCAGCTTGACGACGACCTGCTCGTACAAATAGGGCACCGTGATGCGCATGAAATTCTTGGGGTAGTAATATAAGATCGTGTTGAGCGCCATGATCAGGCCGAGGGGAAATACGATCCAGAGGTATTGCTGCAGCAACGGCTCCTGGGCCGCCCGGTAGGATTCGTAGTACGATCGCAGCGGCAGAAAAACCAGCGCCAACAAGGCCGCTCCCACCAAGGGAATCAGCAGTAGAAAGGCAAGGTAGCCGTGGTGCTGCTGCTCCTCACTGCGAAAGCGGGGGAAGTAGCGGATCACCATATTCGCCGCCCCAAACAACAGGAAGGTAGAAAGCAGGAGCGCACGACTGAGTAGAGTCTGCCACAGGCCATACTCCGCCTTGCTCAACACGGCCGGATAGAGGAAAATGGTGCTGAGTGCACCGATGAGAATGCCCGAATAGGCGACCAGACTTGCCTTGATACTCTGTCGTTGTACGACGCCCATGAATCAGTAAACGGTTTTATCGGCCACACCAGCGCGCTAGCATCGGAAGATTTTTCACAGTATGCAGTGCAATCTGCCACTTGCCGGTCAGCGATGGGTGCAACGGATGCTTCCAGTGCTTTATCAAAAAATCGGGCCGCAAATGGTTGTGCTTTCGCTGAAAGACGCCCAACCACAGGGTCTGCATTACCGAGCGGAACAGGGCTGGATCGTACGTTTGCATTTTATCGTTATGTGCAATTAGCCGCTTCAGCCAATCTGCGGCGGCCAGCGCAGCGGCCTCGTCGATTCGGGTCGGGGCCATCGTCTGACCGATCACTCGGTGTATGTGCAATTGCTCTGGAGTAGGCTGCACCCCCCACGCACGCAATTGCCGTTCGTGCACCCTAGTTACTGTTTCCAGTTGCTGCTGCAATTTGGTGGCACTGATACTGCCTCCGTGTACGCGGTAGTCGAGCAAGGGTTCCGGTAAATTGGCGATTGGTCCATGCGCACTGAGTCGTACCCACAAATCGTAATCCTGAGCGGCGTAAAGCTGCTCGTTGAAGCCTTCTCGGCGGGCCAGGTCGGTTTTCATCATCACCAGCGGATGCACGAAACTGTTGCGGAAGAGCTGCCAGATACGCAGTTCGGCATCGGTTTCGGGCAATCGATTGATTCGAATGCGCCTGCCGTCGCCATCGACGTTGCGGCAGGCAGCACCTAACAATATAGTCTCGGGGTGGCGTTCGAAATAGGCGAGCTGCCGCTCGAGGCGCTGCGGGTAGGCGACATCGTCGGCATCCATGCGGGCCAATAGGGGGGCGCGGGCGGCCAGGAGTCCACGGTTGAGACTGGCCGTCAGCCCCCGGTTTTCGGCATTGCGCAATATCCGGATGCGTTCGTCGGTGTAGGTGTCCAGGAGCTCGGGGGTTGCATCGGTGGAAGCATCGTCGATAATCAGAAATTCGAAATCCGTCCACGTTTGCCCGAGAATACTATCGATGGCCGGCCGCAGGTAGCGGGCCCCGTTGTGAACGGAGAGGAGTACGCTGACGGCCGGAATATGCTCGATTTTACTGTCCAAGGCCGACGGTGTATTGTACTTTTTTCCAATAGCCCTTCACCAAATTCGCGCCGGCCGTCCGGCGGAAGCGGGAGGCGTATTGCGCTTCGGCACCTCGATCCGCATCGCTGAGGGTATGCTCGGTTTTGTTCCAGGGGCGGTGCCAGCCCATGCTTAATGCCCGATTGAAGCGCCAGGGTATCTGTTGCAATTCGGGCTCATCGGTCAGGATTTCGGCCAACAGAGCCAGCGTGTGGAGCCGAAACCAGGTAGCGAAGGCCGTCGACACGTTGCGGCCCGCCCGCGTAGCCGGTATCCCCATATGGTCTTGCGGCTGATTGCGCTTGTAGGGAAAACCGCCGTCGGGCTGCTGGATATTCCGAAGTAGCTGATAGGTCTTGCGCAACGCAAAACGGATATCCGCCCGCCGGTAGTCGAAAAGCTTATAGCAATTGACCAGTATGTCCACTGCATCCACATCCTCACAAGCTCCGCCGCCTCCGGTAGGCGCGAAGCCGCCATCCCAGTGCTGCAGCGTCAGGGTGGTGTCCACCAGTGCCTTGTGGTACGGCAAGGGATGTTGCTCGTAGTAATAGACGAGCAACTGATGGTAGCCGCCGCACATAGCCTGAAAGGGCGAGCAGTAGCCGTTGGTCCCCCACAAACCGGAGGATGGGTCCATTTCGGCATCGTGCCAGTCGAACCACCGCTGCAGCGCCGCGGCGGCACCGGGGTGTTGCTCGACATCCCGCAGGTAGACCAGCAGCTGACCGATAAACAACAAATTATTCCCCTCTAGCCAGGCGACGCGCCAGTCCCGCTGGTCGAGCCACTGCTGGAGGTAATCGAGGTCGCAGTAGGCGTGCGCGAAGCGCAGCGGATGGCGGGGCCGTACTTCAAACTGCTGTAGCAACGGCAATACCGTGCAGGCTAGATGATGAAGGAGGTGTTCGCGTTGGTCGACGGGAAACTCCTGGATTTCCGGACCGATAAACTGCCCGCTCTCCGGGTCTTGCGTCCCCAGGATGAAATCGCTGGCGGCCTCCGGCAGTTCGTTGAGTTGCCCCAGGTAGTACTGCCCCATCAGGGCGTAGCAAGTGCCGTAGAGCGTGACGTTGCCCCCGGGTACGGAGGCGTATTGCCCATCTAGCTGCACGGAATGCCAGAAAGTATCCAGATCGTAAGTCATTGGCTATTGTTCGATTCGGCCAGATCTTCGTTTAAAAAAACGAGCAGTTCGCCGCGTACGGACAAGCTGAAATTATACGCATCCAATGCCCGGAATACGGCTTTGCTCGCACCACGGCGCTTGCGGTCGTGCAATTCGATGAAGATGCACTTGGTGCGGGGCAGCCACGATTCGTAATGGCGTTCAAACACCTCCCGCTCGCTGCCTTCGATGTCCATTTTGAGGATGTCGATGGTTTCCCAGCCGCGTTCCTCCAGGATAGCATTAATGGAGGTGGCCTGAAAACTATTGGGCGTATCATCGGGCACCTCTTCAACCATGAATCCGTAGTGGCCATAACCCGCATCGACAATCTGTAGGCTGGAGGGGCGATTCCACAAGCCCGTTTGCAGGGCGTGTACATTCGGATACGCCTGGATGTTGCGCTGCAGCAGTTCAAAATTTCCCGCATCCGGTTCGATGGCGACGATCTCCGCCTGCGGGAACTGCGTGGCGAAGTAGGCCGAGGTAATCCCAACGTTCGCACCGGCATCAATGATCGTTCGCACTGGCCGGACCGCCCGCAGCCGATCGACCAGTTGATACTCCTCATCCACCAGTACTTGCTCGAAGGTCGGCCCGTCGGAAGTATGCGGCCGCAGGAAAACAGGCTGTCCGTGGCCCGGCACCACTACCCGCCCGGCCCCGCCGTACCGGATTTGGTAAAACAGGCGCGATCCCGCCAGCGGGCCGAACCGGTTCACGTATTTGATCCAACTGGTAATCATTCCTTGACGTTAAAATTCGGGTTGAGGCTAAGGTAAAGGGATTAATTTATTCCCTTGAGCTCCGGAGAATTGATCGGCAGGTTATGGCCATAACCTCAAATGATTAAACGCAAAACTTTCTCCTTTTGTGTCCGCATGTAAGTTTCCGGTTTCCGCCTCCCGGTAAATGGCCAGCTTATACGGGGAGTCCCCCCAACAGTGGGAAATTTGACGTTGGTGCACGAAGCCGGCCATTGCAAAATCCGTCGAGACATTGTATCTTTGCGATTCCTTAGAAAAAGGGTACGGTCTCGTAGTACAACGGATAGTATGCAGGTTTCCGGAGCCTGAGATCTAGGTTCGATTCCTAGCGAGACCACCACTCAAAGCCCGTCCAGGACGCATGCCTGGATGGGCTTTCTCGTTCGGGCGGGTCTTCCGGCTGCTCGCTTACAAGCCACCGCTGCGCATTTCATCCAGTAGGGCCGGCAGGCGAGCGTATTGCACCCGGAGTTCTGTGTACAGGTTGGTCCATTCCCGTGCCCGGTTTTGCTGCTGCAACAGGGCTTTGGCCCGTAGCAGGTAGTTGGTAGCCACGGCGTATTCCGTTCGGTTGCGGTGGTCAATCCTGTGGTGGGCCTGCTCCAGGTAGTAGGCAAGCACCCGGTCGGGGAAGACGGATTCGGTGGCGCGGGCTACTTCCTCCTTAAGGGAATTTGGTTGCCGGCCATACATTGCCGGGGAGGCACCTTCCACCAGCTCCCAGGCATCTTCCCAGGAACCTTCGTGCAGGAGGATGTGGATGAGCGCCCTCAGGCGACCGGGGCCGCGATCTTCGAGCAACTCCCGGCGGAGTTCCGTTCGTAAGGATTCCCAGATTTGCGGATTTTCCGACAATTCCCGGAGTTGGAGGTAAATTTCCAGGCTGGGCAGGTACTCCCAAAGCCGGCGGGCAATCCGGAAAGCGGCCCGGCGGTCCCCGCTGCGCTCCAGCCGAGGCAGCAACCACTGAAGCACGTCGGGCTGCTGGGTCGCACTTTCCATCGAATGCACCAATTGCAAGGCTTCTGCCGGGTAGCCGGCCCGTTCTAGCCACCGGCCGATTTCGAACCGCAAATTACCGGTGGGTCGAAGGTCCTCGGCCAACACTTCCAGAGCTTCTTCAACGCGTTGCTGATCTACGAGGTGGTAAAATAAATCGAGGTAGGCCCCGGCAGCACGCAGGAGGGATTCGATTTCTGCGGGCGTGGCAAATTGCTGTTCGAGTTGAAGCAGTAAATTGCTCCAAGACGACTTGTACCAGTTGCTACTCTCCAAGTCCTGGTACGGATTGGCCGACAATCGTTCTCTAATTTTGTCCTTGAATGCGGCGCGTTCCGCATCCGTCAGTTGGGTGAATAACTCCTCCGGGACATCGTCCATCAGACCGTATCCGCCCAGTTCAAACTCCCAATCGAATGCTTCGAAGAGCACGTCAATAATGGCCGATCGCTGCCCACTATC
>CAZDET010000098.1:0-13779 GCA_964504335.1 uncultured Saprospiraceae bacterium
GCACCGGTCTGGGGGACCGGGGGTCGCAGGTTCAAATCCTGCCGCTCCGACCAATGTTTTCAAATAGTTAGATGCCAAGCGCTGTCGCGGCATCCCGAATTAGGTGGCACATAGGTGGCGCGCAAGCGCCTCAGCGGCCTTAGCCAAGGCCCGTTAGTGGGTGTTGTGCGCCTCTCACTCCTCAATGACCACCCACGCGGTCAAGGGCCGCCCCTCGAAGCACGGTCAATGCCTCACGAGAGTCCCCGGGCGCGCGGCGTGAACGTCGCGCGGGTGATGACAGACAACGGCTGCGGTTACATCTCGAGGGTCTTTGCCCGCACGATGGAAGCCGTCGGCGCGCGCAATCTGCGCATCCGTCCCTACACGCCCAATACTAACGGCAAGGACGAGCGCTTCATCCAGACGCTGACGCGCGCCTGGGCTTATGCCTTCGCCTATCCAAGCACCGCGGCGCGCGCCGCCGACTTGCCGCGATGGCTCGCTGGCTACAACCACGAGCGGCCCCATGGCAGTCTCGGTCGACGACCGGCGGTTAGCCGACCGGAACAACGGTCCCGGAAACCACATCGAGCGCTCTAACTTCAGGTGTGAACAAGACAGGGGACTGCGCATTGATCTCAAACCGCCTGTTCGGCCTCCTCGCTATTGTGACGGCTTCCAACTTGTATCGCTGCGCGTCAGCGCGCCGACGCGTTCAGTTCGACCACTAACTGGGCGATGTCTTCGAGCGTCGCACGTGCACTCCGACGGGCGTCGGCGGCGGCCTTGCCGCGGGCGCCGTGTTTCCATTGCGCCGCGCGAATGGCAGCGATTCCCTCGGCGGTCCGCGGACCGGTCGACGCGCCGCCGTGCTTGTGACATCGGCCGTTCTTCATCGCTGGCGCGCGGCAGGGCGTCCCCGCGCGCGTCATTGCTCCGCACCGTGCGGCCGCGTTTGCGAGGAGGAGGGCGGCGCGCCATACAGGCGCCCGGCCGGCGGGTTCATGGGGTCTTGCGCTCATTTTTGTCGACCCCCCTTCACAGAGACCACTTGCGCATCGCGGGGCCGTGTCTTGCAGCCGCGCATGCGAGGTATAAGGTTGGTGCCATGACCGATGTCACCCTGCGCCTCACGGGCGACGCTGCGGCAACCATGCAGCGCCTGATGCGCGAAGGCGGATACGATACGCCCGAAGCGGCGCTCGCCGCCGTGTTGAGTGACTACGCTCTTGGCGACGATCCGGTCCTCGAAAGCCGGCTGCGCGATGTCGTCGTGAGCCGCTATGACGCCGCCGCGGCCGACCCTGCGCGCGCCGTGAGCGTGGACGAAGCCCGCCGGACGCTGCGCGGATTGTCCTGAGTGAGGCGCTACCGCGTTACGCTCGACCGCGCCGCCGCAAGCGACCCTTGCTGGAATACGCGACAAGATCGCGGGGCGCGTCCGACGCGGCTGTCGCGAACTCCTTCATTCAGCGTCTGCTTGACCATATCGACAGCTTCCAGGTCGCCCCCAATTGCGGAACCTTGCGAGAGGATCTTCGACCGGGACTGCGGATCGTCGGCTGGCGGCGCACCGTGACGATCGCGTTTCGGGTCGACGAGGCGACCGCAACGGTCACGATCTTGGCGGTCCTTTATCGGGGGCGAGACGTCGCGGCTGGGGTGCGGAAGTCGGATTGAGCAGGTCGGGCGAGGCTGCTGACCGCATTCCGTGTGGATTTATCTATTACGCCTCACGGATCTCGACTGCGCGCGATTCTTCGAACATCCATGGTTCCGGATCGATAAATTTGACTGAGGTTAGCCGCATTTCGCCTGAATATATCAGGTCATCCTCACGCGGCTCTGCACCTGTCCTATAGCATGTCGTATATATATGACCTGGCGGTATGACATAGGTCCAATCAATCCGACTTTCACGCCAGCTTAACTTGTTCTCGACTGAGGCGCGTTCGCGTCCACTCAAATTGATCGTAAGTGATGCGACGGTGCGTTCCGATTCATTTCGTATGATCGTGATAAGTGGATAACCCTCTGTGCAATACTTATCACCATCGCTGTTCCGGACGGAGGAGTGGTCACGGTGTTCGACGCTTGCAGTGACTTTGTGTCGTGCATCGAATGGTCTGCGCTCACTCCAATAGTAACCCACGAGGCCGACCGCAATCAGAAGAAGAACAGCGGTGAAGGCGATGCGAAGGAGGTTGCCGAGCACGCGGATTATCGTTTGGGCCCAATTCTCGCTTTCTCGAACTGACGACCAAAACCAGCTCTTGATCCATCGCATCGCACCCCCCTTCGAGTTCTTGTGGAAACGCAGCGTCGGTGAGTTACTCGGGAAGACCGCGCTTCATCATCTGCTCGCGCAACGCCTCCGCAAGACGGTCCGCGGCCCCGTCGGGATCGGCGAGCCAATCAGCCGCCCAGGCGCGGTGGAGGCGCCAGCCAAGCCCCTCCAGTACGGAGGGGCGCAGGATGTCACGGTCGCGGGCTGAGGCCGCCGCACCGTAGGCGGGCCCGTCGGTCTCTATGGCCGCGAGATAGGAGCCTGGCTTCTTCGGGTTCTCCACGCCCACGGCGACCCGGAAGCGCCCGCCTCCCACGCCCGCGCTGGCCGTCCAGCCGCGCGCGGCGAGCGCCTCCACAATGGCGTCGGCGAACACGTCCTCTTTGGCCGCGAGAGAGCTATGCCAGTTGAGCGAGGCCCCGTTCTCGGCGAAGCTGAGAAACGCCTTAAGATCCGTTACGCCTCGTGCACGCGTGCGGGAAAGCTCGATGGCTCCCGGCGCGAAGGAGGCGAAAACCTTCAGCTCTTGACGGGCGCGGGTGACGGCGACGTTGAGCCGGCGCTCCCCGCCAAGTCTGTTGAGCGGCCCGAAATTCATCGGCATGCGGCCGTCCGCATCCGGACCATAGCCCACCGACAACAGGATCACGTCACGCTCCTCGCCCTGAATGCTTTCCAGGTTGCGCACAATGATCGGCTCGTCCATCTCGGTGTCGAAATAGGTCTCAAGTTCGTCATGCGCCCGCCTTGCCTCGTCGAGCAGGTCCTCGATCAGGCGCTGCTGCTCGGCGTTCATCGTGATGACGCCGATGGAGGCGCCGCGCACGGCGGGATCCTGGCTCGACAAGCGTGCGGTGATCTCCGCGACGATCGCGTCGGCCTCGGCGCGGTTCACCCGCTTGCCCCCGCGCTCGTAGACGCCATCCACCTGGATGAGAGAAACGGCGCGGTCCTCGGCGACTGGCGCGGGGAATGTGACGAGATCGCTATCGTAATAGGTGTGGTTTGAGAAACTGATCAGGCTCTCGGAACGGCTGCGATAGTGCCATTGGAGCCGCCAGATGGGCATGCCGGCGGCGATACATTCGTCAAGAATGCTTTCGGCGTCCTCCGGCGGGGCCTCTTCGGCGTCCTCGTCAGTGTCGCCGCGCTGGAAGAAGGCGGTCGGCGGTAGTTGGTTTGGGTCGCCGACGATGACGGCCTGGTTGGCTCGGCCGAGTGCGCCGATTGCGTCCCAGACGGGTATCTGGCTCGCCTCGTCGAAAATCACGAGATCGAAGCTCGACTGGTCGGGCGTGAGATACTGCGCCACCGAAATCGGCGACATCAGGAAGCACGGCGTCAGAGCCGCGATCTCTTTTCCAGCGTGCTCCATCAGCTCGCGCACGCTGAGGCGGCTGCGGTTCCTGGCGAGCTCGCGCCAAATGAGGCTCCACCCCTCGCCGGAAGCCTCCTCGCCGAACGCCGGAACACGGCTGGCGAGCCGCGCACGGATCGCCGCCACGGTGTCGCTGTTCAGGCGGGCGTCGAGATCGGCGAACTGGCGTCTCAGGTCTTCACGCTCGGGGCGCGAGAATGATGACAGCTCAGCGTCGCGCACGAACGCCCGGGCGAGCCACCAACGCGCGTGATTGACGTCCACCGCCCGCTGCGCCGCGCCCGCAGGCAGCGCGCCGCGCTCCAGGGCGTCCACGACGGGAGCAAGGCCAGCCTCGATCGCCTCCGCTCTGGCGCGCCGCCAGGCGCACCAGCTTTGCAGGTCGCCGCGCGCCGTGCGCCAGCGTTCGGCGAGCCGTGCAAGAGCGCCAAGCCAGTCGGGGGCCTCGGCGTCCACGAGCATGTGCGCCGGCGCACGCGCCGCGGACGCCAGACGGGCGAGGGCCATCTGTAGGCCCTCATACGTTTCCACGAACGCGCCCAATCCGTCGGGCGTGTCGCGGGATTGCAGGCGCTCATGGAAGGACGTCACCCGGTCCACGCCGATTTCGCCGCCGTCATCGCCGCGCTCCAAGACGCCGGCCAGATCGATAATGGCGGCGAAGAGCGCGATATGGTCCGCGTTGGTGCGGGCGCCGCGCCAGACGCCGCCGGTCAGGCCGGTCAAATCATCGAACGCGCTGAGCTGAACCTCCAAGGCGCGAGCCTTCGCTAAGAGCTGCAAGTCGCTGGTGACATCCGTCGGCCTTCCCCCGCGGGCGGCGCGCGTCAAGGCGGCGCGCACCCGGGCGCGGTGGATACGGCCGGTCAGCCAAAACTGTTCGCCGGCGTCGCGCCATTGAGCGGTCAGGGCGTCGAGATCGAGTCGGCGCGCTCGCCGGGCGGCGTACGGGACCGAGCCGGCGGCAAGCAGCTCGTCGCGCCTGCGCAGAAGACCAACCGCGGCATGCAAGCGATCAGCCGCCGCGCGCACATCTTCGCGAAACGCTTTTCTGACAAGGCGCCGGCCGATCGCGCCGAGACGGGCGGCGATCGTTCCCGCTGACGCGATCACGCCCTGGCGGCGGCAGTCGGCGCGCAGGCCGAACGCTTCGGCCGCGCGCGGCCAGTGTTCGCCGACGAGAGACGCTGCTGAGTTGACGGCGTCGGCCGCCGCGAACAACTCCTCGCTCATCTGCGGCGTCCATTCGGTGCAGCCGACGCCCTGGAAAGCGTTGGCGTCAACGCCGCCCAGTTCGGCCGCCAAGAGGTCGCATCGCTGTGCGATTTCCCGAAACTGTTTGAGTTCAGCTGTTCCGCCGCGCTCCCAGCTCTTCCAGTGAGGCCGTACCGCAAGCATCCCGCGCCCGCGCACTGAAGCTCCGATGGCGGCATAGGCCGTGACGTCTCCGGGACCGGGCGTGTGCAAGCGCGCGACTTCGGCGTTGAGGCGAGAGCGGGTCGCTTTCAGATCGGCCCCGAGTTCGCTCCAGAGAGGCGGGGCGTCCGCCGTCGCGCCTTTCCAGGCCCGCTCAAGCTGCGCCATGAGGTCGGTGCGGCTCACCCGGTTGGAGTGCAGCTCCAGGCACAGATCGCGTAAGCCCACCTCTTCGAGCCGCCGCGAGACGACGTCGAGCGCCGCCGTCTTTTCGGCCACGAAAAGGACGCGCTTTCCGTCCGCCAGGCACTGGGCGATCATGTTGGCGATCGTTTGGCTCTTACCGGTGCCGGGAGGGCCCATCAGGACGAAGCTCTTGCCTTGGGCGGCGGCGCGCACGGCGACCATTTGCGAACTGTCAGCGGAGAGCGGCGTGAAAGTGTCCGCCGGAGAGAACTGCGCATCCAGAGTCGCGGGGTCGGGGAATGCGCCGTCGCGGGCGAACGCGCCGGGCTTGGGCTCGAGAAGGCAGTGCACGACCGGGCTGCGCTTTAGCTGTTTCTGACGATCGGCGAGATCGCGCCACATCAAATGCTTGGCGAAGCTGAACCGCGCAATCGCCGCTTCGTGGGCGATCTCCCATCCTGGGACCGTGTTGATCTCCTGACCGACGGCGTAGAGCAGCGCGCCCACGTCCACCGCGCCGTTCTCCCGAAGCGGAAGCGTGTCCTCAAGACGCGTCAGGTCGATTTCGAAGTCCCGCTTGAGGAGCTGAACGAGGGTCGGATTGAATCGGACCTCGTCTTGGCTTCGCTGGATCTTAATCGGCGATTTGGCCGACTCGCGCTCTAGCGCAAGCGGGGAGAGAAGGAGCGGCGCCGCGTAGGTCTCACGGTCGCCGCCGCCGCGGCGCCAGCGCAAGAAGCCGGAGGCGAGAAAAACCGTCGTCGCGCCGCCTTCGCGCAAGTCGCTGCGCGCAAGACGTAAGAGCTCAACGAGACCGTTCTGCAGCGTCCTCTCGCCCTGATCGACAATCACCTCGCCGTTCGCGAGCGCGTCGGCGGCGTGGCGCTCGACGCGATCTGCGCCCGTGTATGCGTCCGCGCCGTCGGCTAATCGCTGTCCGTGCAGCGAGAAATCTGGGATCGCCCGGACTGTCAGCGCCCGCCCGCTCGCCAACGCCGTCTGCAGCGGATCCAGCGCCACCCCCGCTAACGGAAACACGGTCTTGGCGGATGGGCGCAGATTGACGAGCGGATTGCGCAGGCTGAGATCCTGCAGCTTGCTTTTCCAGACCTCGATGCGGTCGATCGCGCGCCCGCCGCGCTCGATCCGAAAGTCCGGCAGCTTCGGGGCGCGCTCAAACTCGGACGGCTTGGCTTTGGCGGCCGGCCCGCCGGCGTCCTCGACCGTGGTTCCGAGCGGGAGGATGTCGAGCATGCGCGCGCGGGCGATGTCGACTACGCCAATGAACTTCGCTTCTTGGTCGGCTGCGACGCACTGTGTGGCGGCGCGGATCGCTTCGCGAAAGCTGGCGTGCTTGGCGGCGGTCGCGAACGTGCTCTCGAACACCAGCACATTGTTGTTGTTGATGCGCGCGCGCAGCGCGACGGGATCCTCCGTCACGACCGCTTCAAACATCTGCGGCTCGAGCCAGACGCCCGGAAAGGCGTGGCCGTCGACGACCGTGATGAAGGGATGCAGGCCCGCCTGCTCGAGCGCGGCGGCGAACAGGACGCTGGTGTCGATGCAGGTCGCCACGCCCGACTGCATGACCTGGCCCGGCAGCCGCACCTTTTGTCCATGCCGCTCGAAGCTCGCCGGGGGGAGGGCGTAGGTCAGCCGGCGCCCGCAAATCACCGACCAGATGGCGCTCGCCATCTCCCAGACATGCTCACGCGACCCGGACCGATAGCCGTCCATCGCGCCCCCGAGCGCGCTGTTGCGCTTCAAGTGCTTGCTGGCGCTGGACAGAATTGGATCGATGGAGGGGTCGTTGGGGGTGACGAACGCGGCCAGGAGCTCGGCGCCCTCGTCGAAGCCGACCCATTCGTTTTGCGCGAGCAGCTCGACCGGTTTGGCGACCGAGGCGAGCAATGCGCCGCCGTGGCTGAGCTCGAACAAGAATTCGCCGCGGACAGGCTCGGTCAGCCGCGACAAGAGCCCCGGGCGCAGAGTGATGTCACGTTCGGGAAAGCGAACTCTTTCTCCCGCCCGCACGGTGGCGATCGTCCAGCTCTGCTCGTCGGCGAGCTCGGGCGGGTCTGAGCGCATGGTGAGCGTCAGCTCCTCATGAGGACCGCCCTCCAGGCATTCTACTTCGAGACGGCGCACGGCCGGGACCCCGTTTTGCTGAAACGCCAAATTGATCCGGGGTGACACCTCGACCTTCACGAGAAAGGGTGCGCGCGTCGAAGTACTTTGCTCGATGTCTTCAAGCATCGTCATGGGCCCATTCACCTGAGTTGGAAAATTATGAGAAATCTGTCGTTGGCTATGTCAATTGGATCGTCGGCTGTTGCGTCGCCCGCCCGGACTCGCGCGGGCGTCAAGAAGCGCTTGCGTGAGCGCGTCGCCAAGGATCTCCGCGTCAGCGTCCGTGAGCGTCTCCACCCGTGCGGCTTCCACGAGCGCGGTGCACCAGCGGGTGATCTCCAGGTGGAGCAGCTCGCGCGGGCCGTCAGGGGAGGGCGTATCGGCGTCGATCTCGTCCAAAAGGGCGGCGATCCGGGCGCGGCGTTCGGCGATCTGTCGCTGACGAGCCGCGACCGCGTCTGCGGACGCTGTCGCCTCCCCGCCTGGCGCGTCTCGCCCCGCGATCAGGCGGCGAGAGGTTGATCCGTCCGTGGTCGGTATAAGTGTGAGAAGCTGGTCCGTTGTGCGCGACGACGTCTCATCTGCGGCCTTCGCGAGGGGCCAGCCATCGGTCAAGAGCCACCGGACGGCGAGATACTGCACCAGGTGACGGAAGCCATAATAAGCCTCCTTGCCCCGCCGCTCCGGCCGGTCGAGCGCTCCCTCCTGCGTGTAGTGACGCAAAAGGCGGATAGAAGGCTGCGGCCCAGCCTGGGCCCAAGGAAACATGGCGTGCAGCTCCGCGAGCGCTTCGGCCGTCTCCGCCGTCGTCCCCTCGAAGTCGCGATATGGGAAGGTCCATGTCATGCGTGGCCTCTTGTCAGTGACAGGAGAGTTTGTAACGATGACATGGTATGGTGTCAATGACAGAGTCGGCGTTTGGGCCTGCCATCACTCCTCGAAATGAGGCGATGCGCCAAAGGGGCGCCGCCGCGTTCGGCCAATTGCGGAATCGGCGGCTCGCTTAGAGTCGCTCTTGCGCCACGTCTGCTTCAGGTAACAATAGTGGGCGGTCGAAGTTCGAGGGAGACAGCAAAACCTGAACCAGAGCCGACGCAGCCCTCCCGACCGATCCGGCGCTGTTTGCTCACCCATACAATGTGCAGAGACGCACGCTAGAAGCGCCGCGAAGGGGATGGCGGGGACTCGCTCGCCACGCATCCAAATGCGGTCGTTGCTGTCGTGCTATAAGGTTTCCGCCCCATGCTCTTCTGCTGAAGCGACCGCGGCCCTCGCCGCTCCGCCATTGGGTTCCTGGGCCGTTGGATCGCTGCTAAACAAACGCAAATGCCCTCGACCAATCGGACAATGTGTGGCTTGAGAGATTCTGCGCTCTCGGGAACCCTCCCAAACGGCAGAAGGATTTACTCTTGGGGTGCCAATGCCTGACAGCCTAACTGACCTGATCCTCTCCCTTACCCCTGAAGACGGCTCCTCAATAGGCAATGGAGCGATGCTGAAGCTGGTTCAGGAGCGCTCGCCAGAGGTCACTCTCGACGATTACATCGCCGCGCGGGACGAACTCCTCGAAGACGAGGTGTTGGGTCGCGGCCGGGGCCGGGGCGGCCCCATCTTCAGGATCATCGAGGAAACCGACGATGCTTCGGAGGGGCGCGACGATCTGGAGGAAGAGGACGGCGATATCGATGGCGACGATGAAGAAGGCGAGTTTGAACTAACGCCATCCAAGCTTTTGTCGCCATCCTCGCGACGGATGACAGGCGCTGGTAGGACAACGCGTCGACCCGGCGAACCTAAACAGATCCTAAGCTACCGCCATCCTCAGAAACGTATGAACAACCCCGAGGTCGGGATGGTCCATGCCGGCACCGATCCGGATGGCGAGAAGACGGTCTGGGCTTACGACCCGCATCTCGACCCGGTGCTGAACTTCGACAGCGCACGGGCGGGGATCGAGAAGCTGATCGACGACGCACTGGCCAGCGACGATCCCGAGCGGATGAAGGATGCGCTTCATGAACTGAAGCGGCTGCAGGCGCCTTATCTCAACTGGACCGGCAAGGCGGAGCGGACGAGTGTCGAGGTCGATACCGTCTCGCTCCATGTCCATGAGCGGGTGGACCCGGCGACGATCCTCGCCAATGCAGCGAAGCGGCTGAAGGGCAAGGATGCGGCGACGCAGTGGCGGCAGCCGGACCTGTTCGCGGCGCCTTTTGAGAACCTGCCGCTGGGCCAGGCGCTGGATTTCTACCATCACGAAAAGGGCTGGTCGAACCGGCTGGTGGCGGGCGACAGCCTGCTGGTGATGAACTCGCTCCTGACCAAGGAGAGCATGGGCGGCAAGGTTCAGATGATCTACATCGACCCGCCCTACGGCATCAAATACGGGTCGAACTTCCAGCCCTTCACCAACAAGCGCGACGTGAAGGACCGCTCGGACGACGACCTGACCCAGGAACCCGAGATGATCAAGGCGTTCCGGGACACCTGGGAACTCGGCATCCACTCCTACCTCACCTATCTGCGCGACCGGCTGATGCTGGCGCGGGAACTGCTGACCGAGAGCGGGTCGGTGTTCGTGCAGATCGACATTACGAACATCCATCATGTCTCAGCGATCTTGGACGAAATATTTGGGTCGAAGAATCGAATTGTCCAAATCAGCTACGTGACTTCAAATCCTCAAACGGGCTCATTCGTAGCGGACAATAGCGACTACATTCTCTGGTATGCGAAGGAAAAGCCCTCCTGTAAATTCTATACGCCGTATCTGCCGAAGACCGCACTGAAGGGGGGCGCAGCTGCCTATCGGTTTGTTCGAGAGCCTGACGGGCGTGAGTATTCGGTATCTCCTGCCGAAAAACAACGCATTCTGGATGCAGGTGTTAGCCGTATCTTTCGAGGCGACAAGCTCACATCGGCACACCCGCCCGGAAGCTACTCAGTACAGTTTGAGGGAAAGGAATGGGCAAACGGCAAAGGATATTGGAGCACCTCTGAAAAGGGAATGGAGCGACTTAGAAAGTCCAGACGCCTCGTTGGCATCGGCAATACTCTAAGTTTTAAACGGTATCTTGATGATTTTCCCTGTATTCCGATTGGTTCGCACTGGTCAGACACAATGACGGCAGGTTTTGCGTCAGAGAAGAATTATGCTGTTCAGACGAACCCACCGGTGATCGAGCGCTGCATTCAAATGACCACCGACCCCGGCGATCTGGTGCTCGATCCCACGTGCGGCTCAGGCACCACCGCTTTCGTCGCCGAGAAATGGGGGCGGCGCTGGATCACCTGCGACACGTCCCGCGTGGCGATCACGCTGGCCAAGCAGCGGCTGATGACGGCCAGCTTCGACTATTACGCGCTGCGCTATCCCCATGAGGGGCTGGGCGGCGGCTTCGACTACGAGACGGTGCCGCACATCACGCTGAAAAGCATCGCCAACAACCCCGACATCGACACGATTTACGAGGAGGACCACCCGAAGATCGCGACGGCGCTGGCCGACCTGAACGCAGCACTGACCGCTGCCCAGCCGAAGCCGCTCAAGCCCGCGCAGGGCGTGCGCAAGGGCAAGCCGGTGGACTTCGCCAAGGGCGACACCCTGCACGAATGGGAGGTGCCCTTCGACTGGCCCGAGGATTGGCCCGAAGCCGCCCGCGCCGCTTTTGAGGCCTTCCACGCCGCCTGGCAGGCGATGCA
The DNA here is from genome assembly GCA_964504335.1 of uncultured Saprospiraceae bacterium. Classification (GTDB taxonomy): domain Bacteria; phylum Bacteroidota; class Bacteroidia; order Chitinophagales; family Saprospiraceae; genus CAZDET01. The sequence goes on from CAZDET010000098.1 coordinate 11,082, forward strand.
GCGCCGGATGGACCAGTCCATCGCCGACCATGCCGAACAGGAGACGCTCTACGACAAGCCGCGCATCGACAAATCCAAGCTGCGCATCTGCGGGCCCTTCTCGGTCGAGGCGGTGCCGGCGCCGACCGTCCTGTCGCTCGACGAAAGCATGCCGCCACAGGAGGCCGACGAGACCGTCGCCCGCTCCGGTGAGACCTCGCGCCAGGCGCTGTGGCGCGACGAACTGCTCAAGACCGGCGTGCGCGGCAAGGGCGGGGCCATGCTCCGCTTCGCCGAGTTCGAGACGCTGCCGGGGCTGAAACACATCCACGCCAGCGGGTCGCTGGCCGAGACGGGCGAGCGCGTCGTCGTCAGCTTCGGCCCCGAGCACGCGGCACTGGAGCAGCGGCAGGTGGAACTGGCGCTGACCGAGGCCGAGACCCTGCGCCCGTCGCCCAAGTTCATCCTGTTCTGCGCCTTCACCTTCGACCCGGAGGCCGCGAAGGACATCGACGAGGTGAACTGGCCGGGTGTGACGCTGCTCAAGGCGCAGATGAACACCGACCTGCTGACCGAGGATCTGAAGAAGAAGCGCGCCTCGAACCAGTCCTTCTGGCTGATGGGCCAGCCGGACGTGGAGCTGCGCAAGCGCGAGGACGGGCTGTGGATGGTCGAGGTGAACGGCTTTGATTATTTCGATCCGAAGGCCGGCGACCTCGTGTCCGGCGGCAAGACGCAGATCGCGATGTGGTCGCTGGACGTGGACTACGACAACCGCTCGCTGATGCCGCACCAGGTGTTCTTCCCGATGGCGGATGCAAAGGGCGGCTGGAACCGCCTGCGCAAGACCGTTCGCGCGGAGCTGGACGAGGATCTGCTGGAGCAGTTCCACGGCACCGTCTCGCTGCCCTTCGAGGCGGGTGAGAACCGCCGGATCGCGGTCAAGATCGTGGACGACCGCGGGATCGAGTCGCTCAAGATCATGCCGCTCGAGGGATAGGCCCATGTCCCTCATCATCAACACGCCATTCGAATGCCCCGCGCAGCACTGGGTCGAGGGCAAGGGCGGCAAGCTGGAGATCAAGCCCGAACGGCGCCCGGCGAGCTACGAGGTCTTCGACGCACGCAACAACACCAAGCGCACCGAGGTGCTGGATCTGGTGAACACGATCCGGGCGCGCGTGGACCAGTGGCGCGAAGATGACTGGCCGGGCGTAACCATCGTCACCCGCAAGCTGCTGGAGCACTGGCATGACCGCGATGCGCGCCATTACCCGTTCTACTTCTGCCAGCTCGAGGCGATCGAGACGCTGATCTGGTGGGTGGAGGGCGCCGAGGCCTACAAGCAGGGCATCGCGATCCCCGGCGACGGCGGCGCGTGGGAGCGGCTCTGCAACAAGATGGCCACCGGCGCGGGCAAGACCACGGTGATGGCGATGATCATCACCTGGCAAGTGCTGAACGCACTGACCTATCCCAAGCGGAACAAAGACTTCAGTCGCGCCGTGTTCATCGTGGCACCCGGCCTGACCGTGAAGGAACGGCTGCAGGTGCTGCTGCCCAGCGAGGGCAGCTACTACGACGAGTTCAATCTGTGCCCGTCCGAGGCCCTGCGCCAGAAGCTGAACCAGGCCGAGGTTCTGATCGAGAACTGGCACACGCTGATGCCGCTGAAGGAAGCGGACCGCTCGGTGGTGAAAAAGGGGCGCGAGTCCGACGAGGCCTTCACACGGCGCGTGCTGGGCAAGCTGGCGTCGCACAAGGACATCATCGTCATTAACGACGAGGCCCACCACGCCTATCGCAAGCCGCCCGAGGTGAAGATCAGCAAGAAGGCGGCCGCCGAACAGGGCATCGACCTCGATGAGGCGACCCGCTGGATCGAGGGGCTGGACCGCATCCACAAGACCCGGCGCATCCAGCGCTGTTTCGACCTCTCGGCCACGCCCTTCGCCCCGACAGGGAAGAAGAGCACCGACACGGCGCTCTTCGACTGGATCGTCTCGGATTTCGGGCTGAACGACGCGATCGAGGCCGGGCTGGTGAAGACCCCTCGCGTGGTGGTCCGGGATGATGCAGTTCCGGACGCCAAGACGCTCCGCTCGAAGCTCTATCACATCTACCGCGATCCATCCGTCTCCGAGGACTTGAACCGGGCGAAGGCCGAGCCGCACGAGGCGCTGCCCAAGCTGGTCCAGGACGCCTACACGCTGCTCGGTGCCGACTGGCGCGAAACCCGGACGCGCTGGCGGGAGGCAGGCCATCATTCACCGCCCGTCATGCTCACGGTCTGCAATCGCACCGAGACCGCTGCCCGCATCGAGACCTACTTCAACAAGGGCGACGCGCACTGGCCCGAGCTGCACGCGCCAAACCGGACTCTTCGCGTCGACTCGAAGGTGCTCGAGAAGGCGGAGATCGGCGAGACCGCCTCATCCGACAAGGATTACGAGGCACGGCTGAAAGAGATCATCGACGCGGCAGACCTTCCCGAAACCCGCCGCCAGCAGTTCCTCGCCCTGAAGAAGGAGGAACTGCTGCGCGAGATCGTGGACAACGTCGGGAAGCGCGGAGCCGCCGGTCAGGACCTTCAGAACGTCATATCGGTGGCGATGCTGTCCGAAGGATGGGACGCCAAGAATGTGACGCACATCATGGGGCTCCGCGCCTTCACGTCCCAGCTGCTCTGCGAACAGGTCGTCGGGCGCGGGTTGCGCCG
>CAZDET010000099.1:0-2150 GCA_964504335.1 uncultured Saprospiraceae bacterium
GTTCAAAACCTAACTCCCCGGCAGCTCTTCTTAATTGACGGGATCGGCGCCATCGTCACTGCGCTGCTGCTCAGCCAGGTGCTGGCCCGCTGGCAGCCGCTTTTCGGCATGCCGCGGGAAATCCTCTACGTACTGGCGGCCATTGCGGGGGGCTTTGCCGTCTACTCGTTGCTGTGCCATCTTCGGCTCACCGACCGCTGGAAACCCTACCTTCGAGCGATTGCTATCGCCAATACGCTGTACTGCCTGGTCACCCTGGGATTGGTCGTCTACCTGCGCGCCTCCCTCACGTGGCTGGGGATTGCGTACTTTATCGGAGAAATTGCGGTGGTGATGACATTAGTATCAGTAGAAATGCGGACAGCTAAAAGACTAACTGACTAAAGTACCAATACGCCTATGCAACGGGTAGATCATAAAGTAAATATACGAATCAAGCTCGCCTTCCTCTGGGCGACAATCATGGCGCTGTACATCTACGCCGATTTTTTCAACCTCATGACGCCGGATGCCCTGCAATCCATGATGGATTTGCAGACACCTCTGGGGCCGACTACCCCGGGAATACTAATCGGCTTTTCCGTTTTGTTGATCATTCCCGCCTTGATGATACCGGCATCGATCCTGCTGCGACCCTCGCTCAGTAGGTGGTTGAATATCATTTTTGGGATTGTGTATGGGGTCATTTCGGTGTTAATCATCATTTCGGATGGCAGTAGCCGGTGGATGGCCTTTTTCGTGCTCTACCAAGTAGTGGAATTATTCATTTTTGCACTGATCATTCGCACGGCCTGGAGATGGCCCCGGGCGGAGGGTAGCACTTTTCCTACCTGACGGTACGGGCTGCTGCCGGCCTTTTGTCCCTGAATGAAATCCCAACGGGACATTGGTGTATCTTTGGCTTTCGTTACCCATTCCTACAGAACGGATTAATATGCCATGCGTCAACCTCTATTTCTCCTCTTTTGCTTGAGCATCGTACTCGGTCGCTCGCTGACCGGCAATGCACAACCAGATACCATTACCGTAATGGCCTGGAACATCCTGCACGGTGCCAACGACATTCCCGACGGCCGCTACCGCGCCATTGAAATCATCAAAGCGCTGGATCCCGACATCATTCTTATGGTCGAAACCTACGGGTCGGGCAAGGAGATGGCCGACTCGCTGAGCATGCATTTTCACCTAATCGAGAAAGAAGGGACGCCCCTGGATGATGAAAAAGTGAATCTATCGATCTTCTCCAGGTTCCCATTTGGCGAACGCCTCGACACCGACTTCCCGTTTTATCTGGGAGGGCGGGAAATCAGTATCAGGGGCAAACGGCTGCGCCTGTTCTCCAATTGGTTTCACTACCTCCCCTGGCACGACGAACCGGAAACAATGGGGCTATCGGCCGAGGAGCTGCTAGCCTGGGAAAAGACGGGAAAGAAATGGGAAATGGTTCAAAAAGTACGCCCGTACTTCGAGCAGTTTGCGGGGGAAGCCGACTCGGTCCCGCTCATCGTTGGCGGAGATATGAATACCCTCTCCCACCTGGATTGGACCGAGCGGACCCAAGCGCAGCACAACGGTCTGATTGTACCCTGGCAGACCACCAAGGTGCTGGAGGAATTGGGCTTGGTGGATTCGTACCGGCAGTTGCATCCCGACCCTCAGACGCATCCAGGCATTACCTGGGATACCAAAGGCATTCGGGACGAGCACCGCATTGATTTCATTTTTTACAAAGGCCCTGCTCTTACCGCCATTGCCTCCGATACCTACAACGCCCATCTCGGGGAAGAAATAGTCCTGAACGGGAAACGGATACCCTATCCTTCTGATCACGGGATTGTAGTGACTACTTTTGTTTTGAAGGAATGATTGTCAAGCCGGAGCCTACACAAATCCAATCAACCACTGCCATGTTTGACCAATTCTGGAAGTTCACCAATCAATTCGTGCCCTTCAGCCCGAAGGAAAAAGAACGAATCAAAGCGGCCGTTACCATTCGAGATGTACCCAAAAACTATATTCTTATCGATGTTGGTCAAACGGCCAAAGAAACTTATTTCATCAACAAGGGGCTATTGCGATTTTACTACCTCACCGATGAGGGGAATGAAGTGACCGGATTTATTTTTCAGGAAAATATGTTTGCTGGTTCG
>CAZDET010000099.1:2250-13579 GCA_964504335.1 uncultured Saprospiraceae bacterium
TGAGGGGAATGAAGTGACCGGATTTATTTTTCAGGAAAATATGTTTGCTGGTTCGACCGCTTACCAGGAGCTGCACCCCGGCTTGGAGGGCCGCATTCCCCAGCATATCCTCGCCAGTTATATGGGGATCACCCCCGTTTCGTTGAGCCGCATCAGAAGAAGGATTTCGGAGGGTAAGTGATTTCTTTACAATTGTTAATGCATCGGAGATCAAATGAGTGGAGCTTTGTAGTGTATTCATCAAACAACGATCAAAAATGAAAACGCTACCCATTATAAGCATTGGAATCTTCCTGCTGCTAGCGGGCGGTATCGCCCTCCTAAATCAAAACACCATGTCTCATTTGAAAACTGAAATCGTATTGAATGCCCCCAAAGAAAGGGTTTGGGATACTATAGTCGCCTTCCAGGATTACGAAAAATGGAATCCGTTCATCGTTTCATCCGCTGGAGAAGCAGTAGTAGGGCAGCAACTTACCAATACCATGATGAATAAAGGGAAAGCAACCACTTTCAAACCCGTAGTAACCAAAGTGGATCCCTACCGGGAATTCGAATGGCTGGGAAGCGGGCTGCTCGGGATGTTTAAGGGAAGGCATTACTTCGTTTTGGAGGACCTGGGTGGAGGCCAAACCAAGCTGATCCACGGAGAACAATTCAGCGGCTTGCTGAGCGGAGCGATTCTCCGCCTGATCGGCGATGATACGCTGAGGAATTTCCAGCAGATGAATCTGGCGTTGAAGAAAGTGGTGGAAGCGTAATTTGGCCCTCTCGTTTACTTAATCACGGTCGCTTCCATCTCGACGTGAATATCCGGATGGAACAGGGCGGCCACGCCGAGCAGGGTAATGGCCGTCTGGCAGTTGGCATCGGCCAGCCGCTGGACGAGTACTCCCCAGGATTCAATCAATGCCGGCACGTCAGTTGTGTAGCAATTTAGCCGGACGACGTCGGAGAGCTGTAAATCGGCTGCTTTTAATACGGTTTCCAGATTGTCGAGCACCTGCGTCACCTGGCCGGCCATGTTGCCGGCGTGTACGGGGGCTCCGTTGTCGTCGACGGATACCTGTCCGGAGCAAACCAGCATGCGGCTTATACCGGTCAGGTCGTTGGCCTGGACGTACCCAAAGTTATTCTGCCACTCCCAGGGGTTGATTACTTTCTTTTCCATAACGGGTTATTCTAAAAGTGATTTATACAACAAATTACTCCTATTATCCCACTACACAAAACAGCCCGCCATTTGTACTACCTTGTGCCGATGAAGCAGGCTACTTTGGGCTTACGGCAAAACTGGCAGCAGTTCTTCCTCCTGGTCATTATTAATGCCTTCGTTGGCGGGATGGTGGGACTGGAGCGCACCATCCTGCCGAGGATTGCCGAAGCGGATTTTGGGATCGCCGCCAAAACGGCCATACTCTCGTTCATTATTGTTTTTGGGGTCGTCAAGGCAATTACGAATTACTATACGGGGGCCCTGGCCGACAAGTGGGGGCGAAAGAACCTACTGACCCTTGGCTGGGTTATTGCTCTGCCCATTCCATTCATCCTGATCTATGCACCCTCCTGGAATTGGATCCTTTTTGCCAATCTATTGCTGGGCATCAATCAGGGATTGACATGGTCGAGTACGGTAGTCATGAAAATTGATTTAGTCGGAGCCAAAAACCGGGGCCTCGCGATGGGGCTGAATGAATCAGCCGGCTATCTGGCAGTGGGTAGTGTGGCGTTTCTGACGGGTTGGATTGCGGCAGAATATGGCCTTCGGCCGTATCCCTTTTACCTGGGCATTGCCTTTGCGGTTATTGGTTTGCTTTCCAGTTGGCTGTTGGTCAGAGATACGGCACACCACGTTCATGCGGAAACCACCACCAGCAATCGGCCAATGCTAAAGCAGGTGTTTTGGGAAACCACCTGGAAGCATCGAAACCTCGGATCTATTTCACAGGCGGGCCTGGTAAACAACCTGAATGACGGGATGGTGTGGGGCTTATTCCCGATATTACTGGTGGCCAATGATTTCAATTTGACTCAAATTGGAAAAATCGTTGCGATCTATCCCGTGGTTTGGGGATTGGGGCAATTATTCACCGGCAAAATGGCCGACCACTTCGATAAAAAGCAAATGTTGTTCTGGGGAATGCTCATGCAGGGAGTAGCGCTTTTGTTAATGATTTATGCGGCCAGTTTCTTTCACTTTTCGATCCTTTCCGTTGCTCTGGGTTTGGGTACGGCATTGGTATATCCGACCTTCCTGGCGGCGATTGCCGATTACGCCCATCCGCGGCAGCGGGCCCAAAGTATCGGTACGTTTCGGTTGTGGCGGGATTTGGGCTATGCGGTCGGGGCACTGCTCACCGGGATCCTGTCCGACACCTTGGGCATTTACTGGGCCGTGGGGGCGATTGGGGTGTTGACGATTGCATCGGCAATCATTATTCAAATTCGGATGAATGGCTTGAGCTAGTCAATAATCTAAGGACTTCTGGGCATCGGGTTTTCGGTATGCAAAGCTCGCTAACAAGCTACCTTTCCTTTTTGTGCCTCGTAGCATTCATCTTTTTTGGGTTCGTAGGCCGTGTTCGCGCTATTGACAAATTTCCAGGGAGTGGACTTAAAAGTACCGTCCTGAACGGTGAAATGCAGGTGGGGACCATTGGTATTGCCTGTAATCCCCACTTTGGCAATTTCTTGGCCGGCGGTTACTTTAGAGCCAACTCTAAGGCCTGAGGGAACCGAATTTTTGGCCAAATGCGCGTAAGCACCGTAGGTGTCATCATCGTGGCGAATCAGTACCAAATTTCCATTCTTACCCGAACGAAGCCATTGATTGGGATTGTTAGGGTCCTTAGGGTTCTCGGAGACGGTCCGGACAATATCCACGATAATACCGGCCCGAGCGGCAAGAACCTTCTCCCCCTTAGGCAACAACAAGTCGATCGAATACTTTTCGTCCCCGACGTGCAGGCCATCGCCAAATGCACCAGAACACTTAAACTTTTTGCCAGTGCTGAAGGGAAGTTGGTAAAAGGTATTTGCTTTGTGCTTTGCAGAAGGATTTCCTCTGGATATTTTAAATCCTTTCGGATCCAATACAGATGGATGATTTCCACTTTTGGGCTTACCTGCATAGAGCAGCTTTTTGTTGTTAGGCCCGGGATCCACCAATAAGGTTTGCTTAAAAGCAGCTTTCGCGCTTAAGTCGGCCTTGCTTTCATCCCGAATGCCGGTTACTTCGACTGAAATATAATCGTAGCTGTCGTTGGCGAGATAGAAAAATCGGGTGCCACGGCTTTCCTCGATGGTCAATTTAACTTTTTCGAAATAACCTTCGTTATCTGCGGACTCGATGGTGATAAATTTTTCAAAAATTACTCCCCCGGTGAAGTTGCCAAGTGGTTTAATATCGATTTTTTTGCCATCTGCTTCAGCAATGCTCACCTCGACGCCCTTTTCACTGGCTTTGTCGATAAGCGTGGCATTGCTGCCCTCCAGTTTTTTCTTGATCTTTTCTCTGGCTTCTTTTGCGTCTTCTGGCGAAAGGACCCCGCTTTTTTCGAGTGCATCGATCATTTTAGCCGCTTCTTCGAACTTTGCGTTGGCGGGATCTTTCTTTTTGTCCTCTTTTTTAGCGCCTCCTCCGAGATATGCAAGGACTGCTTTCTCCGTTAATTCAGCTTTCTTTTCAGCAGAAAGCGCCTTGGAAGAGTTGATTTTATTCAGGGCGTTATCCAATCGTTTTTCCATCATTTTTTGAACTTCCAGTTTAGCTCCTTCCTTCGCCAGCGCTTCCGTAGCCTGAAGAGAACCCTGTAGCGCAGCCAGAGCGTTTTTCTGGGTTTGATCTAGGCCGGTAACATCTCTGAACAGGTCTCCCTTGCCTAGCACCCCTAGTGTGGCGGCAAGTCCCGTGGGATCGGGGGCCGCTGGAGCATTTTGAATATTCAGGACGGGATTGGGGAGTTGCTGCGGACTCAAAATACTAAGATCGGCACGGCGAGATTCCGTGCTGATCGGGTTTATAGCGGTTGGGCTATCTGGTATGGGAGATTCCTCCCAACGCCAGAAGCGGCTCTCGTCTTTCTCTTCGCAGGAGTTGCAATGCCCCATGACCGCTTCTGCAAAGACCCCTTTTGTAGGAATGCTGACGTTGATGGGTTCGGAAGCGGCCACGGAATAAAATTCATTCAACGACTGCTTGATTCCAAAGTCCGGATTGAGATTCAGCCCTGGAGCAACGGGAAAAACCAAACTATTGCCCACAATCGTTAGCAGAACATTTTCAACCAGAGAGGCCACACTTCGACCATTTCCCTTTCCGCTTAAAATGATTCCGTCCAGGAGCATGAAGCGCCTTTCGGGGGTAATATTTAACCAAATGGCCTTGTGATAGTGCTCCAGGTTATTGTTTAAGTGGTTAATTAACTTATTGGTAATTGCGACGTCGTCTTTACGCGGGTCTCGTAATTCCTCACCGGAGGGGCCGGTATAAATGGTTGCTCCGTCGGCGCTACTCAAATCGTCGTTCAGGTACTGATATCGGAAAAGGAATCCGTCAAAATGTCTGGTACGGTACTTCATCATACCGGAACGAATGACGATGGTACTTTCCGGAAAGTCTTCTTCTACTTGGGAGGTAATTTTAAGGTAGTGAATTGTATCTCGGGTGAAATTAGAGGGGTTGAGCCGAAGCGATATCCGCAATCGGCCATTGCGATAGTAACGAGAAGACAAACTGGCATCGATCGGTGCAGTGCCAACGTCTCTGCCGCGTTCATCTTGAATATAAAACACCAGTTTGTCTACGAAGGCCCGGGCAATTTTTTCACCGAGCATGCGGTGAAAAACTGCATCCTTGTCGCGAGCATCGGCTAAGTAATCATTGAAGAATTGCTCGGCAGAAGTGTCCAGAAATGGTTCGAAGGGTTTCCAGTTAGCTTCGATAAATTTGGCTACTTTTTTCTTGTGCCAAATCACGACCCCCTGACTAGCGTACAGCGGCTCCCGGTCTTCATCGTTTACTTCTACGATGTCATCCAATGGCCTACGAAGGTCGAAATGAATATTGAGAAAACCGGTAGCGGTTAGGATTTTTTCGGAAGCAAAGGTTCCACTAGGAAAATCACTGTTTTCCCACTCATGGGCAATTCGGTCGGCAGCTTCAAATGCATTGCCCAATTTGCTGTCGAGGAGCGCCTCCTCTAACGGCTCGCGCCATCGCAACGCCTTGCCCAAATCGAATTGACTCATCATGAGGGGCACGAACAAACATTCGCGTGCACCGGCGAAGCGCTGCCGAATTCTGAAGTGCCGAAGCACCTCGTAGTACTGAATAGTGATAGCGTGGCAGTGGTTGTAATTGGCCACGGATTCGGAAGATACTTCGAATCGCTCTCCTTGCGACACCGTTTGAATGACCGTCGAGCGTAGACTGCGAACAGCATTAGCTGATTGCACGAGGCGGTCCCGAAGTTTCTGGTGATCAGAAGAGGCAACTTGTCGAAGGCTGGTCTGCGCCGCGCTGGAGGAGGCGTAGCCGACTCCTCCCGACACGCCAAAGAATGAGCCAAAGAAACCGGCACTAGCCGCGGCCGTGGTTGATTTTGACGACCCCTTCAATTTCTCCGAAACGGTGCCCTGGGCAATTTCGAATACATCTCGGTCTCTGCTTAAAGTATTCGTTAATCCTTCCTCGAAATCAACCTCCTGGCTACTAACTACGGATTCCCTTCGTTCCCAATCGAATACGACAATTTGTTTCTTTTGGGCGGGTGCAAGCGGAAGGCTGTATAGTAAATCACCTAACGAGTAGCCATCCGCAATCCATTCCGTTTTATACTGAAGGATATGACCGTGTGCCACTTCAACTGATTGATAAATGGTGGGTTCTTCATCCCAGTCGATCATACTGTTGACCCCCAGTTGAACTCTACCTAGTGCTTTGACTTGGTTTGTAGGGGCTACGGAAATGGCCTTTCTAAATGTATTTGTTTCATTTAAGGCCAGGAGTTTGCCGATATTGTCTTTGGTGATCGACTTTTCCTGTTTCAGGAAGTTATTCAGTACTACCTTTTTAATCTTGATATTCTTGATAGCCTGCTGAAAATTTTCGTCGTCGTTATCGGGGGGCGTTCCATTGGTACGAGCCGCTGCTCCTCCAAATCCGGAGCTGGAGTTGGGTGCCAGGGTGACTGGGGGTTTTCTGGCGACCATCGGAATCGCCTTCAACGGAGCTACCAAATCAAAAGCCGAATACCGGAGCGTACCTAGAATTTCTTCCAGGCTGAGTTCATCTTCCTCTTCCAGGACGAACCCCTTGATTTCCGGTTCGGAGGTGCGCACCAGGGAGAAATAGGAAAATTCCTCTAAGATTCTTTTTTCATCCAGGTTTAAGGAGTTGCACCCACAATCCTCCTCAGAGGATTGGTCGTCGTCATTCCCGACAACCTGTTCGACAACGAGCAGCAATCGCTTTGGGAAAACCAGCTTATTCTCTTCATCAACGGCAATGCTGTCTAGCCTTATCGGGATGGCATCTTGCGTGATATTTAAGCCAACCACTGCTACGGCCTCGGTGTAATAGCCTTCCGGGTATTCTAGAGCGAAATACCCCTTGGATTCCGTCCTAACTGCTGCAATCGGTTCGAGTTCCGCCGCTTCCTCGCGTTTTGCCGATATAATTATCTGGACATCCTCCGTGGATTGATTTCCACGCTTTTCCAGCAGTCGGCCATAAATGAAATTTGGCTTTGCTGGTTCGGCAGGTTCTTCTGCGGGGGTAAGTTCTACTTCTTCGTTTAGAATAAATTCAATTGGAATCGATTGGTTGTCTAAACGTTTAGGAGGTATACTTTTCTGGGTGAGAACATTTCCTTCTTGCCTCCTTAAAAGGATGATAATTGCTCTTTCTACTAGTAGGCTATCCTCGAATTCGATTTCCTGAGAGGCTTCCTGAGTGCCTGCAAGTGTAAGAAAGAACTCCTGCGATCTTACATGCTCCTGTTCATTGACTACGATGAAATAAGAAATGAGTAGATGGACTTCTGCAACATTCGCAGAGCCCTTGTTTTTTAGCAAAAGGGAGGTTTTCATTATATGGATTTTATCCTCGTGTGTTTTTCAGAAAAAATGGCGAAGTCAAAAAGTGCAATAATATAATAGTACAGGGCCTTGTGCTAATAAAGACGACTTCGCGGGATGTAATACTCAATGATAGTTATACAATGACTAATGGATCAAAAACTAAAATAAGCTATTTCGAGATAACTTTCAATACGTTATATAAATAGTTTTCCGGAGGTTGGTTTCACTATATTGGTGCTGCTAAATTCTTCATCGGCCTATATTATCTTGCGATTGAAAATCAGCATAGCTTGCTCAGTGATTGCCGTGTCGGGCAATTTGCCTTGCTAATAGTACTACTGACTACTGAGGGCAAGTAGTGAATATATCAAAAAAAGGCCCGAAGAAACTCCGGGCCTCGCTTTTTGATGCATGTCTTGGCTACCAGATGGAGACCGGCACCATCTTGGGCAACAAGGGCAGCAACATCGATTTCAGTTGCTGATACACGTGCCGCATTCGTTGGTGGGAGGTGACCACCGTGGTGGGCAGTTCCGCTTTGGCGGTATGCTCCGCCCGAAACAGCTCTGATCCGTGGGCCTGGAAACGCTTTTCCTGAAGAAGCTGAAACTCGGCTTCCAAACGAGCGATGCGGTTTTTCTCTACTGAAGTCAGGTTTTTGCGGTTCCCCTTGGAAAGGAGTTGCAGGAGTACCCCGATTTCCATCCTCCAGAATTGGAGTTCTTCCTCCAGTTGTGTGAGGGTGGAAGGATGATTGTTCGGAGTGGTGGTGGCGAATGGCTCGCGAGTTAGGGAATGAATGGTTCTGGGGTCGGTCATTCCCGTTTCGCGCAAGGGATGGATGGTTGAAAAGGTTTTCACGAGAGTGGTTTTACTTGGTTAACTGATAGGGAGCGCGGGGGGTTACTTCCAGGAGAACGTTCCTCCGTTCCGAGTTCGTATTTGGTAGAGGCCGGAATGCGCCGTTAAATAGAGGGTTTTTCCATCATCTCCCCAAGCCATATTCGCCGGCCGCTCCGGGCCGATGATTTTTCCAAGTAATTCTCCGGCGGGATTCAGTACCCAGAGCCCGCCCGGTGCGGAGACGAAGAGGTAGCCCGCATTGTCGACTTTGATGCCGTCGATGGCTTCCGGTTCGTCGGTTTGGTTGAAGTTGAAGAAGATTTTCCCGTCGGTGAGGGTGCCGTCTTCTTGCACCCGGTACCGCCAAACGGTCTTGGTGTGATACACGTCGCGGATGTCCCAGTTGCCGACGTACAGGTATTGCTCGTCGGGGGAAAAGGCCAGGCCATTGGGGCCGCCCAGGTCGGTGGATAAAAGGCGCAGCTCCCCGTCCTTGAACCGGTAGACGCCCTGGTGCGGCAATTCCTTGCGCGGGTCGTCGTAGGCCTTGGGTAAGCCGTAGGGGGGATCGGTGAAGTAGATGGAACCGTCGGATTTCAGCACCAGGTCGTTGGGGCTATTCAGACGCTTGCCGTCGTAGCGATCGGCCAATACGGTGATGGGGCCCTTGCGCTCGTGGCGGATGACCTGGCGGTTGCCGTGCTGGCAGACGATCAGGCGGCCTTCCTGATCGATCGCCAATCCATTGGAGCCCGGTTGGTGGTATTCGCCAATGTCGATGCCGGTATAGCCGGATTTGGTGATGTATACCGACACGTTTCGGGAAACTGGATCGTAGCGGTAAATCACATTGGCGTTGGGGTCGCTAAACAGCAGATAGCCATCGGGATGCCAAACCGGCCCCTCCGTAAACTGGAAGCCGTCGGCCAGCTTTTCGATGCGTGCTTCGGGATCGATGACCTGTTTCAACTCGTCGTCGATCATCACAATCTGACCGAGGTTTTGCCAGTCGGCCGAAGTGGGATAATCTTCGTAAAAATCCAGGGTGCAGGAGCGAATCCAGATGTAGTTGTCGGGCAAATCGGCCAGGGGGCCATTGATGCCGAGCACGGCGATGCTGAATTCCTGCCCGGGCCGGGCATTGTCGGTCAGCACTACGCGATTGCGGGAGTTAAAGCCTTTGATCGCCGAGCCGCCGGACTGGCCGAAGGTCTTGTTCAATTTTCCATCGACCCAGATTTCGGCGTAATCGTCGACGACGATTTCAAAAACCACCCGGGTACCGGAGGTAGATAGCGCACCGATGGTTTCCGGGATGGCCACCCGGATGCGGTACCAGGCGAAGGAGCCGAGGCCGGTGCCGCGCCGTTCTTCGAGGGTGGTGGGGTCGAGTGATTCCCAGATGCTGTCGTCGTAATCGGCGGTCCCCGCCTGAACGCTTAGAGTCTGGGTATTGATTGGTTTTCCGGTGGGATACAGATCCAAGGGGTCGCTTTCCGATGGGCCGGGTGCGTTGAACTTGGCTTTTTCAAATTGCGCCGAGCGGTATTTCCAGGTGGCGTCTACCAGATCTACGCCCGCCTGCGTGCGGAGGTCGACGATGGCATCCGCCTGGCCAACGGCCAGCTCTCTGCTTTCCTGCGCGGAGATCGCCTGCGAAAACAGCAGGCAACAGCTCAGATATACAAGGTATTTCACGATTTACTTTTTATTGATTCAAAAATGCAGCAGACAAGCCCGCCTCGGCGATTTCGACGTCCTGATCAGCGCTGGCGGCACCGCTCACGCCAATCCCGCCGATGACTTTGCCCTGATAAATGATGGGCAAACCACCGCGGAGCATGTTTTCGCCCACGGTGATCAGCGAGCCGCGGCCGCCGATGATGGCGTCTTCGAGGTTTTTGGAGGGCATGCGGAAGGTGGCACCGGTGCGAGCCTTGCCGTAGGATACTTCTGATGCAATCGGGAAGGTGCCGGTGAGCCGCTCCAGCAGAATGAGGTGGCCGCCGGCATCGACGATCGCAATGGCAGCTCCGGGCGCATCATTTGCCTCTGCGTAGGCAATGGCTTCAGCCATTATTTCGCGAGCGCCTTCCAGATCGAGTTCGTAGGTGTTGCTTACCTGTGCATTCAGAGAGGTACCGATGAATGCCGCCAGGAGGAGCGTCAGGGTGATTAGTCCGTTTTTCATAGTTAGGTTGATTTGATTTTGAGGGTAATGAATTAGTTGGAAGGAGCTTCTTCGTCGTACGATACCGCCTGGCCCGATTTTTTGGCTACCTGGGCCGGCCAGTTTTTATCGGCGAGTTGGACGCTGCTGTCGAGGTCTTCATTGAATAGGTCGTAGGCTTTTTGGGAATGCTGGAGCATCAGGCGACCATCGACAATCTGGAAAATCTCCGGATCGACGGGGCGGAGGCGGTTGATACTCATTGCGTAGGCGCAAAAGGCACCGTATTCCGGCGCAAACATTTTCGGATTGTCCTTAAACATGGTCTGGTTGACCTCGCTGGAAAACTGATACGTAGCCCCGTCGTAGCGAGCGGTGTACTGAGGGTTGCCTTTCACGGCACTGTTTTCGGTGAAATAGGCCACTGGGTCGTAGCCGTCGATGATCACTCCTTCGCGATCCACGTTCACCAGGAATTGGCGCTCTTCATCGGTTAGAATTTGCTTGCCCTCGTTGCCGGCCACGTACGGCCAGTATTTGTCGGCTTTTACCAGGTTGCCTTGCGGGTCTTTTTCCCAGCCCCGTACGGCCCGTTCGTTGTGCTGAATGACCAGGCGATCATTGATGATCGACCAGGTGCTAATATCAATTGGAGCAATGCGCCCCAGCGACACGGCGTAGGCGCACCATCCGCCGAATTGTGCCTTGTACTTTTCCGGATTCTCCTCGAATAACGCTTTGTGCTCTTCGGAAGCAAACTGGTAGATGGCTCCTTTGTAATTGGATTGAATGTCGGAGGAGCCCTTTACGGGTTGCCCTTCGGTGAAGAAGGCGACGGGGTCGTAGCCGTCGATGATGACTCCTTTGGAGTTGACATTGATAAAAGTATCCGGATCAGCGGCCGCTTCCGGATTTTGAGTGGGTGTAGCTTGGCAACCCATGAGCAGAGCCAGGCCCATCAATAGCATTTGCAATTGAGCTTTCATAAAATGGAAGGATAGATTGGTTAAAATTGAATGCAGGGTATCAGGTAATGCAGACCCGGGGCCTTTTCGGAGTACCGAATGCCCAGCCTGCAACTAGTTTAATCGGGATAGAACGTTGAGGATATATCCCTTTTAATACACTTCAAAGGTAGGAGTGGGTACTACAGGAAGGTGTTACATTGGTAACAGTGGGTGGTTTTGAGTAGAGAATGTGTATTGGGAGAGACAAAAAATTGGGCACCCTTTT
>CAZDET010000100.1:0-5852 GCA_964504335.1 uncultured Saprospiraceae bacterium
TCAATTGCTATACCTAATGGATCTAAACGAACAGATGAGAATGGTATGATTATTTTTTGGAAATCCACTACTTAGTAAGTATACCCTAAATAGATCAACACTCTTTTATCCTTACAAAATTTAATGAAGCGTGTATAATAGAGCAATTCAAATAGAGCTTGTATATTAGAGCATGATGAGAATTTACGCTTACCTGCGAGCTTCCACCAAAGAACAGGATGCCGATCGCGCCGAAATTGCATTGAGTGAATTTGTCGAACCGCGAAATCAGAAGGTCAGTGTTTGGTTTCGCGAGAACGAGAGTGGGGCGACCCTGAAACGGCCCGAGCTATTCCGGTTACTCGAAATTGCCCAGGAAGGGGATGTGCTGCTGGTAGAGCAGGTGGATCGGATCAGCCGCTTAAATCAACAAGATTGGGAAACGCTGAAGGCGACCATTAAGCAAAAGGGAATCCGGATCGTGGCGCTCGATCTGCCCACTTCGCACCAGCTGCTGGCCACCGGGGATGAGTTCACCGGCCGCATGCTCTCCGCGGTGAATGATATGCTACTCGATATGCTGGCGGCTGTGGCGCGCAAAGATTACGAAGATCGCCGCCGTCGGCAGCGAGAAGGCATTCAAAAAGCAAAGCAGCAGAAGAAGTACCGGGGTCGGCAACGCAATCAGCGGTTGCACGATAACATTGCTGCACTATTAGAGGCAGGTAAGAGCTACCGTGATATCAGAGATATCCTCGGCTGTAGTCATGGTACCATTGCTACGGTAAGCAGAGAATTGAAGTCAGCCCAAGGAGCGGGGCGTCGGAGCGCGTGATCTCTGCCTTTCCCTTGGTCAGCAGCTCGTAGACGCAATCGAAGACGAATAGCCCGAAATTGACATCGAGTCAGGCAGCGAATTTGAGGCCCAGTTTTTATCCATCCAGGTACCCTTCAACTCGGGCGTACCGCCTTGAACCATTCTAATGTCCTTTTTTACAGGATCTTTTATATTGTGATTATTTCCGTTACGGAGATTGCCGTAACGGGCTTGCGGGGCGGCGATATTAGGTCTTGGTCTGTTTGAGACGCAGAAAGTGGTTGACCTTTTTCTGGAAAGGCCCAGCCATCGAGGTCGCGTTTATCATGAGTTGGCCGTCGCGGAATTCAAAGACGATCTCAACGATTACTTGCTCACTGTTTGCTGATAATAATGAAATCACCCCGCTCTGAATAAGCACTCCAATCGGGGGTCTCAAAATCCGCTACGGGAAAGCAACTAATGTTTATCGGTTTGACCTTTCGACTCAAGCGGCGTAACTGAGTGATTGTTCCTTGTTGGTAATCCGTATGAAAGCTTCCGTTGAGATGAAATACCAGATCGGGCTTTTCGGAGCGCCAGTGCTGGTGAATGCGCTGAGCCATGGTGGCATCCCAGGTACACTGAGCGTGGTAAAAGTTATCGCCCATACCGTGCCCGTCACCGCCCATCGCCTCCTGAAAACGAGCGTAGTAAGCGGAATCTACGGAGTTAATCGGAAGTTTGGCGAGGTATTGTTGGGCTGATTTGGGCAGTTCGGCTAGGGCATCCAGGCCCTTACGACTTACCACATTGACGTAGCGGCGGGGTGCGTTGGCTGCCACCACCGCCTGCCCGCGCGATTTAGCGGTTTCTACCAGTGGCCGATAGGCATCGGTGTAGTTATTCCAAGCGCGCGCGTCGGAAATGAACGTCTCCTCCGTGATGTAGTCCTGTAGATATTCATCGACTACCTGCTGGCAATCGGTTTCGAACATTTCCAGACTGAGTGTGACCGTACCGTAGCGCTCCAGGAGTAAGGTGTAGATCGTGTCCTGAAGCCAGTGAGCTACACTGTCGTTGTGTTGCTCGCCGAAAAAAAGCACATCTGCGTTTCCCGCCAAATCCGCTAGGGAGGAAAGGTCGATCTCGCGTCCTGGCTCTGTGGCGTAGATTTTGAAATCAGGTGCTTGCGAAAAGCCTACCTTTCCGACCGCTAGAAGCAGTAGGCTAGATAGCAAAATAGAAATGCGCATGTCAGTTGATGTTTTTTACCACAACTTTTTTCGCCTCCTTAGCCCTGCCATCAAAGCTCTGTTACAGTAGGGTGAGGGTACTTGAGCGTGAAGTACTTGCCGGGATGAATAAGTAGTTAGGCCGACCGGTACAGGACACCCACTTTGTAATACTAGAAAAAATCAGGATGAGTTTACTGGGATACGTCGGTAATCTTCGTTGTTTCGCGTATCTGGTCGGGTAGAGAATCAGTTGTTGATAGTGTCGTCTTTAACGATCGATTTCTGGAGCGTTTCTTCTTTTTCATTCGACCCCATAAGATTAAAAACCCACTGACTGGTAGGACGGCGAAGAACAGTGCGCAGAAGCTGGCGAGCACCTTTGTAGGCCAACCGTAAATGCTGCCTCCATCCATCCCTGGCCCAATTATACCGCAATATTGCCGCAACTCATCGCGCTTTAGGGCAAGACGACAACGCTAAGCTATACCAAGCCAAGGCGGATCAGATCCGAAAGAAGCCGATTGATTCTGCGGTGCTGCGTTTTCTTTGCTTGCACCCTTTGTGTCTCTTTCGACCATAGCTCCGGGTTGACCTTGGCACCAACTGCGTAGGTGAGTCGCTTCCCTTTGTATCGGAAAACGAGGATGATGTAGTCTTCTTCCCTTTAAGTTTCGGCCTACTACCGGCCTTCAGCCACCGCCGCCGGCTGAGCGGCCCGCATCTTAAGCATCCACAACTCCGAGCGCTTCAGCTCGCGCAATGCGGCTGTTTTGCCCATCACTTTACCAAAGTTTTTGTCCGGATGTACCTCTTCGAATAGCCCGTCGGGTACGGGCGCCATCATGTTTTCCATGGAACCCCAGGCGTCGACGGTCACGTAGTTGCCGTCGAAGTCGGTGCCTTGGGGCAATATGCGGCCGAAAAGGAGCCAATTTTCCAGTAGCCCGGCCTTCTTGCGCGCTTCGTGGAGCGGTTTCCAGGCCTTTTGCTCTGCTTCTACGTACGCTGCCCCGTTCATCGGAGCAACGGTCATGAAATTGACCGAAATCAACTTGCTCGGCGGGCCGTCATTGGGAGGCAGCAGCTGGTCGATCAGACCGTAGACCTCGCTGCCGCCCCAGCTGAAGGTGGCCATCATGTCGCCCATCAGTTCCTCCATGTTTCTGTCGGGAAAGACCTCTTTCCCCACGGCCATCATTTCTTCATCCGATAGATACGCATTCATTTGTTCGATACTGGCCACGACCGTTACTTCGCGGTAGTCGCACTCGCAGTCTTCGCCGTTCGGGAAGGCCACTCGGTAGACCATCCAGTCGGCAATTTTTTTCTGTTTGATCAGTGCTTCGTGGAACGGCTTGGCCACGTCCTCTAACATGGCTTCGGCCTGCATCGATTTGGCCTTTAGGCAGGAGACCATGAATAGGGGGCCTTGTTCGGCGTCTTGCTGAGCGTGTCCGGCAAAGGGCGTGGAGAAAAACAGCGCCACGACCAGGCAGCATAGAGCAGTTAGCTTGGAATAGAATTGCATGCGATCACACATTTGGTGAGCTACGCCGCCGTTGCCGGCTTTCTATCCGACATTCTCCGGCGTATGAAATGGGTTTTTATCTTACTAAAGATACGGGACTTTGGGTTACCGCGCCACTTTTAGGTCGTTTTTTAATGAGTCAACTAGTTGTAATCCAATTTATTATATTCGATCCTATTCTATCCATCCGTCTCTTCGGGCCACTTCCCGTCGTCCGGTGAGTAGGGGAGGAGCTTCCAAAATTGAACTATTTACCTGACAGCCATGAAAATCACCCTAAAACGAGGAGACATCACCGAAGAGCAAGTAGAAGCAGTCGTCAACGCCGCCAATAGCTCCCTACTGGGCGGAGGCGGCGTCGACGGAGCCATCCACCGCAAGGGCGGGAAAACTATCCTGGAAGAATGCCGGGCCATTCGGGCACGGCAGGGCCGCTGCCCGACGGGCGAAGCCGTGTATACCACTGCAGGCCTCCTACCCGCCTCCTACGTTATTCACACCGTGGGTCCCGTATGGCAGGGCGGTGGCCAGGGCGAGGCCCAGCTATTGTACAACAGCTACCAGAGCGCCCTGCGCATCGCGGAGGAACTAACCGTAAAAACGGTAGCCTTCCCCAATATCAGTACGGGTGTTTACGGCTATCCCAAACCCGCGGCAGCCAACATTGCCATTCGGGCCGTGCGGGAATTCCTGGAACACATCCGGTCGGTTGAAGAGGTACGCTTCGTCTGTTTCGAGGAGGAGAACTATGCCATTTATACGGATCTTCTGAAAGATTGAAGATTCCCGCACTAGCCATCTGTCCTGGGCACACAATGATGTGCTAGAGCGGCTATTTGCAAAAAGGCGGGATTTTCATACGCCATTCGGTATTAAAAATGGTATTATTGAAGTTGTTTAAACTTTCTTAGAGCTGCTAACATAGCATCTCTTAATCCGTCTAACGGCCAAAGCCTTAAAGAACCTGGGTAAGGTTTTACCCTCGCCAGAAAGGAAAAAGTTTAATCGACTTCATTATACGATTTCCAAAGTTGTGAAAGATGTCCGCAGAATTAATCATCATCATTGTTGGCGCTTTATTCATCCTGATTGCCATTGCCGATAGCATAACGATTAACGATTCCTCCCTTGGATTAATCGATACCAGGCTGAGAATTCCAATGGGTATTTTAGGGGTCTTATTAATGATTTACGGCGGATACTCCTACGGAGCCATTAACCTGCAAGGTCAAATTGAGCAGGTAGAAGTAGGGAACAAATTGCAAGTGACACTACCAGTAGAATCCGTGCAAGTAATATCACCGATTGAAGGAGACTCCGTCAAATGCCGGATCCTGACGATGGGCGTTTATCCGGATGCGCACGATAAGGATATTTGGGTACTGTTGAGACCTTCTGATGATAGGTATTACCCTCAATCAGACCACACTAACACGTCTTATAAACGAAACGGAGAATGGCAAGTCATTACCAGATTTGGAGGAGATAAAGGGGAAGCCTACGATATAATCGTTTACGAAACTGATTCTTCCGCCTCCCAATTTTTCAGTTCTACTATTCTAAATTGGAAAGAACAGGGTGCATACCCCGGTCTGGAACAAGAGGAAATTCCAGCCGGCGCGTATGAAATTGAAAGAATCGTTGTTTCGCTAGAAGAGAATTGCAGGGGCGTTCATTAGTTCCCAAAACGAAAATTACCAACCCTGATTCAGGGTCAGTAATTTCATTTTTCACCTCAGAAGATGCTAATATAACCTCTTCTTCTTAGTCCAGGTGGGTAGTACCGTTTAGCTCCGGGAGCCTTTCGGGTCGAAACTTCAGCACGTATACTGATTTGTATTGCCGATCGTCCGCAAAATAAGCCCTTAGATCCCGCTTTGCTTGCGGATCGATAAAGGGCAATAACGGCTGAGATACTCGCTTTAGCAGAGGCAGTACCTCCCGGATGCGTCGATCCCATTGCTCGTAGTACGCGTCAAAATCACTTGGCCGCAAGCACTGGCGGCAGCCGGGCTGATCGCAGACGAGGGACATTTCCCGTTCGATATTGAAAATGCCGTATTCGTCGGTAATTTGTTCTCCTGCCTCAATCTCGCGCAGGGCCACTTCGAATCCGTAGCCAGTGCTGATCGTGTTGCAGTTGCAGCAGTGGTTGACGTACTTCGCAAAATCCCAACTGATGATGCGTTGGCCGCGCTCGTCGCGGTAGGAATACTTGTCGATCTGTTCGCGCACTTCGGGAGAGTGCAGTAGATAGTCGGCTGGAGATACCGTGATCTCCAGGCTATCTTTCACGTAGACAATGGTCCCT
>CAZDET010000100.1:5952-13266 GCA_964504335.1 uncultured Saprospiraceae bacterium
GTCGGCTGGAGATACCGTGATCTCCAGGCTATCTTTCACGTAGACAATGGTCCCTTTCGGGATGCGATCCGTGGCAAAGACCCCGTATCCCACTGTGTCATTGATGTACCGTAGCTCCGTTTTTGGATGGATCATCGTCGTTTAGTCCAAAAATGAATAAGTGATTAGACGCCCGGTTTCCGGCCGGGTCACCCGAAGATACGGGCATCTACGATTCGGTGCCGAAAAATTTTCACGCCAGAATTTGCCGAAGGGCGGTAAGGCCGTATTCCAATAAGCGCGGGTCTTCCAGTCTGCCTTCTGCGCGCATTCGCATCACCCACTCCCGTAGAGTAAATCGCCGATTTTCCTCCAGCTCGTTTCGCGGGCCGCATCCCATTGCAGTGGAGGCTTCCCCGGGCCGTCGGACCTACCGGCGGATCATTCCAAGACCACCACCAACTTACCTGCCGCGCGGTTTTGTTCCATGATCTGGTGTGCTTTGGGCACTTCGCTAAACGTAAATGTTTGGTGGAGATGCGTGGCGTAGTTACCCCGCTCTACCTGCTGCACGATCTCCTGTAAAACCGGAGTTGCGTAATGCGTTTCCAGTGTTTCGGTGCTGTAGATGGTGAGACTGACCAGCGATGGCATCCAGGGGAAGAAGTCGTACTCCCACGAGTTGCCGAGAAATCCCACCAGGCAGACCGTCCCTTTTGGCGCCGTACAGGCGAGCCCGTCCGTGATCGTGTGCTCCATACCCACTAATTCCACGACGCCATTCACGCCTTCGGGTACTTGGTCCAGCACATCGTCGCGTACCCGGCCTTTATCGACAAGTGGATAATCAACGCCGGCGCGCTCCAGCACCGGCACTTTGCGCAGCGAGCGCGTGGTGGCAAAAACCGTTGCTCCGAGCCTTTTCGCAATCGAAGCACAAGCCAGTCCAACGGAGGAGGTCCCCCCCCGGATGAGCAAGTGCTGGCCGGCTTGCAGGTTGATGGCTTCCCGTACGGCACCCCAGGCCGTGAGATACATTTCGGGGAGCGCGCCAAACTCCGCCCAGGCAAGCGAAGTATCCACCGGATAGACATTTCGGCGCGGCACGAGGGTCCGTTCGGCGTAGCCGCCATCGAAGGTCCGTCCCAACGACCCCATCGCCGCCGCGACCCGCTGCCCGGGACTTAAATCCGTTCCCCCGCCATCGAGCACCACTCCTACACATTCGATGCCAAGTACCCGAGGCAAGGTTACCGCTTCGCCGGAATGCCCCTGGCGACTGTACAATTCACTGCGATTGATGCCAAACGCTTTTACCTCAATAAGCACCCACCCTTCCCGGGGCGCTGGATCGGGTAAGTCCCGCAACTGCAGCACCTCCGGGCCACCGTAGCTTCTAATTTGCCATGCTCGCATTGGTTGCTAATTTGCAAAATAACCAACCGTAGAAATTGGAGTTCGCGCCAAAAGATTAATGTACTACTAGACTGAAACAACAATCCTCATTTTCCAAACTCCAACTCCGATTTAAACGTACCCGCCTGGTGTGTCTCCGACTCGGAATCGTACACCCAACAGTCATCCAGTACCGAGCAATAGGTCATCCGGGTAGTGACGCCTTTCGTCTCGATATTTTTGACCATGCGCCGCGTTTCCTCATCCCAGGGCATCTGAAGCAAGACTCGTTCTTCGCCGGCCATGATGACGGTGTTGTTCAGCCGATTCATCCGCAGGCGGTCGTAGCCGATTTTTCGCCCCGGTTCGAGGCGGTCGAGTAAGGTATCCATATTTTCCACCAACTCTCCTGCGTAGCGGACTTCCATCGAACGAACGATCGCAGGACCGATGCCGCTGTTAATTGCACGGTAGCCGAATCCCTCACTGTTGTAATAGGCAACAATCGACACGTGCGGCCAAACCGTAGCCCGCTGCTGATCCTTTAGCAAATTAGCTTCGTAAATAGAAACAATGAGTGCTGCCACACTGATAACCAGCGCCAACGCGGTGCCCGCATATTGAATCACATCGTGATTGATCCTGCTCATAGAATGTCGTTATGTTGACGTCTCCTCGTCAATCAATCGAATCAGCCCGTTGAGATGTTTCTCTACCACTCCGTAGTAATAGAGCAAGAGATTCCGGTTCATCTCTATTCGGTGAATATAACTCAAAATGGTTTTTCGTTCCGAATCCGAAACAATCAAGGGCTGATCAACTCCCGTCAGCCTACCCATAGAATCGAATTGCAAATGATCGACTAAAATCGAATTAATCGACTCGAAATAGGATTCATTAAATTGAATTTCGTAGTAATTCTCTTCCAGTTTTTCGACGATTTCGTACTGTACATCGTATAGGTTGATAATGGCCTGCCGCAGAGAATCATTCTGAACCGTTTCCAGCCCCCGCGATTTGAGCGATTCGTAGCCAGTTTTATTCTGGACGGAAATGTAGTCGCGCAGCAGGTTCTCGTACGAAAAGAGAAACGTATCGTTGGCAATGGAATCGCCCCGCAGCAGGGCCCGCATGTGGTTGCCGCTGCGAATACCGGCTCGGTGGCCCAGCATATTGAGGGCGATGTCTTCCAAGTCTAGCTTCAGGCCATTCTGCACCTCGATCAGGGTCTTTTGCTCGGCTAGGGCATCCCTGCGGTTTTCGTTCCAGCGCTGTAACCCAAACGCCATCGTCACCCCAAAGAAGATGGATAAGAATTCAAAAAAATAACGTCGCCACGGAAAGGCGGAAATTCGTACCTGCATAGTACTCACCTGCTTTGTTTAAGTCCAAGAAACAAATACCTTACTGAGTAACATTAATTTTTTCCTTTCATTGCAATGACCAGCCAGTACCTAATGCCATTTCGATACCTCCTGTTCATACTAGCGCTTGCCGGAACGAGTTGTGCCGACGACACCACCGGTGAAGCCACCGTCAGCATCCCGCCCTATCAGGAATTCGTGCTAGGCGCTTACGAACCCGGCGCCTTCCGGGCGGAACTGGAAAACAAGAGTACGTCTCTCATCGAGGTGGCTACCCGCGATGCCGACGGCGAACAGACCTCCGGATTCGGGCTGAGCCCCGGCGGAAAAACGACTATTTCCGTGGATGCAGGTGACCGCGCTGTCTTTCTCAATCCGAACGACCAGCTAGTCAAAATTGCCGTTGGTCTTTCTCAGGATGTGGAAGGCATGTCTTACCAAGTTATGGATCTCGAACGCCTCGATGTCAATTCGCGCCTGGAAATCGGTGATCTCGGATCGCTGCTTTCCGACAACTGGGCCGGCACTTATCGGGATTGGAGTACCGATGACGAGGAGCCGGTGGAACAGCCCTGCAATTTGTCCGTTGTACGCACTGACGATGACAATATCGTCCTCAATTTTCAATTTCCCCAGGACACCAGCCTAAACCGTTCGCTCAGCACCCGCCTGCGAAAGGGTGGCCGGCAGTGGGGCAACCAAGCGGTACTGTCGGTTAACCGGGAAGGGGTAACCCGCATCATCCAACTCATGGAACCCTGGAAGTTTGGAAATCGCGACGCCCTGAAATTCCAAACATTTCGCTTCGATGGCCGATCTTTGAATATTGAAACCTTTTTTCAACTTTTGGGGAGCGAAAAAACGCGCCCGTTAGATGCATTTGAATTTACGGCTCCTTAATTCCTTCCTCTTTCATTAGGAAAATGCCGTACTCCCGAATCGTTTCGATAATTGGAATACAGGTTTTCCCCAATTCCGTGAGGGAATATTCCACCTTCGGTGGCACCTCCGGATAAGCCTTCCGGTGGACGAAGCCCTTACCTTCCAGCTCTCGCAGCTGTGTTGTCAGCATTTTATCCGTGATGTGGTGAATCGAGCGCTTTAGTTCACTGTAGCGCATCGCCCCGTGCTGGAGCCGGTAGAGAATCGGCATTTTCCAGGTGCCGCCAATTCGGTCGAGTGCAAACTCTACCGGATTATGGTACAACTTATGGTCGTGCAGGAAATCTGGCATAAGCAATTGTCATTCAGTATACTTACTGAAAAGTTAGTATCGTACTTCTTCGTAAGTGTCTTGATCAAGATAGGGTATTTGGTGATTTTTGGCGGGCAGGATATTTCTCCTGTTCATCAATGACACCAAGTTCACCATGCGAGAAGACAAACGCTACGTACACGTGCACGGTACCCCTAAGCGCGGCACTATTCTAATGGTAGCCAGCAGCCCCGCGACCTCCGAGCAAACCGGCTGGCCCATCGGCTTTTGGGCCTCCGAGTTGACACACCCTTTGTTCGTATTCCAGGAAGCCGGCTACGATGTGGTATTGGCCTCTACGGAAGGCGGCGAAATTAAAATGGATGGCTATTCCGATCCGACAGATGCCAGCGGCTATTCCGCCCACGATGTCATTTCTCTGGGGTACATGCAACAAGACTGGTTTAACGACCTCCTCAGGAACACCAAGAAACTAACCGAGGTACAGCCCGACGATTACGACGCTGTTTTTCTGGTGGGCGGTCAGGGGCCGATGTACACCTTTCGGGGCAATCACGACCTGGAACGGTTGTTTGCGGACTTTTATGAATCCGGCAAGCCGAGCGCGGCTGTCTGCCATTCCACCACTCTGCTGTTGGAAGCCAAAACCGCTAATGGCGACCTGGTCGTGAAGAACAAAACCTGGACTGGCTTTGCCAACGCCGAGGAAGACTACGCCGACGAGGCCGTCGGCACCAAAATTCAACCCTACCGCATTGAAGACGAAGCCCGAAAACTGGAGGACACTACGTTTAAGGTGGCGGAGCCGTTCGCCTCCTTCGCGATTACGGACGGCAATCTCGTAACGGGCCAACAACAAAACTCGGGAGCTGCCGCCGCCCGCATGGTGGTTGATTTGCTTTCGCAGCAATATTGATCTTATATTATCTGCGAAATAACCTGTAATCTCATTACTATGAAAATCGCTATCATCGGTACGGGAAATGTCGGTGGGGCCCTCGCTACCAGGTGGGCCGCTGCCGGCCACACCATTCTGCTCGGCGTCCGCGATCCTGAAAGCTTTAAGGGGAAGCAGTTGTTGAGCAATTCCAACACCTCGGTCCATACGGTCGATGCTGCTGCTCAGCTGGCCGAAGTCATTCTGTTGGCCACCCCCGCTCCGGTCACCGTGTCAGTAGTACAACAACTCGGAGATACCACCGGCAAAATCATCATCGATGCGATGAACATCGTCGGAGGGCGCGGCCCCGAAGGATATTCGAATACCACCGCTGCTATCCTGGATCACACCGCCACCGATGCGGTGGTCAAGTGCTTTAACACCACTGGTTCGGAAAATATGGCCGACCCCGTCTACGGAGATACCGCGATCGATCTCTTCGTCTGTGGTGACCATGCCCGAGCCAAGGAGATCGCGCAGCAATTGGCTACCGATGCCGGATTTGCGAATTGCTACGATGTGGGCGGCAACGCTCAATTCGACCTCCAGGAACAATTTGCCCGATTTTGGATCAATCTAGCCATCTTCCAGGGAATGGGACGGCAGATTGGATTCAAGTTGTTGAAACGGGATTGAATGCTAATCCGGTAACGCCTTTTATCCTGATCCGCTCCTTCCCGGAGGCGGCCCAATTCCAGATGGGCCAAAAAATACCTTTCCAAAAAGCCGATAACTCGACTTTTCTACTAAATTTACTTGAAAGGACTTCTACCCCTTGATGAATTGTATTTTTCCCGTGTGGGAATAACCTTGCTAAACAACACAAGCCACATCATGAACCCATACTTCGATCTACACATTCACCCTTCCTTTAAGCCTTACCTGACCAGCGACGACCCTGATAAACGCACAGACTGCTGGGAGCCACTCTCCAATCTGATCGGCATTATTCGGTCGCAGGGTTCTCTCGATCAAATGAAAGAGGGAGGCATCCAGTTGGCAGTTGTCGGCCTGTATGCCATCGAGCGGCCGCTGACGACCAGTTTCATGCTCATGCACCTGGCACCACTGATTACCTTTTTGGAAAAACGCCAGTTGCATTTCCCAAACCGCCCGAACGGTTTCGATATCATTCAGGAAGAATTTGCACACCTGCAAAAATCGGCGGATTTCGACCCCGAGCACGGCCGCAGTTTTAAAATCATCCGCAGCATCGACGAGATGGAGGAGGGCAAGCTGAACCTGATCCTCGCCATTGAAGGGGCTCATGGCCTGGAGAACGAGCAATCTGCCTTAGACAACTTGCTGAAAGTCAAGCAGAGTGAGCAACGCATTCTCTACTTCACGCTGGTGCACATGACCCAGAACCTGCTGGCCACCCATGCCTACGGCATGAAGCTGATCAAGAAAAACGACGAGTTCAAGCCGGAGGGATTTGGCCTGCGCGATAAGGGTAAGGAATTGATTGATCTCGCCTACGACACGACCAAAGGGCACCTCATCTTCCTAGATATCAAGCACCTCAGCCTGGTGGCCCGGCGCCAGTTTTACGCTTACCGACGGGAGAAGGGCTATACGGATATACCCATTCTGGCCACCCATATGGGCTTCACGGGGATCAGCTGGGATCCGCGTAGCATTGCTGAATACTTCGATCAGCGCATCACCCGGCAGGGCGATATTCTGGAAGTGCACTACAAGCGTCCGCAGGGCATCGGCCGGCCCGATTCCCGGGATGAGACGCACTTCAACCCCTGGTCGATTAACTTGTACAATGAGGAAATCGTCGAAATTCTCGATTCCGGCGGCCTGATCGGGCTCAACCTCGATCAGCGCATCCTCGGAGCCCAGAAAGTGGAGGGCGAGTACTACACGGTCGAAGAATTTAACTACATCCTCTCCGGCTATAAAGACAAGGCGACCCCGCAGGCCGACGAAATGGCCGAAGAGGGTGAATTTACCGAGGAGCCCGATGAGCTGGCGGTCACTAAACGCGCCCTGTTCAACCAGCGCAAGCACCTACGGCATATGTGCAACCACATCCTGCACGCCGTCAAAATTGGTGGCGAACGCGCCTGGTCGCAGCTTTGCCTGGGTACCGATTTCGACGGCCTTATCAACCCCATCAACGTCTGCGAATCGGCCGATGAGCTCCCCAAACTCGAGGAACGCCTGCAGGATATGCTGCCGCAGATGATGGACGAAGACAAGGAGCACGAGTACGATAAGTCGAATATCGAACAGAAGGTCCGGGGCATCATGTACGATAATGCCGTTGCGTTTTTGCAAAAGCACTTTAGGTAGCGGTTTTGGTACTTTGGTCTTTTGGTACTTGGGTTTTTTGGTTCTTGAGGCGCAGACCTTGTAGGCTACTAGGTTGGTGTTTTATTACTAAAGTACTAATTGGCTTAAGTACTTTC
>CAZDET010000101.1:0-13035 GCA_964504335.1 uncultured Saprospiraceae bacterium
CCGGCATTTAAGCGCGATTCTGCAGCTTGCAATTCAGCGTGTGACCCACCTAATTCTTTTCGTCTCATTCCAAAAAACTAACGCTATGTCCGACCTCTTCTCCGGTATACTACTCTACCGCTGCAAAGTATTCTTTAAAAATCGCTTCGGATTAATTTCCGCAATCTGCCAGTAGTCGGAATCGCTGAGATAGCCCCGCACGTCCAATCCGAAGCGACGCTCTCGGTAATCTTTTTGCAGCATGTAGAAATCGGACCCAAACAGGACATACGGTCGGGTATCCTTGCTCTGGATGAGATTTTTCAGTACCGGATAAAGGCTCTGATCGTGGACGGTGAAGGAAATATCCGCATAGACATTCGGATAGTCGGGATTTTCTATGAAGCGCCGGATTTGGCGGTACCAACTCTCGTCTCCCAGCTCGCGGGGGCGCGGATTATCCAGGTAGCGCGCCCATTCTTCGGCACCGCCGAAGTGGCCAAAATTAATTTTCAATTTCGGGTAGCGCTCCAGCACTTTCATCCACCAGTAAGGGTGGTTGTAGTATTGCGCAAACCGCTTGGCACTGCGGGCGTTGCGCTTATTGTAGCCCGGGGTGTAAGTAGCCTGATCTTTGTCATCCCGGGATATTTTTCCCCGATAGTGATTCTTGTTGATCGGAATGCAATGAGTCGTAATAGGGATTTCGTGCGCCTCTGCGTATTCGAAAATCGGAAACAAATGGGGATTGTTGGGGAAAAACCCGAGCGACGGATAAAACTTGAGCCCGGCAAATTCGTGCTCTTCGATGTATTCCCGAACGAGCCCCAGTAAGTCCTCCGTCTCCGCCCGGCGCGGATCGACGCCGATGAAGGGATAAATGGTAAATGGAAAATCCCGGCGCAGCTGCGCCAAGTCCTTTAGCTGCTCGTGAAAATTCTTTTGGGCTTTTCCCGCCTGCATGTAGTCGAAATCGACACTCAGCGGCACGAAGCGGGTGCCCTTTGGGTAGTAGTACTGTAATTCTTCGAGAATATCCTGTGGATTCCCGTGGAGGGCACTGAAAAAGAAGGCGGAATATCGATGCACGAAGGGCCGGGCAATTCGGTACAGGGCATTGGCCAGCTTTTTGCGCTTCAGAATCGTGATTGGAATGAACCGGCTGAGAAAATATTTGGGGAT
The DNA here is from genome assembly GCA_964504335.1 of uncultured Saprospiraceae bacterium. GTDB lineage: Bacteria > Bacteroidota > Bacteroidia > Chitinophagales > Saprospiraceae > CAZDET01. Next base: position 1,162 of record CAZDET010000101.1, read on the forward strand.
ATAATCGATATTGAACAGATGCACGTGGCAATTGTAGATCACTTCCTCGGGGCGAGCGGGCGGTTTTGCGTCGACGGTAATTGTTTCCTCTGAGGTAGGCTTGATCACCCCAATTAACTTAGGGCCAACTCGGGTTTTAGCAGGCCGATTTAAATAATCGCTGAGCGGCTCCAGGTGCAGGACCGCCTTTCCGGAAGCATCCGTTGTTGGGGTAATGCACTCCTCCAGCGTAGGCTTGGGCTGTTCGGTTTCCAACCAGGCAAACCAGCGATCTTGTTTGAGAAAGAAGGCAAAATCCATCGATGGGAGCAACTCGCCGATGGCCTTGAGAAACGTCCAGTCGGGCTCAAAATACAGTTGGCGCTCGGCAGCGTGCACCAGCATGACGGGAGCATCAAACCCCGCCTCGCGGAGGTTTTCGGCCACCAGTAGATCGCCGTACGCATTTTTGCCAATCAATGTGCGAGGGGTGGAATTATCCGGCCAAAGATCCGCCAATTGATCCAGTGTCGGGTGGAGGTCCAGCAGCCGATCGCCAAATAAGAATACAAATCCGTTTTTGTACCATCCGGCTCCGCTAATACCGTACAGAAAAGCCCACTCTTTCTGGGCGTTGGGATCCTCGAGTTCGATATGGGTTGGAGCCGGTGTAGCCGGCTGTCCGAAGGCTTTGGTAAACCGCTCAGCGGCCAGTAAAGATGAGTAGTTTTGCTCCACCGATTTTTTTTCCAAGGTAAGAAACCTGATATAATTTGTTAAGGGGATAAAAAAGACCGACGCCGACATACCGGTTTCGGACGGCAAATGGGTTTTAGAAAGAGCAATCTCTGACATTATGCATCTGTACGTATTTGCGTTTTATCTAGCCGTAAGTTCCGTGTCTAGTTGCCTGGACCGGCCCCCGTCCAACGAGCCATCGATCGCTTCCGAAACGCCCGCAGCTACCATCGAGCGGGTGTCGACTCCCGATGCCTTCCAGCAGGAGATGCTCGATCGGGTCAATGCCTTGCGAACGGCGGGCTGCCGGTGCGGCAACCGGAAAATGCCTCCCGTGCCCCCGCTCACATACAACACCAAATTGGAAGCGGCAGCAGCAGCGCACGCGCAGTATATGCAGCGCACCGGCCGTTTCGATCACACCGGTGCCGGTGGCTCCAGCGTGGCCGATCGCGCTAGTGAAGCGGGCTACGACTGGGGGGCCATCGCAGAAAACATCGCCCTGGGGCAGCCGTCGATCGAAGCGGTGGTGAGCAGTTGGAAAAACAGCCCCGGGCATTGCCAGAACATGATGGATAAGGCCTATTCTCAGATGGGGGTAGCCCAGGAAGGGCGCTATTGGGTGCAGGTACTTGCCGCACCGCGCTAATACCTCTACAATGTCCATTTGCCAGCTTGCCGCATAAAGAGATATCTTAAAATACGTATACTACTTTACCCAATTTTTTCCGTTCTTTATTGGAGACGGCAAAACCTATCGTGCCCTCCTGGATCGTCTATCTGCAAATTTTGCTTACGAACTTGTACTCCTACGAAATAATATTTTCCGCATCCGGATGCAATTTTTTCGTGGGTTAAAACACCTAATTCAACACCTTATTTTGAACCCATATGCCACCCAATATGATCACCCTCTATTTGGCCGGCCAATCGGCCTTGTTCTTATCCGGCATTGAAACATTGCTAAGCAAGGAGAAAAACCTGCGTTTACTCCGGGTATGCACCAATTTTCAAGAACTCCATCTGGTGCTTCAACAACACCCCTTACCACGGGTACTCTTGCTCGACCTGAGTCTTCTCGGAACGGAAGCCCTCGTGCTGTGCAAGCAGATTAAACGGAAACACCCGCGGCAGCGGCTGCTGGTCATTCACCAGGATAGCTCCCTGCGCACCATTCGATCCTTTCTTCGGCAAGGGGTAAAAGGATACATCCGCCCGCAGATGGACCCCACTACCCTGCCTACCGCCATCCGGGAAATCGCCTCCGGCAACAATTACATCGACCCCGAGCTACGCCGCTGCCTGTCGGATGAATCACTCGGTATTCAGGCCGCACCCACCGATCATCTAACCAAAAGGGAGCAACAGGTGCTCCGGCTAATCGTCGAGGAATTCACCACCAAGGAAATCGCCAAAAAGCTGTTCATCAGCAATTGCACCGTCGAGACCCACCGCATCAACATTATCCAGAAGCTCGGCGTAAAAAACACGGCGGGCATGGTGCGGGAAGCTATGCGACGGGAGTTGTATGTAGAGTGAATGGGGTGTGAGTGTGCGTGTGGGTTATTGGGCGTTTCTTTCAGCCCCCTTTTTTTGAGCCTCAGTTGGGATTGGCGCAGGTGGGAGGCTTGGTGCCGGTCGTTGTGGTACTACGCCTGTATTGCGGAAAGCCACGATTTTCTTCAGTATATCAAACCAGAAGCCGGCTCCCTTGGATATGCAAATGGCCATCACAATGATCCCGAGTATTTTGAGCACCCAAAAAACGGGATCGACCGGAGGGCTGAATACACCATCCTCATCTACGTACTGATTCCAGCCAATCCCGAAGGGATTGTCGGCGGTTTCTACTTTTTCCCGAATGATCTCCAGCACCTCGGTGCTTACGATGCTGTCCCGCGGATTGAGGGTAGGGGCAATGCGGCCGCTGGTAGTATCGGCACCGACGTAAATGGATTCGCGATCCACCACTACGCTGGCGAGTTGGGCGATTTCTTCGAGATCTGCCTGAGAGGCTTTGGACAAGCTGCGAAACACCCCGATCACGTCCACATTATTGAACCCGGCAATGGCGAGGCCTACGAAGAACAAAATGATCTGCGTGCGGCGCTTGTACCAGCCGGTGGCCCGGTCCATGACGTCGTCGTACCAGGTCTCGACGCGCATGGTGAAATGGATGAACCGCTCGTTGAGTTGGTCGCTTGGGTAGTGCTGATCCGCCTCATCAAAAAAGCCGAGAAGTATTTTTCGAATACGCCCCGACGGCAGGCGATCGAGCATTCCTCTCAGATCGCGGTCGGAGGGATCCTGCTTGAACGTATCCAACATCTGCAGTAGAATGGTGCGAAACGTATCGGATTCGATGTAGGAAGGCGGCGACTTCTTCCCGAAGGCGTTGCCGGATATATGTTCGTAAATAGGATTTGTCTTAAACAGATCGTACAGGGTCTTTTCCTGACCGTTGACCGAAGTGGTATCTCCTAACATTCGTCGCAGGATACCCTCCAAAAACCGTCCGCGGGCATGGAGCGCTCCGGCAATAACTTCCATGAGTACAGTAGCCAGCAGACTGTAAAATAATATGATGAGAAGCAGACCGGCAATGACCTCCAAGGATGGCATGCTGTTTAATTAAGTGTGGGTGTGAGTGTGGGTTTGAGTGTGAGCAAGGGCTTGTCGCCTTTTCAGCAGAAATGTAAGGAGAAGGAATTAGATGATCGCCAAATTTAATTGTCTTTCGTAATTTAACCCACACTCACACTCACTCACCCATCATGCTCCACTCCCTGATTATTGCCATTAACGAATACCCCCTACCCCACCACCGCCTGCGCGGCTGCATCAACGACGCCAAATCGCTGATTGGCTTACTCGAGAGCCGGGTACCGGAAGATAAACGCAGGATTCACACTCTGTTCGACGAACAGGCAACCCGCCAGGGGATCATCGACGGATTTGCACACTTCCAGGCAGCGCAGGATGGAGATACGTGCCTGTTGTACTTCAGTGGTCACGGCTCGCGGGCACCGAGTCCTCCCGAATTTTTGCATCAGGAGCCGGATGGATTGGTCGAAACCCTCGTTTGCCATGATAGCCGATTGGCGGGTGGGATCGACTTGCTGGACAAAGAGTTGAGTTACCTCATTTGGGAGGCACAACAGGGCAAACAGGTGCACTTCCTGACCATCTTCGATTGCTGCCACTCCGGGACCGTCACGCGCGGCGAAGGACTTAAAGTGCGCATGGCAGAGCCGAGTCACTTGCCCGTCGATTTTCGGTCGATCCACGGCTCTGCTGCCTTCGAAGACATTACCGCTCAACTGGGCAAATTGAGCTATCGCCCTCCCCGGGCCGATCACATCGCCTTCGCTGCCGCCCGCTCCGATGAGACGGCTAAGGAACTGCGCATCAAAGGCCAGCCGCGGGGAGTATTTACCTACAACCTGGTGGATGTACTCACCAATCAATTCCTACCGCTGGCTTACCGGGACCTGGTGGAACTCCTGCGCGTGCGCGCAGCGGAAACCGTGGAGCAGCAAACCCCCCAAATTGAGGGTCCGCAGCGCGAGTTGTCGAAGCCCTTTCTCGGGGCCGGCAAACTGGAAGCGCATTCGGGCTACCTCCTGCAGTACCGAAACACCAAAAGCGCATGGGAGGTCAATGCCGGTCAAATCCACGGCTTTCCGGCTGGCCAGCAGGACGACATTCGAATGGCCGCCGTTATTGCTGGCACTCGAATGCCGCTGCGGGTCGTATCCGTAGATGTGGCGTCTATGCTAGTAGAACCGGAAAAGCCCATCAACCAGGGGCAGTCCTACCGGGTGCTGATCGAGCAAATGCCCGTGCTCAAACAGCAGCTGGCACCGGCCCGGGACCTACCTCCGCAGACCCGCCAGCTATTGGAGGCAACCGTTCGGGCCACCGGAGATATGCCCTATCTGGAGCTGGTGGATGATCCCGCCGAAGCGGATATGGTCGTGCGGCAAACCGGCGACGGCCTGCGCCTCACCCTCCCGGGCGAGGATCGCCCACTGGTGCGCTCGTTGCGAGGGGTGCACGCTGACAACCTGGCCATTCTGTTGGGGGATGCACGCCACATTGCCCGGTGGCATTTTGTCCAACAACTCCACAATTCCCAACCGGACATCCCCGACAAGGCCTTCGAAATCGAGTGGTACCGACTGGACGAGCCAGGAAGCTGGTCGGCCAACGACATGGCACCGGCCAGCCGTATTGAAGATATCCAGGCTCCTCAACTGTTTAGCTACCAAGAAGCGGGGCCAAACGAATCGGAGCAGCTCCCCGCACTGCGCATCAAGGTGCGAAATACCAGCCAACAAGTGCTGTATTTCAGCGCCCTTTACCTGTCGGCCAACTACGGCATCAGCAATCAATTGCTGCCCAACCAACGACTACAGCCGGGTGAGGAAGCCTGGCTCACCGATCGCCCGGAGGGCGAAAAAACGGAATACCGCAGCTTGCCGCTCTTCGTCGATCAACCGTTTCTCAACCAGGGCGTGAACGAAGTCCAGGAATATTTCAAAATTTTCATCAATACCGAAGACGTCAACACCCACGCTTTCAATCAGCCGGGGCTGCAGCTGGAAGATCCCAAACCGGAAACGACACGCAGCATCGGCCGGCGCAGCGCGCCTCCCTCGCGGTTTTTCGGCTGGCGTACTGTTGATTTGCGGCTCCGAATCCATCGCCAACCCCGGGAAGTGAGCGTACAGGAGAATCAACCGGCCACGTTGGCAACCGGGGTGCAACTGCAATTGCCCGCCGGCGCGAGTGCGCGGGCCCGCCTGGTTTCTCCGGTACAGCTGACGCGTGGTTTGGGCGACGATGCCGTGCCCCCCGCCAGCCCCGGCTGGTTGCCGTTCGGCGTGCAGCCCGGGCAGCAGGGTAGCCCGCCTTTGAGCACCCTCGAATTAAGACAGGTGCAGGGAGCCGACCAGGTCACCGCCGATCATCCGGCCTACCTACAATTGCCGGCGCAGCGTGCCCTGAGCGATGAAATCGTGCTGGCCGTCGGTTTCGACCCCGAATCCCAGCAGTATTACCCCCTGGGAAGTCTGGAAGCCGATGGGCGCATCCGCCTGGATGCCCTCCCCCCGGCCACTCCCGACGCCGAGCGAAGCATCGGTGGTAGCATCAAGCTGTTTTTCGTAAAAACCCTGAATAAGTACGCCGGCTTCCAGTACGATCACCCCCAACTGTCGGCCGTCGACTACCAGGATGATCCCGCCGAACCGGCGACGGAAATGCTGTACGAAACCGATACCGAAAAAATAAAGGAACGGCTGGCAAGTGCCGATCGGGCGCTGTTGTACATACATGGCTTCGCTGGCGACAGCCGCAAGCTTCCCGAAGCGCTGGCCGACCAGTACGATTTAGTGCTTGCTTTCGACTACGAAAGCCTCAATACGCCCATCGAGCAGACCGGCCGCGAGCTTCGCTTGCGGCTAACCGAAATCGGACTCGGCCAGCCAGGATCGAAAAAAATCCACCTACTTGCCCACGGCATGGGTGGGCTGGTCGCCCGATTTTTCATCGAAAAGGGCGGTGGAGCTACCATGGTGAGTAAAGTGGTAATGGTCGGAACCCCGCACCAGGGAACTCCCTACGCCACAGTCTACGAAGTGGCCAGCTTCCTGACAGTGCTGGCGCTGAACAAGGCCACCTTCCTGACGCCCTACATGGTGCCAATTAATATCCTGGGCCAAATCGCTCGGGAAATGTCAAAAACGCTGATGCAAATGAAGCACAACAGCTCCCTGTATAAGCTGTTGAACGACGGTTCCGATCCGGGCATTCCCTACGTGCTGATTGGGGGGAATACCCAGCTCATCCAGACGGAACAAGCCGAAAAACTAAGTGGCCTGCTGGGGCTCATTCTATCTCGCTTTCGGGATCGCGCCCATTTTGACGTGATGGATCAGCTCTTCAAATCGGCCAACGACGTCCTGTCGACCGTCGAAAGCCAAACCACTATCCCCGGCATGAACCAGTGGCAGCAGGTTCCGGAAGTGCGAGAGGTTGGCAGCGATCACATCAGTTATTTCGCGGAAGCGCGCGGAATGGGGGCATTGCGCGAAGTGCTTTGATTAATGCATTAATCACCTGAAAACCACCTCGGTTAGAAAGTCCTCCCCCAGCTCCTTATTCAGGCGCTCGCAGAGCTGCCGGCGCCCCATACTGAGCTCCTGCCGCAACGAAGCGCTGGTGATCGTAACGAACAGTTTGCGATCGTAGATGCGCAGATCCTGGGTATGCTCGGCAATCGTACGTCCGAATATTTCCGGCCACACCTGCCGGATGCGCGTCAGGTGATAGCCCGGCTTGAGGCGGTAAGCCTGGAGCATGGCCTCCAGGGCCTGCTTGAGGGTGGATTCGTTGGACTGGCCGGCCATATCAATGTGTCAATGTGTTAATGTGTCAATGTGCTAGTGAGGTGTACTAATTTACGAAATCCGCTCCTCAACACCGCACAATTTCACCAACTCACCCCCTATTCAGGCAAAGAGGCCCGCAATTGCAGCGGTCAGGAAGCAGGCGACCGTGCCGCCGATGAGCGATTTGAGGCCCAACTCGGTCAGGGTACGACGCTGGCCGGGGGCGAGGGCGCTGATACCACCAATTTGGATGCCGATGGAAGCGAAATTGGAAAAGCCACAGAGGGCGTACGTAGCAATGAGCTTCGATTTTTCTTGCAGGTGGGTACCACTTCCGAGCAGGCGATTGAGGTCGGCGTAGGCGACAAATTCGTTGATGACGGTTTTCTGGCCCAGTAATTGCCCGACCAGCAGGATATCCTCTGCGGGCGTACCCAGTATCCAGGCAAAGGGGGCGAAAATCAGGCCGAGTACGTAGGTGAAGGTGAAGCCTGAAAATGCCTGGTCGGTAGATTCGGCGATGGCTTCGTTCCAGCCCGTCCAGTTGCCAACGGTACTCATCAAAATCTGATTGAGCATGAAGATCAGGGCGGTGAAGACCAGGAGCATGGCACCGACGTTGATCGCCAGCCGCAGGCCATCGGTAGTGCCGCGGGAAATCGCATCCAGGATATTGTGGGATTCGTCGACGGCCATTTGCATCTGCTCATCGACGTCGCGTTCGGTGGTTTCCGGGAGCAGCATTTTGGCGGCTACGATCGCGGCGGGAGCCGAAATGATGGAAGCCGTCAGCAGGTGCTTGGCAAAATAGCGCTGGCTTTCCGGATCGCTTCCCCCCAGGAATCCAATGTAAGCCGCAAAGACACTTCCGGCGATGGTGGCCATGCCACCGGTCATCAGGCAGAGCATTTCCGAGCGCGTCATGCTTTCCAAATAGGGTTTCACTACCAGCGGAGCCTCGGTTTGTCCGATAAATACATTGGCGGCAGCCGCCAGGCTCTCGGCCCCGGAAAGGTGCATGGTTTTGGTAAACAACCAGGCCATTCCGTAGACGATCCGCTGGAGAATACCAAAATAGTAGAGTACCGCCGTCAGAGCGCTGAAGAACACAATGGTCGGTAATACCTGGAAGGCAAAGATGTAGCCAAAGGCATCGGTATTCTGTACGATGCTTCCGAATAAAAACTCGGACCCCGCCCCGGCAAAGGCCAGAATCTGGCGAAACCCTTCCGAAATATAGTCAAATACGGTACTTACCCCTGGAACTTTCAGGATGAGCAGAGCCAATCCAAACTGCAGCCCCATGCCGATGAATACCAGCCGCCAGTTAATGGCTCGCCGGTTCGAACTCAAGGCATAACAAATGGCTAACAATACAATGATTCCAAAGAGGGCGCGCGCCAGGCTGATCAAAAAATCCATGCGGTAGTGATGGGGTACAACTAAGTAAAGGTAGAATAATTCTTCTTTAAATTATCTTTACCGCTAATTATGAAACGGCTTCTCATTGGCATCACCGGCGGCAGTGGCTCCGGCAAAACTTCATTCATCCGGGAATTGAGCGCGCAATTCCAACCCGGGCAGCTGAGTATTATCAGCCAGGACGATTACTACCGCCCCATCGAAGAGCAGGAGGTGGATGACCGGGGCATCACCAACTTCGATCGGCCGGAATCCATCGATAGTGCTGCCTTCATCGCAGATGTCGACCGGTTGCGGCTGGGCGAGCAGGTCACTCGCCCGGAGTATGTCTTCAATAATGCCGCGGCCCAACCCAATCTCCGCATTTTGGAGCCTGCTCCCATCATCATCGTCGAGGGATTATTCGTCTTCACGCTACCGGAAATGCGCGAGCGCCTCCACCTTACGGTTTATTTGCACGCCAAGGAAAACCTGAAAGTCATCCGCCGCATCAAACGTGATCGCGTGGAACGTAACTACCCGCTGGAGGATGTCCTGTATCGCTACGAAAACCACGTCCTACCCGCTTTCGAACAGTACATTCGCCCCTATCGCGACGACGCCGATCTGGTCATCAACAACAATCAGGATTTCCAACGGGGGCTGTCTGTGATGGTGGGCTATTGTAAGAACCACTTATCGATTTGCTAATGTGCCGATGTGCCAATAATCCACACATTTGCACACTGTCTCATTGCCCTATTGGCACATTGCCTCATTCGCACATTGATCAATCCTCCGCCATATTGTGAAATACGTTCGCCACGTCCTCGTCATCTTCGAGTTTATCGATGAGCTTGATGACGGCTTCCACTTCCTCGTCGGATAGTGCTTTGGTGTGGCTTGGAATGCGGACTAATTCGGCACTTTCCACTTCGAGGCCTTTTTCCTCCAGCCCCTTTTGCAGGTTGCCGAAATCTTCGAAGGCGCTGTAGAGGACGATGTGCTCTTCTTCCCGAGCCACTTCGTCGAGGCCGTGGTCGATGAGTTCCAGTTCGAGTGCTTCCAGGTCGAGGTCGGCAGCCGGCACTTTGAACTGGCCCTTGCGGGTAAACATGTAATCGACGGAGCCGCTTACGCCGAGGCTGCCGCCGTATTTGGAAAAGACATGCCGCACGTTGGCGACGGTGCGATTGAGGTTATTGGTAGTCGTTTCGACGATCACGGCGACGCCGTGGGGGGCGTAACCTTCGTAGGTCACCTCTTCGTAAGCTTCGGCGTCCTTGTCGGTAGCGCGTTTAATGGCCGACTCTACGTTGGCCTTCGGCATGTTGGCCGTCTTGGCATTTTGAATCGCGATGCGCAAGCGGGGGTTGTACTCCGGGTCGGGGCCTCCTTCCTTTACGGCGATCGCTATTTCGCGGCCGATCTTGGTAAACGTCTTGGCCATGCTGGCCCAGCGCTTCATTTTGCGCTCCTTGCGGTATTCAAATGCGCGTCCCATCAGTTAGATTTTAAGACGCCCGAAATTACCGAATTATCTTTAAGAAGCTGTTTGAATTCAACCCTTCCGTTTATTTATGGCCCTTTTCCCGCCCTTCTTCGTTCCCAAAATCCTCATTTGGCTATGGCCAAACTCCGGTTTTGGTGCCTCAAAGAACGAAAAAAGGACTTATAAAAAATTCTAGAAGCCAAATTCAAACAGCTTCTAAAAGGAGAGACGGATGGATTGGGAATGCCCTACGAGAAGGAGCAAGAGGGCAGGCTTGATCGGGGGCCCTCTTCATCGGAGTAATACGTTAACAGGGCTCTAGGCGCCTGAATGGGTAGATGGTAGGCGAATTTCTAGGAGGAAGATCGGTTAGTTGGGAAGAGGTGGAATATTTGTTGCGCACCGGCAGGCACACTCATGTGATGCTCACAAGATACGCACAGCGGGCAAGGGCGTTGGAAGTATTATTACTAAAAACATATTTAGATTTACGGAATATAAATAATTAAGAACGGTTAATAATTAAATACCTGCTCCTTTCCGTAATTTAAGCCGCTTAATCCCGTAATTCGTCAATCTCTCACTACTTATCAACTACATGGACCGAACGGGTACCCTTCAGGAAAAACTGATCGCTGAAATACGCGGACGATTTCCCCGACAAGCAGACATGGTGACTGAACTGACGAAGCTGCTGTCCGTCAATAAAGATGGGGTGTATCGCCGCCTGCGGGGAGATACGGCTCTATCGGCCAACGAGGTGCAGCTACTCGCCAATCACTTCTATATTTCAATTGATAACCTGCTGGAAAATCAGCCGAAAAAGACCTACTTCTTTTACAACCACTACCAGCAGCCGATAAAGACCTACGTCGACTATCTCGACCAAATCTACCAGCAAATTGCGGCGTTCCGCAAGCTTCCGGGCTTCCGCGTCCAGTATGCCAGCCGCGAAATTCCGGTATTAATCTACATGATGTTTCCCCGGCTGCTGGCCTTTAAATTATACGTGTATGGGCTAACTACCTGGGAGTTTCCTTACTTACAAGATCAAACATTCAGCTTCGATCTCATTTCCCATAAGGAGCAGGAAATTGCCGAAGCTGCCGCCGAACTGTACTGCTCGGTGGACAGTACCGATTTCTGGACGGTCTCCATTTTGGAGCCTTCCCTTAATCAGGTGGAATACCTGACGATGGCCGAGAAGTTTCCGGACCTGGATACGGCAATCGCCATCTGCGACGAAATCCGGGTGCTCGTCAACCACGCCCGTCAAATGGCAGAACGGGGCCAAAAATTCATGCCGGACAATCGCCCCTCCGCCCGCAACGGAAAATTCGACCTGTTCTACAACGAACTGGCCAGCACCAATAATACCATTTTGGCCCTGTCGGACACCCATTCCGGGCTTTTCCACACCCTGGACACCCCCAACTTCCTCTCCACCACCGATCGGCAACTGTGTGCCCTCATGGAGCGCTGGTTCGAGCAAATCACCAGCCACTCTACCGCCATTAGCGTGCACTCGGAGCGCGATCGCAATTTCTACTTCAACCGACTGGAAGAAAAGGTGAGCAATACCATCGAGCGGCTCGAGCACTGGTTTCAGCGAAGAAGAAGTTTTTAGAGCGTTTCCGTAAGAATTGGTATCGTCTGTAGCTAACCGAACCACCATGGCTGACGCAAACGCTATCGCCCATCCCGACACAGCAACGTATTAGGGCAAACGCACCAAAATGGTCGGTACGATAGTTTTGGGCTTGCTTCTGTGTTGATAAGCGCGTATCTTTGCGGCACCATCCAATAGCTGCCCTAGCGGCAGCCGTTCTCACAAAATAGCCCACGTTTTCACACGGCCGTTTCCATTGC
>CAZDET010000102.1:0-12868 GCA_964504335.1 uncultured Saprospiraceae bacterium
CCCAGCAATGGTTTGTCAGGCGCTAATGCCTAGAAGTGAATCCTGCACAAGCGACCTGAGGATAAACGCACTCAATCAGCACCTTCAGCATCCGAAAACGGATGCGACATAATGACAAATCACCGCCTCCTAAACTCCATTCAGTGGGCCGGCAATAGACAAACATCCGCTACATAATCAACAACGCTCCCTTCTCCCGCCCCTTACCTTGCTACAAGCTTCAGGAGCTACTCCCCCGTCTGCTTCTGCGCCGAATAATCACCGTACCTTAAAATACACCCATTAATGAGAGTCCCACTTCTACTGTTCCTCCTGGTTACCTGCCAATGGGTATCCGCCCAATTGTTTTCCCGGTTTCCGACCAATTTACCCAGCGAACTACTCGGCTACTTTTACTGGGCCGACTGGGACGCCGACGGCGATTACGACGCCCTCTACTTTCCGGGGTTTCTCGGAGACATCGCTTTTTACCGAAACGACGGCAATGGCAACTTTACCGATCTTGGATTTTCGTTTCCTAGACCTACGACCACGAACGCCCGCCAATGGATCGATTACGACAATGACAATGACGTCGACTTCTTTTACGATAGCCAGAACGTCCTCGTCAACGACGGCAACGGCAATTTCACGCTCTCTACTCTAACCTTACCGCCCGGCCCAACTATCCCCTACGGCTTTGCCGACTACAACCAGGATGGGAAAACCGACTTCCTGGCCTATTCCGGCTTCAATAACGCAGCAACTAACCTGTTTTTAAACGACGGACAGGGCGGCTGGAACCAAGCCCCTAACTGGACGCCCGTGCTCAACGGCCCCTCCAATTCCGTGGGGGTTGCCGACTACGATAAGGACGGGGACATCGATATTGTCGCTCCGCCCGTAGACCCCACCGTTACCTTCCCGCTCGGCGGGTATTCTCAGCTGAGCATCTACGAAAATGATGGGAGCGCCTCCTTCACCACGAGTACATTTGCCATACCTACCTCCGTCACGCCGACCAGTGTACAGCTATACCTCGAAGAATTAAACGGCGATAATTTCCTGGATATCTTCACGAGTTTCGTCAATTCTGCTGAAGTCCCCGGCGTTACGGTTCCCTTTACGATATCGATCGATATCAACGGCCCGCCAGTGCTCGACGATACCTTCATCGGTACCTACCCCGGGTTCAATGCGGAATTCTTTTCAGATTTCGACAAAGACGGCGATATCGACATTCTCGCCACGGGTCCGACCAGCGGCAGTAGTCTGCAGGGCACCGTCGAGAGCTATTTCCACGAAAACCAAAATAACGGAACCTTTAATACGATCGCTGACCCCATCCCCGCCTTATTCAAGTTTGGCCCGTCCAATGCTACGATGGTAGATATCGATTTGGACAACGACCTCGACCTCGTCGTCTTTGGCCGGGAGGGCTTCCTACCACAAGATGTGTACTTCTTTCGAACCAACGGCGGCACGAATACGCCGCCGCCGGCACCGAGCGGCCTTACGGCTTCCATCGACGGCTGCAACGGCACCGAGCTACGCATTAGCTGGACCGCTCCGGCGGATGCGGAAACCCCCTCCTCTGAATTGACCTACAACCTAAGGGTGGGCACGACACCGGGAGGCTCCGACGTGGTCTCCCCGCTGGCGCTGCCCAATGGGCATCAACTCATCCCTGGCTACGGAAAACTCCGAACCACCTCCTTCACCCTGCGGAACGCCCCCCTCAATCAGCCGCTCTACATTGCCGTGCAGGCCATTGATCAATCCGGCGGGGCCTCACCCTTCTCCGCCGAACTGACGTGGACCTCTACCTTTCAGGCACCCTTCCAGGATCTCGGATTCACCAACCCGACCGGCTTCCAGGGCGGCCTGCAATGGGGCGATTACGACAACGACGGCGATTTGGACTACTTCGCCTGCGGCCGCACCTCCTTTGAGCCCTTCCGAGACGCTACGCCCGGATTTCAACTATTTCAAAACAACAACGGCACCTTCACACCGGTGCCAACAGGTATTCCGGGTATCCTTCGCGGCGATGCCGAGTGGACCGATTACGACAACGACGGCGACCTCGACCTTTTCCTGAGCGGCGAAACCGGGTTTTCGGGTGTCAATGCGGTAACTGTCCACGCATTGTACGAGAACAACGGAGGCACCTTCACGGAAATCCCCCTTCCGGATCAATCAGGTCAAATTGAGTTTTCAAGGGTCATCGATATAGACGGGGATGGACGCAAGGACATCGTCAACACCTACAGCCCTGACCAGACCGGCTACCTCGTAGCCGTCGAATACCAACGGCCAAACGGATTTGAAGCACCCCAACCATTAGTCATTGCTTCCCTCGGCTTCCGGTTTTGCAATCAGGAATGGGCCGATTTGAACGAAGACGGCAATCCCGATCTCATTCTCTTCGGCCCCGTAGAGGGCAATACCCTCGCTGCTGCCACAAAGGTGTTGCGCAACGAGGGGGCCGGTATATTTACCGAGAGAATGGCCGACTTGGGCCCGGCATTTACCGGAGCTACCGTGAAGGCATTCGACTTTGATCGCGACGGAGACCTCGACATTCTCACCCACAGCGGGGACAACGGAAACGTATCCACGATTCGGGTCAATGAAGGAGATTTCGATTTTAGCTCCCAAGTCAATCTAGGTTCGTTTTCCCTGGGCACTCCTACCAATGCTGATTTTGGAGACTTTGATAACAACGGCGTCGCCGACCTGTTCCTGTCGTACGAAACGCCTTCCGGTATCGAGCACCAGGTGCTGACCAACGATGGGGGCGTATTCTCGGCGCTATGTACAAATTTTCCGGATATATTCAATTTTCGCTCCGCCGTGGAATGGGGAGATGTCGACCAGGACGGTGACTTAGATGTACTGCTGGCCAGCTACGACAACTCCGATGTGGGAATTACCAAGGTGTTTGAAAACCGTTTCACGACCACTCCCAACTCGGTACCAAATCCACCGACCTTCATCCGGGGATTTCGGGACTGTGGGGAATTAAACCTTTCCTGGGACAGCGGTTCGGATGCTGAGACCGCCAATCAGAGCCTGAGCTACGATCTCCAGGTGGGCACCACCCCTGGAGGCTCGGATATCTATTCCGGTATTAGTCACTTGACACCGACTTCCGGCGAGTTTGTCAACTTCCGAATTACGCTCAGCGAATTACCTGCCGGAACGGTCTACTATTCCGTCCGTTCGGTGGATGCGGGCTTTGCTGTTTCGCCCTCCTCGGTGGAAGGCTCCACGCTGGTGCTCAACCAACCCTACGACCGATTCGATCCGGTATACACTACAGATGCCTATCCGAACGAACGCATCTCTATGTACGATTGGGCGGATTACGACCGCGACGGCGATATGGATTATTTGAATACTCGCACCTTTAGCTCGAGCGCACCCGGCGAAATCATCCCATACATTTCGGAATTAGCCACTTTGGAAATCAACGGTGAATCCGATAATGAAGCGCCACTCGTACTCGACACTACCTTCGTGCGGGATGCCAGCTCCGCGCTCCGCTTTCACCCGGAAAATAAACCCCACAACTTCGGCTGGATCGATTACAACCGCGACGGGCAGATGGACGTCTACGGCTATTACTTTTCGGATTCGCTGCGGGTGTTTATCTACCTCAACCAGAACGGCACTTTCACCAAAACGCAGATTGCCAGCTTCCCCGGCCAGTACGGCTTTATCGGCTCGTTGCACTGGACGGACTTCAACAACGACGGCCTGGCGGATATGCTCATTGCCGATCGTTTTTTGACTGCCGATGGCTGGCGGGCGTTCGTGCAGGAGCGCAACGGATCGTTTACCGAAATTCCGATCCCCATCGGCACGGACGAGCAGCGCGATGAATTCCTCAAAATTGTCGATTTAGATGCCGACGGCCAATTGGATATCGTTACCGATCGACTAGTACTTGGATCGGCAAGTTCGATTTATCAGATCAGCAATGATTTTAATAATCAATTCACGGAAATCGATCTCTTCCCCGGCGATCCGTTGTACCACAACCTACTCGACGATCGCGGCAGCAATCCCTCCGATTTTGGCGATTTCGATAACGATGGCCGCACGGATATCTTTTCGCGGTTCTGGCAGCCCTTCGAGCCGCGTTTTGGCGGTACGGGTATCGCTTTCGGCGGAGACGGCAGCTTCCAATTCGATGCGTTTTTCACTACCAGTAATTTCGTGCAATTTGGAGACCTTAACAACGACGGGCTCCTGGATATGATGGGGACCAAGTCACCGACCTTCGGCTTCGTCAATAATGTAGAACTCCGGACCAACGACGGCATGCGGGGCCTTGACTTTCAGTGTGTGCCCGTCTCCGGAATTTGGAATAATACACATCTGATTGACGGCGACGGGGACAACGATCTCGACATGGTTGTAGAAGATCGGTTTACTTCAGCTCCGCAATTCAACCTGCGCAATGCCAGTATTATCATTTGGAACGACGAAGGCACCAACAACTCTCCCAATCCACCCACGCAACTTTCCAGCAGTCGGATCGATGCACAGTCGGTGCAACTCCGTTGGAATCGGGGTAACGATACCGAAACACCCGCAGCAGGACTTACTTACAACCTCCGCATCGGTACGGCACCAGGGCTGAGCGATGTGTATGCCTCCAATACCGTGACCGAGACCAGCCACCCTTTGTTTGGCCGCCGAATGGTGGATGAACCCGGAAACGTATGGCAGGCGCTGTCCAAGCAAATCAACGACCTGGACCCCAATCAGACCTATTACTGGAGTATCCAATCTATCGACCATTCCTACGCCGACGGTGCCTTTGCCCCCGAACAGGTATTTACGCTAAGCACCCAATCGGGGACCACAACTATTCAGGGAGCCGTCAATAATAGTAATAATGCCGGATTTGGGCTACTGGCAGTAGAACCGTGCGACCCAACCATCACCAATCCCGTTGCAGGAGCAACGGTCTTCCTGACCGACGCCGCGACGGGGGACGTCCTGCTGAGTACACTGACTGATAATTCGGGCAACTTCTCCTTCCCCGACGTTACCGATGGATCGTACAATCTGATGCTCGATTTCAATGGCCTCCCGATGAGTATGGGCAACCCCGTTGTAGAAGCAACGGGCGATACCGTGCTCAATTACGTGATTACCGTGACCAACAGCGCGATCGAATACTGCCAGGTCGGTACCAGTCCGGAGCTGGCCGTCGTACTCTCCGGCACTGATGTGCAGTGCGCAGGCGGGATGGACGGAAGTGCTACAGCCGAAGCCAGCGGAGGCACGACGCCCTATACCTACATTTGGAGTAACGGCGAAACTACTCCTTCCATCAACAGCTTGGCAGCGGATACTTATAGCGTAACAGTAACAGATGCAACAGGGGAGATGGTCGTCGAAAATATCACAATCGACGAACCTGCCCCATTGAACGTCACGGCGGACATTGAGAACGCCAGTTCAAGCGGAGCGGCAGACGGAAGTATCACCACTACGGTTACCGGAGGGACCACACCCTATGCCTACTTATGGAATACCGGGGCTACCGAATCCAATCTCACCGATCTCAGGGCGGGTAATTACGACCTGACCGTAACGGATGCCAACGGCTGTTCCGAGACTCGGACTTTCACCCTAACGGAACCCAGCCCGACGCTAGCGCTGACTTTACAGCCAACGAATATCGACTGTAACGGCGCAGCAACCGGTAGCATTACGACCACCGTCACCGGCGGTATATCACCCTACACCTACATGTGGAGTACAGGAGCCAGCACGCCCGCCATCGAAGGCCTGACCGTAGGCACCTACAGCATAACCGTTACGGACAATAGCGGCGCTACGGTATCGAATGCGGTGGCTCTTATGGAGCCCTCGGCTATTCAAGTAGCAGGTTCGACCATCGATGCCAGCAGCGAGGACGACACCGACGGCCAAATTACCACCTCGATTGCCGGCGGAACACCGCCGTACAGCTATCAATGGAATACCGGCAACACCACCGCAGACCTGATCGGCGTACCGGCCGGCACCTACAACCTTACCGTTACGGATACCAACGGTTGTACCTCCTCCGAATCCTTTACCGTAGGAGTAAGGAATACCTCCGACGGTCCACGAATCATCGGTTTTGAAGTGTTCCTGGAAGATGGCCGCGTCCTTCTGGCAAACCTACCGGACGGCGGCACCATTAACCTCGGAGCCGTCGGAGCGACCCCCATCAATATCCGGGCACTGACGGAACCGACCATCGTTGGTAGTGTCGAATTTGACCTGGAAGGGCCGCTGAATGTAAACCGAACGGAGAACGTGGTCACCTACGATCTATTTGGTTCCAATGGCCGGAATATTCCGATCGGCAGCTACACCCTGACCGCTACGCCTTATACCCAAGCACGAAAAGCGGGCCAGGCCGGAATGCCGCTGACCGTCACCTTCGACGTGGTGTATGACCTCCGCGTGCTGCAGTTTCAATTGCTTGACGCGGCAGGAGCGGTGATCGATCCCGATTTGGCGCAGGGCGAGGTGATCGATCTGAATACCGCAGGCACTGGACCGCTAAATATCCGGGCATTGACGGATAGCGACAACGCAGCAACCGTCAACTTTCGCCTGGCGGGGCCCCTATCGGTAAACCGGACGGAAATCAGTGCGCCCTTCCTGGTATTTTCCGAAGGAAACGCGCAGCCCCTACCCGTAGGCACGTACCAACTCGAAGCCGAACCAGTGCTCCTCTACAATGGGGTCGAGCAGGCGGTTGGAACGGCCCTGGCAATTGACTTCTCGGTACGGCTCATGCCGTTCGTAGAGCGATTCCGGCTGGTGGATGCGGCCCGCAGTGTCTTGGATGACCCTTTAGAGGACGGAGACATCATCGACCTCTCTCAAACCGGGCCCGTGGGACTCAATATTGAAGCTGTCACTGATCCCCGGATCGTCGGATCGGTTCGCCTGACGCTGGACGGGCCCGTGCCGGCCCGCCGGACGGAGAACTTTGTTCCGTACGAGGTATTCGGAAACGGTTCGCGTCCATTGGAGGTCGGTTCGTATACCCTGATTGCCGAACCCTTCAGCCAGCAGAACACCGGTGGGGTAGCGGGCATGCCGGATACCGTTCAATTTGAAGTTATTCGATCCAGTAACCCGCAGGCCATCGCAGCGCAGGCGCGCTTGCGCAACCCGGCAGGAAGCACGGCATTGAATCTATTTCCAAACCCGACGCAGGGCCAATTCACCATCCAATGGACCGCCCCCTACCTGGGTGCCGTCGAATTGCGCATCGTGGATGTAGCCGGCAGAATGGTATTGCGCCAATCATTGCAAAAAGAAGTCGATATCCTGCAGCATCAACTGAATATTGCCCACCTCGAAACGGGCTTGTACGAAATTCAACTAGTCGGCCAGGACTTCCTGGAACATCACCGCGTCGTCTTGATCGACTAGTAACGAGCTGACATTAGAGTGTTTTTAGCAGGGCATTCCGCGATTTCCTAAATGGTGCGCGGGGTGCCTTTTTAGGTGGGGAGGAGTGATTTTTCTTATTTTAGATATTCATTGCGCGAAATTGCGTAGCCACCTACCAAACTCCTCCCACACATGAGCCCATTTTCTATCTCGCCATCGACCGTTGATTTACTCCGCTTCTTTTGCTTTTTGGTATTAATCAGCTGCTCAGTACCAATCTGGGGGCAACCGGATTTGTACACGGGTACTACCAGTGCCTACACTCCTTCAGTTTATGCAAAGGAAACCGGCATTCGGTATGGCCTGCAGCCCCGAGTGGTGGATGAATTGCTAGCGATATTCGAAGCGGACGGTTTGGCATTGCTGGAGCGGCAAAAACAAGTTGAATCCGTATTGGATAAATACCGAATCATCCCTGCTGCCGATAAGGCGGATCGGGAGCTCAGCACCACGGCTCTGTCGCAATTGGGGGTTGAACGGGATACGGCTCTCCGGGATATCTTGCAGTGGGCGGTGTTTACCCAGGGCGATAATAGCCCCGCCGTTTTCGCCCTTGGCGAAGCCGAAGTCTGGTACGGAATTGCCCCGAAGGCCTTTAAAGGGCTGTACGACCTATTTCTCGAGAAGCAGGGAGAGGTACTAATTCAGGAGGGCAAGCTCCAGGAATTCCAGGCGCAATTATCGGATCAAATTCAGAAATACGAGCAGCTCCGCAGCGAGCTATCCGATCGGACCGACGATCGGGCGGTAGAGGCCTCGTACTTACTGGAGACGGGCGCTATCCGGGAGGCTAGTCAGGTATTGAAAAATCGCTATCTATTCGAAAAAGCCCAGGATCAGCGGGAACGCCGGGAAACCGCCGAGGCAGCCTTCGACTACGCGCGCGTGCTGGAATTGAACCTGGAATATTCGGCTGCCACATCCGTATACGAAGAGGCCGTGGCTCTAGCGTCGGACGTTTCGAAGTACCGGGCCGCGCTGGCCATCAACCTATCTAATCTCGGCCATTACAAAGAAGCGCTGCAACATTATCAAAAAGCCATCACCCTGGACTCCATCGAGCTGGGAGGCATTTTCCACGAACGTGTCGCCACAGCTTACAACAACATCGGCACCCTGCACAAATCGACCGGAGACTTTGAGCAAGCACAGTATTATTACCAACAAGCGCTGAAGATTAAACAACAAATTTTCGGCAACCGTTATTCCGGGTTTTCGGCCATCTACAGCAACCTCGGAGAGATTTATCTATTGCTGGACGAATACGATTCGGCCATCGAATACTTTCAGCAAACCGTGGAACTGAGCCGGGAAGCTTTCGGTGGCGATCATCTCAGCACTGCCAGAGGCATCAATAACCTGAGCACTGCCTACTTCTATAAAGGCGCCTACGATCCGGCTATCCAGTACTGCCTGGAAGCATTGGAGATTCTACGGGGAATATATCCTGAAGAGCATCCGGCAGTGGCTAACACGTTGAATAACGCAGCTAACAATTATCAAGCTAGGGGAGCCTACGACCAGGCCATTGATTATTACGAACAATCACTAGCCATCGATCGAAAAATATTCGGGGAAAATCACCCCTCCGTGGCGACCACTTTCATCAATCTGGGGCATGCCTATTTGGAAAGCGGGAATAATCAGCAAGCCATTGATCAGTTCGAACGCGGATTAGCCATTTTCCTGGAATTTCTTGGAGATGATCATCCCAATGTAGCCACCGTGTACAACCACCTGGGTGCAACTTACGAAGGGATGGGGAACCTGGATAAAGCCATCGAATACCACGAGAAGGCGCTACAGATCAACCAGCGAGCTTTCCAGGAAAGCCACTCCCACACCGCTGCCACTTACAACAACCTGGGCAAAGCCCATATGGAAAAAGGGGACTACGAGCGAGCCATTGATTATTTTAACCAGGCACTGTCGATCGACCAAGAGGTTTTTTCCGGCGACCACCCCGATATCGCCATCGATTATTCCAATTTGGGTTCCGTGTATTCTAATCTCGGCGACTATGACCAGGCGCTCGAATACTACCAGCAGGCACTTGATATGGACCGTCGGGTCTTTGGAAATCAGCACCCCCAGTTAGGCACGGATTACAACAATCTGGCCATGGCCTATTACAATCAGGCAGCCTACGACCAGGCCATCGACCACTACCAGCGAGCCATCAACATTCTCCACCAAACCTATGGGGAAGATCATCCGCAAATCGCTACTTGCTACAGCAATCTTGGAACGGCATATGGCGATCAGGGAGCGTACGAACAAGCCCTGAATACTCATAAAAAGGCCCTGGAGATATTCCAACGGCTTGGTGAAGGCAATCATCCGGAAATGGGAGCCGCACACAACAACCTGGGGAATGTCTATTTCGCCCTTGGAGACAAAGAGAACGCCATCTACCACTTTGAGGAAGCCGCAACGCTTTATCAAGCTACTTACGGGGATAGTAATCCGAGAATGGCCATTATCTACAACAACCTCGGATTCATTCAAAACGAGGAAGGGAATTACGAGGAGGCCATCCAGTACTACGAACGGGCACTTGCCATTTTTCAACAGTTTCTCCCGCCGCAGCACCCGAATATGCAGACCCTGAAGGAGAATTTGAGCTACTCCTACATCTACGCCGGAATGGTTCGTTACGATTCGCAGGAATATGAATCCAGCATTCCCTTTTACCAGTCTTCTCTGGAATTGTGCGAGCAAACCCAGAATTCCACACTCGCAGTAAACTGTCTGAATAACCTCGGCGCATCGTTTAAACACCTCGGCCAACCCGACTCCGCCCTCGTTTATCTCGATCGGGGGCTCGCGCTGGCAGATACGATGGATGCGGGAATACTCGATGGCACCCAGCATCGGCTACTTTTTCACAAGGCCGGAAGCCTACAACGGGCGGGGCGCACCGAGGAAGCCGCGGCACTGTTCAAACGCCTGAAACAAGTGGCTGTCGAGCAGGAGAACGAACGCCTCTTACGCGACATTGAAGCGGAGGGGTATTGAAGTCCTACTCCCGCTCGAATTTTCTTCGGTCTTCCCCTTGCAGGACTCCCGGAAGATGCAGAACTTAAGAGCACGGGAAATTTCCCGGCTCTATCACTAGTAAATCATAAGACGGATGTACTTTCTATTTTCTATGCTCCTGTACTTCTTCGGTATTTTGGGAATAGCCGCTTCCGACGCGCAGGCCGATCAGGCCGCGGCGGCTTCAAACAACGACACCCCCACCGCTACCAGCAAGACGCCTTCGCAGGTGATCAACGAAGATCAGTGTGGGCGGATGCGCTTGTCGGATTAACTCAACGCGGCATCCGCTCTGCCACATCTATGACGAGGTGCAGCAGCTCGGCCGGCACGTTAGTTATGCCAAAGGAGTAGGGAGGCACCCCGCGGCTGCGATCCAAATTGGAGATGTAGAAAATTAGAGGCGGCAGCGGATGGGTTAGCGAATCGGCCCGCTCGCGTAGCTGCTGGAAGAAGGTCAGGCCCTCCGAACTGTTTCCGTTTCGAGCGATATCGGAAATGATCAAATCGTAGGGCCGCGAAGCCAGTAATTTCTGGGCGATTGAGGAGGAAGTAGCGTGGTCGATCTTGCCGTTAATGGCCCGAATCAATTCCTCCTCGTAATTATTGGACCCTTCATCATCGCAAATCCATAACACCCGGAAGGAAAGCCCAACCAGCTTGAAGTTATTGAGCCGCGCTTCCAGCGCATGTTTGTCCGCATTACCACATTTGTATTCATCAGACAGACTAATCTGTTCGGCTTCCGCGCGGTCGATGGCTTCGCCTACATCCAAATCAAGGATGCGCTGTGCCTGAACCAGCTGTGCCTTTTTGCGCTTATCGCGGTAATTTGGCCAGTGGAAGCTCCCCAAAAACTGCGTCGCGGCCGCCGCCCCGCGTACAAACAGATCGCGTTTGCTGGCATCGTCAATATTGAAATTTAACCAGTGGTGGTCGCCGACATCCACTTCCTGTACGAGTTGTACAAAATCCGGATTTCCCCGAATAAATTCAGCATCGCGCGCCATGCGGGCGGTGGAAAAGGAGGTATTCAGCAACCCCAGTGGGTCCATCTCTTCGGGGTTGTTGAATTTACCCCGCGTGATCCCCAGCCGCACGCCGAACGTCGGTCGCCGCGGGATGCCGGCCTTCAGGTGAAAAATATCGATCGGAAAATTGGAAATGATGCCGCCATCTACGATTTGCACTTTCTCCGGCGGCTCGAATGGCCCTAGTAGTTTCTGATTCCAACGCTCCAGGTTTGCCGCATCACGGGCAATACCTTCAATGGTTTTTGGATAAAAGAAAATCGGAACCGACATGGAGGCCCGGACATAGACGGCGGGGTTGACCTGGTCAACCTCCCCCGTTCCGGAAAAGTAGTGGGCCGCCTCCTGCGGGAAGACGACCTTCGTCTGGGTTGTCAAGTCGGAGGCAACCACCGCCAAACGATGGGGAGAGGAGGCTACGCTGGTAGCGGTGGCCGTCAGCTGCTCCGCTACCGGCGGCGGAAGGGTATTCATTTTTTCGGTAAGGTCCCTGGTGGAGCTAACTCCAAAATCGAGCAGCACTTGATTCATCCACTTTTCAAATTCAAATCCGGGGTGCAGGCCCAGATCCTTATTCAGGAAAAACATAAAGGGAAGTACCAAAATCAGCAGGGTAATAAGAATGGCCAGTACCGCGAGTGGCTGTAGAAAAAGCGCCAGCCCAAACAGCAACAGCAGGACAACCAGAAATACCGCCTGGGGAAGATATCTCGTAATAAAAGCCGATAGTTTGGAAAAGTACGCAAGGGCCTTCAAGAAGAGTTGAATTGCAAAATTTCCGTCCTGGAAGCCCTTTAGATCAAGGTTGGCAATATGCCCCAGAATTTTGCCCGCTTTCGGCTGATCGGGGGTATCAGCCGCCGCGAGCAAAACCGTATTGATGGCCCCAGCGGAGGTGCCGGCCAGGTTGAGGAACCGAATGCCTGCTTTTTCCAATACGTACACGTATCCTACCAGGGCAATACCGAGGATGCCCCCCCCTTCCTGCACCAGATCGACGTACCATTGGGTCTGCCCGTTTTCAGTATGGGTAATATCCGAGAAGCCGCCCTCCGCCGCTTTTTCCCGGGCGTGCTGCCGGGCTTCTTCTACGGCAGAGCGAAGCGTATTCAGAAAATCGGTATCCCCTTTGGCAAATTCCAACACGTTGGGGTCTTCCTCGAAGTAGGCAGTTAGCTCTTCGAGGGTGGCGGGAACCGGAGTGGTTGATGACATGTGGTTTCGTGTTTTTCCGTCGCTGCTATATTACGACAATTCGGACGAAGCTGTGGCTGCCACTTTGGGATATTAGGGCAAACGCACACAAATGGTCGGTACGATAGTTTCGGGAGTTTTGG
>CAZDET010000103.1:0-12834 GCA_964504335.1 uncultured Saprospiraceae bacterium
TTAGTCCATTAGTCCATTAGTCCATTAGTCCATTAGTCCAAATTATGCCCATTTCCCTAAAAGTCTAATGTCTAAATATCTAATATCTAAAAGTCTAATTTCTAAAAGTCTAAAACCTACCGAACCACCCGTCCTTCCGCCAGATCCAGAATCATAATCTTCTGCCAGATCTTACTCGACAGGCCGTGGGCCAGGTTTTCGAGGTCGTTGACGGCATTGAGTACGACGGCGTCGTTGAAGTACTGCACGTGGAGGGCGGCGAGCTTGCTCGTGAGGGAGAGGAGCTCCGAGCAATAGTCGAGGTAGCGCGCGAGGGTGGGCAGGTCCATGTGGCGCACGGGGGAGGAAGGGGTGGGTTGGGTGTTGGTGAGCAGGTAGGCGGGGTCTTTGGTAAGTTGGTGCATATCCACTACGTGGGCGATGCTGCGCAGGCGGTGGAGGGAGGCGAGGGCCTCGTTGCGCTTGTAGCGGGTTTCGAGGGTGCCGACGAAGAAGAGGGCCAGCGCCAGGAAAATGGCGTCGTTGATGAGGGATTCGACGATTTGTACGAGATCGGTGACGCCATCCACGCGCGCATCCAGTTCGGGCGAGAGGCTGAATAAGCCAACGGTGAAGCCGACAATGGCGAGGATACCGACGACGGTGGCGCCGCGCACCCACCAATTGGGGCGTTGCAGGCGGTCGGTTAGTTGCATGGTATCGCTGCCCAGCACGGCCAGTTCGCCGGCCACTTTGCCGAGGCCCGATTGGGGGAAGCGCTCCTCGATGCGCTGGCAAAGCCGGCCGAGGGTGGTGAGAATGAGATCGGCGCGCAGCTCGTCGTAATCTCCGTGAGGCCGGGGAGTGGGGCGGCGAAAAAAAACGGCCCAAAGCGACATGTTCATTTACGTAACCTTGTTGAAATCACCGTGTGTTGCCACAGTGTTATGTAATTACCTGATGTTGACATAGGGATATTAGATGTCAACAAGTAGTAAACGTCCATGTGCGCTCGGACCGATGTGTCTGGTGTTTAGTTTATCCGGCATATTGACTCCGAATGCCTTTTCGAATGCGGCTCACCCGGCTGGGTACGGCCCGCTTACCCAAGCCCCAGCGCTGGGCGATCTCGTCGTGGGTGTAGCCGTGGGACACATCTTGCATGATGGCCCGGTCTTTGTCGTTTAGGTTACTGAGCAGGTGTTGAACGTCCATTTGTAGCTCGATGGACGTATCTGTCCGGTGCGTCGGCTCGGGCGATCGCTCGTTCAAGGAGGTAAAATTGCGCCGGTAGTAACTTTTGTGAGAATCGTAGGCGAGGTGGCGCAATGCAGTCTTTAAAAAGCAAATGATTCCTTCCTCTGTCTGCGCTCGAATGATACGGAGATCCGTTTCCAGTAATTTGACGTAGAGGTTCTGGACGAGATCTTTTGCCTGATTCCGGTCTTTGACGAGGGAGCCGGCTTGCTTCAACAGGTCCCTTTCGCAATTTCGTTGTACGTGGCTTACGAATTGCCGGTTGGCTTGTTTAGTGTTTCTCTCCTTGGCCCGAAGGAGAAGTTCGGCCAGTTTGGATGGCGTTTTCATTGTTGCTTGCGTTACCTGTAGTTGAAAAAGTGAACGCAAGCAAGGTATTTGGCTCTCCTCCCGCTTTCAATGAAAAAAAGAGGCCTTTTGTACATCTCGGAGATGGCTTATCCGATTCTTCAGGTGAGTTAAGCCGTTATTGAATTTAATTTTAAATTATACATAACCGACTTTATTTAAGTATTTTAATCCAATATAGCTGCTGACGCAAAAAACCGAAGGAAATAGAATCACCTGAGAAATCTGTATATCTTACCCCTTGATTTTGATAACGCAGAAAAATTACGATGAACGCCTTAGATCGAGCCTTTTGGCTCATAACATCACTCAGCCCGCAAGAACGGAGCTACCTCAGTCGGAACTTGCCAAAGAAAACCAAATATTTCGAATTCTACGAGTTGATGTCCAGGATGGACGAAGAAACCTACCGGGACTCCCGCGACAAATTCAAAGAGCTGAAAGGTAGACCACGGCAACAATTTCCTGAAGCGCTGCTTAAACCGCTGCACAATTACTGGCTGAACCACTATGTGTCGATGCAGATCCGGACCTACATCAGCGAGGTGGAAATTTTTCTGCAAAAAAGCCTGTTTCCCCTAGCCGCACACAGCCTGGATGCCGCTGAGAAGCTAGCCGTGCGCCTGTACGATGCCAAATTTGACGTCGAACTCGCTCGTTTGAAGGCACGCCTCTATCGATTGGGCGGAAAAGAACAGCTCATCGACTCCAAAGACTACGACCCGAAAGCCGCCATCAGCAGGGCACGCCTAGACCAGAATACCTTTCTGGACTACGAAGAGACATTCCAGGAGCTAATCGATTTATACAGTGGAAAAGCAACAAAAAATAACGCGCTGTCCGAACCTTCAGCAGCCTTCGAGGAAAAGTTGTTCATAACACCCGAGAAACTCCCGGACAAGGCGCGGCGATTCCTGTTTCTGGGTCGGATATTGTACTTCCTACTGGAAAAACGCTTCACGGAGGTACAGCAGCCCATAACCGATCTCATTGACTGGTGGAACGGCAAACAATACAAAGCAGAAGAAAGCGAACAGATGTATTTTTACTCCATCGATCTGTACAACCTTGGCGGTGCCTTAATAAAGCGAGGAGCTGACGAATCCTACCCCTACATCGAGCAGCTCTTTAACCAATTGTACGATCTGGCCGACGTTACCAAAGCAGATAAGGCCATGAGCGGCCGTATCCGCTATTTAGGTACCAACTTGAAGTTGATCTACTATCTCAACGTTGCACCAATCGATCAGATCACCAACTTTGTGGAAGAGATCGAAGACAGCCTTTCGGAATACCACGAGCGCGACGCGACGAAACTGAAGCAGAATGTGTTAGTATTCCACTTTCTGCAAAAAGAATACGGGAAGGCAGACCAAGCCTGTGCGTACTTTCAGAATACCAAGACCAGCCAGTTTAAACTCGATTTTTTTGTGGGAGTTTCCTTACTGCGGATCATTTGTCAATATGAAAACAAACTCGATTCCGATTTCCTTTCTGCTGCCATAGACAACTATTTACACTATTGCACCAACCGAAAGAAAAAGCACCCGGAGGCAGCAGAGATGTATACCGTATACCGCAAATGTGGTAACCTATTCCGAAAGTGGACCAACTGTGCACCCGATAAGCGAAAAAAAGCCCTTCAGGAATTCATAGAGTTCATTGATGATCGTCAAAACGAACTGGGTTATTTCTATGACTTGTTAGCCAAATGGGCGCAAACCAAGTGCTAGCCTCAGAGGCTGTTTTAAAGCGATCCGCCCAGGTTTTCTACCATATAGACCTTCGTAAAGTTGCCCTCTTTCTGCAATTTGATGGAATGGGTGTTGAAGCTAATGGTGTCATTATCCGGGTCGAAGGCCTGTTCCCATTCAATGAAACCGACTATGGATGTGATCGAACCATTGGAATTGATCGTAAGGGTTAATGCGGTTTCACTGTAATCGTAGGTTCCGATGAGCGTGCCGCCCGGATAGTGGTGGGTCAGGGCTGTCCGGGCAATAATGTAAGGCCCCTGGACACTGACGATGACGTTCTGGTTGTTGATGGTGAAGGTAGAGGTACCTTGATCACTGGAGAATACCACCGAGTTTGGCGATAGGGTAATAGTGGCGCTGGCCATAGTATGCGTGTTAATTTGGAGTTAGGAAATAGTGGTTGTGTTTAATATCCTCAAGATAGGAAAAAAGTTCCCTTTAAGTAAGGAAATTCCTTCCCACCGCCTACCATTTTTATGGTACCCCAAATTTTCCCGAATTTTTTTTCTCTGGGTTGCGATACTTCCCAACTGCCAGTCGTCTATTCAACGAAGGCCTACATAGTTATCCCCTATCTAAATTTTTTGCCGGGGCCTCACATAATGTTCTGCCTACGTCCGAAATCAACGCAATGAAACCTTAGAGACCAATTCGCTTTACCAGATATTCCTATTAACGCTTTCGTTGACAGTAGTTATTTACCTGTAGTATGCATGAATAGCTCTCCTGAGGGGGGCTATTTTTTTTTGACGACGGCCTTCATCAAGCGATCGACCAACTCGGGTACTCCTACCGAAGCGGGCTCGTCGATGACGCTGAGTTCGCGGGCGTGCTGTAATTCCCAGTTGAGCGACGGATTGGGATCGACGTAGTAAATCGGTGCAAAGGGAGGGGCATAACCAATCAGGCCGGCGGCTGGATAGACCTGCATAGATGTTCCAATGATGAGCACTTTGGTGGCGGTTTCCATTTCCTGAATGGCTCGGGGGATTTCGGGTACGGTTTCGCCAAACCACACAATGTGGGGGCGCATCTGTCCACCCTGGGGGCAGCATTGACCTTCGAGGATATCCTCCTCCCATTCGACGATGTAGGAATGATCTACCGTAGAGCGGGCTTTGCGGAGTTCGCCATGCAGGTGAATGATTCGTTTGCTGCCCGCCCGCTCGTGCAAATCATCCACATTCTGGGTAATGATAACCACCTCAAAGTGCTCGGCCAGGTGCGCCAGGGCGAGGTGAGCGGGGTTGGGGGATACGGTTTTGAGTTGCTGGCGCCGCCGGTTGTAAAAATCCAGTACCAGGGCCGGATTATTGGCCCATCCCTCCGGCGAGGCTACTTCCATTACGTCGTGGCCTTCCCACAAGCCGCCCGCATCGCGGAAGGTGGCAATACCGCTCTCGGCGCTGATCCCGGCGCCGGTAAGGACTACGATCTTTTCGTTGTTAGGATTCATAGAGCGCTGAAGTTGAAGGTTGCCCGGCTCGTAATTTAGCTCCAATTTTTTCTATTATCTCAAGCAAGCCGGCAATATGTGTCTCCGTCGTAAAGGGATTGGTTAAGGTACAACGCAAATAAACGGATTGATCTAATAAGGTCTGAACGATGTAGAAGGAGCCGTCTTCCAATAATTCCTGACGAATACTTCGATTGATGTGGTTGAGTGCCTCCTCGGTCATTCCCTCGGAATGATATCGAAAACAAATGATATTCGTCTGGGGTTCCATCGCGAGTTTCAGGGACTTTCGCTGGCGTACCTGCGCGGCAAACTGCTCGGTTGTTCGGCAAACGCGCGTCACGTAATCGCGCCAGAATTCAACGCCCTGGGTCGCGAGGATGGCATAGGCTTTGAGCCCAAGCATGAGCTTCGTGCACTCGAAGGTGCGGCGGGCCAGGTCGTACCAGTTGTCTGGCTGTTCCCACTCCAGGAGGTAGGCGGCGCGTTGCTGAAAAGTCGCATAGGTATCCCGCTGCCGCTTGTATAGCAGGGCGGTAGTGATACTCGGAGTGGTGAGCATTTTGTGAAAATCCATTGCTACGGAGTCCGCCCGTTCGAGTCCGGCGACGCGGTGGCGGTACTCCGGGGAGAGGGCGAGCGCTGCTCCGTGGGCGCCGTCGACGTGTAGCCACAAATCGTGCGCTTCGGCGAAGTCAGCCAGGGCCTCCAGATCATCGAAGGAGCCCGTAGCCGTAGTACAGGCACTGCCGACAATAGCAATGACGCGCCGCCCCCGTTGCCGTGCCGCTTCCAGGCACTCGGGCAGCAGGTCGGTCCGCAGGCAGTAGTTGTCGTCTGTGGGTACTTTAATCACGCCTTCGCTCCCCCACCCCATGATACGCGCGGCCCGATCGACGCAGTAGTGCGCCTCGGCACTCACCATCAGCGCCAGCGGTTCGCGCTGCCCTTCCGTCCAAACCCGCTCGGGCACCTTTAGGCTACGGGCCGTCAGCAGGGCCGTCAGGTTAGCTAGTGTACCGCCGGAAGTGAGAAAGCCGCCCGCTTCGGGCCCGAAGCCCAACTCTCGGGCCATTCGTTCGACGACGAGGCGTTCGAGTACCGTTCCGGCCATGCCCATTTCATAAACTCCCATGCCGTTATTCACAAAATCACCCAGCAGTCCCGCCAGGGCGGCCACCGGCACGGGCGGACTGATTTGGTGCCCCATGTATTGAGGGTGATGCACCGCCACGCTTTGCTGCAGTACCCGGGCAAACAGCTCCTGAATATTGGCAGGAGGCGCTTCGCGCCACTGGCTCCACAATTCGTTGGGCCGCTGATAGGGCATAGCCGGCTGCTCCCCGGGTCGCTCGTGCAGCGCTTCCAAATAATCGGCCAATTGGTCGATCAACCGGTGGCCATCTTCCCGAAAGGTATCAGCCCGATAAGCGTCTTGGATGCGTTCCATATCAATGGTGAATAGTGAATGGCGAATGGTGAATAGGTATAGAAGGTTTTCTGCAAACGCATTTGCGAAAATACATTGAAAACAGGCACCTGTTGGAATAGTTGTCCTGCACATTGCTCACCATCCGCTATTTGCCCTTCACCCTTATTAACATTTGGTCGAAACCATTAACCTGGCCTTATTATCACTTAACGCTTCCTTAGTAGCTGTGAGTAGCCGCCCGGACTACCTTTGTTGATGTACTCTCAAACGAAATCACAGTGACCATGCACCTTCGAACCTACACCTTATTCTTGCTGAGTGCCTTACTTCTGATGGGCCTGGCGTCCTGCGCTTCGGTCGAGGAGATGGTGGAAACCGGCAACTACGACCGGGCCATATCGATGGCTCAACGCAAACTGGCGGGAAAAGACCGCAAAAACCCCAAGTATGTACAGGCGCTGGAGGTGGCCTTCGAGCGCGTTACCCAGCGTGATCTGGATCGCGCCGAGCGCCTGAAGCGCAACGGTACGGAAGCCGACTGGGGCACGATCAACGGCATCTATCGCACCATCCGCAAGCGGCAGGAACGGCTTGCACCACTTCTGCCGCTGATCGACAAGTACGGCTATAAAGCCAACTTCCAATTCGTCCGCACGGATGATCTCGAGCGGGAAAGCAGCCGGCGGGCCGCCGCCTTTCACTACGAGCAGGGCCTCGACCTGCTGGCACAGGCACGCCGGGGCGACCGCGCGGCCGGACGAAAGGCGTATAAAGAATTGAATCGCATTCAAAACTACCAATACCCCTATCGCGACACGGAGCAACTCCTCGCCGAAGCCGAGCAACTGGGCATTGTCTACGTACTGGTAGACATTGAAAACGAAAGCCGGGCCATCCTGCCCGCCGAACTCGAACGCGAATTGCTGCGCCTCGAAACCACGGCCATGAACAGCAAGTGGCGGCAGTTTCACACTCGTCCCATTGCCGGTCAAACCTACGATTACCGTGCCCGACTATCGATAATGAATGTGGAAGTAAGCCCCGAACGCGTCATCCAGCGCGAATACATCGACGAACAAGAAATCGAGGATGGATTTGACTATGTGCTCGACGAAAACGGCAACGTCCAAAAAGACAGCCTGGGGAACGACATTAAAGTCCCGCGCAACCTTCTCATCCGCGCCTTCGTCCTGGAAACCTACCAGGAAAAAATCGCATTGGTACGCGGTCGGATGGAACTATATGACCTGGGTAGTGAGGCTCTGGTAGACACCCGAGACCTGACCGCCGAAGCCCGCTTCGAACACCGGGCGGCCACGTTTCGCGGCGACGAACGCGCCCTCAGCCCGGAAAGCCGGAAATGCATTGGAAGGCGGCCCCTTCCTTTTCCAAACAATGAAGCCCTGGTACTGGATGCGGCTACTCAACTAAAACCCTCCCTACAAGAGCACCTGGCCCGATACAGCCCGCTCATCTAGCGGAGATAATGATAAGTTCACTGTGCCTTGAATTCATGTTCCGATGCCACCGCTTCCCTTTGCGAAGTGGTGGCTTTTATTTCGTTGGTGTGGTTATCAAAATCCGCAATCGATTGTTTGGCTTGTTACAATGCTAAATTTCAATACCTTATGTACAATCGACTTCTTTTTCCCCTTCTACTCGCCATTTCTTTAGGAGCCTTGCCCGGGCTAATCAATTGGAACATCGAAGCGGATTATGCGATTCGGTTTGAGGGTTCGGGCGCCGAAGGTACCTTTAGTGACCTGGAAGGCACGATTGAATTCGATCCCAACCAACTCGATCGGGCCCGAATGGATGTACAGGTTGCTACGGCTACTATTTCTACCGGAAATAATTTAAAAAACAAGCATGCGCGCGGGAAAAACTGGCTCCACGCCGAAAAATACCCCACCATTTCCTTCCGGTCGCAGCGCTTTGAGCGAAGCGATGCGGGCTACAGCGTGACTGGCACCCTACAAATGCACGGCGTCGAACGGCAGGTCACCATCCCGTTTACCTTCCGTGACACGCCACAGGGAGGCCTGTTCGAAGGTTCCTTTTCCGTCGACCGGAAGGATTTCGACATTACGGGGCCGCTGTTGAGCTTCGTCGTGGGGAATACGTTCGATATCTCCCTGCGGGTACCCGTCTCGAAATAGCGGCCTATTCCGAACCATCTGTGCTGCGTTGCATTAGGCTGATATGAAGCCGACTGTTGCTATCGCCGGGGCCACTGGATTCATTGGCCGCTGGTTTATTGATACGTATAAGCACAAGTACCATATCGTTGCATTGAGCCGAAGAGATATGCGCCCTGAGGATGACTCCGTGGAGTGGCGGCGCGTCGAGTTGTACTCGCTGTCTAGTACGGCCGAAGCCCTCAGGGGAGTAGATTATGCGCTTTACTTGGTGCATTCGATGAATCCTTCTACACGGCTCAACCAAGGCTCGTTTGAAGATACCGATCTGTTGCTGGCTGATAACTTTGCACGCGGCGCCCGGGATAATCAGGTCAAGCAAATCATTTTCCTGGGAGGCATCCTGCCCAAGGACAGCAAGGATTGGTCGCGGCACCTGCGCAGCCGCTACGAAGTGGAGCAAACGTTGAGTTCCAAGGGCGTTCCGCTCACCGCTCTGCGGGCGGGTATCATCGTGGGTCCGGGGGGATCGTCGTTTAGTATTATCGAAAAGCTGGTACGGCGGCTTCCCGTGATGATCTGCCCGCAGTGGACGCTTTCTGAGAATCAGCCCATCGGTTTGCGGGATACGCTGCACATGATTGATTTCTGTCTGGGCAGGGAAGCTTACTACGACCGTGCTTACGAAATCGGCGGGTCTCAAATTACGACCTACATCCGCATGATGCAGACCGTTGCCGATCTACTCGGCAAAAAGCGGCTGATTTTTTCCGTTCCGTATTTTTCGCTGGGATTGTCCAAACTGTGGGTTTCGATATTTGCCGATTCCAGTACGACCCTGGTCTCGCCGCTCGTTGAAAGTCTGCGTCATGAGCTCCTGGTGGAACCCAATGAGTTATTGGAGCACTTTCCCGATCGGGAATCCTTCCGCTCCGCCGCCAGCGAGGCGCTAAACCGCAAAGGGAGCTTCCCATCGCTGCCCCCTCAGAAACCGGAAGTAGAACAATACCACAATACGGTGCGGAGCGTCCAGCGCCTTCCTAATCCCGGCGGCCGCTCAGCGGTTTGGGTGGCCCGTCGCTACCAGACGTGGCTGGACCGATTCTTCCGCTTCGTCATTATGGTAAAGCAAGTCGGTGAGGTCACCGAATTCCGTTTGGGGCCCATCAAGCTGCTACGCCTGCAATTTGTAAAAGATCGTAGTGATCTGGACCGGCAGTTGTTTTTCATCATTGGCGGTGTACTCGTCAAACGTCAGGATTATGGCTGGTTGGAGTTCCGCAGCGTTTTAGGCGGAAGGTATGTAATTGCTGCCATTCACGAGTTTGTTCCCGCCCTGCCGTGGTACGTGTACATCCCATCACAAGCAATTATCCACCTGTGGGTGATGCGCCGTTTTGGGAGTTATTTGGCGCGGCTGAAGGAAGAGGGGTAGGTTTTTAGATATTTAGACCTTTAGAAGCAATAGTTTACAAAAGGTCTAAATATCTAAAAATTTACTCGACTACTCACCGTCCGGTAGGGGTCTGTCCGTTCATTTGTACCATAGGAGATTCCAGCGCCCGTTCGATCGTGGCAGAGAGATCCGTCAGGTGCGCGGAGGATACGATTTCCTGTTGGCGCGACTGATTATCTTTCAGATCTTTATGCAGTTGCATGAGCGTCATTCGGCTCAAGGCGCGTGCATCTGTTTGCTCGATTTTTTCCGATTCGCTGTAGAGCATGTTGACCAGCATATCCACGTAAGCCCGTTGCAGATTGCGCCGGTAGGTGTCGATGGATTTGCCAGTATAAACTTCGGAGAAGATGCCCTCCCGAGTATCGTTGAACAGTTCGCTAAGCCCGTAGGCACCGGAGCCATTTAGGGCCTCATCTTCGATCATACGCCCGAGGCGGTCTTCATTGAACAGGTTCTGCAGCGTGCGCACTTGTAAGCTGCGCACCCGATCGATTGCGCCAGTGGGCGAAATCCGCTGCAGGATTTCCTTGTCGATCAGCCAGTTCGGCGTTTCGAAGATAAATTCGTTGAGAAAGGCCACTGCCCGGGCCTGATCGGCCTTGGCAACCGGGGTGAATACGACGCCCTCTTCATCGGCGGTTTTACGGTATTCGTAGATACCCCCTACGTTCGTGGTCACATGGCCGGCATAACGGCGCAACTGATTAATCACTTGGCCGTAGAGCTCCTCCAAATCCTCGTAAGGCTGGCCGGGCACGGCGCTCCACTCGCGCAACTGCGGCAGGATGCGTTTGAGATTGGCAATACCCAGCCGGCTTGCTTCCATGGCATCGCTTCCTAAGTCTTCTGTTTGTGCCGTTGGGTCGTAGTTATTTCGACGTTGCTGGCCGTAGCGGTAGTTCGGATCGCCGGCGCGTTCCTTCACCCACTCGTTGAGAACAGCTCGCTCTGCCTCCGGTGAATCGGCCTCGGGAATGGGTCTGTACCCATAGATTGTTGCCCACAGATCGTACGGTCCGACGCCCGGCATCAGTCCGGCTCCCTCATCCTCCGGTTGGGCGACGTAGTTGAAGCGGGCATAGTCCATGATGGAAGGTGCCGTACCCATTCGCTGCACAAAGCCTGCCTTGCGCAGGCTATCTACCGGATACGCGACGCTGGAACCCATATTGTGGGGAAAGCCCAGGGTATGCCCGACCTCGTGAGCAGACACAAAGCGAATCAGTTCGCCCATCACCGCATCGTCGAACTTGAGCTGGCGCGCTTCGGGATTTACAGCAGCAGTCTGAATGAGGTACCAATTGCGCAGTAGGTTCATAACGTTGTGGTACCATAGGATATCGCTTTCCAGAATTTCGCCGGTGCGCGGGTCATGGACGTGTGGCCCCTGGGCGTTTTGGATATCCGTAGTGATGTAACGAATGACGCTGTAACGCACATCCTCCGGGCTCCAGTTGGGGTCTTCTTCACGGGAAGGTGGATCTTTAGCGATGATGGCATTCTTAAAACCGGCAGCGGCGAAGGCCTTGTTCCAATCTTCCACTCCTTGCTTGATGTAGGGGCGCCATTTTTCCGGTGTGCCGCGATCAACGTAGTATACAATCGGCTTTTCGGGCTCTACCAATTCTCCCCGCTTCCAGGCGTCCATGTCTTTCGGTTCCAGGCGCCAGCGGGTAATGAAGCGCTTTTCCTCCGCCCGCTGAGCATCGGCACCGTAGTCGGTTTGGCGAATGCTGAAGAAGCCGACGCGGGCGTCGTAATAGCGCGGCTTCATGGGCTCATCCGGCAAAAGGATGAAGCTCTGGTTCATCTCAAGAGAGAGAGTATTGGTCAGGGCATTACTGCTTGGAAGATCATCGCCGTTGTAGGTGAGAATATGGCGCACTTCGACATTTTGTGGAAAGGCCTTTACAGAGCTAACCAGGCTGCGCTTTTTGTCCAGGCCTTTCACCTTAAAGCGCTTGCGCTCGTTGTCGGAGAGTGCCCCAATCATCGGGATATCGGTGGTGAATAAATCCGAGGCTTCGATGACCAACGCGCTACTGTCCTTTTTCCAGACCTTGATATCGAACGTGAGCACTACCGGCTCGAAATTGTTGTTGCGCACTGATTCGTAGATGGGTTGATCGAAATCGGCTACGCTGTTGAAACTAACTGATCGCAGCAGCACCTTATCTCCGAGCCGTTGCCAGCGGATCACCTGTTGCGGCCGCGATTTCATGCCGGCTCCGCCGAAATTGATCCCCTTTACGTGCCCGGCGATCCGGCTCACTACCAGGATTTCCGATTCGAGCAAATCGGTGGGTAATTCGAAGTACAACTTCCCCTCTTTTTGGTGTACGGAGAATAGCCCTTTCTGCGTCTCCGCATCTTTCAGAAAGGTTTCGTAGGTTTTCTCATTCTTCTTCTGGTCTTTTTCCTCCCCCGCGGATTCGTCCTGCGTCCAGGCAGGCAGGCATACCAGCAGAAGAGCTGCTATTAAGCAAAGCTGTCTCATTGGTTACGTGTTGTAGTTAGGAAAATTTCTGATAGATAGGCCGGTATGGGCGAAAAATAAGGAATAAGGGGGAAATCGTCGGTTGGAACGGATGAATGTGCCTTAAATACCGTTAGACCGTCAAAACGATCGGGCAAACACACCTGAAAGGGTTTGAATAATGCATCGACTATTAAGCCGGCAACCGGACCGGTTGTCGGGCTCGGCCGTCGCACACCATATATGGGTGGGAAAAAATTGCCCGCCCGCCAAACCTGCCTGCCCGAAAGGCTGCAGGTAGCCCGAGCGTGCAGAGCGCACACGACTACCAACAATGTTCACGGCCGAAATTAATTTACAATTGGATGCAAGCGCTGCCCGGTTGGCAGCTCGAATTGAATGGTAAAGCAACAGTAAGCCTTTAGTGCATCGCTGTCAAGCCCCTTCTACAGTTTTTAGGGCGCACGCATCAAATGCTGGAGACAGTAAGTCCACCCGGCGGGACATAGCTTGGACACTCGGCTCTCCGGCC
>CAZDET010000104.1:0-12640 GCA_964504335.1 uncultured Saprospiraceae bacterium
TCTTTTCTGTTACAGCATTAGGGCAAACGCACCAAAATGGTCGGTACGATAGTTTGGGGCTTGCTTCTGTATTGATAAGCGCGTATCTTTGCGGCACCATCCAATAACTGCCCTGGCGGCAGTCGTTCTCACAAAATAGCCCAGGTTTTCACACGGCCGTTTCTATTGCTGGTAGCCGCGTGCGCAGCGCACGCCTGAGCTGCCTGCAGCCCTCGAGGTTGGCAGGTAAGGTGGGCGGGCCGTTTTTTAAATACCCACCCACATGGTGTGGGGCGCCCCGGGCTCAGCCACCGGCCACAGAGCCGAGGGGCCAAGCTATGTCCCGCCGGGTGGACTTACTGTCTCCAGCATTTCCCTATTACAGCATAAACCCGCTCTGATAGCAGCCCCATTTTCAACAAGATTCTGTTATAGATACTTTGAAAACATAGGTAAAATCAACATTACATCCGCCCCCGCATGAATCAAGGTAGGAGCAATGATACTATTCGATTTTTTCATTACATCTCCCAGGAGCAAACCTAGTAAAAACACTACCACCAGAAATGCGATCATGTTTGCTGCGTAGGTCACTTGTAAATGGGCAATTGCGAATATGAATGCGGTTAGTATGTTTGATAAGCGAAACCCAATGATCGATTCGAAGTATTTCAGGAATAAGCCTCTAAATAATAGTTCTTCCATAAACCCATTAAACAACACGAAAATCAACACCCAAGGGACTAGTGCGGATAATTCTGATAGGTTGTCATTTTGCAATTTCTCGTTAAACAGGGGCGCCAAATTGCTTGTAAAAATGGTTAGAACTGTAAATCCAATAAAAAAAAGCATTCCAATAATTAATCCATATTTGAGCCTTCCTTTTCTTAAATACAGGTAATCGGGTTTTATGCCAAGAACGCTCGTCAGAACGAGTATCGATACAATTATGGGTACGCTTTCTGAGAACTTGGCGATAGCCAGTCCCGTATAACTATCCGTATCGAGGTTAAAAAGAACCAACCCCCAATCACCGGTAAGGGAGGATAGCAAAACGGCCACGGATGCCGTGAAATACAGATAAAACAACCTTCCATATGGCACCTCTTTGCCCTTGCTAATAAAGAAGAATGCCATTACCAACAGGATGACACTTAATCCAATTTTGATGAACAGACCTAGGCTCTGTGGTAGCGCATTGGAAAACGTCATTTGAACCAAGAAGACGGTCAGGCCTACCAAAAGTATGATGCTACTTAGAGCAGTTTTATTATTCTTCATCTATTGCGTTTTTTAATTTTGTACTAGCTGCGGCTTTATTACACGGGGGCCATAACGACAGGTATCTACCAATCCTGATTCCGTTTTATTGGCAGTAATTTCATTTCTTTACTCCTACAAATCGTATCACTGAACCTTTACCATTGTGGTACAGCCCTTCATTTAATTCAACTTCTTTTTCCTCTAATTCAACGATGTCATAATTGCTAAAATCGGATTTCAGCTCGTCTATTGAGAAGAGTGCCTCCAAATTTGGAGGGCCACCCACTTTGGGATTCTTCAACCGGTATTCAAGATGACTCTTACTAAATGCTTCAAAAATAATGTGCCCGCCCTTTCTTAAATGCGTATCGAGTAATTGGTGGTATTGAGATTTAATTGGGGGAGGAAAATGAGCGAAAATCAGGGCTATTGCATCAAATTGTCCATCTTTGTAGTCTAATTCGGGTAAAAGCCCTACCTGATAATCGATAGAAACAGTATGCTTTTCCGCGAGCCGTAGCGCTTTGTTTTTTCCTTCGATACTGATGTCGAAGGCAGCGACGGCCCAGCCACGCGTTGCAGCGTAGACGGCATTCCTACCTTCGCCTTCGGCGGCAAACAGAATTTTCCCCGGTGGCAGTTTTGTCAGTTGTTCCTTGAGATATTCATTTGGCGTTGTTCCGTACGCATATTCCGCTTTCCGATAGCGCTCGTTCCATCTGTTTAGCCAGGGATCTGCCATTTTAGTTGATTTTGCAGCTTACTGCTAACATTCCGAGTAACCGCTCAAATACCACTTCTACCGGTTGCATAAATTATCTATGATGACCAATTCTACTTTCGCGCATCTTTTTCTCGTATCCGCTAGTACCGTTCTCCGGCTGCTGCTGAAGGCATACTCTCTTCAATGATGGCCAGGTCAGCTTGGGATAATTCCACATTTAATGCTCCCAGGTTCTCTTCAAGGCGATGTACTTTTCTGGTACCTGGAATGGTGGTGATTTCATCGTTTTGGCTCAGCACCCAAGCGAGTGCCACTTGCGCCTTAGACACTCCCTTGCTTTGTGCAATTCGGTCGATCACCTCAACGAACTTAAGGTTTTCTTTAATGGCTTCGTCCGTGAACCGAGGATTACTTAAACGCCAGTCCCCCTTTTCCAGGTCAGCGCGGCTTTTTATCGCCCCGGTCAAAAATCCCCGTCCCAGTGGACTGTACGCGACAAAAGTGATACCGAGCTCCTTACACACATCGAATATGGCTTGTTCTGGCTCGCGACTCCATAAGGAGTACTCCGTTTGAAGGGCTGAAATGGGATGAACTGCGTGCGCACGACGAAGCGTTTCGGGGTCAACTTCAGAGAGGCCGATGTATTTCACCTTTCCCTGCTCGACCAGATCAGCCATGGCACCGACAATTTCTTCTATCTCCACTTCAGGGTCCTGTCGGTGCATGTAATACAAATCAATGGCCTCCATCCCCAAATTCTGAAGGCTTTGATCGCATGCCTTCTTAATGTAGTCCGGTTTTCCGCTGAGTCCGGCAAACTCCCCATTGGGTCCTCGCATAATACCAAATTTAGTCGCCAGCACAACCTGATCCCAACGGTTTTTAAAGGCTTTCCCTAATAATCGTTCATTAGCTCCACTGCCGTACATGTCGGCGGTATCGAAAAAATTGATTCCCAGGTCAATGGCTTTGTGCAACGTTTTTATGGATTCTTCCTCGTTGAAGGAGCCGTAAAACTCTGACATGCCCATGCAGCCAAGGCCAATTCGATTAATATCGAGTGTACTGTGTCCTAGTAGGGTGGTTTGCTTCATTGTACCTATTTTTAAATGCTCAATACAATATTGAAAAATATATCTACACTAAAAACAGCGTGTACCAAATAATTTGGCATTGACGACTTCGCCATCGTACGGGAGAAGAGGAGCACTCTGTCAGCTGGTGCTTTTATTCATTTGTTCGTACACCTTTCGCCATTCAGAGGCATCATAAATCAGGTGCGATTCCCGAATACGCCCCTCCTCTACTCTAAACCATTCAGAAGCCACATTGCTCTCTAAACCGGGAATGGACGAGGTAAATACATAATAGGTAGCGACCCAGTTTCCGTCTTCGGCAGCCCTAATCACATTCACTCCTGTGAGCACCTTACCCATTTCCTGTGCCAGCACCATGAATTCATTTTTTGAATGGAGTTCAACCATGGGGTTTTTAAACGTATAATCATCGGCCAACAAAGCCAGTGATTCTTGAATTTTACCTGGGTCGTTAAAGCCACTTAAAAACGTTTTAACGATTTCCTGATTTGTCATGTTGTATTTGTTTTTGTAGTACATCATTTCGGCCCATATCGTTGGAAGAGTGAAATGTCTTATTCCTTCCAAACGATAGGTTGATATGGGCAACACGACAAAGATCAGGTTCCCATTCGCCAAAAATCTTGGTATAGACCAAGATTTCATATGCGAATGCGGTTGATCAGTTTACTAAAATTAGTAGCGTTGATGTTTAGATAGGAGGCAATGTCTTTTTGCGGGATTATTTGCAGGAGATGGGGGCTCCTCTTTGTAAAAGCTCTATAACGGTCTTCAATATTCATCGCCATGATCTCATGTAGTCGTTGGATAACCCCATTGAGGAACAATTCCGTGATTTTGCGAAATAGCGTTTCAATTTCCCTATTCTCTACCATGAATTGCGCATGCTGTTCGAAGGAAATTCTCAAAAAGCGGCTATCGGTAATGGATTCCAAATAATATCTCGAGGGCGTTTGTGTGAGGAAGGATTCGGGAATTCCACTCAAAGAAGGAGCATATGCAAAAGCGATGATGTGCTCTTTATTTTCATTTAAGTAATACGATTTTTGTATCCCGTCAATAACAAAATAAAGATATTTTTCAACTTGCCCGGGCACAGTCATTGTTTGCTTTTTGGGAATGTTGAATTTCTTCCACAAAGAAATATAATCATCAAGGATGGCTGCATCCACTTGATGAATTTCGTTAAAAAATGATTTTAGTAGTTCCACGTCATTTCAACGATCTTGTGTATAATGCAGGTCATACACCTTTT
The DNA here is from genome assembly GCA_964504335.1 of uncultured Saprospiraceae bacterium. Taxonomy (GTDB): domain Bacteria; phylum Bacteroidota; class Bacteroidia; order Chitinophagales; family Saprospiraceae; genus CAZDET01. The sequence continues at coordinate 4,322 of CAZDET010000104.1, forward strand.
ATAAATTCTTCCTCCCTTGCTACGATCATGAAATCGACATCGGAATCATCTCTGGAACAATTTTTTGCTACCGATCCACCAATAATAATGGCCAAAAAACGCTCGTCCTCCTCGTATGCTTTTACAAGGTTTTCGATGGCTCTCCTGTGATGATCTTTTATTCCTGAAACCATTCTTCGCTTTTATTTATACCTAAACCAGAGTGGTTTGGGTATATAATACGATCGTACAGGGCTTCCACAAACGGACCAATTGCCTGACAATCTGAAATTGCTCGCCGAAGGTTCCGGAAATGCACTGCCGGCAAATCAATTAGTTTCCTCTTTCAGCCGCCAAGGAGGGTTCAATCGGTTTTCGCCTCCGTAGAACAAAATCAATTGGTTGCCATCCACATCTTTTAACCGCGCCTCCCGCCATAGCCAGCGTTTATCGTTGGGCAATTCATCAAACTCGATGCCTTTTTCAACTAACTCCGCCACGTATGCATCCAGGTTGTCGCATTCGAAGTACACGTAAATCCCATCTCCTGTCGGCAAGCTTTCGGTTCGATGAATAGAAAACGTGGAACCGCCGGTCGGACATTCAAACCGGGCGTAGTCCGGTAGCGATTTGACGATCAGTTTCAATCCCAGCTTTTCGTAGAAGGGGATGGATTGGGTTAAATCCAGCGATGGGACAGTTATCTGATTTAGATTCATTTTTCATTAAGCCTGAGGCAAAACAATCAATAGCACCCAATCGGCGAGCCATCCGGCAGGTCGGGCACGGCCGGTACCTTTAGCAACTCGGGGTTGCGCTCGAAGAGGTCCAATTGCTGTTGCAGGAAGACCACGTGCCCGCTGTTGAGTTGCGAATCGCCGGGGATCTGCTGGCGGAACAGTTGCACGGCCTTGAGCACTGCGGCGCGTACCTGGGGGTCGATCTGTTCCATTTTGGCGAGCCGGAGCAAATGCAGCAGGTAGCGTTTTTCGACAATTTCCGCCACGGCTTCGCTGTACGGGGTATCGCTGGCTTTAACCTGATTGCGGATACCGGACGATAGCGTGATCAGATACTGGACGGCCGTGGGATACGTATCGCCAAAGAAGGCGTGCTGACTCACGATCCGGCTGAGTCGATCGGGGTGTAATAACAGTTGCAACACCCGGTCGCTGGCCGAGGCGGCCATTGCCAGCGGATCGAAGGTGCCGCCGGTATAAGTCTTGAACGATTCGCGATTGCGCGAATAGCCGATGGGCGGGGGCGGAATCAACGACTGAATAGCGGCGGGCACCATGAGTGCCTCGGGTTGCAAGGCTCTCAACAAGCCGTCGATGGCTGCCTCCTGCTTCGAAGCGGCAACCGGGCCGACGGGTGGTGTTTGCCCGCCCCGCACGGCGTAAGTATACTCTTGACCGCCAATTACCTTAGCCGCTGCCTCGATTTGGTAACGGTGCATCAAATAGAGCGGTACGAGTACGGTTTCCAACTCGGCCATCGGCCGTCCGGCGGCGATATTCTTTTCGCTGAAGCGATCCATTGCCACCGCCCGGAGTTCGAGCATGCGGTCGAGTTCATCGACGGGGTTGGCGCCGTTGTCCCACAGGTGGGCGTCGGGGTGGGCCGAGCCCAGTGGACGCGCGTCGGCATCGCTGATGAAGGCCAGCCCGTCGCGCTCGTTTTGGGCGAGGAGTTCACGCAGTGCCATTTGCTGATCGGTATCCGGAGCGAATTGGCTGTAGCCGTAGCGAATCGCGGCTTTATCCCACTCTCCGATGCCGGTATCATAGGCGGCGCTGAAATCGATGTCGCCTTCGTCCGTGAGGCTAAATTGCGGATGGGGATAATCCATGACGGAAGCGCGGCCGTAGGTGCTGGCGGCAAAATTGTGCGACAATCCGAGCGTATGCCCCACCTCGTGTGCCGACAACTGCCGCAGGCGGGCCAGAGCCAGCTCCACCAGCCGCGGATCGGGCTCATCGCCATTGGCATAAGCCTCGACCAGCCCCTGCGCGATCAGGAAGTCCTGGCGCACGCGCAAGCTGCCGAGCAAGACGTGCCCCTTGATAATCTCGCCCGTGCGCGGGTCGGTGACCGACGAGCCGTAGCTCCAGCCCCGCGTGGAGCGGTGCACCCAGTTGATCATGTTGTAGCGTACATCTAGCGGGTCGGCTCCCTCGGGGAGGATTTCGACCTGGAAGGCATTGATGAAGCCGGCGGCCTCAAACGCTTCGTTCCACCAGCGCGCCCCCTCCAGCAGGGCGCTGCGGATGGGCTCCGGCGCGCCCCGATCGAGGTAGTAGATGATTGGCTCCACCGCTTCGCTGCGCTCGGCGGAGGGGTCTTTCTTCTGCAGGCGGTGCCGCCGAATAAACCGCTTGACGAGCGGCTGATCGATAGGCGTGGCATAATCCTGGTAAGCCAGCGGGAAATAGCCCGACCGCGGATCGAAGGGCCGCGGCTCGTAGTTGTCGTCGGGGAGCTGCACGAAGCTGTGGTGCTGCCGCACCGTGATCGCGTCGGGTGTAGGCACCACCGAGCGGATCATCGAGCCTTCGGGGCTGCCCTTGAAAGTGAGCAACGCCTCAAATTCGCTATTGAGCGGAAAGCTTTTTGTCCGATCCAGATACACCATCGAGCGGGCCTTATCGACGGCGTATTTCCCTTGCTTGCGAGCCTTTAGGCGATCCGCTACTCCGTGGGCATCGTGCATGAGCATGGGCGTCAGATCGATCAGGACCCGATCATCCGTGATGGCTTCGGCCTTGAAGCCGTGCAAGACTGATTGGGCAAAAGCCTCGCGGACGGCCTGGCGCTCGTCCGGATTATCGCTGTTGGCCCGGAAGTTGTAGTTAATTTGTAGCAACAGCACCTTTGGCCCCGAACGCACGAATTGCACGATGCGATTATCGCCTAGTTGGTTGCGATCCAGGCCAATATCGTTGGAACCGACACCCGCCGTCAGGGAGTTGACGTAGAGGAATTCTTCCTCCCAGCGATCCACTTCGAGGTAGATCTTCCCTTCTTTTTCATTCCAGTAAAAGGTGAAAAAACCTTCGTAGGACGGCAGGCCCTCGATTTTCTCCTGAATTGACGGCGTCTTTTTGTCCTTGTCTTGGGCAATGAGCACCGTAGCTCCTAAACAGAGCAATACACAAAGTAGAGTTCTTCCCAGCATAGTAGTAGTTGTTGAAAGGCCTGGGAAGATACCAAATTTTCCAAGTGCGGCTAGCGGTTGAGGGGCTCCAGATCGCGGGGGCGGAGGTAGCCGACGCGATCATTCTCGGTTCGGACCCGCCAGTAGTCGTGCACGGTCTTGTACAACAGTGTCACCTTGGTACCGGCTCGCAGCCGCAGGACCGTCTGGCTGTTTACGCTGGAGGAAGATTTAAGTGCGGTGTCGAAGCGAAGCCGATACCGCTGTTCGGATTGTTCTCGAGGAGGTTCTTCCAGAGGAGAAGAAGGGGCGTTGATCGACTTGACGCGTTTTTTCTTCGCCGAATTGTTAATGGTGACAATATCTGCTTCCTGTTTCTCTTCCTTCTTTCTCAGGGAGGCTGGCTTAGGGATCACCGATGGAGCCGGCGGCTCAGGGGTTGGAGCGACCTGCGGCTTTTCCATTACTTCTACGGCTACCGTTCGTTCAATTGGAGCTGGAGCAGGTTCTTCTTTTTTCGGTTGGTACACGGGCACCGGCTCCTCTTCGCGCTCCTGAGTGGCGGGCACGGCCGGCGGAGGTGGCGGATCTTCGTAAGTAATTTTGGTTGGCTTGGGCGGTGCGCTCAAATCCTCGGCCCGGTCAAATTTATCGTAGGCACGTACGGCTATTTCTTCTTCGGCCAGGTCCTGCACCTTTGCTTTGGGTTGAAGCGCCACTTGCATGGTTTCTGTCCCGCCTGCTTTTAGCTGATCCGTCGGCTCCACGCGAATCTGACGCAGATAATAGTCGGGAGCTTGTAGCAGGATAAGGTAGTTTCCCGAGCGAATGATATTCAGCTGCAACTTGACCTGGGGGCCGTTTGGATTTCCGCTTAAGAGGGTCGTCCGTTTGCCCTCCGGCGACTGATGGAATACCTGATAGGAATCAACGGAAACCGGGGTACCGGTTTTTTTATCGACCGCATTTAATTCAAGGATAAACGAATAAGCCTGTGCGAATAGCTGCGGGGAAGAGGCAAGCAAGACAACCAGTAGCAGGTACGGCAATAGCGGCCTACCTGCAGGGCGGAGCAGTGTTTGGAGCATAGGAGGGACAGTTGATGATAGTTATCTTCGTGCCAAAGATAAAAACATTAGTCGCAACTAATATATGAATGCTCCCTATTTTGAAGATTCCGCTTTATTAAGCGGCCTTTAACTGCCCGATTTTGGAGCCGGTGAGTTTTTCTTCGGCATAGTTGCGGGTGACGACCAGGCGATCAATTTCCTTCTGGGAGGGCAGTTCAAACATAGCGTCCGTCATGATTGCCTCGCAGATGGAGCGCAGGCCGCGGGCCCCCAAGTTGAATTCCAGGGCCTTTTCTGCGATGTAATCGATGGCTTCGTCGGTGATTTCCAGACTGATGCCTTCGAGTTCGAATAGTTTTTCGTACTGTCGGATCAGGCTGTTTTTCGGCTCCAGCAGAATACGGCGCAATGCTTGTATATCGAGCGGATTGAGATAGGTAAGTACCGGCAACCGGCCGATTAATTCCGGGATCAGCCCGAAGCGCTTGAGGTCTTGGTGATTGACGTAGCGCAGCATCGATTCGGCATCAATGCGATCAAGCATGTCTGCCGATTTAAATCCGATCACCTGGGTATTCAGACGGCGAGCAGTAATCTTTTCGATCCCGTCGAAGGCCCCTCCGCAGATGAACAGAATATTTTCCGTATTGATCTTCACGAGCTTTTGCTCCGGGTGTTTGCGCCCACCCTGGGGCGGTACGTTGACATCGGTACCTTCCAACATTTTCAGCAAGGCCTGCTGTACACCCTCTCCCGATACGTCCCGCGTGATGGAGGGATTATCGCTTTTCCGGGCGATCTTATCTAGTTCATCGATGTAGACGATGCCCCGCTCGGCAGCCTCCACATCGTAATTGCAGACCTGCAACAAACGGCTGAGGATGCTTTCCACATCTTCGCCGACGTATCCCGCTTCGGTGAACACCGTGGCATCTACGATAGCAAAGGGTACGTTTAGAAACTTGGCGATGGTCTTCGCCAGCAGGGTCTTTCCGGTACCCGTTCGGCCTACAAACAAGATGTTGCTCTTCTCCAACAAGACCTCCTCCGCCATTTTGGGGTAGCGCAGGCGTTTGTAGTGGTTGTACACGGCCACCGCCAGGATCTTTTTGGCTTCATCCTGCCCGATGACGTAGAGGTCAAGATGTTCTTTTATGTGCTGGGGTGTTACGTTTTCCGGTAACGCGAAATTGCCCCCCGGTGCAGGCACCGTACCTCGTTCTTCTCCATTCTTCTTGCCACCGTACAACTCCTCCTGGACGATATCCTGCGCCTGATCGACGCATACCTCACAGATGTGAGCGTCGAGACCAGCAATCAGAATCATGGCCTCCGACTTATCCCTTCCGCAAAAGGAACAACGATATTCTTGTTTGGTCCGACGCATATTTGTATTTGTCCTAATATGTAGTAAAGGTAATGCAAAGAGGCGGGATTTGACAGCTATCGTTCAAACCCCGCGTCCGGTGTGGATTAGATTAGCCTTCCTCTTCTTCCTTGCGAGGATTTGAGCGAGACAAAACCTCGTCAATCAGGCCGTATTCTTTGGCTTGGTCCGCGTTCATCCAGTTGTCGCGGTCACAATCTTCTTCGATTTTGTCGTACGGCTGCCCGGTGTGATCAGACAGGATTTGGTACAGCTGCTTTTGCATGTTCTTGATCAGCTTGTAGCTGATTTCCATGTCGGATACCTGCCCCTGCATGCCACCCAGTGGCTGGTGAATCATAACGCGGCTGTGGAACAGGCAAGTACGCTTTCCGGTCGTTCCGGCAGCCAGCAGTACGGCTCCCATCGATGCGGCCAGGCCCGTACAGATGGTAGCTACATCGGGTGATACGTACTGCATCGTGTCGTAAATACCCAGGCCGGAAATCACGGAGCCTCCCGGGCTATTGATAAACATCTGTACGTCGCGCTTGGGATCGGTAGATTCCAGAAACAGCAACTGCGCCTGAATCACATTGGCTACGTAATCGTTTACCGGCACTCCCATGAAGATGATGCGATCCATCATCAGGCGGCTGAATACGTCGAGACCGACGATGTTCATTTGCCGCTCCTCGATCACGTTCGGGGTGAAACCTTGGATATTCGGGATGGTGGGAGCGGATTGTTCGGCGTATTTTTCGAGGTGCATGCTACTCATACCGAGGTGCTTGGTAGCATACTTCATGAATTCGTCTTTCGGAAACATGTATGGTCTTTTTTTCAATAAATGACCCTGTGGTCATATGGAAGTAACACCTCGTTTATAATACGGTTGAGCGTTATTCTTCTTCCTCGAGGAAACGCTCGTTTGCTTCCCGAATCTTCTCGTTCATTTCCTCGACGGTCAGGTAGACCTGATCGATGTTCAACTGCTCTTCGAGTACGACGTAGAGCTTGTCCATGAGCACTTCATCGCGCAGCCGGTCCACTTCCTGCTCGTCGCTGAGCATTCGCTGGATGATGCCACCGACCATTTCCTGCGTGAGCCAGGGCTGATTGCCAAATTGATTGACGATGCGATTGACGGCGGCCTGCTGCACTTCTTCGCCGGTTACCTGAATATTGTGGGTTACGGCGAGCTTGTTGCGCAGGAGGGTCCAGCGGAGCCCTTCTGCGAAGGCGGGGTACTGGGTCGGGTCGTACTGTTCGTTTTCGGAGGCGAGCCAGCGCTGCAGGAAATCGTCGGGCAGTTCCATCTGATTTTGCGCGAGCAGGTAGTCTTGAACTTCGCGGAAGAGTAAGGCTTCTCCTTGCTTATCGAAGTTTCCGGCCATGCGTTTGCGCAGTGCCTCCCGGGCTTCCTCTTCCGTTTCGGGTGCCTGCTCCTCGCCAAATTCCTGCTTCAGAATTTCGGGGGTCAACTCGGCAGGTTCGATGCGGGAAATGCCCTGGATGGTCAGTTCAAAGACGGGATGGGCGGGTGGAGCCTGCTCTGCTTCGAGCCCCAGCAAATATTTATGAACGATCTCTTCGCTGGCGCTTTCCTCGAGTTCGTAGATATTGGCCTGTAGTGTATCTCCCGTTTTTTTGGTAGCCAGCTCGTCTTTGATCTCCTGGCGGAGGCTATTGAAAAACAGGCGGAACTCATTTTCGATGCCTCCTTCGACCAACTGCCCTGCTGCATCCATTTCCCGGGCGAGGACGGTGAGGCTGTCGCCTTCCTGCGGCTCTGCCTCCACGTTCAGCTCGGTGCCGTGCTGCCGTTTGATGCGCTGGATTTCATTGTCGACTACCTCGTCTTCGATGGTTACCTTGTGGAGGGTAAACGTCCGGTCGCCGGGAATGCCGGCGATTTCGAAGTCCGGGGCCAGCCCGACGTCGAATTTGAACTGGTAATCGGTGAGGTCGCGGGCGGTGATGTCAACAGGTTCGTGGTCTTCGCTAACGATCGGCCGGCCCAGTACGCGCAGCTCTTCCTGTTCGAGGTACTGGTGCATGTCTTCGGAAAGGCGGCGGTTGACCAGGTTGACCAGGATGCGGTCGCCCATCATTTTGCGGATGGTATTCAAGGGGGCCTTTCCCTGCCGAAACCCCTTGAGCTGTACTTTTTTGCGCTGATCTTTCAGGGCCTCGTTGAATTCGCCCTCGTAATCTTCTTTGGCTACCGTAATGGTGAGTACCGTATTGAGTGCGTCTCGGTCTTCGCGCGTGATGTTTGACATGAATGCGATGGATTAAATCGATGGGAAAGTATCGCTTAATTTACGAGAAAGCCGGCAAATTAACTAGTTGAGGCCGTCGGTACCCGACGGCCTCGCCGTATGTGCGGGTGGAGGGACTCGAACCCCCACGCCTCGCGGCACTAGATCCTAAGTCTAGCGCGTCTACCAATTTCGCCACACCCGCATGAAGGGTTGAACTGCGATAACCCTGCCTTTCTCTAAAAGCGGTGCAAAGATAAAGCTGTTTTTATAAAATTCCAATTTCCTACTTCATCGATAGGGCTCACGCATCAAAATGGTCGGTAGGGAAGTTTTCGGCGTTTGGGCTAATCAGGGCTTGCTTGTTAGGCGCTAAGCGCGTATCTTTATCGAACCATCCAATAGCTGCCCCAGCGGCAGCCGTTCTCACAAAATAGCCCAGGTTTTCACACGGCCGTTTCCATTGCTGGTAGCCGCGTGCGC
>CAZDET010000105.1:0-12410 GCA_964504335.1 uncultured Saprospiraceae bacterium
GCCCAGTGAAGTTGTTGCCTCCGGCATTTGATGCGTTTGCCCTAATGCGCCAATGAGTCAATGTGCTAATGAGTCAATAATCGGCACATCATCAAAACACCTTCCTCCCCCAAAACAACACCTGAAAACCGTACAACGCCAGCCAATACACCAGGGCAGCAAAAGAGAGGGCTCCCAGCCCCGCGTAGTAGGAAATACTTCCCAGATTAACGCCCAGGTATTCCCGGAAAAAGAACTCGCTGAGCACGAAAATGGCGTGAATAGCGAATAGAATGAAGAGTCCCTTTACCAGATTTTTGAGGTACCAGAGCTTGCGGGGCAGGCGCGACCGACGCAGCTGCAATTGTCGCTGTTTGATGTAGCGGTAGGCAAAATACATGTAGGCTACAAACAGGAAGAGGTAGAGGGCAATTTCCAGCCCGCCGTAGAAGAGGCTGTAGAAATTGCGTTCGGCCGGCCGATTTTCCGGAGGCTGTAAAAAGAAAATCCAAAAAACCATCCACTGACCGAGCCCCAGCACAAAGTGCTTGCTGTCGCTCCAACGGAGGCGGTAGCTGGGATAAACGTGCAGCTTGACGTAAAAAAACAGTAGCGAAGGGAGGGTAAGGGTAAAGTAAATCGGCAAAAAGCGCCAGGATGAATAATCGTCGAAAAAATTAATGACCTCCAGAACGATGTAAAGTTGGGTTAACCCAATGCCCAGGAGCAGCAAGCCGTAAAAGGCATTTCCCAATCGCACCCCTGACCGCTTGAAAAAGAAGAGCCCGCCAATCGCGATGCTGCCGAAGCTTCCCAGAAGCAGGATCGCAAAAAGCAAGAAATACAACCATCCATGACCACTAAATAGGCCGATCATTACATCTGCGTTGTCAATATTCCCACAACAAGGTCTTGGCTCGCTTGTTGGTTATACCGAGCAGGGAATTTTCGATCCCACTACTATAACACAATCGCTATGGCTTCATTCTGGGATCAATTCAAAAGTCTTTTTCGGCAAGTGGAGACAAGCTCCCCGTCCCAGCCCGCCATCCACGAAATGCTGACGCGCACCGAAGCCGAAAAAACCGACTACGAACGCTGGAAAACCTCGCTCATCAAGCGCCGCCTGCTCGACTGGCTCGCCGATCAGTATGCCATGTACAAGGTGCTTCCCAACGATATCGATGCATCCATCGATTTTCTCAATACCCCCGCCAGCAAAGGCTTTGTTATTCACTTCTACAAAACGAACTACACCCGGGACGAGGTTTCCCATCTGTTCCACTTCTTAAAGGAACGCGTACTGGACCTAAATTATCGAACCCAAATTTCGGATACCCGTACTTACAGCCGCAGCCAATGGGTCGAAACCGTTGAGCGCCACTACCTCAAACCCCGTTCCAGCTTCCAACCCAATGAAAAATTAAACCAGGGTTTCGGCAACGTCACCATCGAACTCGAACTGCGCGACGACCAGGTGCACTACCTCCGCTTCCGCGCCACTATCTATAAGGATAGCCAATTCCATGAGGCCCAATCCTTCGAAGAACTCCTCAACGGCATTTTGAGCGAAGGCTGAACAGCCTGACAGAATCAATCAATGCGTGCGATCGAATTCCTCCACAATCTTCAGCACCAGGCTGATGTCCTGATAAAATTCCCGTACCAGGTCGAAAGAGCGATTAGAACGAAAGAGGTAGGGCTCGAGTAGATCCTTTTGCTCGGAGATAGCCACGTAGATCTGCTGATCGTCGAAAGAAGCGTAGATGTTTTTATGAGTAGCAGCGGCAAAAATCGCCAATTGTTCTTGCATCGGCTCGGTAAGGACGGCGGCCACTTTGGTCTCCTCGGTTGCATACGTGATGAATTGCTCCCGAAAGGCATCATTCATAATCTCGTGATCGACGTTAATGCCGCCCTCGGAGATGTACTCTTTGATGGTGCGCGTGAGGTACCGCCGCCGGTGTCGGGGCCAAATGGCGACTTGGCCTTCGTTAGGCTCGGGAAAGGTTGCAGAGAGGAATACCCCTTCAAAGACCTCCTGCAAGCGATTGGAGGCCGGAGAAATTTCGCGCACCTGCAATTCTGACATCGCAAAGGGCATCTCTCCGACGAGCCCCTCGATGTAGTCTTCGCCCAGAAAGTAATCAGGTGAACTTTTAAACAAGCGGCTGTCTTTGAACACCTCCCAATCAATTTGCCGCTTGGATTGATAATCCAACTGCCGCATATTCAGCGAGTCGCTCATGAAGTCCAGAATGAGCCGAATGACACGCGGCTTGAAGGTTTGGCGAAACTGCTGGACGCGCCCACCGAGATAAAACAGGTAGAAGCCAATGGGCAGCAGCGTGAGCATAAACAGCAGCGCCACATTGAAATATAGCACAACCGCCAACAAGGCGAACATCAGCGCAACGGAACCAAACAACAGACCGAGCAGCCGCCGCCGCAACCGCTCCATGCGCAGCAGTTCGGGATGGATGGTGGTGTTGTAGTAGAGCCGAAAGGCAGCCAAACGAGGTACTTCCATAGCCAGGCGACAAATTACGGGTTTTTCTACGGCATCGACCAACCCACCCTCCTCGACAGACTTCTTTTAGGGGTGTTTCGTCTTTCCATTCGTAGGCCTACTTGGTAGGTACCAAAAAATGCCGTAATTTTGCGCGCCTATGAAAATGAGCAAGTTCGCTGTTGTTGGCTGGGTTTTCGCACTACTTATCGTTGCCGGTTGCCGCAGTGAGTTCGAACGGGTTCGAACCAGTGGGGACCCCGAACGCGTTTACAATAAAGCAAATGAATACTTTGAAGAGCAGGATTTTCAACGCGCACAGGCACTGTACGAATTGATTATCAGTAGTTTTCGCGGGCGGCCAGAGGCGGAGCAGATTGCTTTTCGCTATGCCTACACCTATTATTATCAGCGGCAATACATCCTCGCGGCTTATTATTTCAAGAATTTCGCGCAAACCTACGGAGGAAGTGACAACCGACAGGAAGCGGAGTATATGTCGGCATACAGCAACTATCAGTTGTCTCCGATTTTTCGCCTCGATCAGTCGTACACCTACAAAGCGATTGAAGAACTTCAGGAATTCATCAATCAATACCCCAACAGCGAGCGGGTAGCCGAGGCCAACCGCCTCATCGATGCCATGCGCGACAAGTTGGAAAAAAAGGAATTTGAATCCGCTCGGCTGTACTACGATCGGCAGCAATACCAATCGGCGCTCTGGGCGTTAGATAATGTACTAAAGGATTATCCCGATACGGATAATGCCGAAGATATCCGGTTTTTACTGGTGCAGTCGGCTTTTCAGCTCGCGCAAAACAGCTTTGTCGACCGCCAGCTCGAACGCTACGAAGATGCCGTCGACCGCGCCGGGGAATTTTTAGAACGCTATCCGGAAAGCGAGTACAACCGCCAGGTGCGGTCCATTCTCGACGATTCCGAACAAGCAGTAAATCAATTAGCCAATGTCCGATATTAAAACGCAGGTTCAGGGCCTCGATGCCAACGTACGCGCTCGCGACGTAAACAACCTGTCGAAGGAAACCGAAAATATTTACGAAACCCTGGCCATCATTGCCAAGCGGGCTCGCCAACTGTCTGTCGATCTCAAGCACGAGCTCAACCAGAAGCTCGAAGAATTCGCCGTGCAGACAGATACGATCGAGGAAGTCACCGAAAACAAGGAGCAAATCGAAATCTCCAAGTTCTACGAGCGCCTTCCCAATCCCGTCATCATCGCTACGGAGGAGTATCTGAACGAAGAACTCTACCACCGCTACAACGAGAAGCGGCGGCGCGACGAAGAATAATCCCTACAGGATTGCTAACCGGTAAACGCATTCTGCTAGGTATCTGCGGCAGTATCGCCGCCTACAAAGCTGCCTTCCTCACCCGCCTGCTCATCAAGGCGGGGGCGGAGGTGCAGGTCTTGATGACACCGGCCGCCGCCGATTTCATCTCCCCCCTCACCCTCTCTACCCTTTCTAAACGGCCCGTCTACACCGACGTCCACTCCGAATCCGCCTGGAATAACCACGTCGACCTCGGCCTGTGGGCCGACGCCATGCTCGTGGCTCCCCTCACCGCCACTACCCTCGGAAAAATGGCCAACGGCCTCTGCGACAACATCATCGTGGCGACCTACCTGTCGGCCCGCTGCCCCGTATTTGTAGCCCCGGCAATGGATGTGGATATGTGGCACCATCCCGCCACGCAGCAAAACCTCGACCAACTGCGCAGCTACGGCAACCACCTTATTCCGGTCGGTACTGGCGAGCTGGCCAGCGGACTGGTCGGCGACGGGCGACTAGCAGAGCCGGAGGAAATTGTTGCGGTACTGGAAAAGCACTTCGCCCAGCGGCAGGACTTTCAGGGTAAGCGGCTCCTCATCACCGCCGGCCCCACCTACGAACCGCTCGATCCGGTGCGCTTCATCGGCAATCATTCCACAGGCTCGATGGGCGTGGCCCTGGCCGAAGCCGCCGCCGGGCGCGGTGCCCAGGTGGAGCTCATCCTCGGACCTTCATCGCTACAACCTGCCGCCGAGCGCATCGAACTGACGCGCGTTCGAACGGCCCGTGAAATGCATCAGGCGGCCGTCGATCGTTGGCCCCATTGCCACGCCGCCATTCTGGCCGCCGCCGTCAGCGATTACCGACCCGCGACCGTCGCCGACCGGAAGATCAAAAAAGGGGAGGGCCCCATGCAAATCGAGCTGGTGCGCAACCCAGACATCGCCCTCGAACTCGGGCACCGCAAGCGCCCGGATCAGGTGCTGGCCGGCTTCGCCCTCGAAACCGACAACGAACGAGCCAACGCCCGCGGCAAACTCGAACGCAAGCGCTTCGATTTCATCGTGCTCAATTCCCTGCGCGATCAGGGGGCCGGCTTCGGAGGCACCACTAATAAGATCACGGTCTTAAGCCACAATAAGGAGGAAGATTTCGAGTTAAAATCCAAGCCTGCCGTTGCCGAAGATATTCTCGACGAATTGAGTCGGCACCTGCACCAACGGCAGGAGCTTCGCAACGAAATGTAGCAAACTATGAATGGGTTTTCGCCGGGCAGTTGGCTGCTCGCCCTCACACTGCTGTTGAGTATCGGACTGTCGGCACAGGATATTAACGCCACCGTCAAGGTAAATACCACCCGCATCCAAAATGTGGACCCCAAAGTCTTCGAAACCCTGGAAGGCACCATCCGCGATTTCCTGAACGGCCAAAAGTGGACGGAAGACAACTTCGAGCTCGAAGAACGCATCGAATGCAACGTAACCATCACTATCCAAAAGGAAAACAGTCAGACTAATTTCGAAGCCGATCTGGCCATCCAGTCTTCCCGACCGATCTACGGTTCCGAACAATTGACCCCCATTTTCAATCACCTTGACAAAATCACGTTCAACTACGAGCAATTCCAGCCGTTGCAATTCAGCCGCAACCGCTTCATCGATAACTTGTCGTCGGTGCTGAGTTTTTACGTCTATATTATCCTCGGTTTTGACTACGATTCCTTTTCGCCCAACGGCGGCGAGCCTTACTTCCAAATTGCTCAGGACATCATTAACAGTATCCCCCCCGGTGCTCGCGCCCAATTCGAGGGCTGGGACGCCAGCGGCAGCAGTAACCGCAACCGCTTCTGGCTCATGGAAAACATGCTCTCGCCCCGTATGCGCCCACTGCGCCGTGCGCTCTACGCCTATCACCGCGAGGGCCTCGATCTCATGGCGGGAGATGTCGCCGCCGGCCGCGCCGGCGTTGCCCAGGCCGTCAGCGATGTGCAGGTAGCCGACCAGGCCTACCCCAACTCGATGGCCGTGCAGTTGTTCGTCAATGCCAAAGGCCAGGAACTGGTCGAAATCTTCAAAGGCGGCACCCAGGCCGAACAGGCCGAAGTCATACGTGTCATGACCCAAATCGACCCCTCCAATGCCCAACGCTACCGACGTATTCGATAGTCTTCCTGCGCCAGTCAATTCCAAGCGGTTGGTTGAATGGTTGGACGTTTCGCAACCAGAATAGGGTAGGTGGACTCCTTAATCTGCTCCGGTCGTTCTGCAAGAACCGGTAACAATGGTTTACTCATGATTCGCACCGACCCCTCCAACCTTTACCGCCCGTTCGTGAAAATTCTTCCGTATTTTCTCGTCATGAGATTAATACTAATTGTTTCCTTCCTCGCAGGGAGCAGTCTCCTCCTTGCCCAGGAAGTGCCGCGAGTAGAGTGGGCCCCCGCCGAAAAACTCAATATGGATGCTTTCGTCGAGCGCATCCTGACAGCAGGCGATTGGGGCTCGGTATTGTTGCGTGGCCGCGTCGTACCGACGCTATCCGAGCCGATTTACTGGTTGGAGCGCTACGACAGCAGCGCCGCACTACAGTTCGTACTGGCGATCGATGAATTGGGTTTTCAGTTGTTAGAATCGCAAGTAGTAGGTGACCAGGTTTACTTGTTCGGGGCTCGTTACCCGGAGGAGGGCGTAGAGTTGGTGGCCCAGATAGTCAACCGCGACTTGACACTAGATGGTGGCCTACGGGTGCTGCACCTTCTCCAGACGGATAAGGTGGAGTTGGTGGATTGGGTGGACTGGACCTTTAGTCCGGACAGCAGCCGGTTGTTACTCACCCATACCCTTCCGGGGGAAGGAAAGGACCCGGCGCGCTTTCAGCTGCATCTGTTCAACAAGTACTTGGAGCCCTACTGGTCACGCGAGCTGACCATCGATCTGCCGCCCGAGCGCGTGCTGATGATCGACCAAAGGCTGACCAACGAGGGGCGCGCCCTGCTCCTGATGGAACAATTTGGCACCATAACGACCGCTAATACGCCACGGGTGCTCCTCCTGGTGGGCGCTACTTACGAAGCGGAGGCACCCTACTTGTTTGAATTGCCGGGGGATCAGCGCATCGTAGATATAAAGATGCAATTACTGACCGACGAGCGGCTGCTGATTGCCGGTTTGTACAGTGTGTCTACCAATGTTTCGGCTCGGGGGGTGTATACTTTCAAAATCCAACCCGAAACGGGCGAAGTGACCGACAGTCATATCCATCCCTTCAAATCGAGTTTCATTGAGGATGTCCAGAACGACAACCGGCTGTCGCGGGGAGTTAAAATACCCGAGTTACCCCGGTTTTCTTCGATCGATCTAAAGCTCGGCCCGGAAGGCGATTACTACCTCACAGCCGAGCAGCAATTCGCTACATTAGATGATCGTCGGTACAATAATGATATTGTAGTCGTACACCTGGAGGCCGACGGCACCCTCGATTGGCAAACTTACGTCCCAAAATTCCAGCAACAGGGAGATGGCCGGGATCAATACGCCGGATTCCAGGCTACAATTTTGGAGGACCAATTCTATCTGCTGTTCAACTCCCACCCGAAGAATCTGGAGCAGGGTGATCTCAACCGATTCAATTTTAGCCCTAACCGAAGCGCGCTTGTGCTCACACGCATCGATCCGGATGGTGATCCCGAATACCGTTCGTTGAGTACCAGCAAGGAAATCGGCACGGAAGCGGAGGTGCTAAGCAGCCTGGTGCTTCCAAACGGAACGGTTTTTCTTGGCAGCAGCCGTGGGCGCACGTTCCGGCTTGGACGAGTGGTATTGGATTGAAACTGTTAGGTTTTTTTTAAAATCTTAAAGCCACACATCTATCTGGTTGCGTGCAGGTTGTATTGAGTAAATCCAGTTACATGTCCCGTTTGATCCTACTTCTACTCAGTCTGGCTGCCCTTTCTGCTGCCCGGGGGCAGGTTGCGCCCGATATATTCTGGGGGCCGATCGATAAGCCACCCGGTGGCACCGTTGTCGCCCGCGTTATTGCCGGAGGTGATTGGGGGGCCATCACGCTGCGCCTCCAAGAAAACCGCCGCCCCGAACAGCGCCGCGTCTGGCTGGAATCTTACGATGCCGCGCTGCAGCTCCAGCGCCGGGAGCTGATCTCGGGTAAGGGCCTGGCCGTATCGGAAGTGCACTGGATCAAAGACCGGCTCTACGTGTTTGGCTCCCGCCGCAATTCGCAAGTCCTCGAATTGGTTGCCCAGCCGCTGGGCAGTGACCTGTTGCCCCAGGGCGATCCCATCGTCGTCCAACAACTACCTGCCGAGCTGCGACTCGACGGCCGGGCATTCGACTGGGAGTTTAGCAAAGACAGTAGCCAAATCCTCGTCTACTACCAGCTTGCGGATCGGGAAAACGGACTCGAGCAGTTTGCCCTCCACGTAATCGACAACGACTTTCGGGCAAACTGGTCGAAAACCGTAACCCTGGAATTCCGCGACGAAAACATATCGGTACAAGACTACCAGGTCGATGGCTACGGCCGGGTCTACGTGCAGGCGCGCCGCAAACGGCCGCTGGAGGACGGCGGTGACCTACCGGAGTTCCTGCTTTATACCTTTACCGAAAATACCGATCAGCGCCACCTGCTCAGCCCCGAATCGCCTCTGGTGACCAATCTCTCCTTCGGCCTCACGGCCCGCAACGAAGTAGTCGCCCTCGGCCTCTATAGCGAAGAAGCTACCTACACCGCGCGTGGCACCTATTACCTGCGCTTCGATCCGGTCACGGGCACCATCCGCGAGCAGGTGGCGCAGCCCCTCGATCTGACCTTTCTCGCCCAGGCCCAGCTCGATAACCCCTCCACCAAAGACCTCAAGACTCCCGAACTCTACCGCTACCGCATTCAGGATTTGGTCATGCGCTCCGACGGCGGAGCCGTGCTGCTGGCCGAGCAGGCCTTCGTGCGCGACCTCAACCGCTACCGCTGGTACCGATCGCCCTACGAAAGCGAGTTCCGCTTCAACTTCAACGACATCATCCTGATGAACCTCGACCCGGACGGCAGCATCAACTGGAACAGCCGCCTGCCCAAACGGCAGGAGTCCACCGACGATTTCGGCTACTACTCCTCCTTTGCCTACGCTACGGTGCGCGACAAGCTCTACTTCCTCTTCAATACCAACCCCCGCAACCTCAGCGGGGCCGACCTCAACAAGTACAACCTCAACACGGGGCGGGGCCTGCTGGTCGCTGCGGAGGTACAGCTCGACGGGACGTTCAAGTTCTACCCGCTCGCCGATCCCCGGCAGGTAGACGTCATCGCGCGCCCCCGGGTAAGCCGGCAGGTGGACGCGCGCACAGTCATCGTTTGCGGCGATTCCGGGCGGCGAAGCCGCCTCGGCCGCATCGTGTTTCGGAATTAAACCCTCCCTTTTCCCAAAACGGGCCGAATAACCCGTTCATTTGGGCAATGATCCCGCCCGAAAAAACGTATTAGAATAATTATACGGTAGCTTTCAAGCGGGAACGGTAGGTCTTTGAGGGTCTACCAACCGAAGCACTAGAAACACAACTATGAACCTCGACGGGCTGAGGCACCGGATTGCGATCTTCGCGTCGGGTGCGGGCACGAACGCTCGCCAGATTATCGACTACTTCTCCAACCACCCCTCCATCCGGGTGGTTTTGGTGGTGTGCAACCGGCCACAGGCAGGCGTCTTGCAACTCGCCGCGCAGCGATCCGTCGAAACCCTGTTGATCGATCGTGCTTCCTTCTACCACACCGAGGCCCTATTGGATGAATTGCGGCACCGCCGCGTTACCTTTCTCGTCTTAGCGGGCTTCCTGTGGCTCATTCCGCCTTATCTTGTCGACGCTTTTCGGGGGCGCATCCTCAACATACATCCTGCACTCTTGCCGCGCTACGGCGGAAAAGGCATGTACGGCATGCGAGTACACGAGGCCGTCCACGCCGCCGGCGAGCGCGAGTCCGGCA
The DNA here is from genome assembly GCA_964504335.1 of uncultured Saprospiraceae bacterium. GTDB lineage: Bacteria > Bacteroidota > Bacteroidia > Chitinophagales > Saprospiraceae > CAZDET01. The sequence goes on from CAZDET010000105.1 coordinate 9,772, forward strand.
TCACCATTCACGAAGTGAATGAACGCTACGACGAAGGCAGCATCGTGCTCCAGAAAAGCGTAGCCATCGATCCCGGCGATAATCCCGAAGCCATCCGACGCAAAGTGCAAGCGTTGGAGCATCAATATTTTGCCCCGACGATTGAAAAAATATTATTAGCCAACGATTTTCTCTAACAACCCACCTCGTTATGACCACAACACGTCTCCTTCTGGCATTGGTTTTGCTAGTAACCTGCTCGGTCAGCCTGTCCGCCCAGCAGTACAATTGGCGCAAGCACCGCTCCATCGCGGAGGATGCCGCCAAGGCCGGCGATCTCTACACCGCCGCGGAAAATTACCGCATGGCTTGGGAACAAAAGAAAAGTAAGAAAGACCTGCTCTTCGAAGCGGCCAAGAACTACCTGCACGTCCGCGATTACCGCGCCGCAGCGGAGGCCTACCAATACCTCGAAGGGGATACGAAGGCAGACCCACTCGTTGGGCTGAAGTACGCCCGTGCCCTCAAGCAGGATGGTCAGTACGATCGTGCGCGCGAGGTCTTTCAGCGCACCATAGAAAATTACTCCGGTGCTGATCGCACCATCCTGGAAGATATCATCCGCATCGAATTGCGCGGCATCGATCTGGCGCAGGAACTGGCGGCCCGCCCCGACCGGCGCTACGAGCTGAACCTGCCCGGTGCAGCCATCAACTCCGACGACAATGAATTTGCCCCCACGCCCGTCGGCACGGATCAAATCTTCTTCACCAGCACGATGGGCGGCCAGAGCCGCATCTACGAAAGCATGCGCCAGGGCCGCGACTGGACCAAAGCGAATACGCCCGAAGGATTCCCGGTCATCAACAACGGCCAGTACGCCGGTGGTACCATGAGCCCCGACGGGCAGCGCTTCTACTTTACCATCTGTAACGCCGACGGCGGCTGGAAGGGCCTCAATACCCGCTGTGAGATTTACGCTACCGACCGCTCGCCCAGCGGATGGAGCCAGCCCGAGCGCCTGCCAGAGTACATCAACATCGAAGGCAAAAACAATACCCATCCCAACGTCGTGCACGTGGCCGGCCGGGAGCTGCTCTACTTCGCCTCCAACCGCGACGGCGGCCGCGGAGGCATGGACCTCTGGTACGCCGTACGCGACCTCGGCTCCGACCAGCTCGACTTCACCTTCCCGGTCAACCTCGGCCCGGCCGTCAATACCCTGGGCGATGAAATCACGCCCTTCTACAGCACCGACGAGCGCAAACTCTACTTCTCCTCCAACGGCCACGCCACCATCGGGGGCTTCGACGTGATGGTTTCGGAGGGTGACGAAATCAACTGGTCGGCCCCCCAAAACGTGGGTATCCCCATCAATAGCAGCGCCGACGACTACGGCTTCGTGCTCGATCGCACCGGTTTCGGCAACGGCTTCATCGTCAGTAACCGCGTCTTCGGCGGCCAAAAGATCAACACCCGCCACTCCGACATCTTCGAATTTGCCGTAGGTGGGCGCCAGATCACACTGCGCTCCAACGTCTACGACCAGTCCGCCGGCAGCCTGCTTAACAACATCAACGTCTCCCTCTACCAGATCTACGACAACGGCACCGAAAACCTCCTGGTCACCAAGGCCTTCCCCACGGGTAGCTACCTCTTCGAGCTGTTGCCCAACCGCCGCTATCGGGTAGAGGTGGCGCACCCCAATTTCGAAACGGCCAGCTACACCCTCAGCACCAACGATCCCAACGTGCTCAACTACGGCCAGCCGCTCTTCCTCGAACCAGGAGCCGGTTTTGCCGGAAATACGAATCCATCAACGACCAACCCGAGCTACCCATCTACGAATCCCAGCTATCCAAGTACTAACCCGAGCTACCCGAGCACGAATCCCAGCTACCCAAGTACCAATCCCAGCTACCCGAGCACGTCGAACCCCAACCCGACGACGCCGAGCTACCCAAGCACCAACGTCAACGTGCCGCCCACCAACCCCAATACCTCCATCAACACCAGCGGCCAGACTTACACCGCCCGCGGCACCTCCAATAGCGACAACCTCAAATACGAAAGCAATGCCCCCCGTTACGAGGGCACGTACTACAAAGTGCAGCTCGTGGCAGTCGGCAAGTTCAACCCTGCCGCCACCCAATACCAGTCACTGCGCACCATGGGGACTATTGAAACGGAAGTCCTCCCCAACCGCAACCTTACACGCGTACTACTGGCCAACTTCTTCTCCCAGCAAGAAGCCCAATCGGCCCTGCAGCAGGCGCGCAATGCCGGCTTCGGCAGCGCCTTCCTAGTACGCTACGACAACGGCATCCGCTACGGGCGGGTGAATTTTTAGCAGCCGGAAACGGCTTGCTTTATAGAGGTGGAAGGCCACCCCGGTGTTGTGGCTGGGGTGGCCTTTTTGGTGGTTGGTATGTCGTGGTTTGGTAAGAAACCGCAATGCGGATGTATGACTTATCGTTAGCTGCAATCTAGATCTAACAAACACAAATACAAACGCTAATTTTGTTGTAAAAGCTACCAATCGCAATCCATGAAAAACCAATTTGAAAATTTCATATATCAAAGAGTGAAAAAGCCAAGAGATCATGAGGTTCAAGAAATCTTGTCCATTTTCTCCGAGAAAAAATTTGATAAGGGAGCTC
>CAZDET010000106.1:0-12316 GCA_964504335.1 uncultured Saprospiraceae bacterium
CGGCCGGAGGACCGAGGGTCCAAGCTATGTCCCGCCGGGTGAAGTTGTTGCCTCCGGCATTTGATGCGTTTGCCCTAGTCATCCGGGGAGAAGAGAAAATGCCCTAAATAAAGCATTGCGTTTTGCCACGGCAAAACCTTAAAGCATTAACTAACTAGCTCACCTTTCAATCTTCCCAACTGAAAGCCCCAATTTCTCCCCTTCCTGCAGCATGAGCTGATAGGCCGCTTCGTATTCGTTTGGAATGTCGCCTTCGAGAATGGCCTCGCGAATAGCATTTTTGATCGTACCTACCTGCTTGCTCGGCTCGATCTGGAAGGTATCCATGATGAGTTCTCCGCTGATGGGGGGTTGCCAGTTGCGGAGGTGGTCTTTTTCTTCGATTTCCTGCAGGCGATCGCGGAGATAGCGATAATTTTCCAGGTAACGCTCCACTTTGCGGGCGTTGCGGGAAGTGATATCCGCCTCGCACAGAATCATGAGATCGTCGATGTCATCGCCCGCTTCGAAGAGGAGGCGGCGCACCGCGCTGTCGGTGATTTCCTCGCTGGTCAGACTGACCGGCCGCTGGTGCAGGCGCACGATTTTCTGGACGAATTTCATCTTGTGATCCTGCGGCAGCCGAAGGCGTCGGAAGATCTTGGGCACCATATTCGCCCCTACGGCATCGTGCCCGTGAAAGGTCCACCCCTGCTCTCTGTGGAACCGTTTGGTGCGCGCTTTGCCAATGTCGTGGAGCAGTGCCGCCCAGCGCAGCCACAGCGAATCGCATGTTCGAGCCAGGTTATCAACGACCTGAAGGGTGTGGTAAAAGTTGTCCTTATGTCGAACCCCGTTGCGGCTTTCCACGCCTTGCAGGGCCACCAACTCCGGCAAAATATAGTGCAGCAATTCGGTGTCGAACAGGATTCGAAATCCGACCGAAGGCTTTGGAGCCAGCAAAATTTTGTTGAGTTCGGTGGCGATCCGCTCCCAGCTCACGATGTCGAGCCGTTCTTTATTCTTGGACAGTGCCTCGTAGGTCTGTCGCTCAATTTCAAACCCAAGCTGGGTGGAAAAGCGAACGGCGCGGAGCATGCGCAGCGGATCGTCCTTAAACGTTTTACTCGGTTCCAAGGGCGTCTTAATGATCTTTTGCTCTAAGTGCTCCAAACCGTGGAAGGGATCGATAAGCGCGCCGAAGTTGTGCTTGTTCAAGCTAATTGCCAGGGCATTGATGGTGAAATCACGTCGGTTTTGATCGTCTTCCAGGGTGCCGGATTCCACTACCGGCTTGCGCGAGTCGTAGCGATAACTTTCTTTGCGGGCCCCCACGAACTCGACCTCCATATCCTGGTGCTTCAACATAGCGGTTCCGAAACGCTTAAAGACCGTCACACGGGGCCGCGGACGCAATTTGGAGGCTACCAGACGGGCAAGTTGCATGCCATTTCCGACGCAGACGATATCGACATCCTTACTGGGGCGGGCCAGTAGCCGGTCGCGCACATACCCCCCTACTATGTAGGTGGGAAAATCCAACTCCTCTGCCGCCTGGCTGATGATGTTGAAGATTTTACGTTCGTACGTTGTGATGTCAAATACCATAGGCGTACTTGTCGCCGCTCCTGTAATGAGATTCGTTTTCGTTTATAAGTCGTCCATTATACGGAAACCGCTACCTCTGTTTGGCTGTACACGCGCTCGATTTCATCAAGCGTGGCAAATAGAATGGCCGGGTCGTGTTCCGTCACCAAGATCTTTCGATATTCCTTTATGTGCGGAAATCCGCGAAAATAATTCGTGTAATGCCGCCGCATTTCCAAAACCCCCAGCTTCGGGCCTTTCCAATCCAGGCTATGCCGCAAATGCTGACGAGCCGCTCCCACCCGTTCTTCAACGGTTGGTGGCTCGAGGAGCTGCCCGGTAGCAAAATAATGCTTTATCTCGCGAAAAATCCAGGGATAGCCAATGCTGGCCCGACCAATCATGATTCCGTCTACACCGTAGCGGTCGCGGTAGGCAGCTGCTTTCTGCGGGCTGTCGATATCCCCGTTTCCAAAGACCGGAATGTGTATTCTGGGGTTGTTCTTTACCTCCGCGATCAAGCGCCAATCGGCCTCCCCTTTGTACATCTGTTTGCGGGTACGCCCGTGGATGCTAATCGCCTGAATGCCCACATCCTGAAGCCGCTCCGCTACATCCACAATGTACTTCGTTTGCTCATCCCAGCCCAGGCGGGTTTTTACAGTTACCGGAAGGTTGGTCCGCTCAACAATGGCCTTGGTGAGTGCCACCATCTTGGGGATATCTTGCAGGATGCCGGCTCCGGCACCCTTACAGGTCACCTTTTTCACCGGACAGCCATAGTTGATGTCCAATACTTCCGGCCGGGCCTCCTCTACGATGTCGGCGGCCTTTACCATGCTGTCCAATTCCGCTCCGAAAATCTGTATCCCGATCGGGCGCTCGTAATCGTAAATATCCAGCTTCTGCACGCTTTTCGCGGCATCGCGAATTAGCCCCTCCACCGAAATGAATTCGGTATACATCATATCACATCCCTGCGCCTTGCACAAGGCCCGAAACGGCGGATCACTGACATCCTCCATCGGTGCCAGCAACAAGGGAAATTGCCCCAGTTCAACTGCTCCAATTTTAACCATATTCCACACTCCTGTTCATCACGTATAAAAACGCGAAAATACAAAAAGGTTTCCAGGAAAGGAGAGAGAGGTGTGGGTGTGGGTGTAGGTGTTTCTTTATGGGCGATATACATTTTGGGTGAATCCCCAGAAGCTGGTATCAGTGGCCGTTACCGTGCTTCCTGGTTCCAGGATTACAATCCCGGATTTTCGGTAATCACCGCGGCGCAACTTGTCGTAGGGTTTTCCGAGGAAAATACCCCGCGTATTGAATCCACCCCATTCGGCATCCGGGCAGAGCTGGGTGATGTGCGCCCCATCTTTAACCTCCACCACACTCCCGACTTCCACTTCCAACTGCGCCCCGCCACCAAAGCGAACTTCATTCGCAATCGTAAGGGTAGCGCCATTGGTTACCTGTACATCGCGGTGCATCAGCAGCGCATTGCCCGACCATTCGGTATCCTTATCAATGACAATCGGCCGGGCGGGCGGCAATTCACAAAAGCCGGCGTAGGGCAGGTCGTTGGCCAAGGCGTAATTAAACATCGTCTCCCATTGGCAAGGGGTCAATGCCGATTGATGCCCGTTGTATCCCATCAGGTTATTGCCGATGCCCCAGGGGCAGGGGGTCTGGTTACAGCCCCAGCACTTACCACAGTCACCATCGGCAGCGTTGCCCGTACATTGGGCATAGGCATTCATATCATAGCAGGTATTCTGGCAGCTGAATGCGTGAGGCAAGTTGTGAATATGTCCGATTTCGTGATTGATCACGCGGGCAAAGAGCCACGGTTCCCACCTGCCGTCCGCGTACGTATGCCCGATATTGTGAATATTCACCGCCCCCCCGGAGCGCCCGCTTGTCGAACCACCGATAAACCAAATCGTATCACCCGGTGCCTTGGCCTGGGGCAAGTCGAACAGTATGACCTCCAATACATCATCGCGGTACTCGATTTCCCGTCGCGATTCGTGCACGTACACCCCCGGATGCTCGGTCGTTTTATCCTCCTCATACAGCGCGAGTCGAATGCGACTGTTCGATACCTTGGCGGCACCACCGAACTGATCGGCGTGCAGGTCATTCCAAATGCCGTTGCAATGCCACAGCAGCTGCAAGGCCGCCTCCGGCGCGTAGAAGTGCCGGTCGCCTTCGGGATCGAAATGAAACCGGTATCCGTCGGAATTGACGAAGTGAAAATTCACATAAATCGTATAATAAGGCAACTCCAGATACTCCTCCTCCGTGAGCCCTCGGAGCAATGTATCCGGGCGCTCGTTGATACCCATCGGTTTTAGATTGGTGTGGCAGTGCATCGTGGCCGAAATGGTCTCGGAAGAACCGTCAGGAGCAACTAGTAAAAAAAGAAAATGCAGGCGGAGTAAAGAATAAAGCAGTATTAATAGCATATCGGGCTGGGTATCTGTCAGCCAATGGGGCTGTCTAATAGAAACGATAACCAACCGGAATTGCTTACAACAATAACAGGAAGTTAAGAACTTAGAGGTAGCAAGGAACCTCGGAAGAGCCCTCCTTGCTACCAATTATCACGGTTTACTTATTGATCATCAACCGGGCATTCCCCTCCAAACCATTCAACAGCGTCTGTACGTAGTAGGTACCACTGGGCAAGCCCCGAACGTCCAGGCGTTGCTCCGCAATGGCTCCTTCCTTTTCGAATTCCAGGATACCCACGCGGCGTCCCATTTGGTCAACTACCCGGGCAAATACCTTCCCGGATGTGGCGCCTTCCACTCGTAGCGTCACCCAACTCTGAGTAATCGGGGGGTTCGGATAGAGACTAATCTTGGTACCGTCATCCATAATCGCAGCTGATACGGGCTGGTTGCTTACTGCCGGTGCCGTTTGACGGAAAGCAGTCCCTTCGATCACTTCGAATCGAACGGTAATCGGCTGCCCGGCTGTTCCACGACCGTTGCCCTCATCGTAAGGCGTGGCGGTGAGCGTGTAGGTACCGGCAGGCAGTTGGCGGGCGTTATTGCTACCTGTTCCAACTCGGTCACCAAATAGGTAGTAGGGTTGAATATTTTCGGTGCGGCGAGACCGGACTGGTCCGTCGATTTCAAATACCACACTACCAACGACCGGCGGGTCAGTCACCGCTTCGATATTCAACGGCACATTGCCGATAGCCCCCAAATCGATGGTGGTGCCGTCGGTCAACTGCTCGACGATTACCTCGTCATTATTGACTCCGGTAAGGCGTAGGGCTGTCACAGCGTCTTGGGGTGCTTCTACAACAATCGTCTCGCTTGCGGTGCTGGTCGCACCGAGGTCGTCGGTTACTTCCAGCGTTACCACATAGGTGCCGACAGCCTGGAAGGTATTCATCACCGTCACACCTTCCGCCGCATTACCATCACCGAAATCCCAGCGATAGGCCACGATGTTGCCATCGGCATCGGTAGAAGCAGAGGCATCGAAACTGACCATGAGCGGCACAATACCCAACACCCGATCGGTAGTAAAACGGGCTACGGGAGCCTGATTCTCGGTTACTTCAAATTCGATCGTCTGCGTTTGTCCGGCCATACCACGACCATTGGCTTCACTGAATGGGGTTACGCGCAGGGTGTAGCTACCCACCTCCAGGTGCCGGGCCCGGTTGGTAGTGCGATCGGTATTATTGCCAAACAAGAAGTACGGTACTTCATTTTCCACGCTCATTTCTTCGATCGGCCCGCTTAGCTCAAATGCAACACTTCCCGTTTCCTCTGGCAGGGTCAGCGCCTTGATATTGAAAGCGAGGTCCCCTACCACGTCCAGGTTGATAACCGTGCCGTCGGTGAGGTTGTCGATTACCACTTCGTCGTTGTTCGAAGTGGTCAATTGCAATCCGACGATCATCGGAGCGGGGGCAGGTGTTTCGATCACTTCGAACTGTGCTGTCAAGGATTGGCCGGGCATTCCCATTGCACCAGCCTCGCTGTAGGGGGTAGCAGTTAGGGTATAGGTTCCAACCGGTAGTTCTTTGGCACGATTCGAGCCCGAACCCGTGCTGTTTCCGAACAGGAAGTAGGGTGCTTCATTTTCGACGCGACGCTGGTTTACCGGACCACTTAATTCGAGCACGACGCTACCCACCTGAGCCGGACGGGTAATAGATTGCAGGTTGACGGCCAGATCGTCGAGGTTGCTGCGATCGATGACGGCTCCGTCCAGATCGGCCAGTAATACGTTGCTGTTTTCGGAAGTCGTCAGGTAAAAGCGCTCGATTTTGGCGGGCTTACCGGCACTTTCTGCACCTTGAGTCAAGCGATTAGCACCATTGTCCGTGCCGACACCGACGCCGAAGGACTCGTTTTCATTCGGCTCCTGTCGGGTTTCGATGTAGTAATAATTAGCCTGAGCGCGATCCGCTTTCAGGTCGATCACGAAATAGCCGTGCTGGATGAGATCAGCGTGCTTCAGGTGTGGATTTGGGTTGAGCTCAGCCAACTCCGGTGGGATGGGCAGTCCTGTCAGCCCAAGCGGATTGTTGATCGCAAATTGGAATAATTGAGCCAACTCCAATCCAACAATTTCGTCGAAGTTATCAGAACTGATACTTGGACCGACGAATTCGACGGCTACCGACCCGGCGCCGGATGCGGGATCGTAGGTGGGGGTCACGGGTACCGGCGGCTGCCCTACGAAAGGAACAGCCGGATTGACTCCTGTTAAAGCCACCGGCTCCAGGGAAAGATCGAACGCGTAAGAGGTGTGGGCATCCCCTGTAACAATCACCACATTATCGATAGGATTGGTGCCGGCGAGCCCTCCGATGAAGGAAATCAGCTCCGCCCGCTCGGCCGGATAGCCACCCCAGGAATCGAGAAAAAGGTTCTGTGCAGCGGTAGCATTAGGCGCCAATGGATTATTCGGATCGCCCCCCCACCAAGTATTGAGCTGGCCAAAGGCCGTCTGTTGGCCGATTACTTTCCACTGCGCCGTCGAGCTCGCCAGCCCGTCCTTCAGCCAAGCCTTCTGCCGCTCTCCGAGCATGGTACGGTTCTCATCGTACATGAAGGGATTATCTACAGAAACCGGCGAGCCGGGAATGAAGGTAATATCACGGCCTTCCAGACGGGTCTCCAGCATGAAAAGATCGACCAGATCACCGTAGCTCAACTTGCGAAACAGCGGTACCTGCGTCACGTCCGGCCGAACGGGGATCCACTCGTCATATACTTTCTTTGCGCGGGCCTTGCGCTCCTCCCAGGGGCCTTCCGTAGCCGGATTGTGCGCGCCTGCCCCATCCCTGTAGGCTTCGTTGGCCGATTCGTGGTCATCCCACACCGCGATGAAAGGATGCATCTGGTGTACCCGACGCAAATCGGGATCGAGGCGATACTGACTGTAGCGCGCGCGGTATTCGTCGGTGGATACAGCCTCTGAATTCAGGCTGTGCGGCCGCTCGGGAATTCCGCCGCCGCCGTCTTCATAGATATAATCACCGAGCATGATGACCGCATCCAGGTCCTCCCGATCGGCAATGCGCGCATAGGAATTGTAATATCCGGATGGGTAGCGCGCGCAGGAAGTCACCGCAAAGCGCAACTGATCGACCGGCCCCGCCGGAGCCGTCAGCGTACGGCCTATCACCGACCGGACTCCGTCCGCCTCAAAGGCGTAGTAGTAGGTAGTGTAGGGCTCCAAACCGGTGACATCGAGCTTAACGGTGTAATCCCGATCCGGCCCCGTCGTAAAGGTACCCGACTGAATAACGTTGTTCAAATCCGGATCGGTGCCCATCATCCAGCTCACCTCGACCGCAGCAGGCGCGCCGCTGGTAGGTGTGTAACGGGTCCAGATAATGACCGCATCGGAAAGGGGGTCGCCCGACGCAACCCCGTGGTAAAAGGGTGCCAACTCAGGGTCTAGCTCCTGAGCCAACGCAGGCGTCGATACCAACAACCCGCCGAAAAGTGCCATTGCACAAACAATGGTCACTTTTGCGAAAGTAATCTTCATTGGGAATCTCATTTAAGTGGATATAATTAAAATTCAAAATATCCACTTAGCCCATTTACACTATGAGGATAGGGGTTAACGCATCATTATGTTTTAACAAAAAGCTTTACGGTAAAATAACCTATTGGTAGCCTAGAATTTAATTTGGTTTAAATCTTCATTTCGCCTTTAGAAAAAATCGCCATTCACTCTTCGCCATTTATCCAGCATCAAAACATCACCTACACCAAAATGCTCATCTCCCCCACCGGCATCGTCGGCTTGGGCAGCTCTTCGTCTTCCAGCATTTGTCGAATGTCGATTTCAATACCCGTGGCGATATTAGTAATGGGCACATCATTGTAAAGACCTTCGAAAGGGTTTTCGCTGTAATCGCCGATCATTTCCATGGTGATGAACACCCAGGCGGCGATAAGGCCGAAGGGGATCGTCAGCCAGTAGTTGCCCATCGCGTCAAAGAAGCTGAGCATGCCAAAGGGGACCAGGGCGATAAAAACCACTACGAAGTATAGATTCACCCCGGCGTACTGGCGCGGAAACGGAAAGTTCTTGATGCGCTCGCACTTGCCCATGAGCGTGTAAAACTCCGTAACCATAGCCTGCATTTGCTGGTGGAGGAAGGGGTCGATGAGTCCGTTGTTGCGCAAGGCCATAAAGTGCTTCGATTGAAGGCTCAGCAAGTGTGATGCTTTGTTTCCCTTTTGCAGCAGGTAGTCGTATTCCGCTTCCGAAAGGTAGGTGCGTAGTTGTTCGAATTTATGTTCGTCGTATACCGTATCTGCCTGTTGGCGGAAATTTTGATCCGTTTGCGTGAAGTGTTCCCATTTTTGGGGCTTGCGCAGTTGCAGCGCCAGTGCTCGCAGCCAGGCTATGTGGCGGTAAACCAACGACCGCTGTACGGTCCGCCATTCGTCCTCAGTCATTTGCTCGCGAGTAGTAGGATTGTCGATGAAATCGCGAGCCATCACCGCGAACGAACGAGAAGCATTGACGATTCCTCCCCAGATTTTCCGTGCCTCCCACAGCCGATCGTAGGAGGAATTGTTCTTGAACCCCAGATAAAAAGCCACGGCAATACCCAAGAGAGAGATCGGCTGCCAGGGCAATTTGAGCCATTCCCAGCCGTAAATGTAGTATAGAAGCACGGGAAGCGCATTAACGGCAAGGAGGATGGGCAGAATTTTTCCCTGCCAACGAACGATAGCCTTCAAACTGTACCTTCTAGTAGCTTGCATTGGATGGTGGTATTTGAACGGTGAAGAACCCGGCCGCCTGCTGATTATAGGGGCCGAGTTACCTCCAAGATAAGGGTTTGAAACTATGAATCCGGCCCCAAAAAACCACTGCGAGCAATCAAAACCCTCAACACCCACCTGCCAATTTGTGTATCCATTTCCGAATGATTGGTATGCTCCTACCGCATAGCAGGCAACGACATGGATTTTTTTAAAATAAAATTGGTCCCACTATGTAACTTTTCCTAAGAATATCGTTCATCTAGTGTAGAGCTCCAATCCATTGCCCATCGAGAAGCTCACCCTAGTGTTAAATGACTCCTAAGGTCAACGTACTTCGAGAACTTTCACTCCCTAACTCAGTTTCCCTGAAAAATGCTGCTACCCACAGGTAGCAGATTAAGAATAAATGAGTTTAGTTTTCATACTAGTCCAATTTTGCAAGTCGTACCGCTTTCGGTACGACTTTTTTGTTTTCTCAACCACTACTTCCCGCTAAACTGCGCCTCCCGCTTCTCGATAAATGCCGAGGCACCCTCGCGAAAGTCCTCGGTTTCAGTGGTTTCGCCGAAGGCATTCACCTCAAAAGCGAACCCATCCATTTGGGCAGAAAAGTAGGCGTTAATGGCTTCGATGGCTTTTTGAATGGCGATGGGCCCTTTTTTAGCGATTTTCTCAATCAGTTCGGTGGCTTTGTCGTGCAGTTCGTCGGCGGGCAGTACGTAGTTGACCAGGCCGAGGCGGTGCGCTTCTTCGGCACCGATCATATCACCGGTTAGAAGGAGTTCGGTAGCTTTGGTTTTTCCGATTAGCTGGATCAACCGTTGCGTGCCGCCGTAGCCGGGGATAATGCCCAGGTTGACTTCCGGCTGGCCGAAGCGCGCTCTTTCGCCCGCCAACCGCAAATGACAGGCCATGGCCAGCTCGCAGCCCCCGCCGAGTGCGAATCCCTTGATGAGGGCAACTACCGGCCGGTGAAATCGCTCGATCAGGAAGAAGGTATCGTGGCCGCGCTGGGCCATCGTGCGCCCGCCTCCTGTACCAAGAGAGAGAAATTCCTTAATGTCGGCCCCGGCAACGAAGGCCTTTTCGCCCGCACCGGTCAGGATAACTCCTTTGAGGTCGGTTCGGCTCGCCGCTTCCTCCCCAAAATAGTGCGCCAGCTCTTCCATCGTTTTGGTATTCAGGGCATTGAGCGCCTTTTCCCGGTTGATTGTAAGGGTGACAATCCCACCAGTTTCGGCAACGGTCAGGTTTTCGTACGTCATTTTTTGCTGCGAGTATAGGAAATTTGGGGAATTCCCTCCGTCGTATCCACCAATGAAAAGAGGCAATCAATGTGATTGCCTCTCGAAAATTCTACTTGAGAAGAAAAAGGTTCTACGATTCGCTTGAAGCCCCTTGAGGAAGTTCGGTGGTAGTGCCATTGGAAGTATCGGCATAAACCTCCCGCCGATTGGCCTTATCAGCGTAGATTTTGAGCATGCCCTTATCGTGGAAGCCGGTGATCGGGCCGGGATTGCCGTTCTTGAAGCACCACTGCAGGCAGGTAATTACGCGGTAAACACCCGGCCGCAACGAGTGATGGCGAACTTCCACCATTCCGGTATACCGATGACCGTCAATACCCCGGTCGGGTACGATTTCGTACGGCTCGAAGTGCGTCTCGTGGCCGCCCATTTGTTCGAACATCACGGTACACTTCCAGTAGCCGCAGTCGAGCAGACAGGCTAAAGGACCGTACACCGTCCAGTTGAACATTATGGCAAAGCTCTGGTCATCCTGGATGACCTGGTTCGTGGGGCCGTACTGACGGGGCCAGGGAATGTCCGGCACCTCTTCGAAATGATCGGTAGATCGCTTTTCTAAAATGTGACAATGGGCGCGTACAAAGAGGTCGCGATTGCTGATAGCAATTTCAAAACCACTGTCTTGACTGCGATGATTTGCAACTTGTGACATAATACGGGTTTTAGGTTTAAGTGATTGTTGATTCATCTGCCCTTATAAACAAGATCTACACGCTAACAGAGGGGGGAGTAGATCGAAAAAAGCACATGATTGATCCGCCGTTCGGTATTCTCCCGGAGGTACTCCAGCAGGCTTGTCGCTTCCGGATACCACAGATGTAAGCAGCTCAGCCCTTCTATTGCCTCGCTGAATTCCGGATAGGATTCAATTAAGCGTTCGAGTTGCATTTTTTCACTCGGTGTTGGATTTCCAAATTCGCATTTCAGGAGTAAAGCTTCGACTTGCATAAGCAACACTGAATAGTGAATAAATAACGGAATGGACATTGGTGGATCAGGGACGCAAAAACGACAGGTACTTCCGCAATTTAGTACGGGCGGTCTTTGCGTATTCCTTGACGGTATAGACCGAAATCTGCAGGTGATCGGCAATTTCCCGGTCGCGGTACTCCCGCAATTTCAGGGCCATTACATCGTATTCCCGCTGACTCAGTAGCCGTTGAGTAAGATGCTCCACATCCCGATGCTCCACCTCTCGGGCGGGGTGGCTATCGGCTCGCATCTGTCGGGCGGCTTGGAGATTTACAAGTGGGTGTCGCTTGCGCCTTCCGCGCTCCAGGTGGTTGCGCGCCACGTTGGAAGCCAGGGTAATGATGTAGGCCTTGAATCCGTTAACGTCTCGATCGCGCCATACCTCCATGAGTCGTGGCAGGCGTTCCCACATTCGGATGAGCACATCCTGCGCCACATCTTCCCGGTCTTCCCGAATGGGAAAGTATTTCGCGCATACCGCCTCGATTAATAGGGACGTTTCTTGAACCAGCAATCGATAAAACCTGTGTTTGTCGGCTTCGGTGTACTGATCGCGGTCGCAGGTAAAGCGGTCTGAAGCGGACAGCTTTTCCAACATAGGTGATAGCTTTAATAACTGGGGTAAAATTACCCTGATGCCCGTTTGCCGGGCAGCGAACCCATAAACACCTATGACCGTCGAGGAAGATCGATCCTCGATTTTATCCTGCTCTTTTCATATCCTACCTTAAAATACAGATTTATTTTCGAAAAAGGGGGGATAGAATAAGTTGCCTTTTCAGAAAATAAAAATTCGACAGCCGCCCGGAGAGCAACTGTCGAATTCGTCTTTGATTTTTGTGGCGTTATTTACTGCTTCAACACCCGCCGAACGGCAATCTGATCACTGGAAATCAATGATACGACATACATCCCCCGATTCAGGGCGGAGATATCGAGGATTTCATTGACGTTGGCAGTCGCTGCCATGGGGCGATTTATCACAATCTGCCCGGTCAGATTCCGAATTTCCAGCCGCAACTGGGTAGGTGCTTCCACAAAGAGCGCGGTGATTCGCAATTCATTACTGGCCGGATTCGGGAAGAGGGTAAACTGTACTTCTTCCGGATCGACTACCTGTAAGTCAGTCGTACAAGCCCCACCGGAAGTATCTCTGGTGACGGTGATGGGGTTCGATAGATCGAAGCAGCCCATCAG
>CAZDET010000107.1:0-12167 GCA_964504335.1 uncultured Saprospiraceae bacterium
GCGCACGCGGCTACCAGCAATGGAAACGGCCGTGTGAAAAAGTGGGCTACTTTGTGAGAACGGCTGCCGCTGGGGCAACTAGTTGGATGGTCCAACAAAGATACGCGCTTAGCGCCTAACAAGCAAGCTCTGATTAGCCCAAACGCCAAAAACTTCCCTACCGACCATTTTGATGCGTGTGCCCTACGCAGCTTACCGGCCGCGGGATTTTTTGGTTGGATCAGGATAGGGTGACCGGGTGTTGGTGCCCTTCGGCCCGCGCCATTTGTTCGATGCCTTTCAGCAGAGCGTCGGCGTTAAAGGAAACGCTATCGATCCCCTGCTCCACCAAGAAGCGCGCGAACTCGGGATAATCACTGGGAGCCTGGCCACACAGGCCGATCTTGGTCCCTGTTCGCTTGGCTGATTGGATGACCTGCGCGATCAGGGTCGTTACCGCTTCGTTTTGCTCGTTGAATAAATCGCTGATGAGGTCATTATCCCGATCCAGGCCGAGTGTTAGTTGGGTAAGATCGTTCGACCCGATGGAAAACCCGTCAAACAGGCGCGCAAAGCCCTCTGCCAGAATGACATTGCTCGGTACTTCGATCATGGTGTAGATTTCCAGCCCATTATCGCCGCGGTGGAGCTGGTATTCGGCCATCAGCTCCAATACGCGTTGTCCCTCTTCCAGGGTTCGGCAGAAGGGGATCATCAGTTTTACATTGGTCAGCCCCATCTCGTCGCGCACCACCTTCATGGCGGCGCATTCCAGGCGAAAGCCCTCCCGGTAGCGCTCGTGTGCGTAGCGGGAGGCTCCCCGGAAGCCCAGCATCGGGTTTTCTTCGCGCGGCTCAAAAAAGGAACCTCCTATCAGGTTAGCGTATTCATTGGATTTGAAGTCACTCATCCGCACGATGACCTCCCGCGGATAAAAAGCGGCGGCAATGGTGCCGACCGCCTGCGCCAGCTTATCTACGAAATAATCGGCTTTGGATGAATAACCTCGCGTCAACTGCTCGATCTCATCGCGAACGATAGGATCGGTAACTCGCTCGAATTGCACCAGCGCCATTGGGTGCACCTGAATAGCATTGGCGATGATGAATTCCAGGCGCATCAACCCTACTCCCTGGCTTGGCAAGGCGGCGTAGTGAAACGCTTTATCGGGATCGCCGAGGATGAGCATGACCTGCGTGCGCGGCAGCTCCAACTCACGTAAATCGACCTCCGTTTCCGACCATTGCAGGCGGCCGGCATAGACCTTACCTGTTGTTCCTTCGGCGGCAGAAACCGTCACCAACTGCCCATCGGCAATCCGACTGGTGGCATCGCCGGTCCCTACTACTGCCACGGCTCCCTGCTCGCGGGCTACGATGGCGGCATGGCTGGTCCGTCCGCCGCGATTGGTCACAATGGCCGACGCTCGTTTGAGAATAGGATCCCAATCGGGGTCGGTTATATCGGTGACCAATACCTCCCCCTCCTGCAAACGATGGGCTTCCGCCGGGGCATGGAGGATGCGGGCGTGGCCCGCCGTTATTTTGTTTCCCAGCCCACTACCCGAGGCCAGTACCTGTCCTTTTTCGGTGAGTTGATATACCTTGAAGGCCATCCGATCCGCCCGGGCGTGTACTGTTTCGGGGCGTGCCTGTACGATGAAGAGCTCGCCGGTATGTCCGTCTTTGGCCCATTCGATATCCATTGGCAACTGGAAATGTGCTTCTATTAGTAACGCCCAGCGAGCCAACTGCTCCGCCTCGGCATCCGTAAGCACGAAAGCCGCTTTTTTCTCGGGTGGAGTCACTCGTGATTCGGTAGGAGCACTTGCTTCCGGTGATTCACTGTACACCAGCATCTCTTCCTTGGCTCCCCGCTTGCGCTTAAGGATACACCGACGCCCCTGCTGCAGCCCTTGCTTGTAGATGATAAATTCGTCGGGCTCAACGCGCCCTTTGACCACGTACTCTCCCAAGCCCCAGGAACCGTTCAGTACAATCACATCGCGAAAGCCGCTTTCGGGCTCCAGCGTGAAGCCCACCCCGGCAGCCGCCAGGTCGGAGCGCACCATGTATTGAATGCCGATGGAAAGTGCAACGTCCATGTGCTCGAAGCCATTATCGATCCGGTACTTGATTGCCCGGTCAGTAAAAAGTGACTCGTAGCAAGCCAAACAGGCCCTTAGCAGCGCGTCGGCTCCTTTGATATTGAGAAAACTTTCCTGCTGCCCGGCAAAGCTAGCCTCCGGCAAATCTTCGGCCGTGGCACTACTGCGCACGGCTACACTACCCTCCGGCCCCACGCGTTCCATCAATTCGTGGTAGGCCGCTTTAATAGACGCTTGCAGGGGTTCGGGAAGCGTTGCCCCGGCAATGAGCGCCCGCACCTCCCCTCCCACCTTCGTCAGATTGGAGAACGCATCGGTATCCAATTGATCGAGCGCCGATTTCAACGGCGCCTCCAGGTTATTGTATCGGAGGAATTCCCAATAAGCAGCGGCCGTCACCGCAAATCCGTCGGGTACGCGAATTCCTCTGGGAGTCAAGGCCTGGAACAGCTCCCCCAAGGAGGCATTCTTTCCGCCAACGGTAGGAACATCCTGAATGGTCAACTGATTAAATGGAATGGTATACATGACTAGGGAATGGATAGTTTCCATAAAAAATAGCTACGATTCTCGGAGCATGTACTGATAGAAGTAAGGTCGAATGTTGATCTATGTCATTCCCAACGACTTAATAAGTCGTTAACTAGCACCAGACCCAAGTCCCCCTACAACTATGCACCGATTATTGCTCTACTGCGGTTTTCTTCTACTGGGTATTGGTAGCTGTCATCGCAGCGAGGCGCCAATTTATCCCGAGCAGAAGCCACTGCGCGAATACGTGTACGCCACAGCAATGGTCGAACCCGCCGAGGAATACGAAGTCTACAGTGCCATCAGTGGCGTCATCGAGCGCTGTCTTATTGAGGAGGGCGACCGGGTGGAGCAAGGCAGCACCCTGTTTGTGCTACAACGAGATGTTCCGAAATCGCAATTGGCAGAAGCGCAATTGTCGTACGAAATTGCCCGCACCAACGTGCGCCCCACGGAGAGTCGCATCAGCGAATTACAAGAACAAATTTCGGCGGCCCGCCTGCAGCTCCAAAATGATTCGCAACTGATGGTACGCCAGGAACGACTCTGGAAACAGGGAATCGGTTCGTTGCAGGAACGCGACCAGCGGCAGTTGAAATACGAATTATCCCGCTCGCAACTACAAACCCTTCAGGAACAATTAGGGCGGGCCCGCCGCGAACTAGACGATCAGCTCCGCCTAGCCGCTCAGCGCGTGGAAAGCAAGCAGGCGGTTGCCGGGGAATACCGCATACAAAGCCTGATCGACGGGCGCGTGTACCAGTTGCTGCGGGAAGCCGGCGAAAGCGTTACTCCTCAGCAACCCCTGGCAATCATCGGTAGTGCGGATGCCTTTCAGGTAGAGTTGGAAATCGACGAAGAAGACATCGGGCGTATCCAACTCGGACAAACGGTCTATTTCACGCTCGAAGCGTTCCCGGATTCGCTGTTTCAAGGCCACATCTACCGGATCAACCCCTATTTGCATCCCCTTTCCCGCACCTTTATAGCCGAAGCGCAATTCGAACGCCCCTTGCAGCAACCCTACTCCGGCCTGACCGGCG
The DNA here is from genome assembly GCA_964504335.1 of uncultured Saprospiraceae bacterium. GTDB lineage: Bacteria > Bacteroidota > Bacteroidia > Chitinophagales > Saprospiraceae > CAZDET01. The sequence continues at coordinate 3,661 of CAZDET010000107.1, forward strand.
AAGCCAATATCCTCATCCGCGAGCACTCCGATGCGCTGGTAGTTCCCATCGGATATGTATCGGATCAGCAAACCGTGCTAACCGATACCGGTTGGGTTCGGGTAGAAACAGGGATCCGCACACTGGAATACGTGGAAATTCTATCGGGGCTGAGCCCCCAAACACCTATCCGGCAACCATGAACCCACGACTCATTCTCGAAATAGCCGGGACGCACCTCTCGTCGCGTTTCAAACAGACCGCCATTGCTGCTTTGGGCGTCACGTTCGGCATCGGGACCTTCATCATTTTGGTCAGTTTTATGACGGGCCTGAATCAATTGCTCGACGGTCTGGTACTCAACCGGACGCCCCACGTGCGGCTGTTCAACGAAATCAAACCCAGTGATCGCCAGCCAGCCGATTACCTGCCGGATGCTGAACCTGAGCTGCGCGTGGTGCATTCGGTTCGGCCCAAAGACCGGCCGCTCCGCGTCCACAATGCATTGCCCATTATTCAATATTTGCGCAAGCAGGAGGCCGTCCGTGGAGTAGCGCCGCAGGTGAGCTTGCAAGTTTTTTACCTGGCCGGTTCGTTGCAGTTGAACGGCCGGATCAACGGCATCCAGCCCCGGGAGGAAGCGCGGTTGTTCAATTTTAGTGACTATATCGTGGAGGGCAGTGTAGAGGCACTGGCTCGCAATAAAAACGGCATCTTGCTCGGTGCGGGGCTGGCGGAAAAGTTATCACTTGGATTAGGCGACCGCATTCAGGTACGCACCGCCGAAGGTGTGGTTCAGAGTCTCAAAATTGTAGGTATCTACCAGAGTGGCTTAGCCGATATCGACGATATTCAAAGCTATACTCAACTCCAGACCGCCCAGAAGCTCAAGGGCAAATCGGCTTCCTACATCACCGATATTCACGTCAAACTTCACGAACAGCAACGCGCTCCGGACCTGGCCGTCCTGTGGAGTCGGCAATTCGGAATAAGCGCAATTGACATCTACGAGGCCAACGCCCAATTCGAAACCGGCACCTACATCCGAAATCTGATAACCTACGCCGTTTCCTTGACCTTGCTGCTCGTGGCGGGTTTTGGCATTTACAACATTCTAAATATGTTGATCTACGAAAAGATGAACGACATTGCCATTCTGAAAGCGACGGGGTTCTCCGGTCGCGACGTGCAGTGGATATTCGTTAGCCAGGCCTTGCTTATCGGGCTCATTGGAGGTATCTTGGGGTTGGTACTCGGCTACGGCGTATCCCTCCTCATCGATAGTGCGCCCTTCGAAACGGCGGCCTTACCTACCATCACGACTTACCCGGTCAATTTTGATCCGCGCTACTACCTCATCGGAATCGTATTTGCACTGATAGCCACCTACTGTGCGGGCTACTTTCCTGCCCGGCGGGCCCGCCGCATCGATCCGGTGGATATCATCCGGGGCTACTAAATCAATACCGACTATGCAGACCATCCTCGAGGCCCTCCACATCGACAAGTACTTTTTACAACCCGTGCGCTTTCACGTGCTCCAGGATATCAATCTCCGGATCGACGAAGGGGAGTTCGTCTCCATCATGGGCAAATCGGGATGCGGCAAGTCGACACTCCTCTACATTTTATCAACGATGGATACCGACTACGAAGGTGAGCTTCGATTTCGCGGGCAATGCCTGACAGGTGCCTCCCGCGAACACCTCGCCCGCATCCGCAATGAGCACATTGGTTTTGTCTTTCAATTTCACTATTTACTCTCGGAATTCACCGTGTTGGAGAACGTCATGCTGCCCGCCAAAAAACTCGGTCGCAAACCCCTCCACCAAATCGAAGAGGATGCCCTCGAAAAACTGGCACTTTTAGGTATTGAGGAATTGGCCCACCAATTGGCGCGCCGAATATCGGGCGGCCAGAAGCAGCGCGTGGCTATTGCCCGGGCATTGATCAACGACCCGGCAATCATTATGGGCGATGAGCCCACCGGCAATCTCGATAGCAAGAACTCGGAAAACGTGTTTCAGATTTTTCAGCGCTTGTCCATCGAACGGGGCCTTTCCCTGCTGATCGTGACGCACGACGCCGACTTTGCCCAACGTACCGATCGCATCATCGAAATGGCCGACGGCCGGATCATTCAATCGTAAAAGGGGAGCAACCCATCTGTAGGCTACTCCCCTGATAACTCCAAGCTAACTTCAAAAGTCTTACTGCAAAGCTTGCTGTTTCTTGTCTTTTTGGCTTTCGAGGTAACGGGCAAACAGGTCAGGTACTTTTTCAAATGCCTTGCCAATTGCAGAATTGCTGCGGGTGCTAACGAAGGAAATTTCCGGGCCGCGGCTCACTAAAAAGCCGATGGGCTCGATACCCATGCCTGCGCCGGCTGCACTGCCACCGCCGTGGCCGTCTTTTTCGGACTCTCCCTCGCCACCGCCGGTGCCGAAGCCCATACCGACGCGGATAACGGGGATGCAAGAAAACTCTCCAAGTTGAAACGCCTCGCCGATAACGGTTTCCGTGCGCGCTTCGCCTTTCATGAACTGCGTGATTCGATCAATCATTTGATCATACTGCATTTCCATAGGTGGTGGTTTTTGGTTAAGGTATTGGTACGTTATGTCAGGATAAAATAGAGTATTCGAATAAGTCGATTTTGGGCCCGAAACTGTACTTCCGTGCGCCCCTGAAAGTTGATGGTCACGTGATGATGAACGCCGGGAAGAGCGTAGATCAGGGGGTACAGTCGGGCGTTGAAACAATAGTCGTTGGTGTCGAGCCAGAGCTTACAACGTTTTATTCGAAAGCTTTGAAGCACCCGCCGCACGATGCGTAGGACCCGCCGTACGTTTGGCCGAAAGGATGTGCGGCGTTTCGATTTGGACTTTGGCTTCGACGGCTTGCTCTCGAAAAATTCTTCTGCCCGCTTTTCCCGGCTGATTCCGACAATGCTGTAGCGCACCGGGAACCCATCGCGCAGGGGATGCCAGCTCAGAGAAGCCAATCCCCACCACCCGACCCGGTACTGATGCGTATTAGTATCGATTTCGATGGTGATGGGTGCCAAAAGCAACCAGAGCAGGAGACTAAAAAACAGCGCGAGCAGGAGTAAGCCCCACATATCAGTTATTGGTTTTTACCGATTCGGATCGATCCGTGGTTTGCTGTATCCATTGGAGAAAATCGTAGGGGGTCACCATGCCGACGGCGATGCCGTTTTCGTTGACGACCGGCAGGCTGCGAATGCGATTCTCCAGAAAAATCTCCAGTGCCGCCCGAATGGGAGTATTGATGGTTACCCGAATAGGATAAGGAGTCATTAGGTGCCGGGCTTCGTGGCCCTCCGGGAGCGGTGCGGTACTAGCTTTTCGTGCAATATCCTCGGAACTGATTACTCCTAGTAACTGACGGTCGGCGTCTTCTACCAGAAGGTGATGGATGCCCCGTCGTTCGAACAGCGGTTCGATCTCTTTGATGGGGGTATCCTGCTTAACCGTAACGAGGCTGGACTGCATGATGGTAGCGATGCTAAGGTCGAGATCCATACGTCGGTCTATTTCGAGCAAAATTAACGATCCTGGCGTCCTTATACACTGATGGAAATCAGTGAGTCATATGACTTTCCTGTCGGACATCAATTTATTCCCCGTGAAGAAAGCATTCCGGCAGGTGGTTACGTGGCGGGTATCCAGCTACTGTCTGGTGTGATTTACCGATCGTGTAGGCGGGTGTCGTCATAGTGTTTTTTACACGATGTGATTAAATTTATATTAAAAAAATTACATTACATTGACTACTACACCGAATACCTGTACATTTGATGCCCGAAAGGGCGAAATAAAATTTGCCATTTTCTCACGTTTAAACACTTCGCTATGCTCTCCGAAATCAGTTTTTGTGAGCACTTGTGGCGGCTGAGTTCTACAGAATACCAGCCGGCCATTACACTAGAGGAGGTAGCGGAAAACGAGAATAAACGTGCTGAGATGGACGACCAATTTCGGCGCTCTCTGTAGCCGTGCCCGCTTTCCTCAGGGCGACAGACTGAGTAGCGGCATGGAGACTGCTAGCTCGGTTGCGCATCCCAACGCGTGAAAAATCGTTTTCCCTCCTCTGTTAGTGACCAATGCGTCTTTTTGTGTTGCTTTGATTTTCGAATCAATTGGTGCGCCGACCATTGATCCAACAGCGCTTTGATGGTCTTTCGCTTGATGGGCCCGCGAAGATGCTGTTCCATATCCGTTATGGTAAATGGTTCGGGTAGTTCCGCCAGGAACAACCGACTCAACTGAACGGATGCCTGCGCGTACTCGAAAGTTGATTCAAAATCGGCATCAGCGGCTATTTCCTCCTTTGGAATCACCTTTATTGGCATGGTATCTACCAGGGCGAGTAACTGGTTGACCATGGCCGCGTACTCCCGGCTGATCTCTTCGCTGGTTAGAAACCGATTCACTTTGTCTTTACGCAATTGATGGTAGCGGGCAGATTGGGCGATTACTTCAGTTAGATGCTGGCTGCCGTTAAAAGCCGTTTTGAGTAGTTCGATGGCAGTATCTAATCGTCCCCTACTGATCGCATCACGGACTTGTTGGGGGGTCGGTTCGGAGTTGGAACGCATATTACTATTCAGTTAACCACCGTTGAAATTGATGGAATTAGCCCAAAGATATCACACATGACGAAGAGTACTTTGGGAAAGTCCAAGGTGATGCCTCATCGTTTCCGTGGAATGCTAATTCTCAGGCGATAAGGTGACATTTTGCAGCGAGCGGCATCGCGACTAGGGCTAATATTGTGTAGTACCTAACTACAAGTCCGCATGTCTCGCATTAAAGATTTATCGCAAGCACTCCAGTCCGGATTGGCGCTCATTGTCATTCCGCTAGCGTTTATTATCGCTTACTTCATCTATTACCAATTACTGGGATATCCCGGCAATTTCGAAGGGGGTGATCCGGCCAACCAACCACTTCCAAACAACTACCTGGGAGTTATTTACAAGGGTGGCCCAATCGTCATCCTGCTGATTTCCTTTCAGCTCATTCTGATCACCTTCATTATCGAGCGCTTTATCAGCCTTGGTGCAGCTGGGGGAAGACGCAACAACAAGCGCTTCGTCGGGAATGTTAAAAATCATTTACAAGCCAGCGATTACGCGGCGGTCGAGGCAGCTGCCAACCAACAGCGGGGTACGGTGGCGAACATCGTTCGTACGGGTATCGATTCTTTTCGGTCCGTGCGCTTCGACGCCGATTACAACAAGGAAGAAAAGATGGCCCTGGTGCAGCGCGACGTCGAGGAGACCACTCAGTTGGAATTACCGCAGCTCAACCGCAACCTCGTCATTGTTTCCACGTTGGCCTCGATTTCCACGTTGGTGGGATTGTTGGGGACGGTCACCGGGATGATCGTTGCCTTCTCTGCGCTGGCGCGGGTAGGTGCGCCCGACGCGGTCGGATTGGCGGGAGGTATTTCGCAGGCGCTCGTGACCACCGCCCTGGGTATCAGCACGGCGGCCGTGGCAATTGTTTTCTACAACTACTTCACCACGCGCATCGATAAGATCACCTACGCAATTGATGAGGTAACCTTCAGCATGTTGCATCACTTTAAGGATACGCTCTCACCGGCGAATCCGAACAACTCCCCTGCCGATGTCCAAGCAGAATCCGTCTAGCCGCACGCCGAAGCTCGACATGAACCCCATGGTCGACATGGCCTTCCTGCTGGTGAGTTTCTTCATGCTCACTACCACCTTTAAGACGATGGAGCCGGTGCAGATCAACCGGCCGGCCTCCCAAACGGAACAGAAGATGCCGCAAACCGATCTGATGACCATCACCGTTGCTGACGACGGCCGGCTGTTCTGTTCGGTCGATGGAAAGTTTGTCCGCCAGCGACTGCTGGCGCGAATGGGCCAGCAATACGGCCAGTCTTTCAATTCGACGGAAAAAGAGCAGTTTTCCCTGGTCGGCACGTTTGGCATGCCGTTGGAGGAACTCCCAGATTTTCTGGCGTTGCCTCCCACGCAGCGCAATGCGATGGAATTACCCGGTATTCCTTGCGACAGCATCCGAAACGAACTCCGCGACTGGATCGCCAACGCCCGCATCACGAATCCGAGGGTGCGCTTTTCCATCAATGCGGACCGCGACACGCCCTATTCCCATGTGGAACGGGTGGTACAGACCTTCACCGATCAACAAATTTACCGATTTAGCCTGGTCACCGAATTAGAAGCTGCCGTTCAATGAAGCCATTAAAGATCACCCCAACCCCGAAGCACCACGGCCTGAAGTCGGTCAGTAAGGAGAAGCCGTCCGTAGAGGTGGATATGAACCCGATGGTCGACCTGGCCTTTCTCCTGCTCACCTTCTTCATGTTGGCCACAACCTTCCAATTGCCCCAGATTATGGAAGTCATTATGCCCTTACCGGTGGAGGCCGATGCCCCGGAAGAGACATCGGCCGTCAAGGAATCTAAAGCGCTCACCATATTACTGGATGAGGAGGATACGCTTTATTGGTACATGGGAATTACCGAACCGGAGGTCAACCGAATTGAATTTTCGTCCGCATCACTCCGACGGATTATCGTCGAAAAACAGCAGCGTATTACGGACCTGGTCATTCTGGTAAAACCGGCACCAGGGGCACGGTTTGAGAATTTAGTTGACCTCTTGGATGAAATGCACGTGAATAAAGTGGCGCGTTACGCCATTGTTGATTTTGAACCATCCGACCGCGCCCTGATTGCGGCCCAATAATTTCTATCCGATGCGTTCCAGTAATTATGAGCAACAGCTATTCGAACATAAAAACCAGGCGTACGGTGCTTACCGCCTGCGTCAATTGGCTCCAAGGGCCCAGCTGGTGGGTTTCGGAATCGCGCTGGTGTTGTGGGTCGGCCTCATGGGAATTCCCCTGTGGACCGAACTGCTGAAGAAAAAGCCTGAAGTTGCCAGTACGGAAAAACTGCGCATCAAGGCCAATAAGCGCATTACCTATGCCCAGTTGTCGGCCCCACCTCCTATTGAAATGGAAGTGCCGCCCACTAATCCGGAAGCAACGGCCGCCCCCCGAAGGGCCCAGCGCCGCTTCGTGCAGCCCACCGTGCGCCCCGATGAAGAGGTGCCGGATGCTCCTCCCCTACCCACGCGCGAAGACCTCAGGCGAATTGATCCGGGTCGGGAAGACGTAGAAGGGGTTGAAGGTGCTACCTATGTGGGTCCTCCCATTGATGAAAATGTGGTGTTGGAAGCCCCCCCCCTTGAAGCACCGGAAACGGTAGAAGAGGAAGAACCCATAGCTCCGCCACCGCCACCGCCGCCACCACCGAAGGAAGAAGAGGAAGTATACGTCATCGTGGAGAAAATGCCGAGTTTTCCAGGTGGCCAGGAAGCTTTTTTTGCCTACCTCGCTGCGGAAATCCAGTACCCAAACATTGCCAAAGACAGCAACATTGAGGGGACCGTCGTCGTCCAGTTCATCGTTATGCCGGATGGTCAGTGTGTCGATTTCAAAGTTTTGCGCCCCGTCGCTGGTGGCTGTACGGAAGAAGCCCTGCGGGTATTGGGCAATATGCCCCTCTGGGAACCCGGTGTGCAGGGGAAATACAATGTAAAGGTAAAGGTGACCGTGCCGATTCGATTTAAGCTGCTGGCCCCGAAGTGATGCCTGTACCTATCGAGCTGATTTTTAGATCGCATGGACTTGACTCACATATTTAGGAAGCCTATCTTTGCAGTACTATCCAATTTTATCCATTGTAGCTTTTTGAGCTATTTTCCACACCATTTACATCTTCAGACGATCGTCCACATTGCTGGTAGTCGCGTGCTGAGAACACGCTTGGGCTACCTGTAACCCTTCGGGTCGGCAGGTTTGGTGGGCGGGCTATTTTTTTATTCCCACCCATATGGTGTGCGGCGGCCGAATCGGCAATCGAACCGGTTGCCGAAAGTGCAATCTATGCGACATTCGAAATACATTTAAGACTCGTCCATTCCTACAGCCACGAGCACTCTTTCCAGCTCCTAATAAAGGGGGAATTTTTCGGAATCCCCCAAAAGAACGATTCCCTGCGGGCCAGATTCGAAGACCTTTGCCCCATCATCTTAATTATTTCACACTTTTTAAGTCCTAACAAATGAGAACTTTGTTACTTGTCTGTGGGGTTTGGCTCTTTGCCACCCTGGGACATGCCCAAGTTCGGTTAGTGACGGTGGATCCCGCAGGAGAAACAGTCACCCTCCGAAATTTTGGAGCTAGTTCCGAAGACATTGGCTCGTACCAGTTTTGCCTTGGCCCTGGTCAGTACAATGTCTTGAACAACTACACCAGCATCGACGGGGATTTAATTCTTTCTCCGGATGAAACCGTTACTTTCGATTTGACCTCCGGAAACCTCGGAGTAACCGCGCTACCCAATGCTAATGGTGGTCTGGCTCTTTTTGCCAATACCAATTTTGGTTCCAACAGTCCGAACGACTTGTTGGATTATGTGCAATGGGGGGCTGCCAACCA
>CAZDET010000108.1:0-11959 GCA_964504335.1 uncultured Saprospiraceae bacterium
TTGGCTATAAAAGAAATAGTAGTAATAATACTTGGCAGATACCAATGACATCTTCCGTCAGATTAAATTGACACCGGTAAACTTATGAAATAAATTTTTACTACGGAGCTATAGCGCATTATTTTTTGCCCAGGCGGAGATGTAACGGAAACTGCATGTCCCTCACTTCCACTTCTCCCCAAGCCGCTCGTAATTTTGGCACCATTTGCTCGATGGGATTGAACCCGCGAGCAGCAATGAATTTATGAACCGCCGACCAACTATTGAGGTACCCCACTAACTGCTCAAGGCTCCAGCTTACTTTGATCGACAACTCCTCGGGGATGGGCAACTCTGTAAAGTCAAACTGGATGCCGACGTAGCCCGTATCGGGATAATGCCGTTGCGGGTCCCAGTAACCATCTAGTGTTTCGTCAAATATTTCCTCGATGATGGCTTCGACGGATGGTTGGGTTTTCAATCGGCTGTAGCACCAAACTGCCACAACGCCTTCGGGTACCAAGACCCGGTGTGCTTCTCGGTTGAAGGCCGCTTGATCAAACCAGTGAAAGGCCTGCCCGACGGTAATCAAATCGAAATGGCCATCGGGGAATGGGGTATGCTCTGCCCGCAACTCCTGATAAACAACGTTGGGGTGCCCGGGGGCCGCAGCCAATTGAGCGGTACTAATGTCAGTGGCAATGACTTCGCGAAATGCGTCGGCGAGCGCCAGCGCTACCTGCCCATTTCCCGTGGCACAATCCCAGCAGCGATTTCGCTCGGGAACGGCGGCAAGTAGAACATCGTACAACGCTTGGGGATACGTAGGACGAAACCGCCGGTAAGTGTCGGCATGAGCTTTCCCCGAAAAGTTATGGATGGGGTGGTTCATATTTTCTAGAGCACGAAATATGGAATGCGGTTAAACCCTCCGGAAAAAGTTAGTCGATCCGGGCGACCCTCCGCCTGCATGGTAATTTCGAATGCACCCGAGATGGTTTGTTGGCCTCCATTCACTTCGGTGATCGTAATCGTTCCGGCCGAAGCGCCATCGAACGATTGGGTGAAGTAAGAGACACTATCGATTTCGTAGCTACCCGAGGCACTGTCGCACAGCAGCGAGCTTCCCACCGCCTGGCAGGAGGTGTTACTTCCGGTATTCCCCTGGGTATTGGCGTCGTACCGCTTTGGCAAGATGCCATTGAACGGTGGCTGCTGCCAGTTCCAGTTGACAATATTCAGCAAAAAAGGGGCTTCGTCGATAGTAGTGCGAATCGAAAAGATCCGACCGTCTTCACTACCAGAGGAGATGCCGATCAGAACGTTATTAAACTCTGAAATGATGAGTTGGCTGTCCCGCTCAATCAGCATGGCGCCTTCGGGGATGTCTACAGCGGGATCGATGTTTAAGTCATCGGCAGCATCGTCTCGACAGGCACTAAACAAAAGAAGGAATGTGAGCATAGGGATGGAAAAGCGCATAGAAACAATTATTTGATGATCGAATTGCGGGCATTTCAGCAAGGGATGCTTAACAAAAAAACCGAACCTGAAAGATAGGGAATTCAACGTAGGAACCGCTATTTCCAACGAGCGCAAATTGCTGCCCGCAGGTCCCGATCGGCACCCTTTGGAAATACTGGATATCGGAGAATTTACAAAGGCTTAAACCTCCGACTTGAGCCAGCCGGAGATAGTCTCCTTAATTTGAGCTATCGATTAATAAGGTGCTACAGCAAACCACTTGGCTTAGGCTCGTGCCAAAAAAATCAACGGATTCTCTATGACGATCCCCCATTATGATGTTGCGGTGGTAGGTGGTGGAATAGTAGGTGCGGCTCACGCCCTTCAGGCTGCCCGACGCGGAAAGAGAGTGGTGCTCATCGAACGGGACGACCGGCCGGTAGGGGCATCTATTCGCAACTTTGGAATGATTTGGCCCATTGGCCAGGCTTCATCTACACTTCCGCGCGCCCTTCGCAGTCGGGAATACTGGCGAGAACTGGCTCGGGAAATTGGCTTTTGGACCGCTCCCACCGGTTCCTTGCATCTGGCATATACCGAAGAAGAATGGGCCGTCCTGGTCGAGTTTGCCGATACGGCCAACGAACGGGGCTACCAGGTGGAGCTACTCACCCCCGCGCGCACGGTCGAACGAAGCCCGGCTACGCAGCCCAGTGGATTACTGGGAGGCCTGTATAGCCATACCGAACTTACAGTCGACCCCCGGCAGGTGCTTCCGTTGCTGCACAAATATTTGCGAGACCGGATGGGGGTCCACTGTCACTACCGTCAAACGATTCGGGAAATTCGCTACCCGCACCTGCGTTCCGCCACACAAACCTGGGCGGCCGAGCGCATCGTCGTGGCCGGTGGTGATGAATTTGGCATCCTCTACCCGGAGTTGCTCGCCAAGGCTCCACTTACTCGGTGCAAATTGCAGATGATGCGCACCATTCCTCAGCCTAGCAATTGGCAGTTTGGTCCACCGCTGGCAGCGGGACTCACCCTGCTGCATTATCCGACGTTTGCCCACTGTCAGAGCCTGCCGGTTCTGAGGGAGCGGCTGCGGCGCGAATTGCCGGATTATCAAAAGTATGGCATTCATGTATTGGTAGCCCGGACCGCCCTGGGAGAACTTTCGATCGGCGACAGCCACGAGTACGGGTTTACGTTGAGTCCCTTCAACAAGGAGGAAATCAATCGGCTTATTCTCACCTATTTCAAACAATTTGCTCAAATCCCTTACCTGAAAATTAAGGAATACTGGCAGGGTACCTACGCAAAATTGACCAACGGCGCCAGCGAACTGGTACTGCAGCCGGAGCCGGGCGTTTTGGTGGTTACCGGCCTCGGTGGTGGCGGCCTCACCCTCTCCTTCGGGCTGGCGGAGGAGGTGATGCTGGATCGGTACCGTCAGCCTACGATGGATCGGATTCACTAGTCGGTGGGTCGGGGCTGGGCCCAAAACGTGGTAGTGGGAAGCTGGAGGCCGAATTCGTGGTCGGTGCCTTGCGTATTGAGGATGTTGGGCCGCTGCTGGTTCGCCAGGATGTGCACATCGTAAATTTCTTCCACTGAATTTTGGTAGATGATCGTACCGATCAATCTGGCCGTGGGCAGATGAACGATGGCCACCCCACATTGATCTGTTTTTACCCGTAGATGCCCAAAGCTGGAAGATTGCTTGCGCAATTTAGAGAGCCCGACAAAAAGATAATCCTGGCACCGGGCCAATCCCCGGACAAAACCGTCGAGGCCGATGATCGATTCGAAATTGCCGGAGGGTACATTCATTTTTACCAGTTCTCCGGTGGCGGAAAGTAGCAGAAAAAGCTGATCTCCGTACATCCGGGGGGAATGGGGCATGGGTAGTTGGTGGGCGATTGCTTCGTTGGTATCGAGATCGAGCAGTACGCCGGTTTCTGCTACCTGGTTGCGCCAGCTCTGGTAAGTATTACCGGTATTGAAAGCGGTAGCGTATTTCGGCAGACCATTGCGCATGGCCATCCCGTTTAGATGGCAACGATCCTCGGCAACAATTCGGTCGATGAAGTACGGAGTCCAGTAGGGAATGAAATTGTACCGAGGGCTCAAAGTGACGATGCTGGAAAAGAGGGTACTGACAGCAAATAGCCGACCCTCCGATCCGAACCGCAGATCGTGAATATCGATGGGACCAGTGTGATAGGTAAGACGGGGAAAAAATAGCCCGTCGTAGCGCTGCGGAGCCGTCGGATAATGCGTGGCCAGCTCTGGGGAGTTAGTAAACAGGATAACCGCCGCCCGGCAGGCCAGTGCCAGCTGCCGCGTTTCGGGCTGCTCGGCAATGCCCATTGGTTTGTCGAAGGTCCGGGGGAGCTGCACCAGCGTGTTGGCATCCTTTGCAGACAAAAAAATCAGCTTTCCCGCCTGATACGTCGACAGGACAACCGTACACCCTAGTTGGTGCAGCAACTCAGGTACTTGCGGCGAATATCGGCAGCTAAAAGGGGGGAGGGGACCCGCCATTCCAATTGGTTTCTTTGGAGTTAATGTAGCTAATAAAGACGAGTCCCTCCCTGTCGGAGCGGTTGCTTATCAATATTCGTACAAAAGCGGACTGCCTTCCCAGCCGTCAATATTTAAGAGAATGCGATCGTAAGCGGCCAGCTGGAGGGGAGTAAGATCAAATGTGACCGTTCTTGAAAATACAGCATCGCACAATTCTTCATTTTGCAATGACATCCGCAGTACCCGCTGAACCGGGAACGATTCTAAAATTTGTTCGGAATCGATAAGCTGGATTACCCAGGAGGAGCCATCGCAACCGCTGGAGGTAAAGGTGATTTCCAGGCAATTGCCGTCGATAAATACGGTGTCGAAAGTGAAGAAATCGTCGGGGGCGTTTTCGTACAATGTACTGCTTACGAGCGTGGTCTGATCGCAGTCATCACAAATGGGCGGCTGCGGATCTTTGTGGCAGGCAACAAAGAGCAATACCCCTAGGGATGCGATCCAGAGAAATCGAAGATTGTTCATGGTCCAGGTTTGATGGTTCTAAAAAAGGAGTAGGGGAACCCCCTACTCGAAAAACACTATTTACTGTGCTATAATTATTGGCAGTAGGGTAGACGGACGGCGGTAAGGAAAGGGTTGGGGAAACCCCAAAAAATAACCTGATAAGAGGAATATTTTCATACCAGACGCTGTAGCAAAGAGATCGGACGGAGGGAATTCCCGCAAGAAGGAGCACCGGCGCTTTCTACCTGTTTAGAATTGGGTGGGGGATAAGATATTAGCCCGCCCACCACCACCGCACGTCACGGGCCTCAACGACCCTCCATTCGGCCTTTCTGCTCGAAATCCGGTCTTGCTCCAATCGATCGATCTGCTGCAAACATCGCCACCTTTCTGATTAAATGCAAGCATCGGATCCGTATTAAACGTTTATAAACGTTTAATTTTCAGTTATCTCCAATCACGCTTGCCCCCCCTTTCACCCCGACATCTTCAGCTGGTTGAAAATTTGCTATCACCCTTCAATAGTAAACCTGCGATTGGCCAAATTACTTTTCAACCGAGTGAACCCGTGAAACTGTTTTCCAAACGGCAATCGCTTTAAGTCAATCACTCGAATATGCACCGAATATCCCTCACCTGTTTTTGCTTGTTCCTTTTTTTATCCGGAGCTCTTTCGGCTCAATCGGTTCTGGAGTACGTGGATGTGTTCATCGGTACGGCCGGCGATCATGGGCAATTACATCCCGCGGCTTCGGCGCCTTTCGGAATGGTGAAGCTCGGCCCGGACACCCGGCCGCAAAACCACGCCGGCTACGATTATACAGCAAAAAAAATCAGCGGTTTTTCGCACAATCGCATTGGGGGCGTCGGCTGCAATGGGGCAGGGGGCAATTTGCGCTTCCTACCAGCTACGGGCTGGTTTCATCGTCGGGCCGTGCGCTACGACAAAACGTCGGAGGTCGCCGAGCCTGCTTATTACCGGGTAGTCCTAAAAAATGGAATACAGGTCGAACTGACCGCTGCAGCACAAACCGGTATCCACCGCTATCGATTCCCCGATTTGGGGCGCGCCTACGTGCGGGTCGATCTGGAAAGCTCCTTTGCCGAGTGGTTGGGGGCCTCTTATGAGCTGTTAAGTGAACGTGAATTTATCGCGACGGTGCGGGCGCGCAACGTTTGCGATAAGGGCCGTTATACAGTTTACTATCACATTTGGTGCAATCAGCCGATTCAATTAGCAAAACAGCTCCATAACCAATTGTTTTTTCAGTTCGATTCACTTTCTGAGCGCTCGGTACTGTTCCACGTTACAGCCTCTACGGTGAGTGCAGAAGCTGCACGCGCAGAATGGGAAGAGCGTATCGCCCGTTGTTCCTTTGAGGAGGTGCGCGATCAAAGCCGGGCAGAGTGGTACAATTTACTGAGCCGTATCCAAGTGGAGGGAAAGGAAGAATATAAAACGCTCTTTTACACACATTTGTACCGTCAATTTCTGAACCCCGTTCGAATAAACGACAGCTCCGGTCAGTTTCGTGGTTCCGATGGTAAGGTATACCGGGTAGAAAATCGAAATCAATATTCGTGTTGGTCAATGTGGGATAATTTCCGCAATAAATTCGCCCTCTACGCCCTCATTGCGCCGGAGGTAGCAAACGATATTGCTCATTCTCTGGCCGATTTGTATCAGTTCGGGAAGAACTCCTGGAGTAGTGAGCACGAGCCGGTTCCGACCGTGCGCACCGAATATACCTTGCTTACTTTGCTGGACTTGTACCGTAGAGGTATCAATGGAGCCGACCCTGCCGGGTTTTACGATCATATCCGCAGGGAAGCTGCGGCCTTTCCTGCCGATAGTCCGGACAAGCAATTGGAAAAGGCCTACAATTACTGGGCAGTTGCCCAATTTGCTCGGTTGCTGGAGCAAGAAGTTGACCATCGACGCTATCTAAAGCAGGCCATGTCATATCGGTCTATGTGGCGCCAGAAATTTTTGCCCATTACCGAGCAATCGGACGTGATGCACGCTGACGGACTTTACGAAGGAACCTTCTGGCAGTACCGCTGGCACATTCCCTTCGACACTGAGGGGCTCCTGCAAATGATTGGAGGTCCGGAAATCCTGGCCGATCAGCTCGAGTATTTTTTTGAGCACCACTTGTACAACCACGGCAACCAACCGGATATTCACGCGCCCTATCTATTCAATTTCAGCAGCCGACCCTGGCTAACTCAGAAATGGGTACGCAAAATTCTGACGGATGAGATGATCCAATACTACGGCACCCACCGCAAATGGCCAAAGCCCTACGCTGGCCGCATCTACCGGGCAGCACCGGCGGGATACATCCCTGAAATGGACGACGACGAAGGCACCATGTCGGCCTGGTACGTATTGAGTGCGATGGGGCTGTATCCGGTAAGAGTGGGGATACCGGAATTTCAACTTTCCAGCCCCATATTTGAGCATGTTTTAATCCGCCCGGGCACCGGAAAGGAATTTGAAATTCGAACGATACACCAAGATCCCGCTAACGATTATATTCAATCCATCTATCTCAACGGCAAGCCTCATCGGCGACTTCATCTTCTCCATAAGGAGTTGTTGGAAGGAGGGGCTCTTCGTATCGAATTGGGGCCCCAACCAGACACTTCGTGGTGGCAGTAATAGAGATTCAAACCATTAGTTATCCGCCGAATAGCGATAGTACGAACGATTGGATGGACTCCAGATGCAGCTGCGGAAGG
The DNA here is from genome assembly GCA_964504335.1 of uncultured Saprospiraceae bacterium. GTDB lineage: Bacteria > Bacteroidota > Bacteroidia > Chitinophagales > Saprospiraceae > CAZDET01. The sequence continues at coordinate 7,228 of CAZDET010000108.1, forward strand.
ATGCCCCACGCTTGCAAGCAACTCTTAAGGGTCTCTTCGGCAAATTCTTCCAGCAATTGCCGCCCGACAAATCCAAAGATCAAAAGGCTGCTCATCTTGCCGGTAGATGTTTTTCCTCGGACCTTCGGAGTAGATAAACTGAAGCATCCAACAAATAGAAGCAGCAAAGTAGATAGTTGCAGCAGAATTCGGAAAGTAGGGCGCGATTGAGCGTTCATCGTATTCGTCTTGAGTACGATTAGTTGACTACAATAAAAGTGCCAGTTTTAATAAGTGTCTGATATTCAATTGATTTGACCTAGGTGTGGTCGTTTTGTATATTGAACTGTATGATTTCGTACAGTATAGTGTTCGAAAAAATACAGGCGTCTCTTTTTTGCCGGTTGCGTTGCGTACGGTGGGAAATTCCTGCAAAAATGGATTAGCTTAGGATCGAATCAAACCGACCGATCCCATGCTTATGGCAGCCCTGAGAATAGCATTATTTCTGTCCCTCTGTTTTCCGTGGCTGGCAGCGGGGCAGTCCGCTACCCTGATGTCCTACAACATCCGCTACGATAACCCGAATGATGGGGCAGATGCCTGGAGCCAACGCCAGGAAGATCTGGTCGCCCTTATTGAATACTACCATCCGGACATACTAGGCATTCAGGAGGGGCTCCACCATCAGGTAGCCGCCATTGCCGAGCAGACCTCGCACTACGCCTGGATCGGAGTTGGAAGGGACGACGGGCGGAAGGCGGGCGAATACACGGCCATTTTCTATGATACGACCAGCTGGGAGGTCCTCCACTCCGAGACGTTTTGGCTGTCTGACCGGCCCGACACCATATCGGTTGGGTGGGACGCCGCCTTGGAGCGCATTTGCACCTACGGAGCTTTTCAAAACAAGGACGGCCAAACGACCATACACGTGTTCAACACCCATTTTGACCACGTCGGTACGGAAGCCAGACTGGAATCGGCTCGCTTGATGTTGAAGCAATTACAGGAATATCAAGTCCTCGATGCGCCATTGGTGGTGATGGGCGATTTGAATTGCGAACCGGCAAGTGCACCCATTGAACAGCTAACCTCTAAACTAACGGACGGGGCAACCACCGGCGAAACATCCCTCTACGGTCCTCTCGGCACCTTTAGTGGTTTTGACCCGGCCCGAGTTCCGGATCGCCGCATCGATTACATCTTTACCCGCAACCTTTCCCTGAAATCCTATCGACACATCGACGACCGACGGCCAACTGGCCGGTGGGTGTCGGATCATTTGCCAGTTTGGGTGGAGGTACATTGGTGAATGAAATGTGACAAATTTTTCGGTTCTTTATTTGCGGTCCTCCCAACCCAACCAAAGCACCATGAGACCGATTTTCGTCACGATATTCACAATTTGTGCAATTGGCATCCTATCGGCCCAAACAGATTCGCTGCCCGGGAATTTCAAAAAAATCGACCTGCTTCCGGCCATCAGTTACACACCGGAAACGGAATTGACCTTCGGAGTAATCGGTTATTACTACTTCAATCTTGCCAGACAAAGCGCTGCCACCCGCTTGTCTAATATCAATTTTCTGGCAGCCTATACCCTCGCCAACCAGCGGGTAATCGAATTTCGGTGGGATGTGTTTTCCGATGCCAACAACTGGCGGTACCGCGGCGAGCTTTTTTTCAACCGTTTTCCCGACCGGAATTACGGCCTGGGCAACGAGGCGGGTTTGCTGATTGCCGACGTGGAGGATGGAGCCATCGATACCTTAAATTACGTGCGGTTCAATTCCGATCGACTTAAATTCTCGCCCGTAGTGCTCAGGCGAGTGGGTACCTACTTATACCTCGGGTTGCAGGGCGACATGGAGTATTTGTACAACCTGAAGCCCACCGGAGATAGCTATTTTCCCCTCGACGAGGAATCGGAGCGCCTGCTGGATTTTCCGGTCGATGGCTTGCGGGTCGGAATTGGGCTGAACCTGCTGCACGATAGCCGGGACAATATTCTGAATCCACTAACCGGCACCTACGTCGAGGTGAGCAATCATTTCTACAGTACGATTTTTGGGAGTGATTTTGATTTTAGTAATATTCGGCTGGACGGCAGGCGCTATGTGAATGTCACCAGCAACCATACACTGGCACTGCGCGGCGTAGTCAACTTCCGGTTTTCGGAGGAGCCGATTCCCTTGCGGGCGCTTTCCCGGGTCGGAGGCCAGGATTTCATTCGCGGCTATTTCCGAGGTACCTTTCAGGATCAGCACCTGGCCGCCTTCGAGTTGGAGTACCGCTGGCCCTTTTGGAAACCGGATTTGGAAGCACCCTTCTGGAAATTGTGGAAACGCCTTGGGGTGGTCGGATTCCTCGGGGGCGCCCAGGTGTTTAATGAAACCGATGGCCTTGCCCTCAACCGCTTTAACCTCGCCGCCGGCGGCGGACTCCGGATTCTGTTCAATAAAGAATCTCGTCTAAATATCCGCATCGATTACGGGATCGGATTGAGCGAAAATTCCGGAGGCATCGGAAAACGGCAATCGGGATTTTATTTCTTCCTGGCGGAAGCCTTTTAATTCAACACTACGTATATACCTCATGAAATGACGCCCGGGAATCAACTAATAAAAAACGACCGCAAGACGATCAACGCCTGGGCGATGTACGATTGGGCCAACTCCGTGTATGCCTTGGTAATTGCATCGGCCATTTTCCCGGCTTACTACAATGAAGTTACCCGAGTCAATGGCTCTAGCCGGGTCGAATTTTTAGGGTTTGATATTGAAAACACGGCGATATATTCCATTTGCCTGGGAACGGCCTTTGGAATGGTCGGCTTACTATCTCCGCTCATCTCCTCCATTTCGGATTACCTGGGCAACCACAAATCCTTCATGCAATTCTTTTGCTACCTCGGCGGAACAGCGTGCATGGGGCTATTTTTCTTTACCGGAACGAACCTGGAATGGGGCCTGACTATGCTGTGGTTTGCAACGGTCGGCTATTCCGGGAGTATCGTGTTTTACAATTCTTACCTGCCGGCTATTGCTACGGAAGATCGCCAGGACAGCGTGAGCGCCCGCGGCTATTCATTTGGGTACATCGGTGCTTCTACCCTTTTGATTATCAACTTGTTGTTTATCCTGAATCAGGAAGCACTCGGCGTGAAGGATAATTCGCTACTGCCGCGATTATCCTTTCTCCTAACGGGTATCTGGTGGATAGGGTTTGCCCAAATAACCTTCAAGAAATTGCCCACCAGTATCTACGGTAGAACTACCAAAGGTCATTCCATACTGAATGGCTACCGGGAATTGCAAAAAGTATTTCAAAGCATTCGCTCGCACGAGCGCACCTTGCGAATCTTCTTATTCGGCTTCTTTTTTTACATCATGGGCGTACAAACCGTGATGTTCATGGCGGCCTCTTTTGGCGAAAAGGAAGTCGGTTTATCCGTCTCACAGCTAATCATCACCGTGTTATTGTTGGAATACATCGCCATTGCCGGTGCGTTTTTGTTCGCTTGGCTCTCTAAGCGGTACGGCAACTTCAGGGCCTTGTCTGTAGCGGTAGTTATTTGGATCGGCATTTGCTTTGGTGCCCAGTTCATTCAAACTGCCTTGCACTTTTTTACGACGGCATTCTTCATTGGCCTGGTGATGGGCGGCATCCAGTCCCTGTCGCGCTCTACTTACGCCAAATTGATTCCCAACACCGAAAACAATGCCGGCTACTTCGGATTTTACGACGTGTGCGAAAAACTAGCCATCATGCTCGGCCTGGTGATGTTCGGCTACCTCGACAACTTGACCGGGAGCATGCGGAATTCAATTGTATTGCTGATGGTTTGGTTTATTATTAGCCTCTTTTTTCTGGTGAGACTATCGGCCTTCAAAACGGCTTCCTAGTATCTTTGCTTCTTTGACAATTGTTGCGGTCGACACAAAACCGATGACCGAAAAGGATTGAAGGCAGAGGATTTGTGTCGATATAACCACGAAAATTGTCAGAGAACCGTATCTTTTTGGTTGGAAATTGAAATAAAAACAAATAAATTCTATGAGCATACCGGAAGAAACAGCTCGTTAAATACCCTCCCAAGAACCGGTAATGTACAGGTCACAAATAAGGCGGAAAATAATGCAACAAAGTTGCACGTGTGGATAATTTGAGTACTTTTGCAACGTAGCTGCATTTGCAAGAGGCGCTTACACTGAAAGCAAGTCATCTCCGGGATGCTTAACGGTCAAGACCGCAATCGTCAATTTGTCAAAGCAACAACAACAGTCCTAAACAGTCGCTATCTCCCTACATCATCCAACCTACTGATTAATCTCAGATCATGGCTTGGCTAGTTGCGAAATATGAATTATTGAAGTACTTCCGTAGCGGCCGCTCGAAGGCTTTTTACTTGGCGACTGCCCTGATGGTATTTGCCTCTTTTAAGCCAAGCATGTCCAACCAAATCTCGATTCCCGAAGAGTTGGTGGCGACGCGTGCACCAGCGGGAATCGAGATTACAATGGCACCGGCCAGTTCACCTTCTAGCAGTGGTGGCTTCTGGCCTTCTGGGACGAGCACCATCACGTCCTCCAAATCCCGGGTTTCGCCGCCTTGCTCCCAATCGCCAACCGTTGAGCTGGTCCGAACGATCTTGTAATTTTTCCGGTAGCTGACATGAAAGTTCTTAGCGTACATCACATCAACCGTATCCCGAAAGAGCGTGGCGATTGCTTTGGAATTGGATGAGGTC
>CAZDET010000109.1:0-11450 GCA_964504335.1 uncultured Saprospiraceae bacterium
GATCGGTCCATTAAAATGGTCCGATCGGTAAAGGGGGAATTACATTGTTGCGTATCGCAGGGACGGGCTGTTGGTAGAAAATTGAATTGAAAACCCTGCCCCGTGCCGTTAGGTACGGTATATTTGACCGCTCACCTAATGGCACGGGAAGGCCTCGGATGTCCATTGTTACCCGTATTTGGTGCCTACGGCATTATTTTTTATGCTGAACCGAGAGTCGCTGCATTCCGGCATCTTCGACGCCGTTTAATGGCCAGCCGATCTTACTGAACCCGATTTCGTAGTTGTGTATTTGGGCACGTAGGTCCAGGAGGCACCAGTCTTGCCTTCGTAGGCGAGGGCCGGTAGATTCAATAGGGGCTTGAAAAGGAATCGGCGTAAAATTGCAGGAGCGCGATTCTGCCGTTCCTATTACCGAAATTCCGGCAACCCTGGTGATTTGGGGGAGATCAGCATGGGGTTTAGAGAGGCCCGATCCGCTGGGTAGTGATTAGGGGTTCAAACGGCACCCTTTGTTGTGTTGAAGTAGTGATCCCGGAAGGATTCGAACCTTCGACCGTCTGATTAGAAGTCAGATGCTCTATCCCCTGAGCTACGGGACCAGTATTAAATGTGCTGCAAAAGTAGCCAAACCCCCGCCAACACGCAAGCCAAGACCGAAAATCCGCCGATTGGACAGCTTCGGTACAATAATTGGTCCGGCGCGGCCGTCCTTCTTGCAACCATTTGAACGAGCTCACCGTTAACCTTGCAATGCTCCCCGCAGCAGTCTCCACTCAACTCCCAATCGAACGAAATTGCTAAACTGAGGATATGAGTCGCCGTCCGTTTTACCGCAAGAAGCGGTTCTATGCCCTCACTTTGTTGATCGGTTTTATGGTGTTTGCATACAACTTTTTGAACCTGCGGCTGTCCGACGAGCAACTGCGCACGTCGCTGGCGGAAAACCCCTTGGGGCTGCAGCCGTCCATCGACTACTACCAGGTGGGCGACCGCCGCCTGCGCTACATCGAAATGGGACGCGATTCGCTGCCGCTCGTTGTGCTGCTGCACGGGGCGCCTTCTTCTTCCGCTTTTTGGCGCGGGTTCATGCGGGATAGTACACTTTTATCGCACATGAAGTTCCTGGCCATCGACCGGCCGGGTTACGGCTACAGCGGTATCGGCCGGCCTGAAACCTCGGTGGCCCGGCAATCGGCAGCGGTAGGGCAATTGCTGATGAAGCTGCGCGATCAGCACGAGCAAATCATCGTGCACGGCTCCAGTTACGGTGGCACCCTGGCCGCCCGCGTAGCGATGGATTTTCCCGATCTGCTCGATGGCCTCCTGCTGCAATCGGCCTCGGTGAAGCCCGGCGCGGAGAAAACCCTCTGGCTGACGCATCCCACCACGCACTGGTCGCTGCGCTGGCTGATGCCCGGCGCCATCCGTTCGGCCAACGCCGAAAAGTTGTCGCATGCCGAGGAACTGCTGCGCATGGCCTCGGGCTGGCCCAATATCCGGGTACCCAGTGTCATTTTGCACGGCTCCGACGATTGGCTCATCTATCCCGATAATGCCGAATACGCCTGCCAGCGGCTGATCAATGCGCCGCGCGTCCGCCAGGTGATGGCTCCCGGACGCGGCCACGACCTGCTGTGGACGGAGCCCGGCCTCATCAAGCAATCGCTGCTGCAACTGATTCAGTGGACGAGCAGCGAGCAACTTGTCCTGCCGCAGCAACAACTGCTCACCGTGCAATAGCCGAACCATTTGCCCGTCGCGTAGTTGGAAGGGGTGATCCCTTCAAACTTCCACACGCAATGAGCAACGTAAAAATCGAGGCTTCCTGGAAGGCCGTGCTGGCCGATCAGTTCGAACAGCCCTATTTCCAGGCATTAAGCGCCTTTCTGAAAAAGGAAAAAGCCGACAATAAGACCATTTTTCCACCCGGTTCCCTCATCTTTAATGCCTTCAACACCACTCCATTTGAGCAGGTGAAAGTGGTTATTCTCGGGCAGGACCCCTACCACAACCCCGGACAGGCGATGGGGCTGAGTTTCAGCGTGCCCAAGGGCGTGCGCCTGCCGCCTTCCCTCCAAAATATCTACAAGGAACTGGCCAACAGCACGGATTTCAAGCCGGTCCAACACGGCGACCTCACGCACTGGGCCGAACAGGGCGTATTTTTGCTCAACGCCATGCTGACCGTCGAAAAAAAGAAGCCCGCCAGCCACCAAAAAATCGGCTGGCAGCATTTCACCGATGCCGCCATCCGCTCCCTGAGCGAGCAGCGCGAGCACCTCGTCTTCATGCTCTGGGGGGCCTTCGCTCGCAAAAAGAACGTCCTGATCGACGGCGGCAAGCATCTCATTCTCGAATCCGCTCATCCTTCGCCCTTTTCGGCCGATCGCGGCTTTTTTGGGAACGGGCATTTTGCCAAGGCCAATGCCTACCTGGAAGCGCATGGGCTGGGGGGGATTGAGTGGCAGTTGCCGGAGGGGTAGGTGGTTAGATTTTAGACTTTTAGATCTTTAGGTTTTAGATCTTAGTTCGTACTACAGCGTTAGGTTCGGGGTTATCTAGCTGAAATCCATTCGTGAACGGGCAAACGTTTAGGCGTTTAGTGCAGTGGCATCATGCTAAAGGGAGGCAGCTAGTTGCCTTATTCTAAACACCTAAACGGTATATCATACCTATCGTCTTTTAGTACTCAAGCGGCGGCAAGAAGATCGTATGGAGCCTAAATTGGCATAGGGTTTGAAGCAGGGAAGTAGAACTTTGTTGGTTAGAACTTAGATTGTAGTTTCTTCATGTTGCCATTTTGGACGAAGGTCTAAAAGCTAAAGAACTAAGTTCTAACGAACTAACTCCAACACATGCATCCACTCCTTTCTCAACTCACCCTTGCCGAGAAAATCGGGCAAATGACCCAGGTGACGGCCGATTTACTCTACGAGGGTAAGCCGATGATATTGACGAAACCGCGGCGCTTGTCGATGGAAAAGCTGCGCCGGGCGGTCAATCACTACAAGGTGGGGTCGATTCTGAACCGGCCGCAAACCGGGCCGATCTTATCGCAGCAGGATTGGCAGGAGGTGATGCGCTTGCTGCGCAATGCGATTCGCTGCAACCGAGTACCCATTCCGGTTTTATACGGCATCGATTCGATTCACGGGGCGAATTACGTGAAGGGGGCAACGCTGTTTCCGCAACCCCTCGCGCAGGCGGCGAGTTTCAATCCGGGACTAACGCAGCGGTTGGCGGAAGTAACCGCCTACGAAATGCGGTCGGCGAGCCTGCCCTGGAATTTTTCGCCGGCGCTCGATGTGCCGCGCCAGCCCGTGTGGCCCCGAACCTACGAAAGCTTCGGCGAGGACGTGTACCTGAATAGCGTATTTGGCGTAGCCACGGTGCGCGGCTACCAGGGCGATAATCCGGGGGCGTCCGATCGGGTGGCGGCCTGCCTCAAGCACTTTACCGGCTATGGGCAACCCTTCAGCGGGCGGGATCGTTCGCCGGTGTACATTGGTGAGGCGCAGTTGCGTGAACTCTTCCTTCCGGCTTTTCAGGCGGCTATCGATGCCGGAGCGCTTACCTTGATGGTCAATTCCGGCGAAATCAACGGACGGCCCGTACACGCCGATCCGGTCCTTCTGACTAAAATTCTGCGTGAAGAAATGGGCTTCGAGGGGCTGGTCGTCACGGATTGGGAAGACATTCACAAGCTCCACGAATTTCACCACGTGGCAAAGGATCTGAAGGAAGCCACCCGCCTGGCGATTGAAGCCGGTATCGATATGAGCATGACGGCCATTACCTTCGATTTTCACGACTTGCTGCTCGAACTGGTGGAGGAGGGCACCATTCCGGAAAGCCGCATCGACACTTCGGTGCAGCGAATATTGGATCTAAAAGAACGATTGGGCCTATTTGAAAATACGGTTAACGATCCAAGAGACTATCCCCACTTCGGCAGTATTCACTACCAGGCACTCAGCCTGCAGGCAGCAGAGGAGAGTGTCGTGCTGCTCAAAAACGAAAACCATACGTTGCCGATTCCCGGAGGATCGCGCCTCCTGGTAACCGGCCCCACCGCCCATTCGCAGCGCAGCCTCAACGGTGGTTGGACCTGCGATTGGCAAGGCGATACGGCCGATGTCGAACTAGCCCATCATCCCACCATTCTGGAGGGACTCCGAGGCGTCTTTGGCGAGCAGCGGGTGGCTTACTTTCCGGGCGTAGTGGATGGACTGTTGGCAGAGCTGGAAGCCGTGGTCGCCGCCGCCCGATTATCTGACTATCTGGTAGTGTGCCTCGGCGAATTCAGCTATACGGAGTTTGAGGGGGATATCGACGATTTGCGCCTACCCCAGGCGCAGTATGCGCTGGTACACGCATTGGCAACCACGAATAAGCCGATCATCCTGGTGATGGCTCAGGGGCGGCCGCGGATTATCGAGCCGATCGAGCCTCATGCCGATGCCGTCTTGGCAGCCTTTTATCCGGGGCCTCAGGGAGGACGGGCGCTGGCACACATTCTGTCGGGTAAAACCAACCCCAGCGGCAAATTGCCCATTACTTATCCGCGCTTCACAAATGCCTTACTCACCTACGATCATAAATACAGCGAAGGTCCCCGGCGTTCTACTCCCGGCAGCACCTTTTATCCGCAATTCGAATTTGGTCATGGCCTGAGTTATTCATCGATCGAATACACCAATTTGCGCCTCGTCCAGCGGGAGCTGACCAATGGCGATTCACTGGAAATAACCATATCGGTCCGCAATCCCTCCGGTCGGACCGCCCAGGAAGCCGTACTGGTATTCGTCAGCCAGTTGTACGGCAGCCTGACGCCGCCGGTACGGCGGCTGCGGGCATTCCGCAAGGTCCAGCTCGAGCCCTGGTCGACGCGGGCACTTCGATTTGTACTTCCCCTGCAAGAGCTGGCCACCATTCAGGCGGATGGCTCCCGAGACGTGCAGCCAGGGGCCTACGAAATACAGATTGGTGAATTGGAAGCGGCCTTCTCAATCGCTAGCAAATAGAGTAGGGGAGTAAGCAGTCGTGGAAAAATTTCACATTTCCGGAGCAGAATTTTGTTCGACTCCTATAAGGTCCCTATTTTTACGAATATATGTTCTTGTCTATTTTTGTTACTTGTCAGGCAATTACGTAGAGTCGTTCGCAGTAATATTTATTAGTCTTACGTTCTTCCTCCCTTCGGCCAAGTGCTGAATTAAGATCATTCAATCGATGCAGTTTGCTGTTTCTGGCTGACGCTCAGAAGCATTGGGGTTTCTTTTTTCCGGATTAGTCGGAAGGGGACCCTGTACACCATTACTTCTCCAATGAAAAACCACCATCAATGGTACACCCTGGTATCCTAGCTTACTGCCGACTGCTGTTTAGTCTCGCCCTTTGTGGTGCCTGTCTGCTATCGGCCACCACTATCTATGCCGAACAGGCAACGGTAAACCCCGTTTCCATTCCTTTCCGGATGAATGTGGGAAATGCCGGCGGGCAAGACTACAATCTCGACGGCGATATCTTCCAGCCTGAGGTTTTAGACTACCTCGTCGAAACCCAATCTACAACGGTATCGACCTCTTCCTACTCGCCCAATCCCGGCAATACGGACTTGTACTTTCCCCGTCGGTTTGGGATGGATTTCGGTTATACCATCCCCGTAAATAATGGGGATTACGTAGTCGTACTGCACATGGTGGAGAACTTCTTCACCGGAGGTGGTTCCCGGGTCTTCGATGTATTGATGGAAGGGGAGATTGTACTAGACGATAAAGATTTGGCAGCCGACGAGGGAAAAGGGACGTTGTTCCTGCTGCAGGAATTAGTGACTGTGAGCGACGGAACACTGGATATTCAGTGGCTCGCCTCTGCAAACAACGGAATTGTCCAGGCACTGGAAATTCTTCCCGCTCCGGGAAACACGGCGCCGGAAGCCGTCGCTGCGGCCAATCCCGAACTCGGGGTGGCACCGCTCGATGTAAACTTCGATGCCACTGCCTCCACTGATCTGCAAGACAACATCGCTGCCTACACCTGGGATTTTGCCGATGGGAGCGCTGCCGGTAGCGGAGCTACCACCATGCACACTTTTGTGATGCCCGGTACCTACGACGTCACGCTCACTGTTACCGACAGCGAGGGGTTGTCGGATGTGGCTAATGTAACGATCACCGTGGATGATCCGAATGCTCTGCCCATCCGCGTGAATTTTTCCGACCAAGGCACGCCCGCTCCACCCAATTATCTAAAAGACTTCGGCGAAGGTTTCGGCGATCGCGGCACTTACAACTATGGCTGGGTGGTACCCGGTACCACTACGCTACTCGACTTGGTAGGCAACGGGCGCAATCGAACCCCTAATCCCGATGAGGATGCGCTGATCGAAACCCTCATGCACATGCAATACGACGACGTAAGTGGAAATAACGGCGTCAATGCGGAAGGTGCCTGGGAGATCGAACTACCCAACGGGATGTACGAAGTGACGATCGGAGCCGGCGACCAGGGCAACGAAAATACCAACGGAACCACTTATTCGGTAAACGTCGAAGATGTGAACCTGATCGACGAAGTGGCCACACAGGGAACCAGCAATTTCTATACGGCCACCCAGACCGTCACCCTATCGGATGGCAGACTGACCATCGATGCCGCCGGCGGATTCAATACCAAGATCAACTACGTGATCATTATCCCCGTTCCCGGCACCATCAACGATGCCGACATCGTGGCCTCGGATACCGAATTTTTGTTTGAAACCACCGTTAACACCGACGGCAACCAAACGGATGCCCAAACTCTTACCGTCACAAACGAGGGCACAACGGATCTGACTATTTCGTCGGTGGGTTTCACGGGCACCTTTGCCGGTCAGTTCTCGGTTAGTGGTCCGGCCAATACGGTCATTGCCCCGGGCGGGACCCAGGATTACACCATTACCTTCGAGCCCGACCTGGACTTGACGAACCTGGGCTACCAGGATGCGCAGTTTGTAATCGACAACAACAGTTTAAATAATCCAAGCCTAACGGTCGATCTCTACGCCTTAAAGAAGGAAGGCTTCGAGGGAACGGAAGAGCCCCCTCTGCAGGCAGTCGCAGAGGTGCTCGGCATCCCTGTAGACATCGGCTGGACGACTTTAATCAACGACAACACCACCAGCGATACGCCCGAAGGCGAGGAGGTGATTGCCCAGTTGTTTGAGGCGGCCGGCCCCGGCCCGGTTACCCTGGTTCCCGTTGCGCGCTATTCGCAGGCGGAGCCGCTGCCGTTTGGCTGGTATACGAACGATAATAATACCCCGATGCTCAACGAAGTGGGCATCCTGGCCGACGGCCTGCCCGCCGCGCAAACGCTCAACCCGACGCTGCAATCGGGCGCTACAAGCTTCGATCCGCAAGGTGCCTTCTTCGGTATTTACGTCAATTCGGCGCTGAATCAAATTACCTACACGGAAGATGCCCTCAATACCGCCACCGCCCACGCGGTTCGCGTGTACCCAGCCAAGGACCGTTCCGGTCAGTTGGTGCCGGATAGTTACCTGCTGGCCTTCGAGGAGGCTACTAACGGCGATTATCAGGATTACGTCTTTGTAATCAGCAATGTCCAGCCGTACGAAGCAGACCCACAACCCGTGGCGGCCATTCGCATCAACGCCGGTGGCACCGCAGCTTACACCGACGCACAGGGCCAGGTCTGGGGCTTAGATGATGCGTTCCTGACGGGAATGAGCGAAACGAATTCGAAAAATTTCGATGTAATCGGGACGACGGAGGATGATCTTTTCCTGGAGTATCGCTTCGCTCAAAATACGCCCGGGAGCCCCGGACCAAATTGGGGCTACGACATACCGGTACAGGGTACCGGTCCGTTCACCGTGAATCTGTACTTTTTGGAAATCTTCTTTGATATGCCGGGCGAGCGGCAGTTCGACGTCTTCATCGAGGGAAATAACGTGCTCAACAACTACGACCTCCTGGCGCAGGCAAACCCCGAAACATTGATCACGGAAACCTTCACTGACATAATCGTCAGCGACGGCGTATTGAGTATCGAATTCAATTCCGACATCAACAACTCCATCATATCAGCAGTCGAGATCATTGGAGCCGGTGGTACCTTCCAGCCTTTCTTCAATGAGGTCGATCCCGCCGATGGTGCCACCGGGGTGTCGTTGACGGGCGTGCAGGTAGTCGCCTCGGTCAACGTGCCGGCGGATTACGAATTAGATGAAGGCACGATTGCGGGAAATGTGAAACTGTACAAGCAAACGAATAACGGACAGGAAGAGGTGCCCTCCAATTCGAACGATACCGGTGGGGGCGATGCCGTCATCCTCACGCCTAGTACAGCCCTCGAACCCTCTACCACCTACGTATTTGAGATTGATGGCGTACAGGCCAACCGCATCGGGGATTTGACCGACCGGCTCGATTTCCGAACCTTTACCTCCACCTTTACCACCGAATCGGATGTGATCGACCCGGATCCGCCCGCTGATCTGACGGGTGTGAGCTTCACGCAAGTGAGCGGCGCTGAACTTGGCCAGGGAGTAGCCGATCGTTTCTCCAGCCTGGAAATCGGCCCCGACGGCAAGCTCTACGCAGCGGCCACCACGGGAGAAGTCATCAAACGCTGGGACATCGCCGCAGATGGCACCCTGACCAACCTGGAGGAGCTCAATCTCAATCTTCAGGGCAGCAATCACCCCGTTACAGGCACCCCGGCGAGCAATGATCGCATCGTCATTGGTTTTGCGTTTGCGCCCGAAGCCACCGCCAATAACCTGGTTGCCTACGTCACCCACAGCGCTCTGACACTCAGCGACGGTCCCGAATGGGATGGTAAACTGACGCGCATCAGTGGCCCAACGCTACAAACCACCGAAGATATTCTCGAACACCTGCCACGCTCGAAGAAAGACCACCTGACGAATAGCGTAGTGGTGGGACCGGATAATAATCTGTACATCGTCCAGGGGAGTAATTCCGCCGGCGGCGATCCGGATCCCGTCTGGGACAATCGGCCGGAGCGCCTGCTTTCCGCTGCGGTGCTCAAGGTAGATCTCAACCTCCTGCCTGCCCAGCTGCCGCTGAGCGTTTATACGACCGATGATATTTCGGTGATCAATGCGGCTCCTTCCAATTCGATTTTGATGTCGAATGGAACGTACAATCCCTACGCGGTTAATTCGCCGGTTACGCTCTACGCGACGGGCGTGCGCAACGCCTACGACCTGGTTTTTCATACGAATGGCTGGTTGTACGTGCCGACCAACGGTACGGCGGGCAATAACAACAACTCGCCTAATGTCCCTGCTTCGGCAGATTATGTGAGTCAAGACGCGGCCGGTGTTCGCCGTCCCGACGGCAGCTTTATTACCGATACCTCCATCCCGGGAGTCATGGGCGGAGAAACTCAAAAAGACTGGCTGTTTAAATCGCAAGGAGGAAGTTACCACGGCCATCCTAATCCCTACCGCGGCGAGTTTATCCTCAACCACGGTGGCATCGCCTACAGTGGCCTGCCGGGGCAGGAATCGGAACCCTACACAGACGTCGCCAAATACCCCGATAACCTTGGCCCGGACCCCAACTACCTGGAAATCGCCTACGATTTCGGTAAAAACAAATCGCCGAACGGTGCGCTGGAATACCGCAGTAATGCCTTCGGCGGCAAGCTCAAGGGCATGTTGATGGTGGTGCGATTCAGCGGGCAGGACGATATCATCGTGCTCCAGCCGGGCAGCAACTCCGGCGATATTTTGCAAGCTTTTCCCGACGTACCGGGCCTGCAAAACCTCGACGATCCGCTCGACATTATCGAGGACCCCAATACGGGGAATGTTTACGTCGCGCAGTACGACCGCGGCGGTAATACCCAGCAGCAATTGATCTTGCTGCAGGCCGATCAGCCGGCTAGCCCCGAAGCCGTACTTACGGTGCAGCCGAACGAACTTATTTTCGAAACAACCGTCAATACCGAAGGGGACCAAACGGATACCAAAACGCTGGCGATTCAAAACGACGGTTCGGTCAATTTAGTCGTTTCTTCCGTGGCGCTGAGTGGTCCGTTTGCCGATCAATTTTCCTTTAATGGGCCCACTTCCGTCACCCTCGCACCAGGTGAAAACCAAGTCTATTCGGTCACCTACGAGCCGGATTTGAATAATAATATGCTGGGCTATCAGGAGGCGGCGCTCGATTTTCAGAGCAATGCGGAGGGGGGTACTCTGAGCTTCGGTCTGCACGCGCTCAAAAAAGCGGGCTACGAAGGCGGCCAGGAACCACCTTTACAGGACGTAGTCAATACCCTCGGCATCGGTATTAATGTCGGATGGACTTCCCTGGGCAATACGACCAGCCCAACGCTACAGGGAGAAGAAGTGGACGTACCCCTCTTCGAAAAGGCCGGCCCCGGTCCGGTGGGCATTCTACCGGTGGGTCGCTACTCGCCGGCCGAAGAGTTGCCGTTCGGATGGTACACCAACGTCAGCAATACCGTTACCCTCAATGAGGTGGGCGTGCTGGCATCGGGGATCGATGAGGCGCAAACGCTATTCCCCGCCCTCCAATCCGGTGGTACGAGCTTTGATCCGTCGGATGCCTTTTTCGGGATTTATGTGGCCTCCTCTAATCAAACAAGTTATACGGAAGACGAACTCAACAACAATAACTTCCACCGCACCCGTATTTATCCGATCCGGGATCGCGACGGTAACCCCGTAGCCGGTCAGTATCTGGTGTGCTTCGAAGAAGCCTCTAATGGAGATTACCAGGATTTCGTGTACGTGCTCAGCAACGTCCAACCCTACGAGCCCGGCGCGCTGGTGCTCAGTTTTGCCCCCGCCAGCCTGAATGTCTCCGTTAACCGGGGAGCGGTATCCGATCCCGTCAGCAGTACGCTTTCGGCCAACGGTGCCCTATCCGGAAATGACGTGACAATTACGGCGAATGAAAGTTGGGTAAATGTGCCCGACGGTGGAACGGTCGTCGTTGGTGGATTAAATGACTTCACCGTCGACGCTACGGGGCTCGACGTCGGGATATACGAAGCCACCGTAACGGCCTCGGCTCCCGGCTACGGCCCGGCCACGCTGCTACTCACCGTTACCGTGACGGCGCCGTCTTATCCCGACTGGACCACGGTGGGCAACGGCAATTTCCCGCGCTCGGAGGCGCAAATGGTCGTGTACGAAGGGGAATACTACTTCATCAATGGCTTTTCACCCGGGATTGATATCGAAAACAGTGTCGAAAAGTACAATCCCATTACTAATACCTGGACGCTCCTGGCACAAATTCCCACCAATCCCGATGGCTCCACGAATTCTGTCACCCACAACGGGGTCGCGCTGGTAGGCGACAACATCTGGGTCGTCGGCGGACGGGTAGGGGACAACCCCGGCCCCGTGACCGATAAGGTGTGGATTTACGACATTT
>CAZDET010000110.1:0-7178 GCA_964504335.1 uncultured Saprospiraceae bacterium
CGCGTTTCAGCGGCTGTGGGCGCACCAGGAGGATGTGTTGATGCTCTAATGAGCCAATATGCCGATGTGCCGATTATTGACTCATTAGCACATTGACTCATTGACTAATTGGCACATTAGGGCGCACGCATCAAATGCTGGAGACAGTAAGTCCATCCGGCGGGACATAGCTTGGACCCTCGGCTCTCCGGCCGGTGGCTGGGCTCGGGGCGCCACACACCATGTGGGTGGGTATTTAAAAAACGGCCCGCCCACCTTACCTGCCAACCTCGAGGGCTGCAGGCAGCTCAGGCGTGCGCTGCGCACGCGGCTACCAGCAATGGAAACGGCCGTGTGAAAACCTGGGCTATTTTGTGAGAACGGCTGCCGCTAGGGCAGTTATTGGATGGTGCCGCAAAGATACGCGCTTATCAACACAGAAGCAAGCCCAAAACTATCGTACCGACCATTTTAGTGGGTTTGCCCTATTAGCACATTAAAACTATCGTTTACTCACTTCCTCCAACCCAAACGCAACCGCCTGTACGCCGCGGAGGGAGTCGCGTCGGGTGTATTGTTCGATGATGAGTTGGTAAGGGCCAGGTTGGTTGAAGTAGGCCCCCTCCTGGATGGGAATATCGAGGCGGTAACCGTCGCCCCGGGAGTCGCCGAGCCAGCGGTTGAGATCGTCGCTGAGCTGGAGAGAAACGACCTCCGACAGCCGCTCACCGTCTGGAAAGACCGTGTGCAGCCGAACGTAGAGGTTTTCGAAGGGAAACTCCGGTAGATGATCGACGATGAGGTGCAGGTTGTAGACCGTCAACGTATCGTCGATGCGGAACTGGTACGCTAGGCTATCGGCGTAGGTCCAGGCAGGACCGTCGATTTCCCGCTGTTCCTGGTACGCGTAATCGCTGGCACAGCCAGTAAAAAGGAATAGCGCAAAGAGATATGTAAACAGCTGCCGCGATCCGGTACCCATCATTGAAAAGAGGTTTGGAGAATTGCTTAACACCTTGAAGTCGTTTAAACTTTTTTCTTTCTGGTGAGGGCAAAGCCTTGCAGGTTCTGGCAACGCTCCTTTCGGATTTCGTACCTGGAACGAAGCGTTGGGGCAGGGGCCCTAACGCCGAGTAAGAGGAAAAAAGAGCGGCCGCTCAGGTTCTATAATGCTTTGGCCGTTAGGCGAATTAAGAAAGTTTAAACGACTTCATAACCACAAACGGCACACCTCACACTCCACACGACAAAACCATCGGTTTTGCAACTAGCGGAAATAATCTTTCATGCGCTCAAAAAAGCCCTTCTCACTCCGACCGGGTTGCGGGTCGAAATTGGGCAGCTTACGCAGCCGTTCCAGTAGCTGTTTCTCCTCGTCGTTGAGCTTTTTTGGCGTCCAGACATTCACGTGGATCAACTGGTCACCTTTGCCGTAGCTTTGCACGCTGGGCAGGCCTTTGTCTTTAAGCCGGAAAATTTTTCCGGATTGAGTACCCGCTGGTACCTTGATCTTGACGCGACCGTCGATGGTGGGCACTTCTACGGATGTACCCAAGGCGGCGTCGGCAAAGTTGAGGTAGAGCTCGTGGATGAGGTTCATGCCGTCGCGCTGCAAAAACTCGTGGGGCTTTTCCTCGATGTTGATCAACAAATCGCCCGCGGGGCCGCCCTGGCGACCGGCATTTCCCTTCCCGCGCAGGCTGAGCTGCATGCCTTCTTCTACCCCTGCCGGAATTTCGACGTCGATGGTCTCTTCGTCGTAGACCCGGCCGTCGCCTTTGCAGTTATTGCAGGTAGATTTTATTTGCTGGCCGCTGCCGCTACAGGTTGGGCAGGTAGCTGTGGTAGCCATTTGCCCGAGCGGGGTGGATCGCACCTGGCGCACCATGCCCGATCCGCCACAGGTACGGCATGTCATCACGTCGGAAGCATTTTTCGCGCCCGACCCATCGCAAACCGGGCAGGCGACCTGCTTCTTAACCTTTATTTTTTTCGATACCCCAGCGGCAATTTCCTCCAGTGAAAGCGCCACTTTGATGCGCAGGTTGGAACCCCGCTCGCCGCGTGGCCGTTGCCGCCCGCCGCCCGAACCTCCGAAAAAGCTGAAAGGGCCGCCCGCATCGCCGAAGATATTGCCAAATTGATTGAGAATATCCTCCATGGTCATTCCCCCACCGGCACCAAAACCGCCGTTGCCCAGGCCGGCGTGCCCAAATCGGTCGTAGCGCGCCCGCTTGTCCTGATCGCTCAGCACTTCGTAGGCTTCCGCTGCTTCCTTAAAGCGATCTTCCGCCTTCTTATCGCCTGGGTTCTTATCCGGGTGAAACTTGATCGCCAGCTTGCGATACGCTTTCTTGATTTCCGTTTCGCTCGCATCACGAGCAACACCCAGAATATCGTAATAATCTTTAGCCATAATTTAATGCTTAAGGCGGCTATTTCCCAACCACCACTTTTGCGTGGCGAATAATCTTGCCGTTGAGCGAGTAGCCTTTCTCAATCGTATCAATCACTTTACCCGCCATATCCGGACTGGGAGCAGGTATCTCCGTCACCGCCTCGTGTAGCTCCGGGTCGAAATCAACGCCGTTCGATTCCATGGGCTCCAGGCCCCGCTGCTTGAGGGTATTGTATAGTTTCTGGTACACCAAAGACACACCATCGCTGAATACTTCGGTAGATGCCTCGGACTCCGCGTTTTGCTTGGCCCTGTCAAAATCGTCCAAAACAGGCATTAAAGCTGACATTGTGGCTTGCGCGGCCGTACTGATGAACTCCACGCGCTCGCGCATCGTCCGCTTTTTATAGTTTTCGAACTCGGCAAGCAAACGGATGTACTTGTCGCGCAGTTCCGCATTATTTGCTTTGAGTGCCTGGTAATCCAATTCCTGCCCGGCCTCCGGCTGATCATCAGGATTCACGGGGCTGCCTTCGGATTCCGTAGAATGCTCAGTAGCCAGCGGGTGCTCAGATTCCGATACTTCAGGGGTCTCCAATTCTTCTTTATTTTCTTGTAATAGGTCCTTTTCTCGGTCCAACATACGGTAATACAATTTTCTTCTTTCTGTCTATGCGCAAATCCTTTGCCATTGAGGCAGAGTAGACAAATTGTCACTTGCGGCTGCTGTTACCCTGTACACTACAATCGGAGGCCCCCATTCGTTGAATTGTTCCGGGAAGAGCGAAGTCAACCTCTGAAAAGCGGCGTTGTTACCAGAACGCGCACTAAAACTATGCGACATGCCATTTCGCTCCGTCGATCCTCTCGAATTACCCACGGGAGAGGTGTATCAATACCTCGTAAGTAGCGTCAATCCACGACCGATTGCCTTCGTTAGCTCGGTCGACGAGGCCGGTGTCCACAACCTGGCCCCCTACAGTTTTTTCAATGCCTTCAGCTCCGATCCGCCGATCGTCGTCTTTTCCTCCAACCGGCGAGTGCGAGACAACAGCACAAAAGACACCCTGCACAATGTGCAAACGACGGGGGAGTGTGTCATAAATATGGTCAGCTACGATATTGTTGAGCAAATGGTGCTGACCAGCGTCGAGTTTGATGCGCAGATCGACGAGTTTGAGCGGAGCGGCCTTACGCCCCTTCCCTCGGAAGTGGTGCGGCCGAGCCGGGTGGCCGAGAGCCCTGTCCAAATGGAGTGTAAGGTAGATCGCATTATTACGCTGGGCGAATCCGGTGGCGCCGGCCATTTGGTGCTGTGCCGGGTGGTGCGCTTTCATTTCAACGAAGCGATATTCGACGACAAGGGCCGTATCGACCCCCACCGCATGGACCTGATGGGGCGTTTGGGTAGAGCCTTCTACGTGCGCGCCAGCGGGGTGGCCGTACATCGCTATTACCAGCCCTCTCAATCTCTACCCATCGGCTATCCCCAGCTGCCCGCAACGGCCCGCACCAGCGAAGTGCTCACCGCTAACGACCTGGGGCGTCTGGCTCGCCTCGCGGAAGTGCCCAGCCCGCAGGCCATCGCAGCCATTCGCTCCGAAGAGGACGTACAACGCGCCCTCGCCGAGCCCACCCCCCTGCTGGCCCTGCACCAACTTGCTCGTCGGGAACTCACGAAGGATCAGGTCGATTTTGCCGCGGCCGTGGTGTGGCTGGGAGAGGAGATTTCGGTGGCGATTTAATGGCGAATAGTGGATAGTGAAAACCCCTTACATAATTTTACCGGCCTTATTGAACTCCCGGCGGATACCATCCAGCAGCAGGGGTTCGGTGATGCATTCCTCGTTTCGGTCGAGCAGTTGCAAGCAGACGGCCTGCACGATATTGATAATATCCGCCCCCGTTACTTCGTAGCTTCGGGCAACTCGCGTCAGGTCCAATTCTGGTGCGAAGCGTACGCGCTCGGGCCAGGAGCTTTCCCAGAGCTGTAGCCGCTCGGCGGCAGACGGCGTATTGAACTGTACGATCGACTGAAACCGCCGAACGAACGCTTCGTCGATGTTACTTTTGAAATTGGAGGCCAGAATCACCAGCCCATCGTAGCCCTCCACGCGCTGTAGCAGGTACGATACCTCTTGGTTAGCATAGCGATCGTGGGCGTCTTTGACGTTAGTGCGCTTGCCAAACAGCGAATCCGCTTCGTCGAAAAACAATATCCAGTCGCGGTTTTCGGCCCGGGCGAATAGGTTGGCGAGGTTCTTCTCCGTCTCGCCGATGTACTTGGAGATGACCATCGATAAATCCACCCGGTACACGTCCTTTCCCGTTTCCTTGCCCAATAGAGTAGCGGTTAGGGTTTTGCCCGTTCCCGGCGGGCCGTGAAACAGCGCCCGGTAGCCCGGCTTGATGCGTTTAGCCATGCCCCAGTCTTCCCGCAGGGTGCGCCCGTGCTGCACCCAGGCGCGCAACTCGTGAATCTGCCGCAAGACCTTTGCCGGCAGCACCAGGTCGTCCCAGTCCATCCCGGTTTCCAGCCGCTCGGCCGGAAAGCGCATACTGAAATGGGGGCGAGGCTCGTAGCCCGTCAGCAATTTCTCTACCAAGTCGGCATTGAGCACGAGCTTGCCACTTAGAGAAGGCTCTCCTTCGGGCACATCTTCCAACCACAGTAGCCGCTTCGCGGCAAAGTAGTGATCCCCGGTAAAGAGTTTTCGGTAGTGGAGCCGCACTTCAGGATCGTCGCCCGCCAATAAGAATAGCACAGTCTCTCCGGTAGGCAAAAAGCCGCGGAAGTTTTTGCCGCGTGTACCCCCCAGGAGCGGGAAGTCGCCGGCTTGTTTGAGATAGCGTTGTAAAGTGGTCTCAAAAAAATCGGGGCTAACCGCCGGGGCCAATGCTGTAAAAAGGACCGTCCATTCGGCCGGCGTGGGTTGAAATTGTTCGCGCAGCGCCCGAAACGGAGAAGCTGCCTGCAATCCTACGTTAAACTCAATGGACGCCGGCTCCGAAACGGGATTGGTTTTATCCCCTTCGGCAAGGTAATCCGCGAGCCGGTATTCGATAAGCGCTTCCAGATCAGCCAGACCAGTCAGAATATCCTGGTAGGTAATGGTATCGGTAGGATTGGCAGTCATGCTGGTCTGGTTTCGCGTCGGGAATAGGGTAATTACTGGAAGAAGTGCCCACCTGGGCCACCGATCTCGGTAGTCTGTCCGGGAGGATAGAGCGGATTACCCTGAGGGGTACGCATGGCCCCGATGGCGGCGCGCAGGAGGCGATCGATCTCAGCAGCGCTTTTGGAGAGATCGGCCGTAATATCCGCAGCCGATTTATTCAACGGATCAGAGGTCAGGATCAGCCGCAGGGTAGCTTCGTAGTGGGCCTGATTCGCCTTGGCAGCCGCGTAGTAGGCCCAGTAGTGGACCGGATCGTCATCGGCAATAAAACTGGCCCGGTGCATATCATCCGAATCCGGATGGGGCGGATTGGCCCGAAAACGATCCAGAATGTACTTGGCTTGGGCCACGTAGGCCCTTGCTTCCAGATCGATAGTATTGACATTTCGTTGCGGGCCGGTCAGGTCTTCTCCGGCATGGGTCAGTTCGTGGATAATCAATGCTCGGTTAGTCGTAGGCAGCAAGCTAAGACTAGTAGGCAAGTACAAGGTATTCGCCTTTAGGACGTCCCCCGTCGTAGAGTACTGATAAGCCGCTTCGCCACCGCCCACTATTCGCCGGTACACCCGTGGAATGAGGGCATCGACGTGCAGCCGACCACTGCGCAGATGGGCCGCGGTAGGATGGTTGATCTCCTTGGCCACCACGTAGGCGATCCCGGCCATGGCTTTGTCGCCGGCCGTACTGTCAGAGGCCGCGTTGAGCATGGCTTCCAGGATTTCATCCTGGGGCACCGTATCGACCATGATTAGTTCGATGGCCTTATCGGCAAAGGAGCTACCGGCCAGTTCGTCCTGGATGCGCTGCTCGGCCAATTGGCGAATTTCCTCGTCTTTGGCCGTGCGTTCGGCGCTGCCTTCGGCCAGCGCATCGCGCTCGCCGCGCAGGCGCAGCATCTCGGCCGAGAGCTGCCCCCGATCGACGTTCATCACATGGTCGCGGTGCGCCGGCAGGATATCGGCCATCGGCAAAATGAAGGAGCCTCTGCGGTGGGCCCTTAGCAGAGCTACGTTTTCCGGACGGAGCATGGCCGCCATGAGCAGCAGTTCGGCATGCTGCACCGTGCCGTTGCGGAGGATGGCGTTGCGCTTCAACGCTAGGAGTTCCTCATCTGTCAGCGGGCCATCGGCCACCCGGCGGCGGACGTTGTAGTAAAAGCCGGTCCGGCGAAAAATAAAATTGCCCGTATGTGCGCCGGAGGCATCGGTCTCGGCTTCGCGTTGTACCTGTGGCCCGGCCGCGCCCTGTTGCACTACATGGGTCAGTTCGTGTGCCAGCAGGCGTTGCCCCTCACTGGTCTCGGGCCGGTACTGGCCCGCGTTGAAGTAAATGTCTTTACCCCTCGTGAAAGCCCGCGCCCGCAGGTCCTGGTTCATCTCTACAGCTGCTCCATCGGTATGGATATTGACGTGGCCGAAATCACGACCAAAGCCCTGCTCCATCTGATGCTGGACGGCCGCATCCAGCGCCCGGCCCTTGCCGGAGCGGTTGCGCAGCTGCCCGGCTAATTTAGCCGAGGGCCGGGCTGGTTGACGGGCAGTGGGTTTCATTTGAAGTTCCTCCTCTTCCTCCATTCCTTGTGCTTGTACAGCTTCTTCCTCTTCCATTTCTTGGGCCTGTAC
>CAZDET010000110.1:7278-11233 GCA_964504335.1 uncultured Saprospiraceae bacterium
TCTTCCATTTCTTGGGCCTGTACAGCTTCTTCTTCCTCCATTCCCTGTGCTTGTACGGCTTCTTCTTCTTCCATTTCTTGGGCCTGTACGGCTTCCTCTTCCTCCTCCATTCCCTGCTTCTGGACAGGTTCTTCTTCCTCTACGCCTGCCCGCTGAATGCGATTATCGGCTTTTTCCTGTACGTCGCGATCCTCCTCAATTTTACTGTCGGACATGGTCTGGATGGCCGGGCCACGGTCCTGGATGCCCGTGCCGCGGCCGCGGTCATCTACTACGCGGCTGGCTACGGTATCGGCTTCCCGTTCGTAGCGGTCGTCGGGGTGGCCGATTTTCAATTTGGGCTGAAAGAAGGCGCCGTCCTCTTTGGTCTGCACGGTAGGCGGATGGAAGAAGGCCTTGTCGTCGCCGGTTTTTTGAGCGTCGTGCTGGTGCGCATTGCGGAGTCGTCGGCTGCTGCGGGTAGTTTTGAAGGCCATGGTTAGTCGAGGTTTTCGGTGAAACAAATCAAATCGACGAAATCAAACTTGCCGGGCTCGCGGCCCAGAGACGGACGCCACTGTGGGTACAATTTGAGGAAGGACTCGTCGTCGTGTTGCATCAGGGTGAGGAAGCACTCACCCAGCAAGGTACTGCCGACGGGACCCATAAACTCGCCTTCGTCGCCTAGTAGATCAGCTTCTCTGAGGATGTAGTACCACAGCGGGGTGCCCGGGAAGCGGAACTTTTTGGTTTCCGGGATATCTAACGGCTCGAAGCCCAGGCGCTTGGCGACGTCTTCGCCCGAGGGCAAGCCGTAGGCGACGCCTCTTCTCAAGTTACGAAATGGCAGCGATTGTTCCTTGCGATCATTGGTCTTAATGAACGGAATTTGATGGAAAGACCGGCCGATTTGTGTGTCGATACGGCGGGCGTACTGGGTCAGGCCATCGCCGAAATTGAACAGGTAGTGCCAGTCGACGTACTCCTCCATCGCGGAAAAGAAGCCCAGCTCGAAGAGGCTCTTCTCCGTATCGGCATTGATGCGATTGACGTCGCGCGACTGCGAATGGCCAACCCGGAAAGCAGCCCCCGTAAACTCCAGCGGCAAGGCGGTCGGCCAGCGATAGAATTGCCCCCCTTCACTCCGGATTTTGCTGTAAATGCTCTTGTCCATCATCTTGTACAGATAGTCGTGGATGATGATCCAGTGGTAGTGCCAGATCACTTCCCGGCGAGCGGCCTCAAAGACATTGGGCGGGCAATCGCCGGCACGCAGGTGATCGACCATGCGGTTGTGAAACTGCATAAACAGGACCTGCATGCGCGACACGATAATATTCTCATCATTGCGGCTATCGGGGATGATGGCCTTGCCCTGGCTGTTGCGCGGCAGGTCATACCATTCGTGCCGGCCGTCGGAATAGCATTGCCCAAGCAGGAACTTTTCGCGGTCGTCGGCATCGTAGTAAAAATCCTGCGTGTACTGCCCGTAGAGGCAATCCAGATCCAGGTTGGTGGTGCGGTCGTTTTGAATTTGCTGGGTAAAATTGAAAGCACGCAGGCGCGAACTGGCATCGAAAGTTATATCGTGCGCCAGAAACTGGCTGAAGATGGCCAGCCCGTTCGAGATGGTGGTGCTATCGTCCTTTTCCCACGAGCCCCAATCCATCATGCGTTCGGCGTAGCACCATAGTTGCCGATCGTTGAGTTCCAGTGGGTCGAGCTCGGGAAACAGGCGCACGAAGTGGCGCTTTTCGCGGCGTTGAAAATTGCTGTTTTGGCGGCTATGCATTGGGTGGTGTGGGTTTGAGTGGGAGTGTGGGTTTAAGAGCTGTTGATGCGTTGATCTACCTCGTGGGCCAGGAAGAGGTAATCCTCGGCCCCGTTGGAAGTGGCTTCGAAGCTAAAGATATCGAGTCCTTGCTGTTGGGCGGCGGAGAGGGCGATGTTGGTGCGGATGCTTGTAGCAAACAACATCCCCGGATAGTCTTCCTGTAGGCGGGCGCGGATATCGCGGTGCACCACGATGCGGGGATCGAAGCGCGACAGCACTAGCCCCAGGATGATCAGATCGGGGTTTAGCGTACGCTGCAGGCGTTGGAAGTGCGTCATGAAGCTCTGCAGCCCCCGGAAGGGCAAGAACTCGGCTTGTAGCGGCAGTAGCACGTACTCGCTGGCCACCAGCGCATTGACGGTCAGCATCCCGATGGCGGGTGGGCAATCGAGCAGGATGTAATCGTATTGATCGCGCAGCGGCTGCAGCATCCGCTTGATCAGTTGCTCACGCCCGTAGACGCTGACCAGTTCCAGTTCGGCCCCCGCCAACTCCAGGGAGGCCGGCGCCAGGTGGAGGCCGCTCTTTGTCTCTTGTATAATGGTAGTCAGGTCGGCGGCGTCGCCGTCCATCTCGGTCTTGAGTAAGTGGTAAATGCTCGGTTCTACCTCTTCGGTCAGGCCCAGCGAGTGGGTGAGATTAGCCTGCGGGTCCATGTCCACCAGCAAAACGCTGCGCCCCATGCGCCGCAGCGCGGCGGCCAGGTTGATGGCGGTAGTCGTTTTACCGGAGCCGCCCTTTTGGATGGCCAGGGAGATGATGGGCATGGGTTTATTGGGTTGGTGGTTATCTAGTTTAGTGCATGGAATATACGGAAAGTTACGAGTTGTGGAGATACACGGCACGGGAACTTCCGGATTGATCGCTTTTACTGCTCCGGATCGAAGATCACCGACCGCAGGCCCGGAGACGGACCGACGACCAGCCCGGCGTGATAGGTCCAAAAGTTCCAGATCAGGTAGGTCGTCGAGATCGTGGTGATCAACTTGGCGCCCTGGCCGGGTTTACGGGGCCAATTGTGCCCGGCGTTGAGGTTGGTGATGAATGATAAGGGTTCGCCGGCAGTCGTTTCCCGACGCCGGAAGGAAGGTAGCGAGCGATTTACCTCGCGCCGGCTCCGCGAGGCGATGGGCTGGATCAACGGCGCCGTAGAGCGGGGCAGAAAAAGCTGCTCGATCATGGCCATGTCCCGATCCACGGTCAGGATCGTGGTGTATTCGGGTTCGTCCTCGGTGTGATTGCGATTTTTCCAGTCGCGCATAATTTCGGGCGGTAGGGCCTGGATTTCCAAATTGCCGGAGCCGTCGTCGTGGTAGCGCACCCAGTTATCGTCCGCCGTACCGTGCATGTACAGCAGGGGTTTGGGCGTTACCTGCGCGCGCGCGTCCCCCAGGGCGATCTTCTGCGCGAAGTAGAAGGGGTAAGAAATGACCGCGTAGCCCCGGATGCGATCGACGAAATCATCCAGCAGCGTCAGTTGGCCGGTCATGCCGCCGCCGCTGGAGAAGCCTACCGCGTAGGTGCGGTCGGGATCTTTGCCGTACTTGTCCAGGAGCGCGGTAACGAAGTTGGGATCCTCCCGGGGTACTTCGGTGCTGCCGGGCAGCACGTGCCGCCACTTGTAGCGGCCGCGGGCGGTATCGTCGTCCTGGGGCACCCAATCGGCCAGCGGGCAGACGATGCGCACGTCGGCGGGTAGGGCCGCGGCGATGGCCTCCCAGTGCGTGGCCATGGAGTGCCGGGCGTCCTTCGTTCCCTTGGGGTCGGTGGTGACGGGCGTACCGCCGTGGAAAGCGAGGATTAAGGGATAGGCCCGGCCGGCGATCAACGGGAAGGGCTCGTGGATCAAGTAATCGCGCTCGACGCCGTCGACGTCGAGGTGGCGTTCTTGGAAGAGGGGGATGGGGTTGGGCATGGTGTTGGGTTTTGTTATTAGGGATAGGTTTCGATTACTCTGATAACTCACTGGATGAGTAACACCTTCGCGTGCAAATGGCCACGGACCATCGATCGTTCAAAAACACCCGCGGATCTTAAGCTCAGTTTTCCACGACCGACGTCGTTCGTTGGGGCTAGCGAGTGTTTGAGGTTGGCCTGTAGGGCCGTATCGAGGTGCAAGACGTTGCGACCCATGTGCTGCAG
>CAZDET010000111.1:0-10853 GCA_964504335.1 uncultured Saprospiraceae bacterium
CGGTACAGTTGACGCATTCTAGCTGGGTGCCATTGCGAATGTCGATACCGGTGGGGCAAACCTGCACACACAGATTACAATCTACGCAGTCGCCGAGGACCGGAAGGGGGGTAGCGGTTTCTTCACAGGCCAGGCCGCTCTGGCAATTGCCGCAGCCGTCGGAGCAGTCCTTCTTTGCCGCTTTCTTCTGTTTCTGCCGCTTCATTTTTCCGCGGGGCTCGCCACGCACCCAATCGTACATGACGCTGATGCTATTCTTGTCGAGTAAAACCCCCTGAAGGCGGCCGTAAGGGCAAATAGCAATACACACCTGCTCGCGCATCCGGGAGAATACAAAGTAGAACGCGCCGGTAAACACGACCATAGCAATAAAGCCGGCGGGTTGCTGCCAGGGTGGCTGGCTGATCAATTCTACCAGATCATCCAGTCCGATGATGTAGGACAAGAAGGTGTGTGCAATCGCTACGGAAATCAGGATGAATATCAATTGCTTACCACTCTTCTTCAGTACCTTCTCCGTGGTCCAGGGTGCCTTGTTGAGCTTTCGCTGCTGGTTGGCATCCCCTTCGATCCAGTATTCGATTTTTCGGAAAACCATTTCCATAAAAATCGTCTGAGGGCACACCCAGCCGCAGAAAAGCCGCCCGAACACTACGGTAAACAGCACGATGAATAGCATACCTGCGATCATCGATAGGGCAAAGAGGTGAAAATCCTGCGTTGAAAATGGAAATCCGAACAGAATGAACCGGCGTTCCAGGACATTCAGTAAGACAAAGGGCTCACCGGCCACCTTAATAAAGGGCAACCCAAACAGGATGGCCAGTAAGACCCAGCTCAGATAGGTGCGGTACTTGTAATAAGGACCGGATGGTTTTTTCGGATAAATCCAGTTGCGCCGGCCCTGTTCATCAACCGTGGCGATGTGATCCCGAAACCCGCTTTCGTCCGGGAGATCGATCGGAGCCGGTGCTGTGGTATTTGCTTCCATTATTGCTCAATTTTCAGTAAGCTGCTCGTGGCTTCTGCATCTAGGGCGTTGGTGTCGGAGCCCTCTACGACACTTGGCTCGACATATTCTCCTTCTGGCTCCTTCGCATTGGGAGGATCGGTTCCTTGAAGGGAGAGGATGAAGCTAGCCACCCGTTGCATATCGGCCGGCCGGAGTTGGGCCTTCCAGGCGATCATCCCTTTTTCGGGCACACCGTATTTGACGGTTTTGAATACTTCTTTGATATTTCCGCCGTGTACCCAGTAGGCATCGGTCAGGTTTGGCCCCACGCCCCCTTCACCGGCCTGGCCGTGGCAGGTGGCGCAGTTGGCCTGGAAGATCAATTCTCCACTAGCCAGCGATTGCTCATCGATCAATGCGGTGACGGTTTCTTCGTCTACCTGATCCGCTTGCTGGGCGAGGTAGGCCGATACGGCTTCTTCGGCGGCTTCCATTTCCTGTACGTATTCTTCGGCAGAAGAAATGCCGTAGTCGCTGAAGTGCTGCACGTACAAGTACACGACGCCAAATACCACTGTGATGTAAAAGAGAGCCAGCCACCAGGGTGGCAGGCGGTTGTCCAGTTCGCGGATGCCGTCGTAATTGTGGTCTAGCATAACTTCGCGCTCGCGCTCGACGGGCACCACCTGGGTCATGCGCTTGTAGATTCGCTTCCATAGCGGCTCCTGATTTACGGTCATACCCGCTTCGGCCAATTGGGCGGGGCCATACTGTTCGAGGAGTCGCACTTTTTGGAGGTAGAGCAGGGTATTAATCATATACCAGATGGCACCCAGGGCCGCCAGTACGGCGACGGCCCCCAGCACCAGCATGCTGTACTCCAGGACGTTCGATTGGGCGGGGGCAGTGTCCTGTGCCTGCCCCTCGAGGCCGGAAGCCACGAGCAAAAGCGCGCCGAAAATTTTAATTGCCTGCTTCATGATTCGATGGTTTCCGGATTTGTACTTGGAGCGTAGTCGTCGAGCGGGAGTC
This sequence comes from uncultured Saprospiraceae bacterium, assembly GCA_964504335.1. Taxonomy (GTDB): domain Bacteria; phylum Bacteroidota; class Bacteroidia; order Chitinophagales; family Saprospiraceae; genus CAZDET01. The sequence goes on from CAZDET010000111.1 coordinate 1,985, forward strand.
GCGCCATATGGTCGAAGCGGCGGCGATTACCCATGAAGAGCACAATGACGCTCACGGAGAAGATGATGAAGAAGGTGAGCAACGCAAATAAGGCCATCCAATCGATATCGCCCGCGCGCTCCAGAATGTATTTTGCCATGATGAGTTGTCTTTTATTAGTTAGCAGCTTGTGGTTTGGGTTTGATGTCCGTACCGAGCCGCTGCAAATAGGCGATAATGGCTACGATTTCCCGCTCTTCGAGCTGGTCATCTACGATATTGTCCTTTCGTAGGGAGCTGGCAATAGTGAATGCCTGTGCTTGCAGGTCGGCCACGGCGCGGTCTTCATAACCCTCCGGATAGGGGGTACCTAGTTGCCGCAGCACCTTGATTTTCTGTGCGGTCAGGCTGGTATCGATCTTGTCTTCGAGGAGCCAGTCGTACGGAGGCATGATACTACCGGGGGAGGTAAGGGTCGGATCGAGCATGTGGTTGTAGTGCCAGGAGTCCGGATACTTACCGCCCAGGCGGTGCAGGTCGGGGCCGGTCCGCTTACTGCCCCACAGGAAGGGACGGTCGTAGATGAACTCACCCGACTTGGAATACTCGCCGTAGCGCTCCGTCTCGGATCGGAAGGGACGTACCATCTGGCTGTGGCAGCTGATACAGCCTTCGCGAATGTAGATGTCGCGGCCCTCCAGTTCCAAGGGGGTGTAGGGTTGTACGGTGCTGATTTTGGGTACGTTCTCGTCTACGAGGAGCATCGGAAAGATTTCGACCAGGCCGCCAATGAGGATAGCAATTGTCGCACCGATCAAGAGTTGAATAGGGCGACGCTCGATCCAGCGGTGCCAGTGTTCACCCTTATGACCGCCAACTTTTACTAATGCAGGCGCCTCCGCACCCTCGTTGGCTACGAAATTGCCCTGACCGACAGTCTTGATCAGGTTGTAGATCATCAATCCGACGCCCGCTACGTAGATCGCTCCTCCGAAGGCACGCATCGCGTACATGGGGAGGATTTGAGTGACGGTTTCGAGGAAGTTGCCGTACTGCAGCAGTCCGTCCGGGGTGAATTGCTTCCACATCATACTCTGGGTCCAGCCGGCCCAGTACAGTGGAATCACGTAGAACATCATACCCAGGGTAGCCATCCAGAAGTGGACGTTGGCCAGCCGCTTGCTGAATAGTTTAGTATTGAACAGGCGCGGCAGCAACCAATACAGAATACCGAAGGTCAGCATGCCGTTCCAGCCGAGTGTTCCGACGTGGACGTGTCCGATCGTCCAGTCCGTGAAGTGGCTGATGGCGTTGAAAGACTTAATTGAAAGCAATGGTCCTTCCAGAGTGGCCATCCCGTAGGCCGTTACGGCCACCACCATCATCTTCAAAACAGGGTCGTCCCGAACGCGGTCCCAGGCACCTCTTAGCGTCAGCAGGCCGTTGAGCATACCGCCCCAGGAAGGTGCGATCAGCATGAGGGAAAACACCATCCCCAGCGATTGTGCCCAGTCGGGAAGGCTAGTATATAACAGGTGGTGCGGGCCCGCCCAAATGTAAATGAAGATGAGGGCCCAAAAGTGAATGATCGATAATTTATAGGAGTAGATCGGACGATTGGCCGCCTTTGGCAGGAAGTAGTACATCAGCCCTAAATAAGGCGTGGTGAGGAAGAATGCTACGGCGTTGTGGCCGTACCACCACTGCACCAGGGCATCCTGTACGCCGGCAAATACCGGATAGGATTTCCAGAGGCTTACCGGCAACTCGAGGTTATTGCCGATGTGCAAGACCGTTACGGTTACCCAGGTGGCAATGAAAAACCAAATGGCCACGTACAAGTGTTGCTCGCGGCGCTTCAAAATCGTACCGAACATATTAATGCCAAAAGCGACCCAAACGAGGGCAATGGCTATGTCGATCGGCCATTCCAGCTCCGCGTATTCGTGCGAACTGGTAATGCCGAGGGGTAATGTCAGTGCGGCAGCTAAAATGATCAGTTGCCAGCCCCAAAAGTGAAACTGACTCAGAAAATTGCTGTACATGCGGGCTTTCAGTAGCCGCTGCAAACTGTAGTAGGTTCCCATGAAAATACCGTTCCCCACAAAAGCGAAAATGGCCGCGTTGGTGTGGAGCGGGCGCAGGCGCCCGAAGGTCGTTTCGGGAGTAAAATTCAGACTGGGATAAATAAGTTGTAGTGCTGCTATGAGTCCAACCAACGTGCCGACCAGGCCCCATACCGCCGTGGCGTAGGCAAATTTTCGGACGATGGCGTTGTCATAAAAAAAGCGTTCGATCCGAACGCTCTCCGTAGTGGTTGCGGGGACCTCCATTATTCTTCGGATTTAGATTTTACGGAATCGTCAAATAGAATGCGAATAGAAGGCGTAACCCCATCGTCGTATTGACCAGATCGGACCGCCCAGAAGAACGCCCCTAAAAATCCGATTGCCACTATGAGGCTCAAGCCAATTAAAAAAAGGATAATGAACATTGCGTTCGAATTTTGACACAAGATAGATGGTGGGCTAGGGCAGGCCGATGAGCTTTGTCAAAAGGCCGATGTGACATTTGTCACTTGATTATTTGTCGTCCGAATAATCGGAGAGTGCGATCGGACTATCCGCGAGGGCACGGATGATATCGTGGGTGGTTAGAATACCAACCAGTTCCTCTCCTTCCACGACCGGTAGTGCGTGAAAGCGATTGATTTTGAAGATATCCAGGGCCGTGCGGATGGTGTCGTTAGGCTGTACTTTACCGAGCTTTGTTGTCATGATTTCCTTGGCCGTCCAACGCTTCAGGCGAACTGCTTCCATGACTTCTTCGTGCGGATTCTGGGTAAAGCCATGCAGGAAGTGGAGTAAATCAGTTTTGCTGATCAAGCCGACAATGCGGCGGAACTCTACAACGGGTAGATGGTGAATTTCGTGCTGATCCATCAGCTTGCGCACTTCCGTAAGCGGGGTATCCGGATTGACGGTCACTAGATCCGTGGACATCAACCTGGAAACCGGGAACATGATATTCATCTTAGTACGTGTTTTATTTCGGGATCAAGGTCGAATTTATCCCACGGGTACATGGTGCTATTTGTCACCTGGGAAAGGTGAGAATTCTGGTATCGGGAGTTTTTTTGCGTTCATTTGGGAATTTGTGGGTCGGGTCTTGACTGCTAGGGTAAAAAAGCCGATCTTACTACTATCATTCTCACCTCTAGCTGCCCAGTGGGCAGGCCCAAGCATCCAATACGATATTCCTTGTACGGCCGTTCATGCTGTACTTCGAGCGGTTTGAGCCTTTGGACCGATTGAACGTCAGCAGACATTGCTGGTAGTCGTGTGCGGATAGCACGCTCGGGCTACCTGCGTACCACCCAAGGTAGGCAGGATAGGAGGGCGGGCATTCCCACCCACGTATAATGGTGTGCACCGGCCCAGCCCGGCAATCGGCTCTCCAGCCGACTGTAAACGCTTTGTCGCTTCGTATAAATACCGGCACCCGGCCAGTTTTAAGCACAGCGTCTTCGACGCAGCAGTAGTCTGGTCAGGCAGTGCCCGTAGCCGGCTCCGGTAGGCGCGTGGCTCGATACAGCAAATAACTCCCCAGCGTCCCAATCGCGACAATTGTAATGGAGGAAAGCGGCATCAAAATAGCCGCCACCACCGGCGATAACAAACCCTGCACGGCGTAGCTCAGTCCCACTACGTTGTACAGGAATGCCAGGGCAAATGCAATGAACAAGATCCTGCGGCTACGCTGCGCGTAGCGCAGCAGGCGCGGAAGTTGGGTCAACTGATCGGCCGAGAGAATCGCGTCGCAGGCGGGTACGAAGTGGCCGGTGTCTTCGGTGATAACCACGCCTACATCGGCGGCTTGCAAGGCTCCGGCGTCGTTGAGGCCATCGCCAAACATCATCACCCGATGCCCCTGCGCTTGCAACGACCGGATAAAGGCCAGTTTCTGCTGAGGGCTGTGGGAGAAGAACAAATGGTCTTCCGGAAAGTAGCGGCTAAAGCGTTCCCGCTCCCGATCCTGATCGCCCGACAGTAGGTAGGTCGGACCAAGTTTTCGGGCCATCGCAAGGAGGGAATCGACCCCCGCGCGCAGTGGCTGCGAGATCTGTAGGCCCCCGCCTTGCTCATCGTCTACGCTCCAGTAGAGCGCCGCTCCGGGAGGAAGCGCTAATTGGCCGGAGGAATCGACGAAGTCGGCTTTCCCGATTCGGAAGGTGCGGCCCTCCATGCGGGCCCGTAGGCCACTACCGATGCGTTCTTCAAAATCCTGGAGGGAGGTATCGGATGGGGAGACATGCGCTGCCTCCAAATATGCAGCCAGCTGCCGGCTGCGCGGGTGCATCGATTGTTTCGCCAGACGGAGCAGGTAAGGCGCTACGCCATCGGGAATGGGGGCACCCAGCGACTGCATCGACGCATTGGCCGAATCGGTGAGGGTGCCGGTCTTATCGAAGACGACGGCGTCGACCTGCTGCAATTGCTCGACTACCGAAAGGTGGCGCAGGTAAAACGATTGCCGCCCCAAATACCGCAGCACGCTCCCGTAGGTAAAGGGCAACACCAGTGCTAGCGCGCAGGGGCAGGCAATGATCAGCACCGAGCTAAAGGCGTGCAATGCCGTACCAATATCTTTGGGAAGCCAAAAGAGCGCAGTGACCAGCGCAATGAGCAGAATGGTGCGCGTAAAGTGTTGCCCGATCAGGTCGAGTACCCGACTCGTATCCGGCCGGTCGGTTTCAAATACGTCGTTGTTCCACAACTGGCGCAGATAGGATTGGGAAGGTTTTTTGGTGACAATGAGCTCGATGGCGGCTCCCGTTTGCCGGCCGCCGGCGTACAATTGATCGCCCCGTTGCCGGATGGCTGGTTCGGATTCGCCGGTGACGAAACTGTAATCGATGGCCGCCTCCTCGTTTTGCAGAATGCCGTCGGCCGTGATTAATTCGCCCGTACGCACGCGGAGCCGGTCGCCGATGGCTACCGCATTCAGAGAAATGGAGCGGGCCGTGGAGCCGTCCATCACCGTGGCTGCGATGGGGAAATAGGCCTTGTAGTCGCGTTCAAACGACAGGCGGTCGAAGGTGCGTTGCTGAAACCATTTTCCAATGAGCAGGAAGAAGATCAATCCCGCGAGGCTATCGAGGTAGCCGGGACCGATATTCCACATAATATCCAGGGCAGAGCGGCCAAATAATACCAGCATGCCGATGGTGATCGGTACGTCGAGGTGCAGCCGTCCGTGCCGCAAGTGCTGCAGCGCGGATTGCCAGAAGGAAGAGCCGCTGTAAAACAGTACCGGAATGGCCAATGCCAGATTGGCGTAGCGAATGATCTGGTGCATCCCCGCTTCTACCGTGCCCTCCAGCCCCAGGTATTCCGGGAAACTGAGCAGCATGATATTGCCGAAGGCAAATCCCGCCAGCCCAATCTGGTAAATGAGTCGCCGATCGGTTTTTTTGGCGGGGCCGCCCTCCACATCCTCCAGGCTGAAGTGCGGCGGGTACCCGATGCGGGTGAGCAAATCCGCCAGTTCGGGCAGCGATAATCGTTCGTGATCAAAGGTGATCCGGGCCTCGCGGCGGACGAAGTTGACCGTAGCGCTCAAAACGCCCTCGTGCAATCGGTGCAGGTTTTCCAACAACCAAATGCAGGAGGCACAGTGGATATCGGGTAGGGAGAGGGAAAGCCGGGTTTGGGTGTCGTTTTGAAATTCGATAAGTGCGCGTTGCATGGCCGGCTCGGCCAGCCATCCGTAATCCGGCACATCGCGACCGGCTTGCGATCGGCCGGCGTCGGGGCTGTGGGCGTAGAAGTCGCCCAGGCCGTTTTCCTGTAGCAATTGGTAAACCGTCTGGCAGCCGGCACAGCAAAACACGTCGGTTTCCGTGCGGTAGGTATCCGTGGTGCAGGCGGTACCGCAGTGGGTACAGCTGCCGTGGCCGGTAGCGGTTGGCGCTTGGTATGTGGCGTACTTCGTCAAGGCTTATACGGCTTGGCTGTAAACCGGCGTGTTGGAAACCGTACCGGTGTAATAAAGGTCCAGTCGGGCGCAAATATTCCGAATAAAGGCTTGCCCGGATCGGGTAACGGCCAGTCCGCTGCGCGAATGCCGGATCAGGCCGTCGGAAATCAGATCGGCCCAGTGCGTGGGGTCAGCCAGGTGCGGAAGGAGGCGAAGCTCCTGCGCCGTCCAGGTCGTGGCATCCCGGCACATCAGGTTGAGTATATGTCGGCGAATGAGTTGTTCCAATTCGTTGAGTTGATGGCCTTTCACAATCGGGAGTTGCCCGGAGTAAATGGCTTCCTGATAGGACTCGACGCGCTTTTCGTTCTGCACGTAGACATTTCCGACATCTCCGATTGCGGAAGCCCCGAGGCCAATATTGACCTCCGTGTAGCGATCGGTAAAGCCCATGAAGTTGCGGTGCATGGAGCCGCTTGCCTTGGCGGTGTAGAGGTCGTCGGTGTACAATGCGAAGTGATCCATCCCGATATCGGTATAGCCGAGGGCGAGTAGCTGCCCGCGGGCAAGGTCGTACAGGCGGCGCTTCTCAGCGCCCCGTGGTAAGTCTACCTCCGAGTAGGCCCGTTGGCTGGGCTGTTTCCAGGGAACGTGCGCGTAGCTGTACAAGGCGATTCGATCGGGTAGGAGCTGGGCGACCTCGTCCATCGTCCGGGCGATATCTTGCGGGGTTTGGGTGGGTAGGCCGAAAATCAGGTCGAAATTGATCGACTGGTAGCCGACGGCGCGGGCCAGGGCGACGTTCTCGTAGACCTGCTCGGTCGTTTGCCGGCGATTGATGATTTGCAGGATGCGTTGGGAAAAGTCCTGCACGCCAATGCTGATGCGGCGGAATCCGTGGTTGTACAGCACCCGGAGATGAGCCTCGGTCGTACTGCTGGGGTGTACCTCTAGGCTTCCGGCCAGTTGGCCCGACCACTGTCCGTACTTCCGCAGGCCACTGAGCAGTCGATCGAGCGACTCGGGGCTGAAAAAGGTGGGCGTGCCTCCACCCAAGTGGATTTCGTTGATCAGCGGCACCTCTTCCAGATGCCGGCGGTACAGCTCCCATTCGCCCAGTAGTGCCTGGATATAGGGAGCTTCCACGTCGTGGTTTTTGGTAATGCGTTTATTGCAGCCACAGTAGGTGCACAGTTGCTCGCAAAAGGGTAGGTGGAGGTAGAGGCTCGTGGCGGTATTTCGACGAAGTTTATCGTCGGTCGCCCGAAACCACGTCTCTTCGGTCGGTGCGGCCGGTTGCCAGTTGGGCACAGTAGGATAGCTCGTGTACCTTGGCACCGGTACATCGTACTTCGAAATGAGGCGCGGGTCGATCATGGACGGTTGGTTGCTAAGCGGCTTCCGAAAGCGATTGCTGATTTGTCGGGCGCAGCGTGGTTTTTTCTGACTTGCCGGATTCGGAAGGCTTGCCGAAGGAAATGGCGCAAATTGCCGAAATGACTACGGGGAAGGCCAAAATAGACAGCCACCACTGGCCGATAAACCCTGCTAAGATGACGATGAACATCATCAGAAAATAACGCTGCACAACGGTTCCGAAGCTTGCTCCAAAGAGTTGCATGGTGTAAGTATTTCGTGGTTAAGATCGTACTTACACAAAGGTGGCTGCCTTTCGGGAAGGCGTGGATGAGGTTTGTCATCCGTAGCAGGTGAGAATTCCTGGTAAGAAGAGATTGGCCGTCCCATCACCAGGAGTCAGGGACGGCTGCGCTGCCTGCGAACCGCTGCCTACTAGCGAACGGCTATTTCCCGTTTTGAATGGGGGTGGAATCTGGCATTAGCTTATTCAATACCGTGTATACCGGGCAGAATTTTGTAAAGGGACTTATGATTTGCAATACCGCCACTGCCAGCGCAATTAGGAGCCATTGCAGGCCAAACTGATAGGCCAGCACTACGGAGATCAAATAGAGTACTCCAACAATGGCATCGTGCGCTCTTACCTTGGCGACATCCCTGCTGGTAGCGTTGGGTTCAATATTTTCCGAAGCTTGCATGAGTATAGGTTTAAGTTATTAATTGGTTGATATAAACATACTAAACCTAATCGTGAAAAGCGGTATCTTTTGATAATCAAACGAATGGAGGATGAAAATTTTTCGGAGTAACGATTTATAGTTTCTTGGATTACTAGGCGGAAAGCATCGGGAACGGGAAAATCCCATCGGGCAGGTAGGGGCTTTTCTTATAGTTACAGCTACATCTACAGCTGCGTTTGTTTCCACCTGAATTGTGAACTTAAAGGACAACGAGAAGCGCAATTCGCCAAAGGGAAGCGTTAAAAAATCACGCACCACTCGTCATCGTGGCTCACGACTTCTTTCAAAATTGTAATGTCATAGGCCCAAACTTCACCGTAAGTATCGTCAAATACCCGGCCTCGTTCCTTGCTGACCTGCGATGCGATGCGGCCCCAGCGTTGTGCACGCTTTAGCTCAAACGGACGCTCAACAACAGGCTCTCCGAAGCCAAAAGCTTTGCTTTTATATCAACCATCCGGTCTTCATTTACGTCCAGCCGGTCGTGTATTTGATCGACCTCTTCCTGAATAAATTCCTGCTGTATTCCCTGCTCGTCTATCCGGCGCACGACCGAGCGAAGCTCATCAATAATCGGCGTTTCCGGGCGGCCCATCTGGTTAGCATTGACCATCCTATTACCATCAGAAAACTCGAATACGATTGGGTGGCCTTCATACTCGAGTGTAATAAAATCGCTCAGCCTTACTGGGATAAATGAATAACAAAGAGAAATAATAAGACCAAGGCTGCACTTTTTTGTTTTATATAGAAACAAATCCTTCTTTGACAATTTTTGTGGTCGACACAAAACTGATGGCCTAAAAGGATTG
>CAZDET010000112.1:0-10472 GCA_964504335.1 uncultured Saprospiraceae bacterium
AAACGGCCGTGTGAAAAAGTGGGCTATTTTGTGAGAACGGCTGCCGCTGGGGCAGTTATTGGATGGTATCGCAAAGATACGGGCTTATCACCTAACAAGCAAGCCCAAAACCACCGTACTGATCATTTTGGTGCCTTTGCCCTGAGCAGGAGATGGGGTCGTGTGCGTTTTGATCCAGGTTCTTAGAAAAGTTCGAGCCGGGGGCTAAGAATTTGTCCGATAAGCTGTTATATTGTCTGTATACTTTCACTAGATAGAACACTCATGCGATCGTTTTCTCTTCCATGCCTTATCTGCCTTCTGTTTTTGGCGGTTGTTTCTTTGCACGCCCAAGATAGTATGCTCGATTCCATTTTTCACGGCCAGCAATGGCGCAATATCGGTCCCTTCCGGGGCGGCCGCTCCAATGCAGCCACGGGCGTGCCCGGGCAACCCCTTCGCTATTACTTCGGAAGTACTGGCGGTGGCGTCTGGATGACTGAAGATGCTGGGGTGAACTGGGCGAATATCTCCGACGGCCAATTCAACACCACCTCGATTGGTGCGATTGCCGTAGCCCCGAGCGATCCCAATGTAATCTATGTAGGTACGGGTGAACACGCCGTGCGCGGCGTGATGACGTCGGCGGGAGACGGTATGTATAAAAGTACAGATGCCGGAAAGACCTGGACGCACGTAGGCCTGCCCGCCTCGCGGCACATTGCGGAAATTGAAATCCACCCCAACGACCCCGACCGCGTCTACGTGGCCGTCCAGGGAGCCGTGCACGGCGCTACCGAAGAGCGGGGCGTCTATTACTCGCCCGACGGAGGCGCGACCTGGGAGCGGATACTGTACGTCGATGAAAATACGGGGGCTGCCGATTTGTCGCTCGATCCAAGCAACCCGCGCATCCTGTATGCGGGTATGTGGGACCACCTCCGCCTGCCTTGGGAGGTACGCAGCGGCGGCTCGGGTAGCGGCATTTACAAATCGACGGACGGAGGAGCCAATTGGGAACGCCTTTCCGAAGGCTTGCCCGATACCCTGGGTAAAGTAGCCGTGGATGTGAGCCCGGCGAATCCGGATCGCATTTTTGCCAATATAGAAGCAAAAGGAGATAAAGGAGGCGTGTACCGCAGTGATGACGGCGGCGCCACCTGGACGCAGGTGTGTAAGGACCGGATAACGGTGGCCCGCGCCTGGTACTACATCGAAGTCTTTGCCGATCCGCAGCGCGAGGATGTGGTTTACGTACTGAATGCACCGATGCTCAAATCGATTGATGGTGGCCGGAGTTTCCGCCCCATCCCCAATCCCCACGGTGACCAGCACCACATGTGGATCAACCCCGACAACCCGGAAAACATCATTCTGGCCAACGACGGCGGTGCTTGCATCACTTTTAACGGCGGAAAGTCGTGGAGTTCGCAGCAAAATCAGCCAACCGCCCAGTTCTACCGGGTCATTACCGACAACCTGGTGCCGTACAATGTCTACGCCGGGCAGCAGGACAACTCCTCGGTCAAAATTGCCAGCCGCACCCTGGGCGGCAATATTGACTGGAAAGACTGGGAATCGTCTGCCGGCGGGGAGAGCGCCTTCCTGGCCTTCGACCCCGACAACCCCCGCTACGTGCTGGGCGGCAGCTACCTCGGTAACATCGAGGTGTACGATCACGAAACGAAAACCGGGAAGGACATCATGGCCAAGCCCGTCATGGGTCTGGCGAGCATACCCAAGGAAATGGAATACCGCTTCAACTGGAATGCACCGATCGTGGCCCAGCCCCAGAATCCGCAGGTCTTTTACCACGCGGGCAATGTGGTATTCCGCACCGAAGATCTCGGACAGAGCTGGGAGGTCATCAGCCCTGATCTCACGCGCAACGACAAGGAGAAACAAGGCCCGGGCGGCGTTCCCTTCACCAACGAAGGGGCCGGCGGCGAAAACTACAATACGATTAGCTACCTCGTTGCCTCTCCCCACGAGGAAGGCACCTTGTGGGTCGGCACGGACGATGGTCTCGTACAGCTCACGCGGGATGAAGGCGGTAGCTGGACCGATGTAACGCCTGCCGCTATCGGCGGAGAGGCGCTAATCAATGCGATCGAGGTTAGCCCCCACAATCCCGGCACTGCCTACCTGGCGGTAACCAAGTACAAATTCAATGACTTTGCTCCCCACATTTTCCGCACCACGGATTATGGAGCCACCTGGACACGCACCGTCAGGGGCATTGATACTTCCCACTTCGTACGGGTAGTGCGTGAGGACCCGGTTCGCCCCGGCCTGCTCTACGCGGGGACGGAACGCGGGCTGTACGTGAGTTTCGACCAGGGCGCCAACTGGCAGCCCTTCCAGAGCAACCTGCCCAACGCCCCCATCCTCGATATGACCATCCGGGACAACGATCTGGTGGTAGCTACTTCCGGGCGCGCCTTCTGGATTCTGGACGACCTGAGTGCGCTGCAGCAATACGAGGAGGTAAAAGCTGAGGTAGCAGCGGCGGAGGATGTACTGGCATTGGTGCAACCAAAGGCAACCTACCGCTTCAACTTGAATACGCCCGACAACCCCCCGCGGGGAGCCGGCCAAAACCCTCCCAGCGGGTTGATTGTCGATTACTACCTGGAAGCAGCATTGGATTCTACCGAATTGCAACTCGACGTGCTGCGCGACGGGGAGGTGATCCGGCATTTCACCAGTAAGAAAGCAAAAGAAGGCCCCGCCTCGGCTCCGCTGGCGGCGGAAGCCGGCTTCAACCGCTACAATTGGGATTTGCGGCGCGAATTTCTGCCCAAGCCCAAGGGCGTTACCCTCAGCGGGGACCTCCGCGGTGGGTTGGTGGCACCCGGTACGTACACCCTGCGCCTCTACACCGATCAGGATACCGTAGAAACCACGGCCATGATCAAGGCCAATCCCAATCTGGATTTTCAACAACAAGATTACATAGCGCAGGAACAACTGACCACCCAGGTGGAAGATGCCATCCGCGATATGCACGACGCCCTCAACCGCATGAAGGACGTGACGAATCAGGTAGCAATGCTCAACAAATTGCTCAAGGAGCACGAAGCCGCCACCGCGCTGGTCGATACGGGAAAAGCTATCCTGAAGAAACTGAAAATGTGGGAAGAGGACCTCGTACAGTCCAAGCAAAAGACCTTCCAGGACATCATCAACTTCCCCAATCAACTGAGTGCGGAGCTACTGAACTTGCGCAGCCGCGTCGACGGGCACCAGCCGGCACCCACCGAAAGCGCCCAGAAGCGCCTCGATGACCTGCTCGGGGAATGGAACGCCCAGCGGGCAGTACTGGACGGCATCATCAGCGAAGACGTCGCGGCCTACAATGCCCTCTACGAAGAACTACAACTACCGGCCCTAATCGTACCGCAAGCAAGCTCCAAGGAGGCGGGAGCCTCCGGAACGGTTAGTGGGGATGATCGGAATTGATTGCCGATTTGGAAATGTGGCAATTTGCCAATGTATTGATGCTGAGATATGCTGATACTCGTCTGGCCACTTCTTTGCTTCTTTAGAGCAGGGGTGGGCAGGCGAGTGTTTTGATTATTGCATTCAACCTCTCCACCAACTACCGTTGTTCAATTATAGATTAAGGCATTTATCCAGATGAAGTCCAGAGCCGATATCGAAGCCCTCCTGACCGCCCACAAGCCGGCATTGCTGGCCAAGTCCCCCATTGAAGAGTTAGCCTTTTTCGGATCCTATGCCCGCGAAGAGCAGATCCCGGAGAGCGACGTGGATATTATGGTGCTATTTTATGAACCGGTAGGCTATGAGTTTATTGATTTGGCAGAGGAAATAGAGGCTATCCTGGGAGAGAAGGTGGAGCTGGTCTCTAAAAAGGGAATCAAGCCACCCTATTTCGAATTCCTGAAAGCGGATTTAATTTATATCTAAACGAAGTGACGCCCTGCCCATTCAGGATATCCTACATTCGATTGATCTCATCGGAAGGACTATCTTATGATGAGTTTCTCAATCAACAAATAGTAGTAGACGCCCTTATCCGGAATCTGCAAATCATTGGAGAAGCGGCTAATCGGACCAACAGCTACTTTAAAACAACAACATCAAAATATTCCCTGGCGGCAGATCATCGGAACCAGAAATCGAATCATTCACGAGTATTTTGGAATCGATTATGAAATTGTGTGGCGTATTATTCAGATTGAATTGGTTTCATTAAAGGGGTACTTGTTGTCAATTCAATGATTCGGTTTCTGATTGGTGCCCCCCTCTGCATTATCTATTCATCATAAGATCATAGCATCAGAACATCAAAGCATCATACCATCACCACATGCTCCAATTCCGCTTCCCGTTAATTTTCATTTTCCTCGGCATGGGTGCCGGGTTTCACTACTACTTCGGCATCGAGGTAGCCTGGATGTTCTATGCGGCGGCCAGCATTTTACTGCTCACTCATTTGCTGTTTGGCAACGTGTGGCAGGCCTTTCGGCACTTACAACGGGGGCAACCCGCGCGGGCGCAGCGACTGCTCGATCGCGTCCGCTTTCCGCAGTGGCTGGTGAAGCGCAACCGGGCCTACTACCACCTGGCACAGGGCCTGCTGCGCCTACACACCAAACAACCGGAGACCCTGGCCGAAGGGGCACAGCACCTCCAACAGGCCCTCGGCATCGGCCTCTACCGGGCCAACGACCGCGCGCTCGCACACCTCAACCTGGCGCACGTGGCCTTCGTCGCGCAGGATTTCGAAGCCGCCGCCACCGAACATTCGCGTGCCCTGGCCGAGCAACCCACCGATCTGCTGCTCCGGGAAAAACTCAAGGAATTGGGCCAGGCGCTGGCAAAACACAACCAAGGAAGCGGAGGGGCGTTGTGATAAAACAGCCCAAGACTCCTATCTTCACCTGATCAAAGCAAATCAAGTACATGTTTGTCATTAATCCATACCTGCGTTTTGCCCTCATGGCCGTTACCATTATCGGCGGCATTGTACTATCGGTGGCCTATGGCTTCTGGTACGGCTTCCCATTTATCCTAACCGGCGTCATTTTGCTGGCGGGCTACATTTTTCTGGGTACCATCGGGCCGGCTGCGAAAGAGGTACAGAAGCAGAACTTCGACAAGGCGGAGAAATTCCTCAATCTTACCATCTCGCCTAAATTGCTGTACTCCGCCAACCGGGCGTTTTACTACATGATGCGCGGTAGTATTGCGCTGAGCCGTAAGGATATCAAAGCCGGAGAAGCCTACCTCAAGCAAGCCGAAGCAATCGATATTCCGACCCCCAACGAAAAGGCCATGCTGCAGGTGCAACTGGCCCAAATTTCTGCCAGCCAGCAGCGGTGGAACCAGGCCAAAATGCACCTGAAGAACATCAAGGATCTCCGCGTGACCGAACCGGCCGTCAAGGAGCAAGTAGCCCAGCTCGAGCACATCGTCAATAATCGTGGCCAAATCCGCGCCGCGCAACGCATGGGGCGCCAGGGGCATCAGATGATGCAACGCGGCGGGAAGCGGCGGCGTCCGAAGATGCGGTAGGGAAGGTGGTGAGGTAGTGAGATGGTGAGGTGGTGTTTAAAAAGAAAAATCCGATCTCCGCGGGGCGAGGACCGGATTTCTCTGTAATCGTCTAGGCTTAAGGTGAACTTGTTCTTGTAATATACTCTATTTTTATTGATAATCAAAGTTTTACTGGATTTCGACAGGTATTGAGTATCGATCCACTCTACTATAAACGAGGCATCCCCTTTTTCGCGGATAAACCCGAGGCGGCCTTTCGGGCGGACCCATACGAGCGATACGACCCAATGGTGGTCCGACAGACCCTTGTGCACCTGGCGGATGCGCACTGGAACACTTATCCCTGCCAATCGGTATTGGATTGGACCATGGCGCACCTTCCCGAAACGCTTTCGGGCAGGGTGGTAGACATTGGCTGTGGGGTAGGGCGGCTTGCCGGAGAATTGGCACAACGGTTTCCGGATAGCGAGGTGTGGGGCATCGATTACAGCTACCAATTGCTGCGGCAGGCGCAGCGGTACTGGCAACTCGGGACGCCGTTCGAAGTGGATGGCTGCTCGCGCGGCTTTCCGGTGCTTGAACTCGGCGGACCGGTGCTGCCCAACCTGCGTCTAGGCCTGGCGCGAGCGGAAGCACTGCCTTTCTCGGATCAGAGTATTGATGTAGTAAGCAGTTGGTTCTTGTTGGATCGGGTGGGTGATCCGGAATCCTTTTTCCGGGAGGTGTACCGGGTGCTGGCACCCGAAGGTCGATGTGTATTAATTACGCCGTTCAATTTTCAGCAGGCGGATCAATGGAGGCGTTTCTATCCGCTTCCCAAGCTGGTAGCGCAGCTCGGGCAGCTGGGCTTTCAGGTGCAGCGGCAAACGGACGACCTGGAAGTCAGGGAGCCGCTCGACGCCCACGGAAACCAGGTGCTTTGGCGGTGCTCGGGCCTGATGATGAATAAAATTTCTCGAATTGTTTAACTTGTAGGTCACCAAGATCTGTATCCAATGTACTGTAGCAATTGCGGCACCACCGTTTCTGAGCAAGCCCGGTACTGTCCGAACTGCGGTAGCGTCGTTGAGCCCGCCACCTACGAAGCAAACGAACCGCTGGAAGATCGTTCGGGCAGTGAAAGCCGGATGAATACCGAACAGTATCGCACCCGTCGGTTCAATATTCCGCGCCACGAGATCGGCAACCTGATCGATCATCTCCGCACCTGGTTGCGGTTCGAAAATTTTGACACCCAACTCGTCGAAACTGAAGACGGCGGCCTGCTGCTGCAGACGGCCAAGCGCGGCGGCTGGCGCAAATTGGTGGGCATGGATACGGCCGTCAATGTGCTCCTGTACAGTCATGAAAATGTACTGACCGTCCACATCGGGGCCGGACGTTGGTTGGATAAAGCCGTCGCCGGCGGCGTGGGCATCTTTCTGGTTTGGCCGTTGGCTATCACAGCCGGATTTGGCGCCTACGAACAGATGCGGCTGCCAGACCGGATTTTCGATCAGATTGATGGATTTAGGTATTAAGTAGTTCTTTAACAAACGACTTGTACTTTTAAGGCCGAGGCTCAAACTGGCAAACGAACTAAAGTACTAACTGACTAAAGTACGAACGAACTAAAGTACTAATCGTAATTATCATTCATCCAATATGAAATATTCCTTTATCGCGCTTCTCCTGTTTCTGGGGCTACAGCAGACGATCGGGGCTCAGCCATCCGATCTTTATATGCCAAGCGAATTTCAGAAAGCATACAAAGAGGGAACGCGCTCCAAAGACGGAAAGCCAGGGCCCAACTACTGGCAAAACACAGCCGATTACCAGATGCAGGTACGCGTTGATCCGGAGGCCCGACGAATTGAGGGGAGCCAAACGGCCACCTACTACAACAATAGTCCGAATGCCCTGAGCACCCTGGTCGTTCGGCTCTACAACGATGTATTTCGCAAAGCCAATCCGCGTGCCTCCCGCGTAAATCCGGAGGACATCACGGAAGACGGAGTGGATTTAAAGATGCTCAAGATCAACGGCGAGGAACTGTCGCTGGAGGATGGCCCCGTGCAGCGCTCCGGTACCAACCTGTTTATCCAGCTGGCTGAGCCACTGGAAAGCGGCGCTTCGCTGGAGATGGAAACGGAATGGGCGCAGTTTATCCCGCTCACCAACCGCCGAACCGGCGTAGCGGATAATACGTCCTTTTTCGTGGCCTATTGGTACCCACAATTTGCCGTGTACGACGATGTATTTGGTTGGGATACCGAAGATTATTCCCTGAACACCGAATTCTATAACAACCTCGCCAATTTCGAAGTGACCATCGAAGCGCCGCCCGCGTACACCATTTGGGCCACCGGCGTGTTGCAAAATCCGGAAGACGTCTTTCCGGAAGCCATCAACGAACGCTACCAGCGTGCGCTGTCCTCCACCGAAACCGTACGGATTCTGGGGCCGGACGAATTGAGCAACGACTACGAGCACGCCTCTGGAAGCTGGGTGTACAAGGCCGACGAAGTCAGTGATTTCGCCTTTGGCCTCAGCGACCACTACGCCTGGGATGCGGCTATTCAGCGCGTGGCCGATCGGGATGTCCTGATCAGCTCTGCCTTTCCCTACGAAGCGGCCGCCGAGTACGATACCCTTACCCAAGCCCAGCGCAAAATCATGCGGCATTTCTCCGAGGACGTTCCCGGAGTGCCCTATCCTTATCCGCGCTTCACCTCGTTTATGGGCTTGCAGGGAGGCGGAATGGAATTCCCCATGCTTGCCTACAACCAAAATGGGAACATCGGGCTGACTGCCCACGAAATGTACCACACCTACTTCCCCATGTACGTACGCGTCAACGAGCGCCTCTACGCCTGGATGGACGAGGGTTGGGCCGATTTCATGGACGGATTGATCGTGGCGCGCTACTTCATGGATGACGATACGCCGCCTTATCTTCGCACTGGTGGAGGCGTACAGGGCACCCTGGGCACGTACCGGGATCTTCCGCTTATTACCTCCTCCCAGTTTATGGACGGCAGTAACTACGGTTATGCCTCCTACCCGTTGCCGAGCTTCGTGTACAGTATCCTGCACCAGCACCTGGGCGAAGAGCTGTTTTTCCGGGCCTACCGCGATTACATCAACCGCTGGGCGTACAAGGCACCCACGCCCTACGACTTCTTCTACACCTTCGAAAACGTGAGCGGGCAGGACCTGTCCTGGTTGTGGGAACCGTGGTTCTTTAGCTACGGAACGGCCGATGTGGAAATCGTAGAGCGCAAAAAAGGAAAGCTCACTTTGCGCAACGCCGGCAACCGCCCCGTACCCGTGCACGTAGATTTGAAATACGCCGACGGCTCCGAAGAAGAAATCGTGCGGTCAGCCATCTCCTGGGCGGAAGATTCGGAACTCACCCTCACGATTCCCAATTACCGGGAGCTGACGTCCCTTTCGGTCAACAAGAGTATTCCGGACAGCGACTTTCTCGACAACTTCTCTCCTTCATTGGCAGAGCAAATGGAGGGGCTCGACTACCCGGATGCATTCCTGGGTAGTTATATCATCCAGGGGTTTAATGCGGAATTGAAGATCGAAAAGGAGGACAATTTCCTGATGCTGCGCATTCCCGCGGCCGGTATTGAGGGCTATCTGGTGCCCCAGGATGAAACAGGAACCTCTTATTTGACGCTGAAGGAAGACATTGAAGTAGCCATTCTGGACGATCCCTCCGAGCTCAAGAACATCGAGGTATTTCTGAAACAGTTTGGCGTTCGAATTCGGGCGGTGAAGCAGTAACTTTAAAGATAGCCTTCGGCCTGTTTAGCATATTCTATTACACCATGGCGACTTCCCCGAGCGAAATCAAAAACCTCCTTTCTTCCGGTCGTACGGAAGATGCTATTGAACGTCTGCTGAGGATCACCAAAAATACCGCCTGGCACGATGAAGTCGTGCAGCAATCCGCCCGGTTTCGCGAGTGGCAGCGGGCGAAGCGCTCGGGGGCCGTTCCCGCATCCGAACTCGATCTAAAACGGAATCAGATCAATGCGGCGCTGCTGGAAATCATGAATGGGATGTCCGACAACCCACCTGCTGCAATAGATTTTTCGGTCTGGGGTCGGCTTTTGAAAACGCTCGGCGTGATTGTGGCCATTGTAGCGGGGCTGATTTTCGCGTTCAACTCCATCGGTGGTTCCGGTGCCAGGGGGGGCAATTCCAATTCGATCACTGTATTAGTACACGGAAAATCGGGAAAAGACGATATCGTCTTACCCGGTCGGGGCATCGTCTATCTGATCTACGGAAATGCCAAGGTGCCCGAAACCCTCAACAACGAAGGAGAGGTCACCTTTAAGCAGATTCCGGAAGCCGTATTCGCCGAAGGGGCGCGCGTCGAGTTGCTGTTTGAAGATCCGGATGGTGAACCCTACCGGGCGGCCCGGCCCGATTCGCAGTATGCCGTCGATAAAGGGGAATACATCGCGCTGGAAGTAGTGCTGGAAGGAATGGACCGCCTCGAAGGCACCGTAAAGGACTTCGTGACCGGTGAACCGCTCGACAGCGTGATGATTCGCATTCGAGGCTACAGTTTCTACAGTAACACATTCGGAGAATTCACCATCGAAATCCCCGAGGAACGCCAGCGGCAGTTCATTGACATTACCGCCGTCAAAGACGGCTACCAGCGCTGGGAACTATCAAACGTACCCACCACCACGGATAAACCCATTGTCATCGGATTGAAGCCTCAATAGCTATGAAGCACCACCTGATTACCCTATTATTCATAGCACTGCTAGTGACTGGCTCCGCCGCGGCCCAGCAAATCGACCTACAGGGCCGCATTTCCATCCACAACAGCCGCTACCGCACCGGGCAAATCGAATACGTAGCCGAGGCATTCGTGAGCGCGCCCTTTGCCGGCTCGACTAATTCGGACGCGGAAGGAAAGTTTGGGTTGACTTTTAATGGTATTGCAGAGGGTACCT
>CAZDET010000113.1:0-10437 GCA_964504335.1 uncultured Saprospiraceae bacterium
GTTAGGTTGGCATTGATTACTTGGCGTTGGCGGTTGACTAGTTGGAATCGTTGGATCTTCGGCCCGGAAAGAAGTGGTAATTCGTAAACTCTCACATGCCCTGCATCATTTCCGTTTCCGTCGTTTTGGGAAGCACCGATGGCAACTCTAGCCCCATTAGCAGATAGTGCCACTGCCTCGCCTGAAAAGTCTCCCTCGGCTTCGCCGTCAATGTCGAATCCTATCTGTGTCCAGTTACCACCGATTAAGTCATAAATGCGAGTGTGACCGAAGAAGCTGAATTCTGGTCCCTCCCCATCATTAGCTCTGGCACCGATAGCCAAACGGAGGCCATCGGCCGATAGAGAAATGGCACCTCCTGAATTGTCCCATTCTGCTTCGCCATCGATGTCGGCACCTATCTGCATCCAATCACTGCCATTGTATTGATAGACCCTCACGTGGCCGGCCCCCCTTGCAGTACCCTCGTTTTCCGGTGCACCGATCGCTACGGTCTGCCCATCGGTGGAAATAGACACGGTCGTCCCAAACTCGTCCTCTGGTTCCTCCCCATTGATATCAGAGCCAATTTGCATCCAATGGCCTGCGATTAATTCATAAATACGGACTTGACCTCTATCGGCACCGGTTTCGAAATTTTTCGGAGCTCCAATTGCTACCCGGCTGCCATCGCCCGACAGGGCTACCGAGGAGCCGGATTCCTCTCGGAAGGTTACTCCCTCGATATCTCCACCAATTTGTATCCAGTTGCCGTTGATCAGTTCAAAGACGCGAACCTGACCTCCATCTGTCGCACCATCATCATTGAGTGGGGCTCCGATCGCCACCCGTCGACCGTCAGCCGAGATCGAAACCGCTACGGCAGCCCGATCAGCGGGGTTTTCCCCTTCGATATCACTCCCTACCTGTACCCAGGTGCCATTGATTTGGTCATAAACCCGGACCTTTCCAATGGTCGTTGTCAATCTAACTCCCGGTACGCCAATGGCAACTCGATTTCCATCGGCGGATAGTGAAACCACTTTCCCTAGTCGCTCATCGACAGACTGACCATCGATACCTGCTCCTAGCTGAGCCCAGTCAAAGCCGTTAAATTCAAATACACGAACCTGGCCGGCATTTTCACCGCCGTCGTCATTAAAGGCGGCTCCAACGGCTACTCGTTGGCCGTCGGCTGAAATAGATACCGACCCACCGGAAAAATTCTCACTTTCTACTCCGTCAATATCGTCTCCCACCTGGGAAGCCGCAATTTGGACCGTCATCGACTGGGCCACCGCTCCGTTATTATCGGTTACCGTTACGGTAGCGTTGTAAGTACCTACTTCTTGATAGATATGAGTAGTAACAGGGGAAGAACCGGAAACCGGCGCACTGCCATCTCCGAAATCAAACTGATAGTTGACGATCTGCCCATCCGGATCGAACGAACCCGAGGCATCGAAATTAACGGTAAGAGGAGCAAGACCGGCTTCGGCATCTGCAGCTAGTATCGCTGTTGGCCGTTGATTGGGAGCGCCCGTAGGGTCGAACACTTGTACCAATCCGGAACTCTGCCCGTTACGGTCATTGAAGGGAGCACCGACAGCTATCCAGGTCCCATCGGCCGAAAGGGCTACCGCCTTCCCCAAGCTTTCACTGGGTCCCTCAGGATTAATAATTGCTCCGTATGGGACCCAGATTCCATTGATCAGCTCAAAGACGCGGGCCTGACCAGCAAAGGGACCAAGAGTTTTATCCCTAGGATCACCGATGGCCACCCGATTCCCATTCGCCGAAAGAGAAACGGCTGACCCGAGAAGTCTTCGGGCCGTAGCTTCGTCGGTGGCCTGGCCAAGCTGGGTCCAGACTCCATCAACTAGTTCATATATGTGAACATTGGTTCCTGGATCGTTATCTGAAACCCATCCACCACCACCAATAGCCATGCGATCTCCATTGGCGGAAAGAGAAATATCTGAGCCAAAGTAATAAAGCTCCGGGCCACTGCTGACATCTTCTCCAATCTGGGTCCAATCTTCGCCTTGCAGTTCAAATACTCTGGCTAATTCGTAATCTGGCGCTCCAATGGCAAGCCGATTCCCATCGGCCGAAAGGTCAAGTGACAAATTAAACGCTTCCTGATCTATATCTTCTCCAACCTGACTCCAGGCACCGTCGGCAAGCTCGTAAATTCGCACCCATAAGATATCAATCTGGTCAGTGATGGTACCCACTGCGACAGCCAACCGGTTGCCATCTTCGGAAAGCGACATGGAGAACCCCAGCTGCTCTACAGCATCTATCTCCTCCCTGCCCCTTCCCTTAATATCTTCCCCTACCTGCAACCAGTTGCCGTCAATCGATTCGAAAACGCGTATAATACGATTTGATGAATCATCTAATGTTTTAACGGCAATTCGACGGCCATTTGCAGACAGAGAAAAGGAACGCTCCCTTATCGGATCCTCGTCAATAATGGCCCCTACTGACACCCATTCTTCTCCAACAAGGTCATAGATACGGATTTGTCCCGCAGAGGTACTACTGGCAATTCGACGACCATCCGCCGATAGGGAAATGGCTGTTCCCAATGCATCATTGGGCTCGCCGAGAATATCCCCCCCAATCTGCCGCTGAGCAGCCAATGGGAAGAGGGCGGTTGTCAATAAACAGAATACGAGAACTAATGCATTTCTTTTTTTCATTGAACTTGGTTTTAGTTAGTTGAAATTCGAAAATAAACACCCCTTCAGAAGTCCTTCCATTGATTGGACTTACAGTCAGTCAAAACAACTCCCCTTCTGATATTCAAAGGCTTACACCCTTTTTGTCAAAAAGGTTCGACTATAAAGCAAATTTGAATGGGCCTGGAAATTAACATTACTCTGGTTGACAGACACAACCAGTCCAATAATCTCAGCTATGCGAATTTGAACAGCTTGGAGTGTGAAGCTGGATTATACAATATACTATTTCGTAATAATTAGCTTGGATACATCTGCTACGCGCATCTGTATGTACAATTATTGGGGACAGTGTACACCAGAAACGTCATTGTGAAATAAATTTACCATTTTCTTATTAATTATCCAACCGGCAGATGCGCTTCCGCCCATTTCCACATACGGAGGCACCTCTGTTTTCAGTTCCTGCAACTGCCGAACCAGCATTTACTTGCTGATGCCGTTTTTCCCTATCTTGGAAGCCATGAGTATAGTTGATATTCGGACGGTCGAGGTGGTCCAGTATATGAAGCCTTTACGGGAGGGCGGATCGCTGCCGGCGATCGTCAAAGCGGATGATGATTTTCTCTACGTGTTGAAATTCCGAGGGGCGGGGCAGGGGAAAAAAGCGCTTATTGCGGAGTTGATCGGCGGAGAGCTGGCCCGGGCAATAGGTCTGAAAGTGCCGGAATTAGTATTCATGCACCTGGATGATTCTTTTAGCAAAACCGAACCCGATCAGGAAATTCAAGATCTGCTGAGATTTAGTATTGGCCTTAATCTCGGTTTGCATTTTCTCTCCGGGGCCATCACGTACGATCCGCTGGTGCCCATCGGGGATGCGCTGACGGCCTCTAAGGTGGTGCTCCTGGACGGTATGATCACAAATATCGACAGAACAGCCAGAAATACGAATTTATTAAACTGGAAAAACGAATTGTGGCTCATCGATCACGGAGCGAGCCTGTATTTCCATCACAACTGGCCGCATTGGGAAGCCCACCTTTCCCGTACTTTTCCGAATGTTAAAGACCACGTCCTCTTGGAACGAGCAGATCGTCTGGAAGCTGCCAGCGAGGAAATCCGGGCGGTATTGGACCCAACTGCGATAGAACAGATCATTGCTTCCATCCCGGAAGAATGGCTGATGGAGGAGGAGGGGTTTTTGGAACCCGCTGAAAAACGAACCGCCTACGTTCGCTTCCTGACGACGAAGCTCGCCAATATTGAATTACTAGTCAAAGAGGCGGCCGATGCAAGATAAAGTGACCTACGAATTCGCGGTAATTCGAATTGTTCCCAAAGTAGAACGGGAGGAATTTCTCAATGTAGGTGTTATCCTCTTTTCCAAGCGCAAAAAGTACATCGGGATGAAGTACACCTTAGACGCGGACCGGATTATGGCCCTTTCCGCTGATTTGGACATCGATTTGCTGAGCCGACACCTACACGCCTGGGAATTGGTCTGCGAGGGAGCCCCACAAGGAGGGCGTATTGGAGAATTGGATGTCGCTTCCAGATTCCGGTGGTTGACCGCGGCCCGAAGCACCATTATTCAGGCTTCGGCCGTACATCCCGGGCTCTGTGCCGAGCCGCAGGATGTACTGGAAGCACTCTATGATTTATATGTTTCGTAAGTGCGATCGGCTAAACCCGCACCAGCTCATAGTTCATGTGCCAGGTTTCGTTGCCCGCTCCGTCCAGGAAGCGATATTGCATCCACAGCCGATCACTATCCATCATTCGGAAGCTGATTTCGCCCCAGGGGTTTTCGATACCCGGAGCGCGTTCGGTGGCTGCGCTGTAACGGAACTGTTCCTGATGGCTCATGGAGATGCTTTCCCAGCCCTCCAGGCGGAGGTAACTGTTCGGCGAACTCCAGACGATGGCGGTATAGGGCTTGCGGGCCCACTGGTCGGCCCAGGTATCGTAATCCCGCGCAGCGAAGGCGAGGCGGTCCGCGTTGATGACATCGATAATGGCTTGTTCTTCTTCGGTATATTGCTCCTGGACAAGTAGATAGGTGCTGCTGCCGAGCACGCAACAGACTAGTAGTGACAATAAGGCGTATTTCATATGGCAATCTTAGGCTAAATGATTAATGAAATACACTAAAAGTCAGCTAATTAACCTTTTTTATTCTAACCAAATCCTGATCAGCCAAATATAATATTTAAATCTTGGCTTTCGATCTGCACTTCCATCCAAACCAAAAGGCGCAGCTGTATGAGTGCCCTTGCTCCGGCGATTTTTTTTCACTTTGTCGATCAGCGACTTGCCTGTTATTCATTATGGGCTTATCTTTATGGTATTCCAATCTCTCATATTGCTACCCATTAGATAGCATTCAGCTCTGTTGATGCCCCATTTTGACGGCCGTCTCCATTACTGGTAGTCGCGTGCATGGTGCACGCTTGGGCTACCTGCATCCCCTCGGGCTGGCAGGTTTGGCGGGCGGGCTATTTTTTTCCCACCCACATATGGTGTGCACCGGGCTGAGCCGGCAACCGGCCGGAAGCCGGGGTTATGAGCTATGCCCCAAAGTCCGCATTCTCTCCCCTCGTGTTAATGACCCACACTCCCGGATGCTCAAATTGATTCATTTTTGGGAGTATCCGTGTCGATTCTTCCAGCGAAATCGTATTGGTGATTAGCTGTTCAGGGTGCAGCTGGCCATTTTGAATCATCCCGAATAATTCCGGGTACTTATGGGCCTGCATGCCGTGGCTGCCCAGCAACACCAATTCGTCGGCAATTACCCGATCCATCGGAATGTTAGGATGTTGGTGATCGCCGGTCATCAAGCCGACCTGTACGTGGCGGCCCTGCTTGCGCAGGCAGGCGATGGAATTAAAGCAGGTAGCTGCACTTCCCAGTGCATCGATAGATAGGTGCGCTCCGCCGTTGGTAAGTGCTTTGATCTGCTCTACCGGATTGGTGGAGTTGATCGTGATCATCGCGCCCAGGGTGGTCGCCAATTCCAGTGCGGTATCGTTGATATCAACCGCAATCACCCGGGCACCCAGCGCTTGGGCGATCATTACGGCCGACAGGCCCACGCCCCCGCATCCGTGGACGGCTACAAATTGCCCGCCGGACAACTGCCCCTGAACGACCACCGCCCGAAACGAAGTAACGAACCGGCACCCCAGGGTGGCAGCGGCTTCAAAACTGATCGCCTCCGGCAAATGAACCAGGTTTATGTCGGCCTGATCGATGGCGACGTACTCCGCAAACGAGCCCCAATGCGTGAAGCCCGGTTGGGTTTGCCGATCGCATACCTGGTGGTTGCCGGAAAGGCACTGCGGGCAGCTTCCACACCCGCACACAAAGGGGACGGTGACCCGATCGCCCACCCTAAATTGCGTTACGGCACGCCCCACGGCGGCTACCCGCCCTGCGAGTTCGTGCCCCGGAACGTGGGGTAGCACAATATCCGGGTCGTGGCCCATCCAGCCGTGCCAGTCGCTGCGGCACAATCCGGTAGCTGCGACCTCAATCACGGCACCGTGCCCCTTGGGGGTCGGATCGGATACCGTTTGAAGGGAAATGGGGCCTTGAAAGGTTTCGTAGAGGGCTGCTTGCATCGTTATTCCACTTCGAATTGTACCCCCTGAATATCCGCAAAACAATCCGGAACCGGCTCCACCCCGGGGTTATTAAAAAACGCATTGGCCACCTGCATGCCGCACGGGTTGCCCCAGTTGGTGGTAGGCGTATGTTTCCAGCCTTTGAAGATCAAATGGTAGCTATTTTTGAGGTTTTTACGCATCGCCGCCGCCCATTTTGGCGGTGTTTCATTATCGTATTCGCCACTTATCAGCAAGACCGGAATATCGCTTTCTACGGCCTGGTTTTCCGTTTGAGGCTGTGGCACTACGCTCCAAATGGAGCAAATACTCGAATCAAATACCGCTGGTGAAAGGCCTTCTGTTTGGGGATATCGGTTGGTTTCCTCCCTAATTTTCTCTTGAGTATTGAAGGGGTATTCCTCGGCACACCACACGGAGAGCCGCATGCCCATCCCCGATCCGTAGCCCGGTCCCTCGAACAGGGATATCAGGCGTTCTTTTACCGTACCTAAATCGTTTTTCAGTAACTTTTCAATTTCGCGGGGAATCAATGGCACCTCTCCGGTAGAAGCAGCGGTAAATACCGAAATCAGATCCGCTCCATTCAACCGGAATGTTTCCACACTCCCGGTATTGGGGTTTTCCACCGCTACCTCTAGCGGATTGGCGGTCTTTTCCTGCAAATAATTAAAAAAGCGGGTTTTGATATTCGGGTAGGCTGCCGAACAATTTGGCTCCAATTCACAGTCGGACAGGACCTGGTCTATGGCTGCCAGTAAATTTTCAACGCTTTCCTCGTCGTAGTTCACTTCCAGTGGTAGGGGCGAATCCATTACCACACTGCGGATGCCCTTTGGGTAATCGCGCATCAGCACCTGGGCGATTTTGGTGCTGTAGGAAATGGTGAGGAGGTTGTACTGCTCAATTCCGAGGGCAATGCGCAAATCTTCGATATCCGCCGCAATTTCCCGCGTGTGGTAGCCATTCAGGTCGATGCCCTTTTCTACTAACCTATTTCTGCAATCTGCGGCTGCTTTGGCCAGCAGGCTATCTGTCAGGACTTCATCAAAACCGGGTAGATTCGACTGGTAGATGGCATTCGCCCATTCCGGACAATCCAGATGGGGCTGGGCGTAATACGTCCCCCGCTGTTCGAACAGGATGAAATCCCGATCATCGAGGTATTGGTAATAGCCCATATAGGGGGCGGAGGTCATCGTCGTATACCCGGGTCCACCCACCGTGTAAATGATTGGATCCTTTTTAGCAGTTTCCTTTCTGCATTTGAATATGTACACCGGGAGCCGGATCGTATTGCTTTGCGGATTCGAGCGGTTTTCCGGCACCTCCAGATAGCCAAAGGTGTATTTTTGGTCTTTCTTGATTTTAAAAAGGGATTTTTTGGCTTCTGCGAAGGTGGGCGTGTAGCCCTGGCCAAATCCGTATTGAGTAGTTAAAATGATGAAGAATAAAAACAATTTCCCTGCTGTCATTCGCCCTAGGTTGATTTGAAGGAATCGCATACCTATTTAATTCTAAGGTAGCGAGACAAGTGGTTTCATCCATTGGCAAATTCGGGTAATTATTTAATAATTCCTTTTCTAGTCATTCTTTTGTACTCTGATTTTCTGTCGAACTGGTCTTAATCATTCTCTCTAGCGAACTAAGAGAGGCTAACGTGGCTCTCTAGAAGCTCAAAACAAGTTTTAAGCGTTTATACATTTAGTTAAGCAGGTAGCTCTTGCACTAAATGCATAAACGCCTAAATTATTAATCTGAACCTAGCGCTGAAAAAGTACTAAGCCTTACCGATACAGCAGTCGCTGCGTCTGCACCCCATTCTTCGTCCGCAGTCTCACCAGATACAGGCCGGCGGTTAGATTGTTCGGAGTATACGTAAAGCGATGCGTACCCGCGGGCAGCCATTCCCGGAGGAGGTTGGCAACGGGCCTCCCCAAGAGGTCGGTTACCTGTAATTCCACCATACCGGAGGCAGGCAGTGACCATTCAACATTCGTCTGACTGGAGAATGGATTGGGGGCTACCAACTCCAGACGGGCGGAAAGCGCTGGAGAAGCCGGCTGCTCCGTCGACGTCACCACAATATTAGACACATCCAACTGATAGATGCCATTGCCGGCAGTGGCGGCATACAACTGCGCATCGGCAGTGACCACCATATCCGTGATGTAGGTATGCTGCAGCGAGGTATCGATCAACTGCCAGCTATCCCCATTATCCGCAGATACCCACAGGCGCGACGCGAAATTGCTGATCTGATACAATCCGGAATCATCCAGTCGGTGATCGACGACGGTGCTGACGAACAGATTACCCGACGGCCCTTCGGCGACGGCTGAAATCGAATAATCACCGAACCCAATTGAATCCCAGCTCACTCCCTGATCGGTCGATCGGTGCAGCCCGTCGCAAACGGCAAATACATGGTCGTTGGAGGACAGCAAAAACTCATCGGTATTGAAGGTACAGAGATCGAGGCGGGTGGTCTGCCAGTCGTCGCCGTTGTTCTGCGAGTAGATTACCCCATCCTGGCCACTGGCAAACAGGATGCCCTGCGCGCTGACGGCTACGTTGTTAATGCCGAAAAAGCCGGGAGTAGTTAGCGTTTCCCAGGTTTCTCCGCGGTCTTCTGACCGCACTACGCCATCGGACACCCCTCCGAAGATCAGGCCGTTCGGCGCTTGGGTTAGGCTCCACACATTGTTGGCGATATTGGCATGCGCGGCTTTTTCCCAGGTCAGCCCGCCGTCCAGCAGGCGGTGAATGCCGTAGGGGTCAGCTCCTAGCAGCAGGGTATCTTCGCCCAATTCGAGGAAGGATAGGGAGCCCGCGTTCAGGGTCGTCCAGCGTTCCCAGGCTTGCCCGTCGAGCGACTGCCGCTGCAGCCGGCCCAGCGAACGGGCCACTAAGCGGTCATCTCCGAGGATAGTCAGGTCGGTGATATAGCGGGCGCGAATTTGCGCGTTGCGCCGCTCCCAGTTGATCCCGCCATCCGTAGACACGTACAGGCCATCTTCGGGCAGGCTGACCAGTACGACGTCGTCGTCGCTGTAGAGCACCGATGCGGGTGCGTGGTTATTTAAGATGCCCGATGGTGCTTCGAAGGGTAGCTGGCGGAATTCCACCCCTTCCTCCTCATCCGGGTCGACGGATACAAAGATGCCCTCGCGGGTGGATATCGATCCTTGATTGTCGGGCATGGGCTGAAGGCTGTAAATCCAGTCGCCGGTATCGAAAACGGGAATGAAAAATCCCGATTCAAACACGCCGAGCGTCGTTCGATTGGCGATGACGACAGCCAGTTCGTCGATGAGCATCACCTTTTGGATCGACATCAGCTCCTGAGAGATTTGCGTCCACGTGGAGTCCGACAAGTCGTTGAAAAACAATCCGGTTTCGGTACCGACATACAATCCGTAGGAAGTGTCGATGGCCAGCGTATTGGCGGAGGCATCCTGCAACCCCCAGGCCTCCCAGGTGCCCCCCGCATCGGTGGAGCGATAGACGCCCGCCGAGCCGGTGGTTACGTATACATTTCCGGCTGCATCGAGGGCCAGATCGGTAATGGTTGCATTGAGAAAGGGCGGGTTGATCGCCTGCCAGGTCCGGCCCTGGTCGGCCGAGCGGTAGAGCCCGTACCAGCCGCCCGACGGGAGGCCGTAAATAGTACCTGCGCCGTCGACGTGCAGCTCCTTCAAGCTTTTATGCACGATGGTGAGCAGGGTGCCATTGCCCGTCCAGAGTTGCGACAGCGGCATTACGCTTTGCGTCTGGAGTTCCCAGTTGATGCCCTGATCCTCGGAGCGGTAGATGCCGCCCCCATTGGTGGAGATGATCAGCGAGCTATCCGGAAGCCTCGTAGCCGCCATGACGGTGCCTCCGTCCAGGCCGGGTGTCGGTTGCCAGCTCGCCATTTGGGCGCCCAGTGGGATTGTCCAGAGCACAATCAGCGCGAGCCACATTAATCGAGTAGAGAGATACTTCATCCAAGCACGTTTTGGTGTAGAGTTTAGGGTGATTGCTTGCCGGATGGATGAGTGGTGGAAGGTGTTAAGGAGTGAACGGAATTAAGTGGTGCTGTGGTTTGTGAATGGATTCCCAAGGTGGGAAGAGGTTGGACTTCATACAAGAGACTAGGA
>CAZDET010000114.1:0-10184 GCA_964504335.1 uncultured Saprospiraceae bacterium
GGGGTTGCATAGGGGATACCAACGTCCACAATCATCTGTAGGGCGCATCCATTATTCACACACACTACTTCAAATTTATGTTCGTCAATGCTTATCGGTACCGCCCTCCGGGCGGAAGGAATCCTCATGCTTATAATAGACTGATTTATAGATGGTTATTGGTAGCTTGTCTGAGTGTTGCTGCTCAAGTTAGTTTCGCGCAAATTGAGCAGTGGTCCATCAGTGTGTTCGATGAAAATATTGCCTTTCCGCTTACCCGGTTTGCTCCTTTTCATCCCGGTTTGGAGATAGGGGCAACGCTGCGGCAGAGTGACCGTCCTGCTTCCGTTCGTCAATTAAATGCGTATTTGGGTGGCTACTACCACCGCCGTGTGGAAACGGGAATTTACCTGCGCGGGGAATACTTACACCGACTAAAAGTGGGTACTCGCTTAGGAGTGGATATGGCCGGCGGGATTGGATACCTACACACCTTTTATCCGGGAACGCTCTACCGGCAGGACGAAGAAAGTGGAAACCTGGAATCCGTCACTCAATTTGGCCGGCCCCATGCCATAGCGACTATCGGATTAGGTCTGACCTACCGCACCCAAAACCGCGTGGCTCCCTTCTTACGGCAAGATCTGGTCTTGGAGGCTCCTTTCGTCAATTCGTATCCCGTCATCGTCCACTCCTTTCTGAAGGTGGGAATTCACTACACAATCAACTGACATGCAAGCGCTTAATATTCCTGTTTTAGCCATAATTACACTCGGGTTCTTCTTTTTTTCCTGTGAGCAAAATGAGGTGTTTCCGAGTGACTACTACGACTGTTCGTTCGATTTTTCCGATTCCAGTAGTATTCATCCAAAATCTGCGGTGTTTCAGGAAATCCTCGACCGCAATCGCCGAGAAGGGTTGGTGGGGGCCGTATTGCTCGTTAAAGATGAAAATGGACTTTGGATAGGGGCTGCCGGGCAGGCAGACGTGGAGTCGGGAGTAGAGGTTCGTCCGTGCCATTCGTTTTTTATTGGCAGCATCAGCAAATCCTTCACTGCGGCAGCCGTATTTTCTTACATCGATGAAGGATTGTTGTCGCTCGATGATCCGATTAACCAATGGATTCCGAGATCGCTTACCGACGAGTTTGCCAATGGCAACGATGCCCGGATTCGGCACTTACTGTCGCACACCAGCGGTATTCCCGATTACTACACCACGGCTTTTGAATTAGACCGATTCAACCGCGTAGACAATATGTTTTCCAAAGAAGCGGTCTTGGAATATATCTACGGAAAATCGTCGGTCAACGGGGTCGGAGAGGAGTATTCCTATTCCAATACCAATTATCTGCTCTTGGCCATTCTCCTTGAAGAAGCGACAGGGTTAAGCCTGGCTGAAATCTACCAGCGCCGGGTGTTTGAGCCACTCAACCTCAGCAGTGGATATTACAGTGAGACGCAGCGCATTCCGCCGGGCGTAGTGAAGGGCTATGCCGAGCTGTACGAAGGAGGCAATTTTGTGGAATCGGAGTTTTTATATCTGGATGAATTAGGGATCGGAGGCGACGGAGGCATTGCGATGAATGCTTACCATACCGGCCGATTTTTCGAACGACTCAGCAAAGGAGACCTGGTTTCGCCGGCGGCGCTACAGCAGATGACCGACTGGTTTCCGTTACCCGACCCAATTACCGATGGGCCGGTTCGCTTCTTCGAAAACGGATTTGGGCTAGAACGCTATCAGACGGATTATGGCAATGCGTTGGGGCACGAGGGAGGTATCGATGGGTATGCCGCCCTGGCACTCTACTTCCCCGAGCGAGACGCAACGCTGGTCCTATTGACGAATACTTTTGGTACTTCAGACGGGCGAAAAGCCATCTACGAAGAAATCCTTCAACAAATGTTCGAACAATGATAAAGCTATATCTAAGTTTTGTCTTGATTGCCCTGGTTCAGGGGGCTATCGGCCAATCACTGACCAAGGCCAAGCAACGAATCGATTCGGTGATGCGTGCCCAGATCAACACGGAGGGCAAGCAGCCGGTACCGAACTTCCTACTGTACCTCAATCATCCGCCAAGTGGGCTGGAAGTTTTCCACGGAGTAGGAGTTGTTGGTCGAACGGAGCAAGTCGTGCGGCCGGTCGATCAATTTAAAATAGCAAGTATCACTAAGACGTTTGTAGCCGTGGTCGTGCTGCAATTGATCGAGGAGGGGCGCTTACGGCTCGATGACTACGCAAGCAAGTACTTATCGGATTTAGACTTTCTGCGGTTTTCGGAAATCCACCAATACGAGGGGCAGCCATATTCCGATTCCATAACGGTGGAAATGTTGCTGCGGCATACCTCCGGGGTGGCGGATATCTTTACCGACGCGGCCACGCGTTTCAACCTAAGCGTGCTATTGCACAAAAAGCGGCAATACGACACGCAGAAGGTGGTGGAGCGTTTTTATCGGTACAAGCTCCATAAAAAGGCATTGCATCCGCCCGGCGCGGGGTATCATTATTCGGATATGAACTACATGCTCCTCGGATTTATCATCGAAACCATTACGGGGCAGGACTTACCTACAGCAATTCGCACCCGCATCCTGGAACCACTGGATTTGCAGGATACGTATTTCGAATACTACGAGCCGGTGCACGGGGTAGGCCGCATGGCGGATGCTTATTACAACCGCATCAATCTGACCGAACGCATCAACACCTCCTACGAGTGGGGAGGAGGGGGACTCGTTTCGACCACTAAGGATTTGGGCACATTCGTCGAAGCGCTCTTCCAGGGCGAACTGCTTAAGGAAAATGCCACACTGGAAGCAATGATCGATCTCCGGCCTGCTCAGGCTTACGGGAAAGATGCCGGGATGGGCATTTTTCAGTACGAACTGAACGGGACGACCCTGTACGGGCACGGGGGCTTTTACGGTTCCATCATGCTATACAGCCCGGAGCGGCAACTCACGCTCGTTGCCACAGTGGGGCAAGCCAACGTACCCTTCAACGAGGTCGAAGTACTAGGGTCGATCTTAGAGGCCGTTCCTGGTGTTACCCCTTGATCGCCGCGACGCCCGGGAGCGTTTTACCTTCGAGGAATTCGAGCATGGCACCGCCGCCGGTGCTGACAAAGCTGACCTGATCGGCCATCCCCATTTGGATGATGGCTGCCGCAGAGTCGCCACCACCGATCAGCGAATAAGCACCCTGTTCGGTGGACTTGACCACGGCTTCGGCGACCGCCCGCGTCCCGCCGGCGAAGTTGCTGAATTCGAAGACGCCCATTGGGCCATTCCACAAGACGGTTTTGCTCTGTTCGATGACCGACGCGAAGGCGGCGCGCGCCTCCGGGCCAATATCCAGTCCCATCCAACCGTCGGGTATTTGATCGGAAGGGGTCGTTTTATGGGCCGCATCATTGTTGAAATCGTCGGCGATGACGCTGTCCGGCGGAAGGAGTAACTGTACGTTCTTTTCCTGGGCCTTCCGGATCAGCTCGTTGGCCAAATCGGTCTTATCGGTCTCGACCAGTGATTTGCCTACTTGGCCGCCTTTTGCCAGGAAGAAGGTATACGCCATGGCGCCGCCGATCAGAATGTTGTTTGCCGTGTCGAGCAAGCGTTCGAGTAGCTGGATTTTGTCGGACACCTTGGCACCGCCGATGATGGCCGTGACGGGCGATTCGGGATTATCCAGCAGTTTTTGACCGTTTTCGAGTTCCTGGAGCATCAGGAATCCGAAAGCCCGCTTGTCGGGATCGAAAAACTGGGCGACGGTCGTGGTCGAGGCGTGCGCGCGGTGGGCACTTCCAAACGCATCGTTGACGTAGAAATCGCCGAGCTTGGCCATTTCGCGGGCCAGGGCTTCGTCGCCTTTTCCTTCGCCGGCTTCGAAGCGGGTATTTTCCAAAACCAGTACTTCGCCCGGTTGGAGGGCTGCTGCCATCCGTTCGGCTTGCTCTCCTACGGTGGAGGGGCAAAATTGGACGGGAGCTTCGAGTAGCTCGCCCAGCCGGTCGGCGGCGGGCTTGAGGGAGAAGCGCTCGCGGTCGATGCTGCCGTCTTCTTTTTTCTTTTTCTGGGGGCGACCAAGATGCGACATCAGCACCAGTGCAGCTCCGCGTTCCAGTAAATTGGTAATGGTTGGTAACGCAGCCCGGATGCGGTTGTCGTCGGTGACGTTTTGCGATTTGTCGAGGGGCACGTTGAAGTCGACGCGCATGAGCACGCGCTTACCTTGTACGTCGAGGTGGGTCATGAAGTAGTGTGAGTTTGAGTGTGAGAACTAATACTGTAATTGTGTAATGCTGTAAGCTGCATATAATGACAGCATTACAGCATTACAGCATTAGAACATCAGGCAACGGCTTCCATGCTCATGATCCGTTCGGCCAGATCGGCAAGGCGCGCGGAATAACCGGCCTCATTGTCGTACCAGCCGAAGATCTTCACCATGCTGCCCATGACGTTGGTCAGTTCGCTGTCGAAAATGCAGGAGTGCTTGTTTCCGACGATATCCGTAGATACGAGTGGATCTTCTGCGTATTCGAGGATGCCTTTCAGGGGCCCGTTGGCGGCATCTTGGAATACCTTATTGATCTCCTCTGCGGAAACTTCCCGGCTGAGAATAGCGGTGAAGTCCGTCATGGAACCGGTCGGTACGGGCACGCGCAGTGCGCTACCGTCGAGCTTACCATCGAGGTGAGGAAGCACTTTCGCAACGGCAACGGCTGCTCCGGTAGAGGTCGGCACGATGTTCATCGCGGCGGCGCGAGCCCGGCGCAAATCGCTGTGGGGGGCATCCTGCAGGCGCTGATCGGCGGTGTAGGCGTGAATAGTGGTCATGAAGCCGCGCTCCAAACCAAAGGCATCGTCGATGATCTTCACCATTGGTGCCAGGCAGTTGGTGGTACAGCTGGCATTGGAGATAACTTCTTCATTGGGGTCGAGGGAATCCTCGTTGACGCCCAGGACGATGGTCTTCACACCTCCTTTTCCCGGGGCAGAAATAAGGACTCGCTTACAGCCCGCTTCGATGTGCTTGCGCGCATCCTCTTTCTTGCGAAAACGGCCGGTGCATTCCAGTACGATATCGGCACCCAGTTCTGCCCACGGCAGTTTGGTCGGGTCGGGTTCGGAAAGAGCCCGAATTTTTTGTCCGTCGATATGCAGGTAATCGTCGTCCGAAGTTACGGTCCCAGAATACTTCCCGTGGAGAGAATCATAGCGGAATAGGTGAGCAAGTGTCGCATTGTCGGTTAGGTCGTTGATGGCAACGATTTCTATTCCTTTCTCAAGAAGATTGCGCGCTGTCAGGCGTCCAATCCGGCCGAAGCCGTTTATTGCTACTTTTCTAGCCATTTTGCTGATGTTTTGTTGACTTTAATGGGTGATTTGGAAGAAACTTTTCAAGCCCTCCGTGGTTTTAACTACCTAAAATCCCCGGAAGTTTTACCGAGCCGGATCAGCCGTCAAAGCTCCGTAAAAATGGGAAAAAACCGTTTAGGTATTTGCATCTCTGGGGAAAATCCAATTATATTTGCACGGCCAAAAAAAGAGTGTTGTTTGTAGTGTGAAGTGTGGAAGTGTACCACATACTCCAAGCTCCACACATCACACTGATCATTGGCCCGTTCGTCTAGGGGTTAGGACGCAGGATTTTCATTCCTGAAACACGGGTTCGATTCCCGTACGGGCTGCAAATTGGTTTGGAGTGTGTATTGGGAGGTTTGAAAGTGTGCTACACACAACAAACTCCACACTACACACTCTAAACTTCACACTACTTCTCCTCCATCTCGTGCATCAAATCCTCCGTTTCCCGGAGAAGTTGCTCAAATTCTCGTTTCAAATCGCGTTGTTCGTTCTCGGAGTAACCGCTGGGGCGATCCTGCTGGATTTCTTCGGAGAGATCGCGGCGTTGCCGTTCCAGTTCGGCGATGCGATCGAGGGCTCCGGAATCCTGGACCCGCTCGGCCTGTTGTTTGAGATTATCGAGGAGGCCGCCAATTTTATCAACGGCTTCATCGTACTTGCCCTCGTCGAATTTCTCCTTCTCGGTGCGCAATACATTGTAAGCATCTTTGCCGAGATCGTACACCTTGCGAAAGACGGCTTTTGACTGTTCTTTTTCTTCGTAGGTACCGAAAAAGTAATTGTAAATGAGCACTCCAACTACCAGGAGGAGGGCCAGTTTAATGAGACTGCGAATCATAGGTTCGGTTAAATTAGAAGGCCAAGGGAAATGACGTCCCTTGGCCTTTCAAGATAAAGATTTTATGGAAATCAGCGAGTGCCGACCTCAACCGTCCAGCTGATTAAGCCGGATCGTCGTCAGAGGGTTTGGGTCGCTTGACCTTTTTCTTCTTGCCCTTTGTTTTGAGGGCTAGTTCGACCGCGCGCTTGGCATTCACGATGCCTCCGGTTGTCGACAGGCGGCTAAACGACACCAGGTCTTCAGAACCCGGCTGCTTGACTTTCATGGTGATCGGGGTAACCGACTCCATGATAATGCCGCGCACCTGCTTGGCCGTCAAGTCGGGAAAATAAGACCGGAGCATGGCGGCTACGCCCGCTACCATGGGTGCGGCCATTGATGTACCCGAATTGTTTGCGTATCCATCGTCCGGCGATGCGTTGAAGATATTGTCACCGGGGGCGAATACATCGACAAATTCCGGGCTGTAGTTAGAAAACCCGGCAGTCAGACCCTCATCGAAGGAAGAGGTGCTGGCTCCCACTTCCAACCAGTTATCGGCGGATTTCTTTCCGAAGAGGCCCTTCTTCTGGTACTGATCGTTGGGGAAATTGTTGGAAATCGTGTTGCGTTTCCCGTCGTTGCCTGCTGCGTGTACGAGAAGGACATCCTTCTTGCGGGCGTAGCGGACCGCTGCGTCAACGGCTTTCTTATAGGGGCTGTCGCCCTTTCCGAAGCTCATGTTGATTACCGTAGCTCCGTTATCTACTGCGTAGCGAATGGCGTTGGCTACGTCCTTATCGCGTTCGTCGCCATTGGGCACGGTGCGGATCGACATGATCTTCACATTGGTTGCCACGCCTTCGCCACCGATACCATTGCCGGCACGGGCGGCTACGATGCCGGCTACGTGAGTGCCGTGACCGGCGTCGGGGCCTTCGACATCGTTGTTGCCATAGTAGCGATCATTGAGGTTGGAAGGATCATCACCCACGATGTTACGAGCGTCAAACTCGACGTTCCAGTTGTACTCCGCCTGGCCCTTATAATAATCGAAACCTTCCTTGACCTGCCCGTAGAGCGATTTGAAATCCAACGAATTGGCCTCCATGATTGACATGATCTGGGTAAGGACGGAGGAAATTTGAAGATCTTCCGATTCGAACGATTCGAGGTCTGCCTTAGTAATCTCTTCCGGGGCCTTTCCGATGGCTTCCACCACCGCATCGAAAGCGCCCATGGTACCCACCATAAAAGTCAGGTTTTGT
Organism: uncultured Saprospiraceae bacterium; assembly: GCA_964504335.1. GTDB lineage: Bacteria > Bacteroidota > Bacteroidia > Chitinophagales > Saprospiraceae > CAZDET01. Next base: position 7,446 of record CAZDET010000114.1, read on the forward strand.
TCGGCGGATTGCTGTTTCTCGTCGATTTCAGCCCGGTAGGCCTGGAGGGAGTCGTAGAGGACCTTTTCCTTGCGCGAAAGTTCGGAGCGCGGCCGGTCACCGATGCGCTCCTTAATCCGATTGTAGAGTCGGACTTTTTCAAAATTTTCGTAGTTGACGTTTTCCCCGTTGGGGCCGCCGATGAAGTTCCAACCGTGGACGTCGTCCACGTATCCATTATCATCATCGTCTTTGCCGTTGTTGGGAATTTCGTCCGAATTAACCCAAATGGCTCCTTGCAGGTCTTCGTGTTCGATATCGACCCCTGAATCGATAATGGCTACTACTACCTCTTTTCCGGTGCGGTTTTGGAGTAAGGATTTTGCCTCCAGGGTACTCATCCCGGGGAATTTGTCCTTTTCCAGATCGAGGTTAAACCAATTGTTGGGAGCCTGTTGCGCGAGCGCAGATTGGATAAAAAATAATAGCAGGAGTAGGATACTCCCCAGAAAACGCGTATTCATTTGACAATTTTACGTAAGCGGTCTGTTCTATACCTGATGGCCAAAGTTCGTTCTTGGTGGCATTTATCCTACAAAGAACGACGAAAAAACCAATCAGTTGCCTGACAAATTGTGCAAATGTAAAATTTTCTCCGAATGTATAACCTCGCCGATTACTGGCACCGCTTGTTATCCATTGCCCGGTACTATTACCGAGCAAGGACTATTTACGATGCACATTCGCCTTTCCTGTATGAATTGCTAAGGGCAACACTGGAGGATAACCGGAGTTATTTTGCTTTCGAACAAGCCGAAAGCCTGCGCCGCTACTGGTCGCATCAACGCACACAAGTACCGGTGATCGAGGCGGGAGCGGGCAGCAAGGTGTATCGAACCTCACAGGTTTCTGCCCGCCGGCTGGTTCGGGCCAGCGCTCTTTCCCCTTCTGCGGGCCGGCTATTGTTCCGGTTGGCCCATTTGCTGAAACCACGGTACCTGATCGAATTAGGCACGAATGTGGGGGTGTCCACCGTCTATCTGCACGGAGCCAACCGGAGCGCAGAATTGCATACCGTGGAGGGAAACCCTCCTACGGCAGAGATGGCCCACCACAGTTTTCGCATGGCCGGCACTTCGGAGGCTCTTCATGTACACACCGGTACCTTCGACCACCACCTTCCGAAATTATTGGAAAGCCTTCCCCGATTGGACTTTCTGTTTCTCGACGGCGATCACCGGCACCAACCGACGGTCCAGTACGTTCGGCAGAGCCTGCCCAAACTACACGGCAATAGCGTAGTGGTGATTGGCGACATCCATTGGTCGACCGATATGGAAGCCGCCTGGCGGGAATTGCAGGCACTACCAGCCGTTCGGCTTTCCGTGGATTTGTACGAGCTGGGGCTGTTGTTTTTCCGACCGGAAATCAAAGAGCCCCAGCACTGGACGATTATTGGAAAGCACTGGAAACCCTGGCGGATGGCCGGATTAATTTAGTACCGTCTTCACTTCATCCGCTGCATCCTGCAGCGCAATGGCCGAGCGCACATTCAACCCGCTGTTGTCGATGATCTCCTTGGCCAGGTCGGCATTGGTACCCTGGAGGCGGACGATGATCGGCACCTTAATTTCGCCGATATTCTTGTAGGCATCGACTACCCCCTGGGCGACCCGGTCGCAGCGCACGATACCGCCGAAAATGTTGATCAGGATTGCCTTGACGCGATCGTCCTTTAGAATGATGCGAAATGCGTTTTCTACCCGCTTGGCATCGGCCGTTCCGCCCACGTCGAGGAAGTTGGCGGGTTCGCCGCCGGAAAGCTTGATAATGTCCATGGTGGCCATGGCCAGGCCGGCACCGTTTACCATGCAGCCGACGTTGCCGTCGAGTTGTACGTAATTGAGGCCGAATGCCTTGGCTTCTACTTCCGTTGGGTCTTCCTCCGTCACGTCGCGCATCTCCGCGAGGTCTTTGTGGCGGAACAGGGAATTGTCGTCTAGGGAAAACTTGCAGTCGACGGCCACGATGCGGTCATCGCCGGTGTGGAGGCAGGGATTGATTTCAATCAGGCCCGCATCCGAACCCAAATACGCGGCGTAGAGCTTGGTGATAAACTTCACCATATTCTTGAAGGCCTGGCCGGAGAGCCCGAGGTTGAAGGCCACTTCCCGCGCCTGAAAGGGCTGTAACCCCAGCTCGGGATCGATCCATACTTTGTGCACCTTGTCGGGGGTGTTTTCGGCAACTTCCTCGATATCCATCCCCCCCTCGGTAGAGTGGATGATGACGTTGCGCCGCCGCTGGCGATCCATCAGGATAGACACGTAGTATTCCTTATTTGCGTCGAAATCGGGGGCGTACGCATCTTCGGCGATCAGGATTTTATTCACCTTTTTGCCCGGACCTTCCAGGCCGCCCGGTGTCTGGGGCGTTTTGAGCATCATGCCCAGGATGTTGCCGGCGTGCTCTTTGAGCGCATCGCCGTTTTTCGCCAGCTTGACGCCGCCTCCCTTACCACGACCACCGGCGTGGATTTGAGCCTTCACGACGACCACGTCGCTGCCGGTCTCTTCGCGTAGTTTTTCGTAAGCGGCGACGGCTTCCTCCAAGGTATCGGCCGTGTAGCCGCGCTGGATGGGTACATCGTACTGTTGGAGGATTTGCTTGCCTTGGTATTCGTGCAGATTCATACGAACGGTGTGTTTTGTGGTGGTTGATGGCGGCAAAAATAGGCAGCGCGGGCGAATAATAAAAAGG
>CAZDET010000115.1:0-10061 GCA_964504335.1 uncultured Saprospiraceae bacterium
AATAATTGGATGCATAGAGCTGTCCTGCGGACAGCCTACCGTGAGAATGGCACTGCAAAGATCGGCTTTTTGAGAATGCGAATCAAGGCCTGTAAGCATCCGCCGGTGCTTTTTTATTTTGAGGAGGGCACTTCCTCTTTTTTTACTCGCCGATTAGTTAATTAGCCCCCAATCAACCCATTCCCTTATGTTTACAAAAAGCCTCAAACGCGTGCTGCTAGGTCTTTTTCTTCTAATTCTGCTAGGCCTCCTCATTTGGTTGGTGGTGCCCATGTTGCGAATCGGTACTGGCTACGCCACCAAAATGACCTGCTCGTGTGCCTTTATTCAAGATCGGGAGGCAGAGGACGTGCAGCGCCGCGAACTGAATTTTTCAGTCCTTCCGTATGTCCGAACCCAGGTAGATCGCGAGCGTCGGATGACCACCGGCAATTTCCTTGGCATCATTCGGCGAACGGCCCAATACATCCCCGGAAGAGGGTGCGTCCTACTTTCCAATGAAGCCATGCCCCTACCCCAGCCGATCGAACGGCCCGCTCCTGCGCGCCCATGGCGCTGGCCCGAAGCAACCGATAGCCTACTGGCTCGCTTCGATCAAGCCGCGCTCGATAGCGCCTTTGCGTTCGGCATGCGACCGCTCCCCGGTGGAGGAACCCGCGGGCTGGTACTCATCTACGAGGGGCAACTGATCCGGGAAACCTACGATCCCGCCTTTTCCGCCGATACTCCTCAATTGGGCTGGTCGATGGCTAAAAGCCTGACCAATGCCCTGATCGGTATCCTGGTAAAGCAGGGTACCTTACAACTGAAACAACAAGCGTTATTCGAGGAATGGAAGGACGACGAACGCCGCCAAATTTCGCTCGAAGACCTCCTGCACATGAATAGCGGACTCGACTGGAACGAAGCCTACAGCAACATCACCGACGCCACCCGCATGCTCTATTTGGAGCCCAATTTTGCCGCTTACGCCCGCCGCAAATCCTCCGTTGCCCCTCCTGGTACCCAATGGGTGTACTCTTCCGGGACCACCAATCTGATTAGTCGGCTTATCCGCAACCAATTTGAGGACGACGCGACCCACGCCCGCTTCCCCTTCGAAGCACTCTTCGGCCCGCTCGGAATCGAAAATGCCTACTTCGAGCCGGACCAAAGCGGGACTGTCGTCGGCTCCTCTTACGGCTGGCTCCGCCCCCGCGACTGGGCGAAGGTCGGGCAATTGTACCTCCAAGATGGTATCTGGGAAGGAGCACGCCTGCTTCCCGAAGGATGGGTCGACTTCTCCACCACGCCCGCCGCGGGCTCCGATGGGGCTTACGGTGCACAAATCTGGCTCCGCACCGAAGAAATCCCTGACGCTCCGGCGGATAGCTACAGCTTCCGCGGCTTTCAGGATCAACGGGTGTTTGTGTTTCCCACTCAGCGGGCCGTCCTTGTCCGCATCGGCCGCAACGACGACAAGGTGTTGGATTTCAACGAGTTGTTGAAGCGCATGCTGCTGGCATTACCAGGTGATTAGTCTTCTAGTACGTGTTGCACGCTAAAAGGGCCTAAAAGACTAAAGTACTAACGGACTAAAATACTACTCAGGGTGTCCGAATCGTAGTCGTTTCCTGGATCCAGCAGCCAACGGTGAAGGAATCGCCTTCCTTGAGGTTGCGCTGGAACACGTCTTCCCGACTGGGCATGTACTGGCGGTAGCGGTTGATATACTCGTTGGCCTCCGCCGATACGGAGGAGTCTACGCGCTTGGCGCGCTGCCACATATCGATAGCCGGCCAAACGACCACCTGACTATCCCAACCACGACCGGGGCCGCACAGCGGGCCGGAAGACGCATACAGGCGGCCGATTAGCAGATAGGGCTCTCCCCAATTGGTTCGGAATTGAGCAGCCTGCAGGGCGTACTGGCGGGCGCGCGAGAAATTCTTGAGGTGGGAATAGTAGATTTTTGCAACCGTAAGCAGGAAGGTACCCTTTCGATCGGCATCTTCGGTATCTTCGGCGGCTTGCAGAAACAGGTCGATGGATTGGCGGTACTGGCCTTCGCGGAGGGCTTCGTAGGCCTGGGATACTTTTCCGGTACCGGTGGTCCGGCAATTCTGGTTGCCGGCAGCAGTCACTTCGGCCAGTTGCTCGTTGCCTTCCCCACAACCACCCCACTTCAGGCGGCTATAGACCGTACGAATGACATCGCAGTCGTCGGGTTTGTCGACAAATTCGGGATAGTATTTTTCGACGTAGTAATCGCAGTCGTAGAAGCCGCGAATGGTTTCGAAATATTCCAACCGCTGGGGCGTGTAGGCCTGGATGATTTCCCAGCGTTCGCAGGCACTGCCTTTGCATTCGGCTACGCCTTCCTCGACGACTTGTAGCAGGAATTTTCCATACTTTTCTGCCGTAGCCTGATCGATGCGGTCCGTGCGGTATAAATCAACCAGAAGAGCGGCCATCGGATTGATCACAAAATCGGGTACTTTTTCTCCATCCGTATCGACCGCTTCTTTGAAGAGGTTGAATACCGTCATACTATCTTCCCGGTTGGGGTACTTGTAGTATAGGTCAAACGCCTTTCGCCCCGCGATGTAGCCCCCCTCGGGATAGCACTCCTGAATGCGGTCGTAAATCTGAAAGATCGTATCGACGTAGCCCTCAATAAGATTTTGATCCTGGGTTTGGCTGATGAAGCGCTCGTAGAAGCGAATGCCGTCGGCAAAGACCGTATTGCGCCGTCCGTCGGCGGCCGGTGCGGCCTCGTACACCTTTTGCCAGAGATCATAGGCGCGCTCGTATTCCCGGGCCCGCAAGAAATCCCGGTAGAGCACGTAGTTAGTCTCCATCTGATCCCCGTTGGGGATGTCCGTAAACTTCGTACAGGAGCTTAATTGCTCGTCTTGGGGCGTGGTAGTGGAAGGTCCGGCCGTCTCCGGTTCGGTAGGTTCGGTTGGTGTCTCCGCCGTCTGGGGAGTGGAACAAGCAGTAATGACAAAAATCAGAAGAACGCTCAGAAGCGAATACTTAGAACACATGATTGCGTATTTGATCGGGAAAGTACGGAATTTAGAAATTGTTCAGCTCTTCTATGGGGATTCTACGGGTCTAAGAAACGTGCGAAGGGCCAACAAAAAGCCTATTTTTGCATTCGCATTCATAAAGGATAACAACCCATGGAGATTTTTAATTTTTGCCCCGGGCCGGCGATTCTGCCGCAGCAAGTATTCGAGGAAGCAGCAGCCGGTGTGCTTAATCTCAACAACAGTGGCCTGTCGGTACTGGAAATCAGTCATCGCAGTAAGGCATTTACCGCGATCCTGGAGGAGGCAGAAGCACTTGTGCGGGAGTTGCATCCCGTCACGGATGACTACGCTGTCCTATTCCTGACCGGAGGCGCCAGCACTCAGTTTTTCATGGCCCCCATGAACCTGCTGGGCGATCAGGAAACTGCGGGCTATTTGGATACCGGCAGTTGGTCGGCTAAAGCCATCAAAGAAGCAAAGCTTTTCGGAAAGGTCCATGTACTCGCTTCTTCCAAGGAAAGCAACTACACGTACATCCCCAAGGGATACGATATCCCCGAGGGACTGAAGTACGTGCACATCACCACGAATAATACCATTTTCGGCACGCAAATCCACGAGTTGCCCGATACGTCGGTACCGTTGGTAGCCGATATGTCATCGGACATACTGAGCCGCCGGGTGCCACTAGAGCGCTTCGGTATCATTTACGGCGGTGCCCAGAAAAACCTCGGACCGGCGGGCGTTACGGTGGTCATCGTGCGCAAAGATCTGGTTGGGACCATCGATCGGGCCATTCCTTCCATGCTGAATTACCAGAGCCACATCGACCGGAAAAGCACTTTCAACACCCCACCGGTATTCCCTATTTACGCCCTGATGCTCAATCTGCGGTGGCTTAAGCAGGAAGGAGGCGTAGATGTCATGGTGGCCCGCAACCGGGAAAAAGCGCAGCTGCTGTACGACGAAATCGATCGCAACTCCCTTTTCCAGGGCACCGTCACTGATCCGGCGGATCGCTCCATCATGAATCCTACCTTCTTTACCCCGGAGAAGGAACACCTTGTTCCATTCCTCGAGGCCGCAGAAGCAGCAGGCTGTCTCAATTTGAAGGGACACCGCTCCGTGGGTGGCCTCCGCGCCAGCCTGTACAACGCCATGCCGAAGGCCGGCGTCGAGAAACTGGTAGAGGTCATGCAACAGTTCGAGCGCAGCCACGCACCAGCCGATCAGGTCTCGGCCTAGGTATGCTTACAGAGCGTTTCTATCTGGAAATCGAAGGGTGGCGTATCCCGGTGGAGCTGTACCGCGAACGGCGCCGCGGCATGCGCATCGCGTTGGGGAAATCGGCCGTTTTATACCGGCTCCCCCAACGCCTCACCCGACAACAGGAACGCGAATACTACCAGCGCCTCGTCGATTGGTTGCATAAAATCGCTTCGCAAAAACCGGATTTCTTCCAGCGCTATCAGCAGCCCGACTACGTCGATGGGCAAGAACTAATCGTTGGGAAACGCTCTTACCGATTGCGGATCGAACAGGCGGATCGCAAAACGAACAAAGCGCAGCTTAATAACTCGGTCATTCACTTGGTCTTGTCGAATGCCCTGGCCACCCACGAGCGGCAGGAGGTAATCCGCAAATTGTTGCACCGGGCGGTGGCCGCCGATCAGCTCCCGTGGATTCGCGAGCGGGTCCTGCACCTGAATGCACAGCACTTCCAGCAACCCATCCGCGAGGTGCGCCTGCGCTACAATACGTCCAACTGGGGAAGCTGCTCCAACCGCGGTAGCATTAACCTTTCCACCCGCCTCCTCTGCGCACCGGAATGGGTCATCGACTACGTTATCATTCACGAACTGGCCCATCGATTGGAGATGAATCACTCCGACCGGTACTGGGCACTCGTCGCCAGGGCCCTGCCCAATTATGCCGCCGCCGAAGCGTGGTTGCATAAACACGAAGGAACCTGCCACTTTTGAACCCTTGCCGACAATACGGAGTTTGCATCGGGCAAAGTTCGTGAGACCACCTTTTTTCCGTATTTTTAAGCAAACTTTCCCACATGATGCGAATGATTACACTGTGCCTCCTGGTGGCGGTAGTAGGAAGTTTGTCGGCTCAGCGCGATATGACAAACCGCCGGCTGTACAAAATCCTCAAGACGGAGAGCAAGGCCATTCAAGGCCGTGCAGGACTTTGGGAACTCCTGGTGAACGACCGCCTGGTAATGGTCATTACTGATGACAAGTCCGATCGCATGCGCATGTTTACTCCCGTTATCCCGGAAGATGAAATCGATCGGCAGGAACTTCGCAATATGCTGATCGCCAATTTCCATACGGCGCTCGACGCAAAATACTGCCTGTTTGAAGGCTTCGTCATCAGCATTTTTACCCATCCGCTCAGCGCTCTGAAAGCCGAGCAGGTAAAGGATGCGCTCAAACAGGTGGTGGTGTTGGCCAACAATTTTGGCACCACCTACGCCAGTACTGATTTCGTCTTCCCCGTTCCCGATTCGTCCGAGCCCAAAGAAGGAACCACCAAAAAGACCACGAATAAAACGCGGAAAACTACCCGGTCTTAGCGCTCTTTCCAGGTGCGTAGCTCGAGTTTGAGCCGCTTCAACTCCGGGGTGTCTACGGCTATTTCCCCCCAGTCTGGTGCTCGCCACTTACTGGAAGGCTCGCGGGAGAAGGCATAAGGTTCTTTTGGTATCCCAATTAGATTTCTATCGAGCTCGCCGTTGTCGTTTCGATCGTGGAAAATGGCTACCGCATACTTTCCGCTGGGCAGGTGGGGCAATTCAAAAAAGAGGGGCTGCTGTGCAGCGCGCGGGCGCAGCACGGACGTGGTAACGGGATTGCGATTTGCATTGAAGTCTTCCGCCGAGCCGAAAACCGCCAGGCGAATACAGCCGTTGGTATCCGAAATATTACCAACCTCGACCAACGGTCGATCAGTTTTCAGCGGGGGAAACAGGCGCAGAGCGAAAAGCACGGTCGTACTCAGCACCCAACAGAGGGCCACCTTCATTAAGCCGATTTTTATTCCACGAATTCAGGTATCTCCTGAAGCAAAGGTAAGTGTACACTAAAATAATCGTCTGTTTGGATTATTCTTGGTACCTCCGTGGTGAAAAAGGCGTAACGATGACGGATATTTGACAAACCCAATCGAGTAGACGGCTGAGTGCTGGACTTTCGTTGCAAATTATTCCGGATCACGATCTGCCTGGAGTTGGGTGTTTCAATCTCAATGGTGAGGGGCTGATCTCTGCTGATGATGTTGTGTTTGATGGCGTTTTCGAGTAGCATTTGCAGGCTCAGCGGCGGCAATTGCCGGTGTCGGGCCTCCGGCAGAATCGAAGCCTTGATCTGCAGATTATCTCTGAAGCGTTCCTTGACCAGGTGTAGGCAGGCATCCAGAAATTCCAATTCCTTTTCTAAGGGAACCAGCTCCTCGTCTCGGATCTCCAGTATGTAGCGATAGACCCGCGAGAGCTGTTCGACAAACCGGACCGCCCGGTCGGGAGCTTCCGGAATCAGGTAAACCAGCGTATTCAAACTATTGAAAAGAAAGTGCGGATTGACTTGGCTGCGAAGGCTTTCCAACTGGGCCAGGGTGTTTTCCCGCCTCAGCCGTTCGGCCTCCACCGTTGCCTGCCGCCAGCGGTAAAAGAAAAACTTGCCCTCGTAAATTGTAGTGACCAGCAAAATGATCATCAGGGGCACTACGTAGATGTCCTTTGTGGAAATTTCCTCTTGTCGGTATTGCCCGAGGAATCGGTAGATGAGTTGTTGACACGCGATTTCTACCACAAGGAAAACCACAATCATGACACCCCCGGTGTTGAGCAGGCGCCGCTTGGTCTGTCGGTGCTCGGGAAAGCGGGCGCGAAACCAGCCAATTACCTGCCGCATCGACATCCAGTAAATGAAGGTGTACACAAAAGAGATCAACACGTGCACCATGTAATGATCGATCCCTTTGCTCAGATCAACGTCGAAAAACAGAACGGGAATCAACAGGCTGAGCAGGGGAATACCAATCAGCATCATTCTGCGATCGTCCCAGCCGATTATTTCCGTCATTGGTCGTCCCCACATAGTCGAAGTAGTACTTTTCCAACTAAAACTACTATTCCGCCATCAGAAATACTAAACCATACCTGCCAATGGCCGATTTTTCCGTTTGAATCGTCAAAGCATCTCTTTCAACCGCACTAATCCCAATTGCAAATGCCCCTGCTTTCGCTTTACCTGATCGGCTGCTGTACTGCCCTTTGGCTGTTTCGCCTATTGGTTTTCGATGCGCCGCAATTGATGTTATTTCTGCCGTGGAACTTATTCCTGGCTTTTCTGCCGGTCGTGTTCGCGCTTGCTATCCGGCGCTTACCCGCCGGAGGTTGGTTGATATTGCCCCTCTGGTTGTTGTTTTTACCAAATGCGCCCTATCTGGTAAGCGATCTGATCCACATCCGGCAGCGCGAAGGGGTATCCTTGCACTTTGATGTGCTCTTCTTTTTCCTCTTCGCCATCAGCGGGCTTCTGATGGGAGGGCAGGCTATTCACCTCGTAGCCATTCACTACCAACGCCACCTGCGAACACTCCCCGGTCGACTGGCATTTTTTTCCCTCTTCCCACTCATCGGTTTGGGTATTTTCCTGGGGCGCCAGTTTCGCTGGAACAGTTGGGATGTACTCCTCCACCCCGTCCAGTTGATCAGTGAGTTGTTCTACGTGGTCGTTCACACTCCCCCGCAGCAGGAAGCGCTGGTAATGGTATCGGGATACGGACTGCTTACCTTCGGTGCCTATTTATTGGTAGCTCGGCTCCAAAAATAACGTCCGCGATCAGAGTACGTATTCGTTCGCTTCGATCAAGGCTTCGGCAATCATCCGGCGATCTGCCTTTACATTGGCCGGCGGATACTTGGTGTAGCGCTTCAATCCCATCAGGAAGGTGCGCTTGAGATCGCCCTCGGCAAAACTGGCGATCGCATCCGTCGCACTTTTAGCGATACGGGCCGTGGCATCGGTCAGGAAGACACGCAGGATAGCATCGTATACCGCTTGCGGCACCGGCTTGCTAAGTTCGTTCAGTTTCTGAATCCGCAGCAAGATGCTCTCTGCCTGGAAGGCATCGTTCATCATATCCGCAATGTTCATGACGATTTCCTGCTCTTCCTTGAGGTTGAGTTGCCCGTCCATTTGCATCTTGGCAGCAGCACCGGCTACCATCAGGATGATTTTCTTGAAATGGGCTACCGCCTCAATTTCTTCGGCATAAGCTCCCTCTTTGCTACCTAAAGACGGCATGCTGGCGAGTTCTTTCTGTACTTCCCAGGCGGGGCCGACAATGTCGAGTGTTCCCTTTAGGGCCCGGCGGAACAGCATGTCAACTGTCAAGAGACGGTTGATCTCATTGGTACCCTCGTAGATGCGGTTGATGCGGCTGTCGCGATAGGCGCGGGCAGCCGTCCCTTCCTCCGAGTACCCCATACCGCCGTGAATTTGCAGGGTTTCATCGACGACGTAGTCGAGCGCTTCCGATCCGATCACCTTCAACATGGCGCATTCAATGGCGTATTCTTCGGCCGCCTGCAACTTGGCCTCTCCGAAGGTAGTGCCTTGCGCCAGGAGGTCTTTGGCCCAGTCCTGCATCAGTTGGCTGGTGCGGTACAGTGCACTCTCCGAAGCAAAGATGCGAATCGCCTGTTCGGCGAGTTTGTGCTTGATCGCCCCAAAGGCAGCAATGGGTACCTTAAACTGGATGCGCTCATTGGCGTAGCGAATGGCCGTAGTCAGGCTACCCTTCGCCCCTCCGGTGCAGAGCGCGTTGAGCTTGAAGCGACCAACGTTCAGCGCATTGAAGGCAATGAGGTGCCCCTTGCCAATCTCCCCGAGCACATTCTCTGCGGATACCTTCACATTCTCGAAAAAGACCTGGCGGGTGGAGCTTCCTTTGATCCCCAGCTTTGCTTCTTCCGCACCAAGGGTAAGCCCTTCGGAATCGCGTGGAATGATGAAGCCGGTGAACTGATCGCCGTTGACCTGGGCGAAGACGATGAAGACATCGGCAAATCCGGCGTTGGTAATCCACATCTTCTGGCCGTTGATCACGTAGTGGCTCTGATCGTCGCTCAGATCCGCGCGCGTCTTGGCGGCCAGGGCATCCGAACCGCTTCCGGGTTCGGTCAGGCAGTAGGAAGCCTTCATCTCACCGTTGATCAGCTTCGGTAGATAGGCCTTCTTTTGCGCTTCCGTACCAAAGTACAGAATGGGCAGCATCCCAATTCCCGTATGCGCAGCAAAGGAAACGGTAAACGACCCTCCCGGTCCGAGGGTGTCACAAATCAGGGTATTGGTATTGGTATCGAGTTCCATGCCGCCATACGCCTCGGGCATGTGGGTGCCGAGCAGTCCGAGTTCCGCCATTTTCCCGATTAGAGATTCTGCCAAACCAGCCTCCTGCTTTTCGAGGCGATCGGCAGTAGGGAGTAGCTCCTGGTTCAGGAAGTCGCGCACCGTCTCACGGATCATCAACTGCTCCTCAGTCAACTCTTCCGGGATAAAAACGTCCTCGGGCTTGGAATCGCGAATGATGAATTCTCCTCCTCGAAGGACTTTGGATTTTACAAGGGTATCCGGCATGATCGATGGAATTTTTCAGTTTAGCGAATTTTCGCTACTAAAATAACCGAGATCTAGTAGAAAGGAAAGGCAGCGGCGGATTTTTTAGCGAATTTTCGCAAAAAAGTCACTCCCCCGCTTCCTCATCCGGCCAGGCTGCCCGAAATAGTTGCCCCGAGAGCGGCTGCAACTCCATTCGAGTATTCGAATAATTCGGAGAATTTTCTAATTTAGCTTTGTATTACAGCTCTTGATGCTTCCTACCACCTGACTTTGATCAATAGCTGCGGCTTCTCGAAATTCCTGTTCCCGTGCGGAACTTTCAAGAATAGTTTTCATTTGGTTTTTTGGGGTTATTAGAGGCAACCACTTTGTGGATGCCTCCTTTTTTTTTAGATATTGTAATTTT
>CAZDET010000116.1:0-9191 GCA_964504335.1 uncultured Saprospiraceae bacterium
CCTCGCCCCGTCTGTCGGGCGGCGTTTCGGCTGGGCGCCGTCGGGCAACGCCGCGATGATCTGCTCTTCGGTGAACCTCGATCGCTTCATCGTCCAACCCCTTCCATGTGGGCCGGACTCTAGCATCAGCTGGAGGAACTATCGGGGGGCAGACCACGACTTCTCGACAGCTCCGATCGCGGGCGTTCGCGCTACGCCTTCGAGACCGCCGACGCGCTGATGCCCTTGCTGGGCGCGGCTGCGTCGAGGGCGGTCGAGGATGCGCTGATCGATTTCTGGCGCAAGTGGAGGGCGAATGTCCGTAGCGGCCGCCCCCCGGACAAGCAGAATGTTTCATATTCCTTCGACAGCATGGCCATAGCCGGAATCGCAATCGAAGCACACCGCACGGCCGGCTGGCCTGCTGCGCTCACCGATGCGGACGCGCTAAGAGCAGCGCAGTTTGCGACGCTCGAACTCAACGGCTTCCCGGCCTATCTTGAGCACCTTGCAGTGCGCTTTCCCAATGCGGTGTGCGACGCGCTGATGACGGAAATCCGCGCTGAGCTCGACAATCCAAACGCACGCGGCAGGGTCCTGGAGTCTATCGCCTATGCGGGCGAAAACATCACCCAGGTGCTTTCTGTCAGCCTCGAAGAGGAATTGCGTGCGCGGGCCCAATTTGGCGGTCGTCATCTCAATGCGCTGCTTGAGGCGCTCGCGCCTGTCGTGCCTGCGGAGCGGCGCCATGGCTTGGTAGACCTGCTTCTAGCGCGCTTTCACTGCGTTGGCGTGTCGCGAGACGACCAGATTGAGTATCTCGGCGCCGCATTCGAGCTCGATCCCAAGAGCGCCGCCGCTGCGATGCTCGCCGAGGCAAAGAAGATGCAGAACCCAGAGCGGAGCGATTTCCTGCAGCAGACCATGGCTGTCTACTTTGGCCGCTCCCACACGCGGCGGCGGGGAAGCGTCACGGCGCCGTTCGAGATGCTTGAAGAGCTGATCCGTGCCGCCTATGGCGCCATCGATCCCGCCCACGACGCCGTACACGAAGGCGTCTATTCACCCGATCTGCGCGATGACGCGGAAAGCGCGCGATCTCACCTCGTCGAGATGCTGGCGAAGACACCGGGGCGCGGAAGCTACGAGACTTTGCGTCGGCTCAATGATGATCCCGACTTCAACAGCAGCCCCGGGCGTTTCGAGGAATTGGCGATGGCCCGCGCCGCCGAAGACAGCGAGCACGCCCCCTGGGATGGGGCTGCGGTTGCTCGATTTGAGTCGGATTTCGATGACACGCCGCGCACGGGCGCCGACCTGCGCCTGCTCACGCGGCGCCGGCTCGAGGACATCGAGCATGACCTAACCAAAGGCGATTTCGCACAAGCTGGGACGCTGCGTGAATTGCAGGGCGGCGAGACTGCCGTGCAGAACTTCATCGCCGAACGGCTGCGCATCGCCCAGGGCGAAGCCTATTCGGTCGAACGCGAAGCGCACGTCGTCGACGAGAAAGAGCCCGACATTCGGGTTCGGGCGCAGGTAACCGATGCGAGCGTGTCGGTGGAGGTCAAGGACTTGGAGTCCGATTGGTCGCTCGCCGATCTCGAAGAGGCGCTGCGTGACCAATTGTGCGGCCGGTATCTCAGGGACAAGGGGCACCGGCACGGCATCTTGCTCTTGGTTCACCGACAGCAGCGCCCGAAGGGCTGGCTCGCGTCAGACGGAGGGTTCTGGACCCTGCAACAAGTCGTCGCGCATCTGCAGAAAATGGCGGACGAGATCGCTGCGAGGGGGCCGGACGCGCCCGACGCAGGGATCGTCATCATCGATGTGGCGGCTTGAGGCCGGATGTGTTCGTCTGTGTAGCCCGCAACAATGCGGAACGGGCGCACCCAACGGGTGATTATGCAGCGTCGCCTGCCAACGATTCAAATGTCGGGTATTGCCCCGAAACCGCCATTTCGTATGTCAATTCAGGCGCTTCCGCCATCGGAGCGGACCCTGACCGCCCATCGACGAATGTCGCCATTGCGGTCGACTCCTTCCGTTCCCAGCGACCTGCCCATTAGGCCGGACCTGAGCCCAATCAGGCCCCTTTTAAGACGGTGCGCGAATGGCGGCTTCTCGGCTGCACTGCGATGTTGGGAAAATACTACTTCGCTCTCGATTCGACTCTGCTGGTTGGTCTCAGATCGACCAAGCGCTTCCATTGGTTGGGGCGGGGTGGTTGTCCGCTTTGGACCCAAGCACCATTGCGGACCTGCGCTCTATTACAATTACCTGTTGATATATTCGGATGACTACGTCGCTCCCGCTGTTTCCAAGCTTTTGCCGGCATTTATTGGCAGTTGGGAGGATGCCTCGAGCGTATTGGCGTGCCAAGTGACATTGTAGATCCTGTTGCAAAGAACGGCAGTGGCAGGCCAATGTCAAGTTTCGGCAGGTGCTTTTCCCACCCTACCGCCAAGATGAGGCGGGATGAGCGCCGTGTCATGACAGGGTGAGGCGAGCATTCCGGACGGGCCGCTACGGTTGCGCAGGTCACCCCGTCTATTTGGTTCACAGCCCGGTGACTCGACCGGGATCTCGGCCGTTTCCGGTCGGCGAAAGGAGACGAAATGCCCACCTGGTTTCGCTCAGCGCGGCCGGTCATGGTGATTGCGGTCGGACTTTACGCGCTCTATCCGCCGTTCGCGAACTTGCTGCTCGAGGACTCGACACCGCTGCAGGTGGGCGCGCTCCTCCACGGCTCGGCCGCTGTGGCGATGATTGCGGCGCTCGTGTTCTCTCCGGCGCTGCGGCGGGCGATGGTTTACGCGCTCTCGGGCCGCAACCGCCGGCGTCGCGCGCTGCTCGCCGCGACAGCCATCTCGGGAACGCTGATCCTCGCCAACCATCTGCTATTCTATTTCGCGCTGGACCTATCGCGGGAGTATGATGTCACTGCGATCCTGGTGTTTGAGACCTGGCCGATCCTGTTCTTCTTGCTGGACAGCATGCTCGTCCGCTCCGCCCGCCGGTCGATCACCTGGCGCGACCTGGCCATGGTGTTTGTCACGTTCACCGGCTTCATGCTGCTCACCGCTCAAGAGATTGACTTCACTGACTGGATGCTCGGCGGCGACCTCCTGTTGAACGTGGTCGCGTTTTCGCTCGCAGGCGGCGTCGCCATGACACTAAACACGTTCGCGCGGCGCTGGGCTATGCTCACATTCCAGGCCGCCGCATCTAGCGCAGCTGGCGAAGCACGGGAGACCGCCGAGGAGGCGCCGTCGCCGCTGATGTGCTCGCTGGTGGTCGAAGTTCTGGTGAGGATTGTCGCCTCGGCCCTTATGATCGGGTTTCTCGCGTACTCGGGCGAAGGGGGGGAGCCCCTTACCCTTGAGCGCCTCGCTCTAGGCTTAGCGGTCGGCGCGATCGCTCTCGCCGGCGGCAGCATCCTCTACGATTACAGCATTTTCCGCGCGCCGAACGCATCCATCGCAGTGCTTTGGTATCTGATGCCGGTCGGCTCGCTCTTGGTGCTGTCGCTGATCGAAGCGCGGCCGCTTACCCAGTATGAGGCGATCGCCGCGGTGCTGATCGTATCCGCAAACCTCATGCTCGGACTGCGGTATACACTCACCTCGTCGTTTACTCTTCTATACTTTTTTCTTCTGGCAGCGGGTTGCTGGTGTATTTACACACCTGGAGAAGATTTCGACGATTATTTTGAGCTTGTCGCCGTCGCGACAGTGTTCTACGCGCTCCTGGGAACGTTCGCCCTTACACGCCAAGCCGCCGAGCGGCGTGAGATCGACGATCACGCGCTAACGTTCGAACAACGTCTGCGCTTCGCCGCCGAGACCACGGGCAATCCCCGGGCTCTGAGCGGATATGCTCAGGCCGTGCTAGCTGGCCTGTCCGGGGGGCGGACGGACGCAGGTGAGGAAGCTTCAGCCTGGAAGGGCCCGCTCAGCAAAGAAGAGGCGGGCGTCTTGGCTGCAGGCGACCGGCTCGGCGTCGCCGTGAACCGGAGGATCTCGGTCGGCGAATATGTTGTAATGACCATGCTCGCGGCGCTGAATGTGGGAGTGATCTTGGCGCTGCGGGGCGAGGGCCTAGCGTCGGACATCTTCGCTCTCACCGTGGCCGCGGCGGCTGCGTACCTGTTGTTTCTGATTTACGAGAGCGATCGCGGCGCGCGCCCGGCCCTTCCCGTGCTTCTCGGCGTTGAGACCACCCTGGAAGGTCTCGCCGGCCGTATCCCCGAGGCGCCGAAGCGCGTGGCGCGCGCGTTCGAGAACCGCAACCTCGGCTACCTCGCTTCCCTCGCCGTGTGCGTGTTTGTGTTCATCGGCTTTAGTTACGCCATCGCGTACAAGGAGCTTGTAGATGGCCGCCGGTTGGAAAGCGCGCCGCTGGCGCTTGAGCGCGGCGTGGAAGACCGGGAAAAAGTGGTGATCGGCGCGCCCGGCTGGTCGTCGGGAGCGATTAAGGCCGCAGTGATCCAAGAGATTGCGCGACGACATCTCGCCATCAATGCGGAGGTCGAACCCGCGTCCAACCGGGCGATTTTTGAGAGCATGGGCGCCGCACAAGGGCGGATAGATGTTCACCCAGAAGTCTGGACCCGCAACCAGCGGCACCTGATCCGTCGCTACGTCGAGGCGCGGAAAGACGTGGCCCTTTCGCCGGCCGCGATCATCGGAACCCAAGGGTTGTGCGTGAACCGTGTCGCCGCCAACCGCGGCCTCGCTGTGACCATCGCGGATCTGCTCGACCCTGCTATCGCGGCGCGGTTCGATCTCGACGGCGACGGGCGCGGCGAGATTTGGTTGGGGGTAGACAGCTGGGCATCGACCGCCATCGAGCGAGCGCGGGCCGACGCATACGGATACGGGGCGCTGTTGGATCCGCTCGTGTTCAACGAACCGTTACTCTTGTCAGCGCTTGGGAAGTACGATCGGGAAGATCAGCCGTTCCTGTTCTTCTGCTACGCGCCCCATATCTACGAGGAGCGCTTCGGCGCGCGACGGATCGCGGAGCCGCCGCATGACCCGACGACGTGGCCGCGGGTGTTGGACGCCGCGACAGGCGAAAGTGACAGCGAAGAGTTCGTGCAGGGCGAGGTTACGTCCGCGGCTTGGCCGAGCACGGAAATACGTGTCGCATACGCCTCGCGCCTGATCGAAGAGCGCCCGAACCTTGTCCGCCTCCTCGACCGTTTTGCGCCGAGCCCAGACACGACCGCCGCTTGGGCGTACGCCGCAATTGTCGAAGGCCGCTCGGCTGAAGACATCGCGAGAGACTGGGTCGCCACCAACGAAGATGTCGTCCTAGACTGGGCCCTTCCCTGACGCACAGCGGGTGCAGCACACCGGTACGAGCGAGCTCCGACGCCCGCGAGCCGCCACGCCTCCGTACCTGACTATGACGCGTTGGACGTGGGCGTTTTTCACCGTTATTGGCGGGGCCGCAGAGATAGGCTCCGAGTTAAAAGGCGCGTCGCAGCGATAGCCGGCACCAATGCCTGCGTTTTTCAACGTCGGCGTTCGCGCCATTTGTTCGTCTTCAGAATGCCTGCCACTTCGTCATCTTCGGGGCGCGCTTCCGCCCACTCGCCACACCAGCCTTCTTCGTGAGTGAACGGCCAGCAGAACGCGGCGCCGATGCGCCTCAAGAGAATCTTGCGATTTTCCGCGCGCACAGGCGGAAATCGGCGACACTCACCGAACGGCTCGCGATCGCGACTGTTCGCCATATAAAACCAATAACGGCAAGAAGCGCAGCGCATGCGAAGCAGCATAGCTGGCGCCTGCACCGCCGACCAGAGGCGCATAGGGGCTCTGCTATCCGATTAAGGTTGATAAGGGGCAATTGGAGATGCGGTTCACCGCTCACTCCGATGTCCGCTCCTGCCCCTAGGGCGACCTCCCTCTTTTGAGAGCGCGCACGACGGTCGGCGCGCTAACACCGAGAATCCGCGCCATGCTCGAAAAGGTGTGACGGCCCGATGCTATTTCTCGTCTGGCGTGCCGAATTTGCTCCTCGCTCAGTAGCCGGGGTCGACCGAGGTGCCGGCCTTGTCGCCGGGCGGCAGCCATGCCGGCTTTCGTGCGCTCGCTGATCAAGGCGCGTTCAAATTCAGCCAGCGCTCCGAACACATGGAACATGAGCCGGCCGGATGCTGAAGTGCCGTCTAGGCTCTCAAAGAGCGACACGAACCCGATATCCGCGTGGCCGAGGTCATCAATGATCTCGATGAGGTGCCCCAGCGATCGCCCCAAGCGATCGAGCCGCCACACGACCAGAACGTCGCCGGCCTCCGCTTTCGCTAAAGCTTCCTCCAGGCCAGGTCGCGCCGCGTCCGCTCCTGATGCGCCATGATCCTCGAATATGACTTCGCAACCGGCGACCGAAAGAGCCTCACGCTGAAGCGCCAAATCCTGCTCGTCCGTCGATACCCTTGCGTAGCCAATTCTCATGGATTTATTTTGTCGGCCCCTTTTGAACAAATCCAGCCCAACGAATTCAATATCTTGAGTTACCCCCAGGCAACCGACAAAAGGGGTGCCTTTTGGCTGAGATCGACCTGGCGGGGGAACCGCGTGGGCGATGTCGGAGGCCCGATATCGACACTGAGGAGCCATCTACTAAAGCGGTGACCAACGACGGAAGTCGAGCGGTAAGCCGTCTAACGCGGAACCAGAGGCCTGCAGTCAAGTTCACTCAGTTCTGCACAATCGCGCTTGTGCGTGGGTGTCAAGGATGAATTCGAAACGCCTCGTGCATGGGAGAGACTTAACCTGTGCGTAAAGCTGCACAACAACGCGAAAGCTAAAGCTCAACTTGGGCGCACGAGATAGAGCATATAGCCTGTTTCGCGCGCGACCGCGCGCCAGTTGGCGGCTTCCGCACGAGCCTCTGCAATCGCAGTCGCCACCGCATCGGTCACTTTCGCCGCTTCCAGCTCGTCACAACGGGCGAGCATCGGACCATAGTAGGCTGTCCATGCCTCGTCGGCGAGCGGGCGCGTTGCAATCACCTGCCAGCCTGCAGCGGCGATCTCGGTTCGAGTTGTGGTTTCCGTTCCGATGTCTCCGGGCTCAGCCTCCCAAAATGCCAGTGCAGCGCTGGAAGGCGAGTCGGTGAAAAGACAAGGATGACTGAAGGCGACGGCACCCGTTTCGGTCAGCGCACTGCGCCAGGCGTTCAATACTCGATTGATACCTAGAAAATAAACAGCCCCTGCTGACCAGATCAGATCGTAGGGACCAGTCAAGTTCTCCATGCTGGCCTCGGTGATCTGTACTGACGCATCCTCGGTGAATCGATTATCCGCCGCTTCAACGAAATGCGACACAGTCTCGAACCCGTCGACATGGCCGTCGGGCACGAGCCGCCTTAACGTCGCCAAATCCCCTCCGGGGCCGCATCCGGCGTCGCACACACGACCCTGCCTTGGCAACCGGCTCAGGCGCCCCGCCCAGATGACATCCTCGGCCAGCCCTGGGCCTTCCCGTGGCAAGTCGCGATGCACAGTGAAGAAAGCGTCCCAATTCATGAAAGACGTGTCACGATGGGCCTCAACAGTGTCAATGCTAAAACAGCGATTTCGGTGGTTGTGCGTCCATATTCTAGCGAAATGGCCGCGATTACCCCGATCAGTCAGCCCACAGGGACACTCAGCCGTGCGCCATGGCGATCATCCAGCGGACGACAGCCAAGATGGGAAGTGGCGGCTTTCCGGTCTCCTTCAGCTGTTAGCCATCAGCTTCGCGAATGGCGGGAGCTGGCCGGAAGGCGGAAGCGTCGCAGCGCTCAAAGCGGCCATTTGGCCAATGTCTGCAATGGATTCCGCTTATGACCGGCAGATCGCGACCCAATGCAGTATTTCAGGATCAACACGAATCCTTGCCGACGAATGTCGGTTTTCGCAAGCTGCGTACAAACGGGCTTCAACGTGATCGACGGAGGTTGGGCCAGAAGCGGTCATTTGGTGTTTTGGGAGCGAGAGCTTGATCGCCTGTCAGCATGCAATCGTTGGGCGAACGCAAACAGGTTCGAATCGCGAGCACTGTCACCCTTTCTGGCTTGGCCTCAATGCGCTCCACCGACACCGCGCCTCGTGATGATGTCCTGCACATCGCTTGGTTTGAACGCAACGTCCCATGCCCAAAGTCGGAAGCCTCCAGCGGAGTTGACAGCTCTGACCCATTCGTCCAATGCGTCGCGCTTGGCTTTGTTTTGCGGACTGTCGGCGCCCTTTATTTCTAGCGCTAGATTTGTTCCGTTCGAAAATCGGACGATGAAGTCTGGGACATACCTCCGCCTAGACCCCGCCCACAGGTAGTAGATCTGGAAGCCGAGGTGGTCGTTCTTTGCGTATGCTTGAACGTCGTCACTGGCTTCAAAGGTATTCGCGGCATATCCCTCCCAAGCCGAGTCTCCTACCAAGTGGCTGATGTGCGACTTAATCGTCGGGAAGCATGGCTTGGTGGTGTACCAAGTTCGCATCTGGCCTGTGGTGCCAATCGGGTTCTCCTCGTCGAATACTGGAGTAAGCCGCTCGGTGTTCTGCTCATTCACGTTGCTCAGCACATGCTGCACTACGAGATCCACGTTTAGCGCTATGAGGATGCGACGGCGAAGCGGGTCTGAGTGAAATAGCGACGGGATCTCCAGGTGATCGGACTGCACGAACGTCTCGATGATCCTGACGAGCTGCGCAGCCAAGTATTCGTGCGTTCCCGTGAAGCTGTGGCTCAGCTCGGCAAACGCCTTTCGTGCCGCCTGAAAGACGAGGCGCTGAAGCCGGAAACCACCTGGCAGCTTTTCCAGGTCGATTGCGGTGACTTTGGCCAAATCTGTTGCGCCACCGACGGCCGGGGCAAGCTCTGCGCTGATCGGTGTGCTTGCTGGATCGAGCACGAGTGAAGGCGTCCCGCTCCAATCGATGGTGAGCTGTGGTTTGACGACTGTCTCGACGCGCAGGACGTTCGGCCACTTGATTTCCAGTTGGGCTCGGTCTGGGACCACTTCGATCTGTGTGGTCGGCTTCGGCGGCGGTGGAGCCTCACCGCCTTCGCCGGTTTCAGAAATCGAGAGCGGCACGCCGAAGACGTTGACGTATTCAGGCAGGAACAGGCCGTTCTCGTCAGTCTCGTAGGACACTCGGCGCAACCCGCGCCCGACGACCTGTTCGCAGAGCAGCTGGGACGTGAAGGCGC
>CAZDET010000117.1:0-8806 GCA_964504335.1 uncultured Saprospiraceae bacterium
CAGTGCCATTCTCACGGTAGGCTGTCCGCAGGACAGCTCTATGCATCCAATTATTTTCTGGTACGGCCGTCGACATTGCTGGTAGTCGCGCGCGGGACGCGCGCTCGGGCTGCCTGTATACCCCTCCAGGTAGGCAGGATAGGAGGGCGGGCATTCCCACCCACATATATGGTGTGCGGCCGGCCCAGCCGGGCAATCGGCTCCATCGCCGCCCAGCAATGCTATGCGGAATCTGAAGCAAAATAAAGGGAGCTACCCCAAAAAAGAATCGCGCCCCAAAAGCGATGGGTGCAAAACCGTACTTTTGCGAAAACGCCAAATCGCATGGAATTGACGAAGGCCGAATGGCTGCTGCAATTATCGACGAGCTGGGCGCTTTTCGGGCTCATTTGGATCGTCCAGCTTGTCCACTACCCAACCTTCCGGTTTACGGAGCACACCGATTTTCAAGCGTTTCATCAGCATCATACGACCTCGATTACCTACATCGTCATGCCGCTCATGCTCGTTGAGTTGGGCCTGGCACTTTACCTGGCCTACCGAAGCGGCGGCACGTTCACCTGGCTGTTTGCGTTGGTGCTGGTGCTACTGATCTGGGCCCATACCTTTTTCCTGGCCGTTCCGCTACACAACCGGCTGGGCCTTGGCTTCGATGGAGCGGTAGCAGAACAACTGGTGCGCGTCAACTGGTGGCGCACGGCACTATGGACCCTCAAGGCTATGTGGGTGTCCTATGTCTTTCTCATGAAATAACCCGCCAATCAGGCCGGACCACTATTTGACCACCGTTTGCGCCGTTGCCTTCTTCCTTGGGAGCGTACCGAATACGTAATCCCACAGAGGCGAAGACACCCCAAATAATACATTTTCCGGGCTGTAGTGGTGGATGCTGTGATTGATCCAAAGGGCCTTGAATAGGTTGTTTGGGGCCTTAAAAATGTGGATGACGTAATGGATCAGCAAATAGAGCGCATATCCGGTAACAAAGCCTGCGAGCATCGAAAAGGAATACTGATCCAAAACCAGCTCAAAGAGAAATAACAACAGAGTGGCCACCACCACGGTCAAAAGTGGCGGCATAGCCAAGCGCTGCTTGTCTTTCGGATAGGCGTGGTGAATGCCGTGAATTTTATAAGTAAACTCCTGATACTTCTCCGAGGCACCTTCCGGCGGATGATAAAGCCAACGGTGAATAGCGTATTCGGCAAAGGTGAAAAGTAGCACGCCACCGAAGAACAGGAAGACGATCAGCCAGTTCGGCAGTTCCGTATTGATCTTGGTGTAGTACAGCAAGCCGATGGCGTACAGGATGAACATCGTTACCGGAATGGCGATGTGCGTCCGGGTAAGGCGGTTCAGCCATTTGTTACTAAACAAATCGACCGATACATTTTCGTTGGAAACGTAGTGCTTTGGCTTCCTTGGTTGCATAACCTGGGATTGTTTGAGTGTTTTGGGTGATGAAAAACTCAAATCTTGAGCGTTTGCCGCAAGTAGCGGCCGTATTTCCGGCGGTATACCCGATATACGCGCTTAAGATGGGTGTAGCTGTAGGGGTTTTCTTCCGCAGTGTCGGTCATAAAGCCCTGCTGCTTCATCCATTCGTCGTTGTAGATCTTTCCGAGATAGCGGCTGCCGTGATCCGGAAATAAGGTGACCACAACGTCGCTTGGGCGGAGGTGGCTGCGCAAACGAAAGACTGCCTCCATCGCGGCTCCGCTACTGTAACCGACGAGCAGCCCTTCGCGGCGGGCCAGTTCCCGTGCCCGGATCGCGGCGTCCCGGTCCCCGATTTTGATAAAATCATCGATGATATCAAAATCGACATTGTCCGGGATAATCGTCTTACCAAGCCCCTCGATTTTATAAGGGAAAATCTCATTAGGATCAAAAATACCGGTTGTCCAGTACTTCTTCAATACCGAACCGTAGGCATCAACGGCAATAATCCGGATGTCGGGGTTCTGCTCTTTTAGGTAGCGGGCGGTACCGGACAGGGTACCACCGGTACCGGCACAACAGACGTAGTGGGTGATGCGCCCCTGAGTTTGCCGCCAGATTTCCGGTCCGGTGGAGTGATAATGCGCATCGGAGTTGGCGGGGTTCCAATTTTGCCGCAGATAGACCGCATCGGGGATCTCGTGTGCCAGTTGCTCGGCGCGGGAGTAGTAGCTACGCGGATCTTCCGGTGTGGCATCCGCAGGGCAGACGACGATCTCCGCACCTAAGCTGCGGAGCAAGGCGAGCTTTTCCTGTCCGGCTTTGCTCGTCACGGTCAGCACGCAGCGGTATCCCTTCAGCGCACAAACCATGGCCAGGCTGTACCCGGTATTTCCACTGGTTGCCTCAATTACGGTCGCTCCCGGCTTGAGCAACCCCTTGCGCTCGGCCTGCTCGACCATATACAGGGCGATACGGTCCTTTGCGGATTGGCCGGGGTTGTATGCCTCTACTTTGCCATACACTGTAGCGGGAAAATGATCGCCGACAATGCGCTTTAGATGAATCAGCGGCGTATTACCGATGGTTGCAATAACGCTTTCGTGGGGCATAATTCATTGCGTTTGATGATTTAATCGTTTGATGATTGCGTGCGCAACAGGACGTTGAACCTGTGAGAGAGGATAATGGGCTAAGCGGCTTTGATTTGTTGCGCTCATAGGGAATCGAGAAGGCGGGCTAATGCTAGCATGTTTACAGTCTTCCGCCAGTCATTCGGCCGGTTGAAAATAATCCTTCGGCAAGGGTATTCCATCAGGATATCGTCTAACCGGACTTCAAATGATAACTCAAAAATACTACGGTCTGTGTAATAAACAAACCTTCGGCAATTCCACTTGTCATGAATAGTGCTGCACATGTGCTTCTTCTTTCCCAAAAAACACCTTCCTGCACATTTTTATACTCTCTCCTGAAGATGGCAAAATATGACGTAAGCCTTAAGGTTCGACTACTGCTGTACGAGCGCGGCCGGATCTTACTGATCAAGCAAACAAAACCCAACGGAGGGAACTACACCCTCGTTGGAGGCACCGTGGAAGTGCACGAACACGCCAAAGAAACCCTGGTGCGGGAAAGTTTCGAAGAAGCAGGTATCCGCATCCGGGAAGAAGACCTGACGCTCGTGCACGTGCTCCATAAACACAAGGCCGGAAAACACCGGATCGTCTTGTATTTTAAAGCCTACCGCTGGACCGGGCAGGTACGGGCCCGGGAAACGAAAAAATTTAAAGGAGTGGAATGGTTCGCCCTCGACCAACTGCCCGATCGCCTGACGGAAACCGTTCGCCACGTCCTGATAGCTTACCGAAAAGGCCTGTTATTTACAGAAATGGACGACAAATAGCCGTTAAATGACCCTCGCAAGCATGAAATTATGCGGGGGGGCATTGTACTTTCGCGTCGGCATAGTGCGTTTGGAATTATCGTAACACCAATGGGGACCATCAATCTCACCCCTACCCATCGGATGACCATCCCTTACGGGTCCTCTACTCTCGAACGAGGTTAGCTTCTTTACGGAGACCGGAATTGACCGGCTCCATCATCTATTGCTCATTCTTGACAAAAAGGAACAATGACCAGGCTCTTACTCTTTGTGCTTCTTCTGATCAGCATCCAATCCGTTGTAATAGCGCAGGTGCCCTCGGTAGCCTACGTGGGCCGGCCCGTACCGCCGACGGCGCGGGTGGATTGCAGCAATACGACGGCTGGCACGGTAAATGGATTCTCCCCCATCGTAGCCGCGAGTAATGATCTCGATCTGGATACCATCTTCCTGTGCCTGGGGGATTCCGTCTTCCTCGACCACGCCGGCGACGGTGATTTTACCTCCGGCGACCCCAATCCCGCCACCCAGGGTGGAATCGGATACGCGTTTTACAGTTGCCCGCCAACCGTCGATGCGTCTGATTTATCCGGACTTACCAGCGACCCCTGCCTGCTGATTAACCCGCTCTCGGGCTTCCCGTTGGTCTATGCGCCGGCCAACCGCTCCGGCGATGGTTCCTTCTGGAACGCCGGCGATCTGCAGACAGCCTTCGGCGGAGGTAATCCGGTGACCCTCTTCTTCGCCCCCATTACGTACGATCGGATCAATCAGGATACGGTATTCTGGGAAACCGACCCCGACACCGGCGTGGAAGGGGCTTGCCTCGATCTGGCACTCGACCAGACATTCGCAGTGGTCTACCTCAACGGTATTCAGGCGGGGCCGCTTACCCAGGTGAGCGGGTGCTCGGGTGCGTTTCGCCTAAGCGGGGGGCTTCCGGAATTCGATAATGCTGAATTCTACACCGTAGATATCAGCCTCCAAAGCGATCCGACGATCAAAGCCACCATTACCAATACCGGTGGCATCATGCACGATGAAGAGGTGACCTTCAACGTGCCGCAGTCCGGCACCTACGTGGTGACGGTTACGGATGGCAAGGCTTGTCCCTTCACTACAACCATTCAGATGGATGCCTGCCCTGCCGTCACCTTTGAAGCGCCGCTCCGCAATGCCACTACCGGCCAGAATATCTGCCTGCCCATCACAACGAATGACTTCACGGATGTAGTCGGGTTTCAGATCGCCCTGAGTTGGAATACGGCCGTCCTGCAATTCGATCAGGTAACGAACTTCACGATCAACCTGCCAGGTTTTAACACTGGCAGTGTTGGTAACCCTGGCTCCCCCGGAGTGCCAACCAACTCTTTGACGGCCAACTGGTTTAACACCGCTGGAGTAACCTTGCCTCCCGACGAGGTTCTGTTCGAAATATGCTTCGATGTAGTCGGGGTGGCCGGACAGAGTTCGGCCATCGATTTGAACGACACGGCCATCGAAATAGAAATTACCAATTCCAGCGGCGAGCCACTGGGATATATCCTCAACGACGGGCAGGTCAATATCTCCACGGCCCCTTTCTTTCTCAATCTCGGTCAGGAGCCGGAGCGCTGTGGCGGAGAAGGCAACGGCCGCCTCATCGTCACCGTCGATCAGGGGACACCTCCCTACAATGTGCTAATCAACACCGTGCCCCTCAGCAACCCCAGCCCATTTCGGGATACTACGATCACCACGACCCAAGCCACGGTTATCTTCGAAAATATACCACCGGGTGAATACGAAGTTAGTGTGACGGATAACAGCCCAGTGCCGGTCACCGCCACTGAAACGATTGAAGTTCAGAGTGCCCCGTCATTAGGAGTTAGTATTGTAGCCGTCCAGCCTTCCTGTTTTGGCTTTTCGGACGGGCAGGTGCGGGCCGAAGTAACCCTTGACGGAGTACCCGTACCCAACCCCGGGTCTGATTATACCTTCTCCTGGAATACCACTCCCGCCAACACGCCGGTGCTTGTAAACCAGCCGCAGGGTTTCTATGAGGTCGTCGTCACTTCTCCCACTGGTTGTCAGCAATCGGCCAGTGCGACCACTAGTCAGCCGGTGCCCATTCGCACGGTTGGCAGCTCCTCCTTCCAGACGGATGCGAGCTGCTCCGGGGCCAATGATGGTGCCATCAATCTGGCAGTGACGGGTGGTAATGTGAATACGACCAATGTCTATACCTTCACCTGGGACAACGGTATCCCCTCCTCTACGGGCACCAGTACTTCGATACCCAACCTACTGCCGGGTACCTACTCCGTAACCATCACCGACGATAACAACTGCGCCTCCGATACCAGCTTCGTCGTAGGAGCCGTCAAGGAGTTGGTCATCAACTCCGGCATTACGGACGTGGCGTGCTTCGGAGAATCCAACGGAGAGATATTTATCTCCGGCGCCACGATTGGGGCACCGGAAGATTTGCCATATACCTTTGCGTGGAATACCTCCCCCACGCCACCGGTCAATACGCCACGCGAATCGACCATTTCCGATCTGCCCGCCGGCACCTACATCGTCACGATGACGGATGCCAGCGCCGCGGGCTGTGAAGTCATCGACACCTTCGAGGTCAACGAACCGGATACCTTAGTCGTCGAAGAACTCGCCAAAACCGACGAAACCTGTACGGTGGGGAATGACGGGAGTATTACCCTGGGCGTTACCGGGGGTAATTTCCCTTACACCTACACCTGGTCGCACGATTCGCTCCTGATGGACAGCATTGCCCTGGGGCTTTCTTCCGATACCTTACCGTATTCGGTAACCGTAACGGATGTAAGAGGCTGTGTGGATAGTCTGGAGTATTTCATTTTTGCGCCGGCGGGACCTCAGATCATTTCACTACAAAACAGTTCGGTATCCTGTGCGGGGGATAACAACGGAACGCTTAGCGTGACGGCCATCCCCGGTAATGCGCCCATTGCGACCTACCAGTGGAGTACCGGTTCTACGCAGACGTCCTTATCCGGTCTTTCTCCGGGCATATACGGCCTGACCATTACGGCCGAAGACGGCTGTATCACGATCGATTCGGGCATTGTGGCCGCTCCGGCCCCCATTGCAATCGATTCGGTGGGGCTGCGCTTGCCCTCTTGCCCGGGCTTTAGCGATGGTCAGATCAGCCTGGTGGTGGTGGGCGGAACGCCGCCCTATTCTTATACCTGGTCGACCAACCCCGGGCAGCCGGGAACCATCAACCCCCTTCCCGGATTGGAGGCCGGTACCTACACCGTGACGATCACCGACGCCAATAATTGCGAACCGGTCATCCGGTCCATTGTGCTACCCGATCCGCCCACCATCGAAGCGGACTTCAGCAACATCATCGACGTTTCCTGCCCGGATGACGTGACCTGCGACGGGCAGGCTACGGCCACTGCCCGCTACAGCGATCTTAGCGCTGGGACTTTCACGTTTATTTGGGACAACGGGCAGCAAGACGACGGAGTGGTCAGTTCCACCACGACGGGACTCTGTCGGGGAGCGCACACCCTCATCGTGTCGGATGGGAACTGTAGCCAGACCTTTAGCTTCACCATAGGCAGTCCGGACAGC
Organism: uncultured Saprospiraceae bacterium; assembly: GCA_964504335.1. Classification (GTDB taxonomy): domain Bacteria; phylum Bacteroidota; class Bacteroidia; order Chitinophagales; family Saprospiraceae; genus CAZDET01. The sequence goes on from CAZDET010000117.1 coordinate 6,932, forward strand.
ATCGTGGTAACCGGCGATATTACCCGGGTGAGCTGCAACGCCGGCGAGGATGGAGCCATTACGATCAGCCCCAGCGGCGGTACGGCTCCGTACAATATTTTATGGCAGGAAACGGGGGAAACGACCACCACCATCAATGGTCTGGTTGCCAGTGAATACACGGCTGTTATTACCGATGCCCGAGGCTGTTTGAATCAGCAATTTTTCGAAGTGACGGAACCCGACCCGCTGATCTTGGAAGTCGACCCCGTACGTACGACCCCCTCTGTAACCTGCAACGGCGATGCCGATGGAATTTTTGCCGTCGTAGCGGATACGACCTTTACCAATCCGTTGCCGATCAACCCCTACACCTGGGAGGGCGGGATTGCAGCCGAAACTTCCGATATCGCTACCGATTTGGGGCCGGGTGAGTATTCCGTGACCATCACGGATGTGAAGGGATGCCAGGATAGCTTGACCTACACCATCACGGAGCCACTACCCATTAACTTCAGCCTCTTGCCGATTGAAGAACCCGCATGCTTTGGAGAGTCGACGATTATTCTGGTCGATACGGCGTTCGGCGGATCGGGCGTCACCCTTTCCGACTATTCCTTTATTTTGAATAACGATGGATTCGAAATCCCCATCGATCAGCCCGGAAGCGTGTTTGCCGGAGAAAATACCATAACGGTAGTAGACCCCGCCGGCTGCTCGGCCAGTGATACGGTGTTTATCAATCAGCCTCCGGAAATTGTGATTACACTCCCGGAGTCGATCACCATCGAATTGGGCGATAGCCTGACACAACTGACCCCCATCGTCGATCCGCCCGGTGATGTCTACGACTATCTCTGGACGCCCGCTACCTTCCTGAGTAGCGATACGGTGCGGTCGCCCTTCATCGACCCGCGGGCAGATCAGCAGTACGACTTGTTGGTCTTCAACCAGTTTGGTTGCTCGGCCCAGGCATCCATTTTCGTAGAGGTAGATGCCAATCGAAATGTGTTCATCCCCAACGCGTTCAGCCCCGACGGGGACGGCCGCAACGACGAATTCCGCATCTTTACCTGCCGAGGGGTAACGGCAGTAAACTTCGTCCGCATCTTCGATCGCTGGGGCAACCTCGTATTCGAATCGTCGGATATGATGCCCAACTGCCTCGATGGTATCCGGCTGTGGGATGGTCGCCGGGAAGAAGAACTCGTCAACTCCGGCGTATTCGTCTACATGGCCGAGGTCGAATTTCTCGACGGCGTAAAACTCATTTATCGGGGAGACGTGGCCGTAGTTCGGTAGTGTTGGAATTATCCCTTCAATATGGACGGGCGGCAGCAAACAACGGATTTGCTGCCGCTTGTCTATTTAGGGCACTACAAACTTAACTTCTATTGCTTAATGCCGATCTTCATTTCACCAAGCTCCAAGGCAATATCAAGCATCCAATATCTTTTGCTGCTGCGGCCCGCTCTCATCCCTGGTAGTCGCGTGCAACGTGCACACTTGGGCTAGGTTCTAGCCCTTTTCCCACTCATGTATGGTGTGCGTGGCCGGCCCGGCCTGGCAATCGACTCTGGAGCCGAGCGGAAAATACATGTCTGATCGGTTGGATGATTCTTTGACCAGCAATTTTACCTGTCTCAAATTGGGAATGCTTCCCCTTCCTAAAGAAATTCCCATCCACTCCGTGGAATTACACTACTTGGGAAAAATTAATTAGGGAATTTCAACATTGGAATGTTCTAAAAGTGGGAAATCCTGTTCTTTATTTTTGAATAATGTGTCTGATTATCAGTGGCTTAAGGATGGGTTGGAAAAGTTGGCATCTTTTTAGCCTATAGTATTAGCGTAACTGACAATGACAAACACACACCAGCTTAGTTTCAACAACCG
>CAZDET010000118.1:0-8739 GCA_964504335.1 uncultured Saprospiraceae bacterium
GGGCAATGGCCGGCATCGGCGGCATTGCCTGAAAGCGGACTTGTCCGCGCCGATGCCGACCGAGCGAGAACGGCCACGAACGGACTTGCAGTGTGGAGCCTCGAATGTCGCGATCGGCACACAAGCCGATATGTTTTTCAGTCAACCGCTAGCCCGTAACTGTCCACGAGACCGGGGAAACTCCAACTCCAGAAAGAGACCCGCCCCCGATTGAGGCGCGGGGTAGCTGTGGGTTGGCGAGAGGCCGTGTCGCGGGGCCGCGTTGCCGCGCTCAACCGCTGCGTTTACCGTATGCGTGGGCAACGCATATGGGGGCGTGGGATGACAGATAACGCGACGTCAGACAGAGCTGAACGCTACGACGTCTTCATCTCATACGCCCATCGCGATGAGCGCGAGTTCGGCTATGCCGCCGAGCTGGCGGACGCGCTCGAGGCTGCGGGCGTCAGCGTTTGGTACGACAAAGAACTCATGGACGATGCCGGTGTTCGTTGGCAGTCAGCGATCCAGCGCAAAATGGAGACCGCCACAGTGATGGTGGCCCTGTGGTCCAACACGGCCGTCTTGCGCCCCATGTGCCAGTTCGAAGGGATTTACGCGGTCGGCAAAGACTATTTGATGCCGTTCGAGACCGAACCGCTCAGCGAACCGACCCCGCCCGATGAGGACGCCTCCGACGAAGCCAAGATCGCCTATGATCACGCGCAGAACTTCTTCGGCATCATCGCGCCGATCCAGCGGGTTCCTTTCGAGGTGAGCGCCGCGGTTGATCAGATCAAACGCCGCGTCGCCGAACTCAACGCTGCGGCCGAAGCCCAGTTGGCGGCGAATGAGCGCGAACAGAAACGCCGAGAACTCGAAGAGAAGCTCGCGCCGCTTCCGCCGTCAGCCGCCCAACTGGCCCAAGCGCGGATCGATCTGCCCGCCGTGCTGACCTCCGGCTCGGGGTTCCTGGCGGGGCGGGATGTGGAGGAAAGCCTGCTGGTGGACGCCTGGGCCTCCTGCGCGCCGGACGCGGCCCCAGACGCCAAGACCCATATCGTGGTGCTGCACGCCATTGGCGGGGCGGGCAAGACGGCGCTGCTGCGGCGGCTGGTGGATCGGTTGGCCGAGCACGACTTCCCCCATGCGGAGAAGGTGCTGGGCTGGTCGGCCTATTCCCAGGGCTCGGGCGAAAACCGCAACGCCGACAGCGACGCCTTCATCATCGAAGCGCTGCGCTTCATGGGCGAGACCGGCGCGCTGCCCAAGGACGGCGTGGCGCGGGCGCGTCTCCTCGCCGAGCGGATCAAAGCGACCCGCACTTTGCTGCTGCTGGACGGGATTGAGCCGCTGCAATCCCTGCCGGATGTGGACAAGGGCCGGCTCAAAGACAAAGGCCTGCAGCGGCTGATCCAGGATTTGGCGCTGGGTCATCCGGGCCTGGTGGTCATCACCTCGCGCCAGCATCTGCCGGAGCTGGAGACCCGCAAAGCCCCCGCCGTGCGCAACCATCCCCTCGATCGTCTCAGCGCCAAGGCGGGCGCGCATCTGCTGCGGCATCTGGGCTGTTGGGGCAAGGCCGCGGACATGGACGCCGCCGTGGAGGAGACCCAGGGCCACGCCCTCTCGGTCACGCTGCTCGGGACCTATATCGACGCGGTCGAAGCCGGCGACATCGCCAAGCGCGATCGCCTTGAGCTCGACCGGATCGTGCTCACCGCCGATGAACTCGACGCCTCTGACGAAACGGTGCGCTATGCCAAACGCGCCAGCGCCATCATCCAGGGCTACATTGACCGCTTCCGAGATCTAGAGACAAAGAGCCGCGGCAAAGGCGCCGCAGAACGGCTGCTGCTGTCCATTGTGGGGCTGTTCGACCGGCCCGCCGATGGGCCGGCGGTGAACGCCATTCTCGATGGCGAGCCGATCAAGGGGCTCACCAGCGACTATGCCGACTGGTCACCGCAAATGCGCCGCGAACGGATGAGCGCGGCCAAGAGCCGCTTACGCAAGCTGAAACTCCTGGCGGAGGCGGATGAAGCCGATCCTGACGGTCTCGACGCCCATCCGGTGGTGCGGGCGCATTTTGGCAAGGCGCTGCAGGCGGCCTCGCCCGAGGCCTTCCACGCCGCCCATGAGCGGCTCTACCGCCATTACGCCGCCGCCGCGCCCAATCTACCGGCCACCCTTGAGGCGATGACGCCGCTGTTCCACGCCATCGGCCATGCCTGCTGCGTCAAGGCGCTGGTGCAGGAGGCGTTCGATGACGTCTATGTCCGGCGGGTGAATCGGGGCGGCTCGACCTTTTACTTGACCAACCAGCTCGGCGCCTATGCCGCCAATCTTGGCGCGCTGGCGCATTTTTTCGATCCGCCCTGGTCGGCGCTTAAACCCGGGCTAACCGTTCCCAGCGCCCGCGCCGCCGCCTTCAACTATGCCGCGTTCGCCCTGCGGGCCTTGGGCCGGCTGGCGGAGGCGGAAGAGCCGGAAGCCGCGAGCTTGGCGATGTCGGTTGAGGAAGAAGATTGGCTGGGAGCCGCGCTAAGCGCCTCCAACATTTCCGAGCTGCGCCTGACCTTGGGCCGGGTGGCGGCGGCGGTGGAAAGCGGGGCTGAAGCCGTGCGCCATGCCGATCGCTCCCGCGATGCGTTCTGGATGATGGCCAGCCGCACCACCCAGGCCGACGCCCTCGCCCAGGCCGGGCGCCACCGCGCGGCCGGCGCGCTGTTCGTCGACGCCGAGACGCGCCAGGCGCTGTCTGAGCCCGATTTCCCCCGCCTCTATTCTCTGCCCGGTTACCACTATTGCGATTTGGTCCTGGATCGCGGAGCGGCGGCGGAGGTGCGGAAGCGGGCGGCTTGGATGATTGAGGGCGAGGAGCAAGATGGACTGCTTGATCGTGGCCTTTATCGGCTCGCCGACGCCCGCGTTGTGGCGCTGCAGGCCGCTTGGGGCGATGCGGACGCGCAGCAGGCCGCGGGCCCGCGTCTGGACGCCGCAATCGACGCCCTGCGCGCGGCGGGCGACGATCAACGCCTGCCTTGGGGGCTCCTCGTCCGTGCGGACATCCAGGGTTGGGCGTACACCCAAGACGGCGATGCGGCGCATCTCAAAATCGCCGGTGACGACCTTGCGGAAGTGGAGGACATCGCCGCCCGCGGTCAGATGACACTCCACCTCACCGATTGGCGGTTGGTGTCCGCGCGCCTCGCTTTGGCGCACATCCAAAACGCCCCGCCCCAGGCCCTGCCGCCTTTGGTCGACGGCTTGCCCAAGCCCGACGAGCCCTGGCCCGACCTTGTGCGGCCTGGCGCTGTCACCGCTGAAGCTGATGCTCCGCAGCCGCCGCCCTCCTTCTTCGCACGATGGTTTCGAGGCGCGCCCCAGACCGCCGAGACGCCGTCCACAGAAACCCCCACCTGGCGCACCACACCGCTCAGCGACGCCGAGACACGCCATCTCACCGACGCGGAGACGCACACCACCGAAGCCGCCGCGCTGATCGCAGAGACCGGCTATCACCGGCGCGATCGCGACCTCGCCGACCTGCGCCAACGCATCGACATGCTCAAAGCGTTGGGGTGACCGCGGGAGGACGACGCGATGTCTGAGCCGCTCGCCATGGAACCCAGTGTCGAGGATATGAACGTCCAGCTTGCGCTCTTGTTCGATATCGACCGTGACGACAAGATTGAGCGGGCCTGGTCCATGCCGGAAGAACGACATGACGGCGTAAGGACGGGGTTCCCCGCCGCGCCTGGACGTGATTCTCTAGTGGCAAGATGATTCGTGGAGTTGATTCAAAATTCGAGCGGCGGCCCGGGTAAACAAAAAACAAGTGGCCGCATGCGCGGCCGATAGAAAGAAAAAGGATCTAAAGACGCAAGAGGTAAAGAGATAAAGATCTAAGATTTAACTGCATTCCGCTACCGCGGAATGGTCCTGGCGAGACGGAACCCGAGGTAGTAGTACCGGCTCTCGGGGAGGTTCCAGCTGCGGTTCGCGGAGCGGAGGAACGGCGGGAAGTCGTTCCAAGAGCCGCCGCGCAGAACGCGGCGGTTGCAGTCACCTGTGGTCCAGGCGGAGCCATCCGTGGGCGCGCCCGCGTAACTGCCGTTCCAGCAGTCCTCAACCCACTCCCACACATTGCCGTGCATGTCGTGGAGGCCGAAGCGGTTCGCAGGAAACGAGCCGACAGGCCGCGTGCGGTTATCGTCGCAGGCGTCGAAGTTGGCTCCATTCGGCGCGGCCTCGTCACACACGGGCTGGGCCTCGCCCCAGCCATACTCCTCGCCATTGCGCGGATCATCAGCCGACGTCACGCCCCGCGCCGCGTACTCCCATTCCGCTTCCGACAACAGGCGATAGTCCTCGCCGGTGGCCGATGAAAGCCACTTCGCATACTCCTGGGCATCCTCCCACGAGACGTCGATCACGGGGCGGTCGTTTCTCCCCCAGCCCTCATCGGCCGGCGTTGGGTTGGCGCCGCAACCACCAAGATCGGCGCACGCCTGCCAGTCATCAAACGTGACCTCGAATTTGCCGACCGCCAGACGGTAATTAAGGGTGACCTCGCGCACCGGCCGCTCATCGGAATCGCCATCGTCAGACCCCATCAAAAAACGTCCCGGGGGCAGCACCACCATTTCCGGACACGCCGCAAAGAGGGTCCAGCAATCGTGGAAACTCGCGCCCGCCTCCGTCATGGGCCTTAAGCTGTTGATGCTGGCCGGAGCCTTGTAGAAGGCGAATTGAATGAGGTCATCCTGACGCCACACCCCGGCGCCCGCTACAGTGAACACGGCGATGCCCGCTGCGATCGCCGTGGTCCAGCGGCTGCGCTGATGACGCGCGCAGGCGGCGAGATAGTCCCGCATCTCTTGGGTGAACCGAGACTTCAGATCCTCGCGGGCCGCCAATCCCCGCGCTTCGCGCAGCCGCCTGCCTCCATGGACGAGCCACACCTTCGCGCGGGCGCCGCGATCCCATTCATCCGCCGCGCGCTCCACGCCTTGCACGGCGCGCAGCGTGTCCGCCTCCTCCGCGAGCCACTCTTGCAAGATCGGCCATTGGCGCAAAAGGGCCTCGTGGGCGATCTCGATGGTCGGCTCACCCGCTTTGTTTAGGTCCGTGCGCAACAGACGGGCGGGATAGACCAGCCGCTCGACCAGAGGCAGAGCCTCCTGCGGGATCTCCGCCCGGCGCGCAACCCGGCGCAAGGGCGCGTCGTTGGCTTCGTTCAAGCTGACCAGCCACGGGATGAACGCACGGCGCAGAAGCCGGCGCTGCTCGGCTGTGTCGGCCGGGATCTCTGGGAGCGCCGGCGTTGTGGCGGTCGCGGGGCGCGCGTGGGGATCGGCCAGGGCGTCGGCGGCGGCCTTGGCGATCGCTGCTTGCGCGCCGCCAAAAGCTTTGAAGTCGGCCTCGGTGAGCCGGCCGTCGCCGCCATGCTCCACGTAAAGCTGTTCCAGCGTGAAGGCGAGAAGCGGCAGGGCGTCGCCGCCCTCCGCGCCGTCCAGGAGCTTGGTGACCAAGCCGGGCGAGATGGTCAGCGGCCGCCCTGCGTCCGTGACCCGCCGCGCCGGGCCCTCAATGGCGGCGCGATGCCCATCCCGGCCCATCACCGGCAAGGGCGCGGTGACCTGAAGGTCCTTCAGCGCCGGCGCGTTCTGAAGGGGCGGATAGGCGTCGGTGCGGATGGTCGCCAGAGCGATCATCTCAGGACCGTGGCGCAGCACCTCGCCCAGCATGTCGACCAGGCGCGCGGCCTCCTCGCCTGCGTCGGCCGCGAACAACTCTTCGGCTTGGTCGATGGGCAAGACGAGGGTCGGCGCCTTTGTCGGCGTCTCATCTCCCATGTGGGGGAGCTTTGCTGACGCCGCGTCCTGCAAGATCGCCAACTGCTTGGCGAGGCCGCCGGCACCCGCGTCGACGGCCACTCGAATGTCTGCGCGGGTCGTCTTCAGCTCCAGGGCGCGACCTGCTGCGTCCAGCGCCGCCACGAGCCCGGCCGCCCCGGTGATCGCGGCCCGCTCGGGCCGGATGGGTTGGAGCACCAGCCAAGATCCGGGATCGCGGGCGAGGCGCGGCGACAGCCCAGCGCGCAGAAAGCTCGACTTGCCAGCCCCGCTCGCGCCCTGGACAACCAACAGTTTCCGCCCGCCCTCGTCCCGCAGCGTCGCCAGTTGATCGAGCGTTCGCACGAGCTCCGCATCGCGGCCGAAAAACACGCCCACGTCGTCGTGATCGAGCGCGACCAGCCCGCGATAGGGCGCGCGGTTTTCATCGCCCTCCGGGGGCCAGGGAAAGCTACCGGTGTCGGTCGAGGTAAGGCCGGCGGCGATGAGACCGTGGCGCAGAAACTCCAGCCCTTCTTCGCTGAACCGCACGGTCTTCTTGTCTTCGTAGGGCGGCGGCAGCACCTCGAATTGTTCGAAGCGCGAGCCTTGAGTGAGATTGGTCAACTGCCAGTTCGCCGAGATGACGCCCGGCACGTCCGCGACGCTCGAGTCGTCGATCAAAAGGCCGAACAACGGTCTGTCGATGCTTGTGGCTTGCCAGTATTCGGCCGTGCAAAACCCCGAAGCCAACCAGTCCTTCGACACAAGGAAGACGACGGCACTCGCCCGCTCGCCCGCCTTTTGCAGCTCGCGCAGCCAACGTTTGCCAGCGACGATCCCGCGCTTGGGATCGATGTCGAGAAAGAGATCGTCCCAGCCTTGTGCGACCATCCAGTCGCGCAGCGCGAGCGCCTCAGCATTGTCCTTGCTCGAATGGCTGATGAAGATTGTCATGACGCCCCCCGGTCAATCACCACCGGAGGTTAAGCGATCCTGCAGGGCGGCGCTACGGGACGGCGAACAGCGGCGAAGCGCCTGTGAGCGGCGGTTGAAACCAACCCTGGCGAAGGGCGGTACAGGGTCGCGATCTGCCGATCAGCGCCGGAATCCATTGCAGACATTGGCCAAATGGCCGCTTTGAGCGCTGCGGCGCTTCCGCCATCGGCCATGAGCAGGCATTTAGCCGTCTTCCGGCGAATGTCGATTTCGCGGCCGACTCCGGCCGTTCGCAACGATCCGTCCCATCACATGCCGGGACCGAAGACCTAGTGCAGCGTCCTCCCGCATTCCTCTTTCCAAAATCTTTTACACAAATGTCACGCACATATCAGCCCCATTGTAGCAAAATGGCACGGTTGAATGTATAGGGAATTAGACTATGCGAATAATCGTCGTTATCGCGTCGATTTGGGTTTTCGGTCAGCCGGGGTTTGCGCAAAATTTCGAGCAAGTATGCGCCAAGATGCTGGAGGGGCGGTTTATTGATACTTACGATCGGAAGATATGGTCAGAGATAATTGAAGATGACTATCACTACGCTTGTGACTCACGAAGCAGTTCTGAAGAAACCGGGAGCAGTCTGTCAGTTTCACTGGAAGGTTTGTTGCAAGGGTTCTACGGCGAGGATATTAATCGAGAGAAATTCAAAAACAGTTGTCGTGAGGACAAAGAAAGATTCTTTAACTCTTTAACACGTGTCGATCGCCAACAAGTGGCGTCAAACCTCTTGGACAGAGTCAATACGTGCCTTGAATTGGCTGCAGACGCCAATCGAGAAATGATCGCAGGCCAAATTGAACCGTCGATCAGCGACGATAGCCGTTTTGTGGTAAACGCCTATTACAAATCTGGCAGTCAAAATTCGCCGTATCGTCTTGTGAACATCGAGCTGGCGAGCGAGGACGACGTCGAGTGTTTTCTATCCCCGCGCGGGGAGAGGCCACCGGCCGCCGGCGTAGGCGACATCGTCGTTAGAAATGAGATTGCATTCACATGTACCAAGCCAGCGGGGCGTGATGTCGCAGGAACCTTCGGTTGGGAGGAGCTCGGTCAAAATGGTGAGGGCACCGGCCAGATGATACTTGTCCCATTCAAAGTGTTGTCGCGAGTCGCAAATGAAGACATATGCCGCCGTGCCGCTTCATTTGTAGCCAACGAGTTGGGATTAGTGAGGCAGATCCTGAACCCCAATCAGGTAATCATCAATGAAGAACCCGTGGAAATCGCAGCTGGCGATGGCCCTCACCATTTCATTTACTTTGGCGACCGCGATCCGGACTTCATTGCGCCCGTCGATGGAGAGTATGTTTTGGTAATTGAATCGCGTCCAGAAGGACCGGTTGGTGATTACTTTACCTGTGAGTTGACGCTAGGCAGAACGCTCGCTGAATCGGGCCCACCACTGAGCGGGGATACATTTCCAATAACTGATATCGACGCCAATTTTAAATCTTGCCGAGTATCTACTCAAACGGAATTGGCGGCAGGTCAAAGCTTTTCCGCCCGATACTTTCATCATCGGTTTGGGCGAAATTGGCCTACTGACATTACGGCATCGATGACGCTCGTGGCTGCAACCCAACCTTCGCCTATCAATTTACAGGTCGAATCCGGACAATCTGGACAGCTTTGTAACGTTATTGAAACTAACGCGGAGTGATCCCCAGTCGGTCGCTTCCCTGGCGCGCTACTCAGCGTACTGAGTAGTTGTCTAGCGAAGCTAGGAGGTGGTCGTATGTCGAGCGGCTTTGACCGTCGTTACGTACGCCTCTGGCGAGATCGAACGATAGCGCGGGCGATGGTGGGTGTCGGGACAAAGCCCACAAGGCGTCATTCCCGACGCCCCAAGCCAATGCCCGAAACGGGTCGATGACGGAAGTGACGCCGCATCAAAGCGGGCCTGCGCTCTGCCGAAAGC
>CAZDET010000119.1:0-8574 GCA_964504335.1 uncultured Saprospiraceae bacterium
CGGCCGGAGGACCGAGGGTCCAAGCTATGTCCCGCCGGGTGAAGTTGTTGCCTCCGGCATTTGATGCGTTTGCCCTATAAGCTGCGGGATTCGTTTGAGTAATTGGTTGGTTTCTAATTACTTCACGGGGATGGATTTAACCGGAGCTTCCTGTTCTGGTTCTACATCCCGAATGGTGATTTTTAAAACGCCATTTTGGTACTCCGCTTCGATGTCTTCCTTACCGGTACCCGGTTGTAAGCTGAAGCGACGCTCCACGGACTCCTGCCGGAATTCCCGTATGATATACGCTCCTTCGGAGGTCTCATCCTCTTCTTTATGGGCACGGACGATTAGGATGTCATCCGCCACATTTACGGAGATTTCTTCTTTTTCAAATCCGGGAAGGGCAATTTCAAACTCGAGCATAGTGCCGTTCCGACGCACATTGACGGGAGCCACGGGAGGTTGGTTGTAAAGCTCGAAGACAGGCTGACCAAGGAAATGAGAGGAGTGTTTCCGTGGGTCGATTCGGTGCCTCCGGCGATCTTCGCGGTAGGTTTTAATATCCGGAAATGCCATGTTGGTTGATTTGGTTAAGCGATTGTATATCTAATTTAACCAGAGAAAGGCCCTCACTGCGCTGACGGAAATCACTTAAAGGATTGATTTCTGTAGCCTTCGAAGTCAAAAGGATTGAAGAAATTGAAGGTACATTCCAATTGACGTACCATGAAACAGTTATTTGCTCTTTTCATCGGTTTGCACGGCCTGTCTCACTTGCTTGGGCTTTTGCCCGAATTCGAGCCGTTTGCATTCCCCTACCTCGGGTTATTTTGGGGACTCGCCTTTTTGCTGTTTGCCGGGACCGTTCGCGCTTATCTGCTCGAGCGGGGCAATTGGTGGTATATGGGCTTATTTGCGGTTTTCCTCTCGCAGATACTCGTCTTTGCCCACTGGGAAGTTGCCTGGGCCGGTACCATACCTAATGTAATCATCCTGTTTGCTTGTCTGGTTGCCAGCCAGGATAACCGCTTTCGTCGGACTACCGACCGCGAACTCCAACAGCTGATGGGGCAGTTGAGTACACAGGTGCCGCGGAAGGTAACCGAAGCAAAAATGATGGATCTACCCGCTCCGGTACGGCAATGGCTAACGCGTTCCGGAGTGGTAGGCAAGCCTTACATTCAGAGTTTGTACATGGAGCAGCTCCTCTCCCTCAAGCTTCGGCCGGGGCAGGCGCAATGGAAAACCGGTCTGGCAAAACAGTACGTTACCACTTCCCCTCCCGGATTTCTCTGGACGATCGAAACCCGAACGGGACCGGGACTACTGGTGAGCGGCCGCGATTTCCTGAATCAAGGGCATGGTGCCATGTGGATTCGCCTCATCTCCCTGTTTAATCTGGTGAAAGTCAAATCGCAGGAGAAAATCGATGAAGCGGCCCTCCAGCGGTTTCTGGCCGAAATCGCCTGGTATCCTTCAGCGGCTCTGAGCCCACGCATCACCTGGGAATCCGTCGACGACCGCAGCGCTCGAGCCACCCTAAACCAAAACGGAAAGACCGTCTCGGGTGTATTCCACTTCCTTCCCGACGGTCGCGTTGAAGCATTCTCGACCAATCGCTTCCGCTCCACCGGGAAAAATGCGAAGCGCGAGCGCTGGACCGTAGACATGCAGGAACACAATCGACTGAATGAGGTCGAAATCCCCACTAAAGCCCAGGTCAACTGGCAACTTCCGAACGGCAACTGGACCTGGTTGCGCATCGAAGTGGAAGAATGGATTCCCAACTTCCATCTTCAGGAAGACCAATCAGTAGAGGAAATCGGTACAAACGACAACCAAGTCCTGTTCCATGATTGATCATCGCTCCTCCGCCCCCTGGTTAGTGCTGATTCTGGCCGTGGCGCTGGATCTGGGGGTCCCCTTTCTCCTTGGGTTGGGGTACCCCGGCTACCATCCGCTGTACCATACCATTAGTGATTTGGGTACTGCTCATTGTCCGCTAGCACTGCCTGCCCGGTTAAACCTTCTGATTGTCGGCAGTCTGTTTATTGCCTTCTCCCGCATGCAAGCCGCCCGTTGCAGATTGTCTTCCCGAGCCGGCCAGTGGTATTCTTTTCACCTGCTACTTTATGGCTTCACCTGTATTCTTGCCGGCATTTTTCCTGCCGATCCGCTTGGTATTCCCGAATCTTGGCTGGGCAAGACCCACGGCATCACATCCGCCATCGGTTTTCTGGCGCTGATTGCCAATCCGTTGATCGCCCGTACCTTTTACCACCGTGCACGGCTTCGGCTCTTCAACGTGCTGTTGTTCGTGGCGGGTGTGCTGACCTTTGGGGCCTTCATCGTGTCGGGCTTCTACCAGGAGGGATTGTTTCAGTACGCCGGGCTATGGCAGCGCTTGAATCTGATGGTGCTATACGGGGCCGTGCTGCTGAATTTCTATTGGTTGCAGCCGGCAGACTACACCCAGAAGTGAATGCATCAAAACACTCCTTTTGCTCTAAATAGATTACTGCTTGACTACCAACTCGCTCACGGTGCGTCCGTCCATTAATCGCATTTTGATAAAATAGATTCCTTGGGGCAATCCAGCCATTGTCAGTTGAAAGGTGAGTGTCAGCGGATATAGGGTGCGTAATAAACGACCTTGCCCATCGTACAACGCTATTGTTTCTACTGGAGAAACAGCCTCCACAAACAGCGTTTGACCTACTGGATTTGGAAATATTTGTACCAACGCATCTTCCTCAGCTTCCCGCACCGTCACCGGATCACTACACAGCGAAAATTGTTGGAAAAAATCCCACAGCACCTGACTGGCGAAAATGTCTTCATTGGTCTGGCCAGCGATGAGTTCGTAATCGGGCAGCTCCACGCCTGGCCAGGTGTGGCCCGCGCCGGCGATCTCGTAGTAGATCACGCGCGCATTATTGCAAGCGCAGTCCGAGTATTCGAATACGGTTACAGTAGAACTGTCGGTAGTATTGAGGTCGGGCAACTCGACGGGCAGCAGCGCAGTTTGGCATTGATTGTTGGTGCGCCAGTAATCCACGGCGGCCTCGATGCCTACCACCGGCCCCGATTCCGACTCGGCCACCAACCCTCCCTCGAACGGAACCAGTGGATCGTCCATTCCAAATATATAAATCATTGGGATCGCTCGTCCCGGATCGCCGGTGTCGAACAAGTCGACGGCCAGCGTGCCGCCGAGGGTACCCATCGCGGCAAAGCGGGCATTGCCCTCAAAGGCGATCCGCTGAGTGAGGAAACTGCCATTTGAAAACCCACACAGATAAATGCGATCCGGGTCGATCTGATAGTTAGCGAGCAGCGTATCGACCAGGCGGTTGACAAACCCGACATCGTCGATCCCCGCTTTATCTGCGGCGGTACCCCGACCGTCGGCCCATACGTAGCTGTTGGGGGCGATCTCCGTAAAGCCTTGCGGATAGGCCACGGCAAAACCGTTGGTATTCGAGGCCTGGTTGAAAAGGGTAAACCCCTGTGCACTTAGCGAACTTCCGCCGCCCCCGTGTAAGAATACCACTAGGGGCAGCACCTCGGTCGCCTCATATCCCGGGGGCAAATGCAGTATATAGGAGCGCTGCAGGGACTGGTGTGTTAGCGTACCGAACACGTTGGTCTGTGCCAATCCCCATTGAAAGACGGTTAAACTACTGAAAATGAATACAATTATTTTCATGTCCCGAATGGATTACGCAGGTGGAGTCCGAACGGGGAGTTGGACGGCAAACTATCCCGATGGTTTAATGCATCCAACCGGCAATATGTATCTTGGAGAAGTAACACGAACGTCCGGTGAATCTCCATATTGATCACATTACGCTTTTGGGTATTGCCACCTCCGCGATCGGTCTGTTCCTTGGGGTGTTCTACATTTGCGCGAATAAATTCAAAAATGACGGGTACCTCTTTTTGTATCTTCTTCTTTTGGTTCTTTCCTATGAGGTTTTTTATAAAATGCTTATTCATAGTCGATTAATCTATCAGTATGTAGTGCTTTTCCGTCCGGGGAGATTCTTCAATCAACTTGTTTACCCCTTGTTTCTCTTTTTTATTTGGTCGATCACGAAAGATAAATTCAAGTTAAAAACCGGCCATTGGATGCTTCTGGCCGTTTTTGCGGGATATACCATTCTGCTGATTGTGGGAGGCACGCAGTACAGTCCGGAAGGAAAGAAGCACCTTCTGGACTTATTTTACAGCGATACACGCCCGGGGCCTTTCAACTACTGGGGCAATTGGCGAACACTCCTCGAGGGAACCATTATTCCAATCGTATTTCTAGGAATCATCGGATATGATTTCTTTCGCTTCCGGAGAAAAACGACCGGTCTGCCACGTAGTCGATTGGTTCATATACTGACGGGTATTATTGTGTCGTATTTCATCTTTTATCAGCTGGCGAACCCCATCTACCGTTGGGGGTACCAAATCACTGGATACTCGATGATAGAGTGGCCGGTGGATATTGGTTTTTTGTCGATTATCGATCTGGCGTTCGCAGTGATTGCGCTTTCCGTCAACTCGGGCAGTACTTTTTTCCCTCCGGCCCGCTACCAAAGCAGCGCACTGAGTACGGAATCCTATAAACAGATTATCCAGTCGGCCCGTAAGCTCCTGGAAGAAGAGGAGGGAGTCACATACGAACAATGGACCCTAACGGAAATGTCGAAGCGGCTGGGGATCAACTCAAGGTATCTATCCCAGGCGATCAACCACCATTTGCAGATCAGCTTTGTCGATTTCATCAACGAATACAAGGTAAATGAAGCCAAGAAACAATTGCTTGATGAGCGCAATCATGTGTTGACAATTGAAGCCATCGGTCACCTTGCAGGCTTTAAATCCAAGTCGGCCTTTTTCAGGGCCTTTAAAAAGGCCACGGGATTTACCCCCAACCAGTATGTCAAGTCGAAAAAGAGTAGCCGTTTGTAAATCGGAACTCTAAAAATGGCCACTTCTTCGTCGAATCGGGAGAACTGCCCAAAGTTTGTCCCACGAAACTGTATCTGTTGCTTACGCAAAATCATCCATTTCCTATGACGATCTTGGCTATCACCATTTATTCTTTGCTTCTATCATGGACGGCCCTCCAACCCAAACCGGCTCCTGAAACGGCCCTTGTCGAGTACTATGCGACGATCGCCCTGAGGGAATCTCCGTATGCACCGTTTCAGGGAGTGGTCCGGCTATCCAAGCGGGAAGCCATGGCCCGCAAACATTACCAATTCGTTTACGGAGAGGGTTTCAGACTGAAATCTATCTCCTTTCGACTCGGCAACCGGCCTGTGGCACCCAATCACACAGCGAATTATTTTTTCACCACCTCCAGACAGGAGTTCGAATACCGGGACCAGCTTGAAATACGCACCTTTTACGATCGCTTCGGCCATCCAGCTACTCAACGGAATGCCTCAAAAGAGGTGTACCGGCTAGATAGCCTGGGGCGGTATCAAACGCTCCGTTTCGAAGAGGCATCCGGAAATCCCATCGAAAACAGTTGGGGCATTGGGGAATACCGCTGGAAAGTGCAAAATGATGGGTCGATTATTGAAAATCGCTACAATCTCAAAGGAAAAGAAGTTGCCCTGCGGCCCGGCTTCGACTTCTACACCATTCGGCTCTGTTATGAGCCCAACGGCCTCCTCGCGCTGATGCAAAACATCGACGAGGCGGGTAATCTGGTAGAGAATTCCAGCGGCGTGGCTCAGGATAAGTTGCACTTCGATAATGAAGGCAGATGGTATGGTTGGACCGTCCTTGATGGCCAGCACCAAATTGCCAGCGGAAACGGCCCCAATGTGGCAAAGGGGATCAATACCCCGAATCGGTATGGCTACGAGACGGCCATCCGGTACGAAGACGTAGACGGTACGCCCCTCAAAAACAGCTATGGTTTTTGGGGTAGTAATCGCTATTACGACCGCTTTGGCAATTACGATTATACACAGTTCGTCGATGAACAGGGCAACCCGGGTATGCACGAAAAGGCAGGCTATAGTATCGCGGAATATACTTACAGCCCCGATGGCTTATTTCGTACGAACGTGCAGTTGCTCGGACTAAATCGAGAACCCGTACTACACAAAACCAGAGGATACGCAGCCGTACGGCTGACGTACGATGAGCAAGGAAAGCTCATCAGAACCGCTTATTTAGGGACCAACGACGAAGCAGTAAACAGGACAGACAATGGCGTTTCCTACATCGTACTCGAATATGACACCACCAATAATCCCATAACCGAAAAAAGATTCGATAAAGCGGGAAATCCCATTGAGTGATTGGGGCAAACGCATCCAATTCCGGTGGTAGCAACTCAATCCGGTAGACATGGCATTGCCCTTCGGCTCTCCGGCCAGTTATCGGGCTCGGCCCGCCGCACACCATGTGGGTGGGTAATTATAAAATAGCCCACCCACCTTACCTGCCAACCCTTGGGGCTGCAGGCAGCCGAGGCGTGCGCTGCGCACGCGGCTACCAGCAATGGAAACGGCCGTTTGAAAAAATGGGCTATTTTATGAGAATGGCTGCCGCTAGAGCAGCTATTGGATGGTGCTGCAAAGATATGCGCTTATCCCTTAACAAGCAAGCCCTGATTTGGTCAAACCCCACGCACCACCGTACCGACTATTTTGATGCGTTTGACCCATGGAGTGACAGAGGCCGTGGTGAAAAACGTCTCTTGTTCTAAGAAGCTGTTTGAATTCAACACTTCCGTTTTTTGGTTCTCTGACAATTTTCGTGGTTATATCGACACAAATCCTCTGCCTTCAATCCTTTTCTGCCATCGGTTTTGGTGCCTCAAAGAACGAAAAAATGACTTATAAAATATTCTAAAAGCCAAATTCACACAGCTTCTAAAGCGTCTGAAAAAACTCCCAAAGCACCTCACACGCAACGATCTCCATGCTCGTCTTTCCTGCAATCAATTCGTAAAGGGGCGATTTGGCCCCGGGCCAGGTATGCCCGCCTTCGTGAATGGTATATAGAACAACGCGGCTATGGTCGTCACAATCCGTATACTCTTGCACCGAAACATGGGTGCCG
Source organism: uncultured Saprospiraceae bacterium (assembly GCA_964504335.1). GTDB lineage: Bacteria > Bacteroidota > Bacteroidia > Chitinophagales > Saprospiraceae > CAZDET01. Next base: position 7,066 of record CAZDET010000119.1, read on the forward strand.
TCCCCATCCTGATCTGGTATGGAAACCTGCGGCTTTTGGGTTTGACAATTGTTATGGGCGACCCAAAAGTCGGTATACTCTTCGGTAGACAATATATCGCCGCGCTGAACGGAAAATACCAGTTGGGGGCCACCATCGTAGGGGATGGCATCGTCCGCAGTGCCGTTCATGATGACCAACCCTACGGGCTGATTTGGATGGCATTCCGAGAAATAACTCTTATCCATGGTTGCCGTGATCACGCCGGCTCCCCGAAAGACATCGGGCCGGTCGCAGAGTAGCCGATTTGACATGAAGCCACCGTTGGAGTTGCCGCATACGAATACTTTTTCCCGATCGATCGAGTACCTGGCATCGAGCCGCTCCAGGATTTCCACCAAAAAACCGACATCGTCGAGGTTGTCTTTCCAGGCTGGCTGCTTGGCGAGTGGGGGGTAGGTTTCCGGGTCTCTGCCGTCGTTCCATTGATTGCCGTAGCCCTGTGGGTATACAACCAGAAACCCGTCGCGGTCGGCTAATTGGTGAAACTGCTTTTTGGTAAACCTCGGCATGTTCTTAGCGAGCCCTCCGCCGCCGTGTAAAACGAACAGGACGGGGATAGAATCGGAGAGTTTTCTCCGGGAAGGTCGATACAGCCAGTACGATCGTTCCAATCCCTCCCAAGTGAATTGAAATTCTTTAAACAAGGGCCAGGAGTCCGATTCCTTCTTTTCAGAATTCGCAGTGGATTGAACGCTCCAAAATATAAGTGCTAAAATGGCAACGAAACCGAGCAGGATGGATAGCCTTTTATTCATTTTTAACTGGATACAGTGTGTGAAAAGAAGTTTGATTCTAATACAATCCCTACTGTCCAAATTCCATTTATTAAAGAACTAAAGTTACAGAAGCGATTTAAAGAAATTCCAAATCACATCACAACCGTTAATTTCCCGGCTCGTCTTTCCAATAATCGAGGCCGGCAGATACTGCTTCGTGCCTGGCCAAGTATGGCCGCCGCCCTCTATCTTATACAATACCACCTTGGAACCCTGTCGGCATCCGCTGTAGGTATCTACTTGAACGGTTGTCCCGTCAAACCATCTTTTATTTGGCAGAAGTTCGGACCCCATCTCAGTGTTGCATTGATTCTTCTGCACCCAAAAGTCAATAAAGGCTTGTGTGCCAACGATTTTTCCTTCGGTTTCGAATTTGCCAAATACGAACGTATTACCTCCAGCATAAGGTAAAATGGGATCTTTAGTACCATTTATTACCAAGACGCCCACCGCTTCGGTTGGGTTACAGTGTGGGAAATAATCTTCCGATATAGTAGCGGCCACCATCGCTCCGCCCCTGAATAAGTCGGATTTTTCACATAGCATGCGGGCACTCATCCAGCCACCGTTCGAGATACCGGTAATAAAAATCCGGTCGCGATCAATCGGATATTGATTAATCAGTGTTTTTACCATTTTTTCCAGAAACCCCACATCGTCAATGTCTTCCTGCCCGGGCTTGAGATAGGAC
>CAZDET010000120.1:0-7031 GCA_964504335.1 uncultured Saprospiraceae bacterium
TTGCAGAGGGTACCTATGATACCGCCATCGAAGATTTCCGCCGCAGCCTTTCCTTCGGTGGGGCCGAAGGCCGGCTCGCCAATCAGATCGGCCTGTGCTACTACTACACAGAGGCCTATGCCCAGGCCATTGAATACTTTGAGCAAGCCTATGCCCTGGAAGGGATGACCCAGGTCGATTACCTGAATAATATGAGCCTGGCAACTATCCGGATCGGCAACCTGGAAGCCGCCAAACCCCACCTGGCGCAACTCGAAGCCCTGCTCCCCGACAACGGCCAGCCCTTCTGGTACTGGACGTTGTACTACGCCCTCCAAGACGAGCCCGAAACCGCCCTCCACCACCTGGAAAAAGCCATCGAACTCGGCTATGACAACTGGGAATGGATCAAGAAGGAGGAAATAATTGCGCCGCTGCGGGCGCATCCGCGGTATGCGGCGTTGGTAGAGCGGGCGCCGGCGGATGAGTAGGGGAGTCGCTGGGGGGATGGTTTTTAGTTTTGGGGCCCCTTCCCATTGCCTCGTTATGCTACTTGACGGAAGCGCACACTCGAAGTTGGGTGAAGAGGCCCTAACCAACTGGACGAGCCGTCATCATTAGTAGGCCGGCGGCGTCATACCTACGTATTCGAATACGTCAAAAATCTCCCGCTTTCCGTAATACGCTTGTTGCAATTCGGTTAACTTCTTCAGAGCAGGTTCTTCCTGAAATCGGGCGGCTAATGCTTCTTTGCTCGAAAACCAACCGTGGATGATCATCCCAATGGGAAAGTCAGGGTTGACTTGCTCCACCACATCAATTTGGTAGCCTTTAAACACGGGACCGAGCGCACCGATCGCGAGGGGAGCGTAATCTCGAAACTGAATCAACTGCATCGTTTCGGGACTGTGTACGTCGTGTTGGTTGATTAGGTAAATGGTTTTGGTCGCGCCGCTCAACTGCTTTTCTGCCGGTCGATTTGGATAGATCAGCGTCCGCTGCTTCGATACCACGTATGGTGGTGCCGTAGCCAAAAAGTTGGTCTGATCCGCTATGGCCGCTTGCCCAGCGGAGGATTGAAGACTCTCTTGAAAAGCTGCTGGGTTGTCAAACCACAATTCTACGATGGCGTCAAAGGCTGGATTGGCTGCGCTGGGAACCGCAAAGTTGGTCACATACCCCCGAATGCCAGGTATCTGTAGTACCAGCGGCATGTGGGTTTCAATGGAGTAATCGATGAACTCCTGCTGGCTCATGTCCTGCTTCTTAGTACTGAAGAATGTCACCTTGAAAAAGTCTTGGGTGGCAATTTGCGACGAGGCAGGTGTAGCAAGTGCCAGGTACCCCCCTAGCAAAAGAAAGCGTACGATAGATTGAATAAAACGATTCATGATTTTTTGAGCAAAGCTATTCGGCGTCCGTTAGTTGATCGTTATCTTCAAGTTTGACTATGCTAACCATTGCCACCCTCGTTCAGGAACGCATTCACTGGCAGGAGGATCTGCTTTCCATTCAGACAAAGAAGGCCGAAGCGCTTTTTCTGTTCCTTTGCATTGAGCATTGCTTTTTCCAGCGTTCTGTGCACCGACGGGAATACCTGGCCGACTTATTCTGGCCAGATTTGGACCGCCACGCGGCCTTAAACAATCTTCGGCAGTCTCTGCATCATATTCGAGCGGCGTGCAAGGGGAAAGCATGTCCGGTGCCACTCCTGACCAACCGTTCCACCGTTTGTTTCAGCAAAGAAATTCCAATTTGGTGCGATTTGCAAGCCCTATCTACAGACAGCGTAGAGGGCTTACTCCAGCTTCCTAATGGAGCCCTCCGGGTTTTGCCAAATACGGTACTCTATGATGCCCACCCCTTTCAGGAATGGTTGGAAGTAGTACAGGTAGAAGTGGACCGTCGGGCCGATCGGAGCTTTTTGGAAGCGATCGATCAGGCTTGTAATGCACGGAATTGGTTGCAGGTAGAAGCCTTGATCACGAACTATCTAAGCCGAACCAGTGGATCATTCACCCTGCTGGAGCAACTAGCTACCGCAAACGCCAAACAAGGAAAGTGGGCGCAAGCTGAACATTGGCTAGAGCAGGCCGGCTATAGCCGGCAACGGGCAGAGGAGTGGATGCAGCATTTTCAAGCGGAGGAACGGTTGTATTTTAAGCGGCAAATTTACACCCCGGCCGCTGATGCCTTAGCGTACTACCTGCAGGCCTGGTCGGTATACGCTAAAGCAACAGCAAAGACGACGAATGAAGCCGTCCAGCTATTTCGACGCGCCACCGAAATAGATCCAGGTTTCGCCCGGGCTTTTCTGGGCCTGGCTACGGCCATCAGCACCCAGGGGAGCTGGTGGGGTGACCAACAAATGCAACACCTGTTACCCGAATACGAGGCCGCGATCATCGGTGCTCGGCAGGACCCGACCCTAGAGCCAGAAATCGAAGCAGTAATGGGTTGGACCAAATTATGGCTCTGGGAACTGCACTCGGCATTAGAGCATTTTCAGCACGCTACGGAGGTCACCAGTAGCACCAGCTATGGCTGGACAGGATTGGTGCATTCGCTCAATTTACTAGGGCGGTTTGAGGAAGCGGAGTGGGCGGCTCAACACGCCATCAACAAAGACCCCCACTTTACACAGAATTACATATGCCTGGCGGAAACGGCGATGTTACGTGGCGAGTACGAGCGTGGCGAGCAGATCTGTCGACTGGCCCTAAAGCCAAATCCTGATTACCAACCCGGACTGACCGTCTGGATGTGGGCGCTTACTGAGATGGGGCGTGCTGCTGAGGCCATCCAGCTAGCCGAGGCGAGCTTCCGGCGTTCCGGTCTGCGTCCCTACTATCACCTCGGTCGTCTGGCAAACGCTTATCTGGAAACAAAAAATGAGACGATGGCAACCCGATATTTCCAACAAATGGAGGAAGCAGCGGCCCGCGGTGAAAAAGGGTATCCTTACTTCATGGCGCTGCATCTCCACCGCCTCGGGAAGACATCGGAGGCGTTTGATGTGTTGGAGCAGTATCAAGAGGAGTATCCGACTGACTATCTGTGGCTGAACGTGCAGCCCGAATTTCGGAGTCTGCACGATCAGCCGCGGTTCCGGCGGCTACTCGATCGCGTGATGCGCCATTCGTCTAGCCGCCTCGCTGTTTCTCCTCCAGCACGTTCCCGTGTTCATCGACGGTGAGGTCGAGCCTGGTATCTTCTTTGACCATGCGGACCTGGTAGCCACAAAATTCCGGTTCGTCGTAATAGATCACCCGACTCACTTCAAAGCCTTCGTACTTGGATTCGAGCGCCAGCTGCATTTCTTCGGGAAGGCTATCTTCGTAGGCAATAGTGTTGGTGTGGGTGCGCACGGGGATGGCCTCCTGTTGGCGTTCAATGAACCGGTTGGGCTGCCCATCCGGTGATTTGACCAGGTCGAAGGCATCGTACAGGTGCCCGGTTGCCGTGTAGGCTTTATAGGCCAGCGTATCGCCATCGATGTGAATGACCTGGAAGAGCTGCGTATTTTCTGCCCCCCGGTCGCGCTCGGCCTCTTCGAAATCGTCCCAGGCGTTGGGCCGCAGGCGATACATCTTTCCGCCACTGACGGAGACCACGTAGGCCGTTCCGGTATAATCGCGGGCATTGACTCCGGCCACGACGTTTTCGGCCTGAGGTGGCGTGCGCCCGCGCGCGTAGCTATGGTCGTGTCCCTGGAGTACTATATCCACTTGGTGTTTATCGAACAAGGGTTTCCAAAGGGCCCGCAATTCTTCGTTATTCCGTCGTTCGGAGGCCGAGTACAGCGGATGGTGGAACGTGACGACTGTCCACTTGCGGTCGTTCTCCGTCAATACGCTATCCAGCCAGGCTACTTGATTTTCCTGCTGTTCGGTGCTGTTTAGGCTAATGATGCGGGCATCCTGATAATCTACGTAGTAGACCGTTTCGTCGAGGCTGTCCGGCCCGTTGTCGGGCAGGGTGAATTGGGGGCGCCACTGAATCGAAAGCTCACTGAGCCCCAGTGCCCAGCCTTCCGGCGTGCGGGGCTGAAATTCGTGATTCCCCGGAGTGGCGATGGAGGGGAGCATGCGGTGAATCCACCCGCCGGCAGAAAACCACTCGTGCCACTGGTGTTCGTTGTGGGCATTGTTGATCAAATCTCCCGCATGGATGATGAAGCTGGCATCCGGAGCCTTGCGGTAGCTTTCGCGAATGAGGCGCGACCACAGCTCAAGGATGAAATTTTGAGCATCTCCCACGTACAAAAAGGAAAACGGCTTGGGTTCGGCGGCGGCAGTTCGAAATTGAATCCACTCACTCCAGATTTTACCGTTGCCCACCCGATAAGCGTAGACCGTATCCGGAATTAGATCCGTAAAGGTCACGGAATGATAATTCGACACCACTTCCGCCCCCGGCACATCCGACGCATCGAAGGTTTCGGTACGTGCCTTCAGCGTGATGGCATTGCGCCAAAACTTAGGAGCCGCCGTGGCCGGAGCAATTTCGGCATACCCAGAGGTGATGTCGGTGCTGGTGCGCCAGGTCACACTCATACTGGTTGCCGGGTCGGCGGTGAGGTTTAGGACAATATGGTCGGGATGCGCGCCGGGCTGATCCCAGTCATAAACGAATTCCGGTGTTCGGTAAGCGCGCTTTTCGATCTGGCCATCCACTTGGGCGGCCAGGCCAATCATTCCTACGACCGTTAGGGCAAGAGATAGATACTTCATCGATTGGTGGTTCATTTCGCCTCCCAAGGTACCCGAAAAACATCGATTGGGGTGGTAGAATGTGGGGGGATTGTGTTGGAATTTATTTTGGGGTTGGAGGGTGCTCCAGCCTAAGAAATCCAGAGCGTCTTGGGGGTAAGTATTTTGAAGCAATTGCTGCAACTCTTAAAATGACGCTCACTCTTGATTCTCAGATAATTCGGAACTACAAAAACCGCTCTTCCCTGGCTATCCGATAAGATAAATGCACCTATTCGTCTACTCCCCTTTAAACCGGTCCTTTATGGAATCCCAATAGCCTGATTTAACCTCTCTCGCTAGTTGAGCGATTTCTGCATCAGTCGCTTTACTTGTACCAACGGCCTGTTTGTAGGCCAGATAGTCCAACATCCATTGAATATCTTCTGCCGGAAGATCCCGAGGCAATCTAAAAGTCTAACGGACTAAATCAGTGCCCTTCGGCTGCATACCCCACTCTGACCTTGCTAACTGATAAATCACTGATCAGTAGTGAGTTGACATCTGTTTTTATCACAGTAACTTTTCCACAATGACAGCAGCCGACAATTCTCATTTTTTGCTAAAAAATCAATGTTTGAGCAGTTCCAGTGATTTCATCCCAATATTCAGGGCCTTTTCATAGAAATTCCGCATGATCTCGACTATGTTGATGCAACGGTAGAAGCATGGCGGAATCTTCATATGAAAAACGAGGATCTTGCACGATTTCTGTAAGTTTTACCTGAACTTTGGATAAGGTCGGTGGTGCCAGCGGGTGCGCTGCAACATCCATAAGTTTGGGATTGAGTTTGAGTGGGATCTCAAACGGAAATCCGTATTTCAAAGAATGTCTTTGGCGACAAGATACTCGTTAAAGTTAGGCCTCATTCGCGAGATCTAATACGGATTGATAAAGGGTAGGATGAATATAAAACCGAGCGACCTCGATCAATTGGTCCATTAGAGCCTGGACAGAAGGAATGAGGCCCTTTGCTTTGGCCTCTAGAAGTACACCCAGCAATCCGGTGATGGACAGTCCGTACGATTTGGCAACGCGCCGACCTTTTGTTTCATCAATGAGCAGTAGATCTGCTTGGAGTTCTATAGCGAGTGCAATGGCTTCGGATTCCCCATAATCGAGGCGCAGACGTAATTCTTCATAGAGCGTGCGATCAGCTACTGTCTGCACGGTGATCCAATCGCTTTGCAACAATTCCGAAACCCGATCTCTAGCTGCCTCTAGCCGTCGAAGCTCTTCAGCTACTCCGGTCGGGATGAGGACCTCTTTATAGAGATCCGGCAACAGCTGAATCCGATTAATGAGCAGAAAATTAGAAATAGGAGAAGTATCGCTAACAACAATCATCGACTATAGTCTACCTAATCGTTGCAGCGTTTTCACATCCTCCTGCAAATCCTCTACGCCGTAATGCAGCGGAATTTCCCGATCCGCCAGCGCGGACTGAAACTGGTGCTGATCGAGCTGGGCCAGTTTACTAGCTTGTTCTAGCGTAAGGAGTTCCTTAGCGTACAACAATACCGCTATCTCCGTACGAATCGTCTGGGGTTGGACAGCCTGTGCCTCGAAAACCTGATCGGGAATTTCCAGTATCATCTTCTTTTCCTTTTCTAATAAATATAACGGTTTTGCTGGTACGGAGTTGTTTGATTAATAGTGTACACTAGGCAGGTATTACAGAAAATAGTACGATTGTACGGTAGCAAGATGATACAGCAATTGTTTTGAGAACTGGTCGATCAAGATTACTTACCTACTATCGCCTGAAGTATTAATTCACGTGCCCTCTGGCAGCCTACCCCACGGAATGGCGAGGTGGTGAAAAGTGAGTAGTGAGCTTTTCTCTTTCAACAAAGGGTACAAATCCTGGAAACAAAGTTAAATCTACACAGACTGGACCTCAACAGTTTGAGTAGTCAAAAATTTCAGCGACTCATGTTAAGTGCAAATAGGCGACATTATAGTTTTATTATAAGCATTTTAAATAAATGGCTTCCAGCTGTACTCTTAGCAAAGAAAAAACCATTGGTTTTAGAACCTTTCAAACAACTTGTTAACTCAAGGTAAATTTTAACGATTGAGCCTTTTTAAAATTCAAACCCTAAAATGGAGATTTCCTATCTGAATGTTTTTGAAAGGAAGAAAAGATCGGGGCAAATCACTGTAAGCCGTCAACAAAACCATCAACGCGCTAATAGAAAAAGCCTGTAACGCATTCGCGAACAGGCTTTTATGGTTGTTCGAGAGTGGAGGTAGAGGGATTACTCCGCTGGGCTCCGTGTACTTCGTGCTCGCCCCCC
>CAZDET010000121.1:0-6986 GCA_964504335.1 uncultured Saprospiraceae bacterium
AACAAGCCGCCTCCCCCACCGACACCTGCACCGCCAGCCCGCCCTGGGCGGTTTCCTTGTATTTGTGGTGCATATCCTGGGCGGTTTCCCACATGGTTTTCACGACGGCATCGAGTGAGACTTTTGCCTTGGTCGGGTCGCTTTCCAGCGCGATGTTGGCGGCGGTAATGGCCTTGACGGCCCCCATGCTGTTGCGCTCGATGCAGGGTACCTGTACGAGGCCCTTCACGGGGTCGCAGGTGAGGCCGAGGTGGTGTTCCATGGCAATTTCGGCGGCCATGAGGGCCTGCCCCACACTGCCGCCCTGGCTTTCGGTGAGGGCGGCGGCGGCCATGGCACTGCTGACGCCGATTTCGGCCTGGCAGCCACCCATAGCGGCAGAAATGGTGGCACCTTGTTTGAAGATACTGCCAATGGTGCCCGCCGTAAGAAGGAACTTGACGATTTGAATGGTCGAAGGGCGCTCGTCTGCGAAACACAGAAAATACATGAGGACCGCCGGGATAACGCCCGCCGCGCCATTGGTAGGCGACGTGACCACCCGACCGAAGCTGGCATTTTCTTCATTGACGGCCATCGCAAAACAGCCAATCCACTTGACGATTTGCGAAAAACTGTACTGGCGGGCGCGAATGCGCTCGATCCACTCCTGAGGTGAATCGTAGGGTTCCACCTGCCCGAGCAGGCGATGGTGAATGGTAGCCGCCCGGCGCGCCACTTGTAGCCCACCCGGGAGCTCGCCCTGGGTATGACACCCGCGGTAGACGCATTCGAGCATGACCTCCCAGATACCTTCCAGCCCGCGGCGAATTTCGGAGGGCCGCCGCCAGTGCCGCTCGTTGGCGAGCGCCACTTCCCAGATGCCGCCCATCTCGGTGAGGCAGTGCTGGAGCAAGTCCTTGGCAGTTCCAATGAGGTAGGGCGGATCGAGCAGGCCGGTCGTGTCGGTTTCCGATTGCTCGCGGGCGATGAAACCACCGCCGATGGAAAAGACCGTATCTTCAAATAACAACTCACCGGAGCCGTCGAATGCCTTGAAACACATGCCGTTCGAATGAAAGGGCAGCGTTTCGGTGAAGTGAAACAACAGATGGCGGTGAGGGTCGAAGTTGACGACGGGGCCTTTACCGAGCTTCAGAAGGTGATGCTGCTGGATGTATTCCGGTCGATTTTGCACTTCCTCCAGGGGAATGGTTTCGGGATCGTACCCACTCAGACCGAGCAGGATGGCGATATCCGTACCGTGCCCGACGCCCGTCAGCGCAAGCGAACCGTACAGGTGGACCTCTATCTGGTGCGTTTGGTCAAGGAGCTGTTGGTGCTCGAGGTGGGTGATGAATTCTCGGGCGGCTCGCCAGGGGCCGAGCGTATGGGAACTGGAGGGGCCAATTCCGATCTTGAACATGTCAAACACACTGATAACTTCCATCTGGTGGTGGTTGGGCAAAATGGTACGATAAGGGGATTTCGGACACCGTTGCCTAGTAAAAGTAAATTTTATTCCACATTTCAATACAAAATTCCGATCTTTTATACGTGACGCGAAATTGTTTGGCAAAACAAACCATTTCGGTCAGCCCAACAACCAATTGCCTAACCAAACCTACCCCCTAATGTCTAATCAAACCATTTCGGTAGCCTTGATTGGCGCCGGGCCGAGTGGCTTACTGCTCTCGGCTATCCTCAACCGAACCGGTATCGACTACGTCCATCTGGAAGGTGGGCAAATCGGCCAGACACTCCTCCACCACCACCGCCGGGGGCATCTGGCAGCCGCCAGAGAGGCTTTGCGGATCGATTGTGAACTTACTTCTCTGGAATCGGAGCGCTCCTCGACACTGGCGGGCATCCGGTCGTTCGTCCGACGCAACCAATTGGATATCCGCACCTTCGAGCGGGTCACTCATCTGGCGCGAAGGGGTACGGAATTCCATCTGCGGAGCCGATCGGTAGACGAACAGATCAACGTATACCGTGCCAAGCAGGTCGTACTGGCCACCGGCAATTGCGGCAACTGCCGCGAGCCCGCTTTCGTCGGATGCCGCAGTCCCCGCGTTGAGACCCACCTGGATCACCCCCACCAGTACTTTCGGCAGCGATTGCTCATCATCGGCGATACGATCGATGCCCTGATCGCCGCCGAAGAATGCGCGAAGGCACACGCGCACGTATTGCTCAGTCATCCGGATACCCTCGACAAACCGCTGCGTCGGCGCATTCGGGCAGCCGCAGATCGTGGGATATTCGAATACCTGCCCAATTCGGAGCTCATCGAACTGGACCAGCAACTGGCCCATCTGCGGCAACCGGACGGGAACATCGTGCCGCGGGAGGTGGATCGGGTTCTGCTACAAACCGGCTACCGCCCCGATTACCAACTGCTGCATCAAGTCGGTGTCGGATTGCAAGGACCGGGAATGGTACCCGCTCACGATCCGGAAACGCTGCAAACTAGTATCCCCGAGCTATTCGTACTGGGAAGTATGACGGTGGGCCACCAGGCGGTGCCCAGCGGACGTACTTACACCGATCAGGTGAAGCGCCTGGCGCGTTTCTTGTTTAAAGCCCACCAGCTGGAAGTGCCCAATGAAATGATGCCCCGGCCAATTATCATGGGCCGAAGACGTCGGGCGGCTCAGCTATCAGCTACTAACGAAGGTCTGGGAGTTCGCTTCTAAACCGCAGGGCGTACAGTCGGGCATCGAGGGTAATCGGTGGGTCGTCGAATAGAAAGGCGACAAACGCCATCCCCACTCCTTCCCGGTAGAGGGCAAGGAGGCGGCAGGTAGTGCGTACCGAAAAGGCGCGCTTCGGCGGGAAGGTGTATAGCATCGCCCAGTCGGCATTGAATTGTTCGGTCAGGTCCGATACGGAAAAACTATGACCCGCAATAATGGCATCCGGCTCGTTCGAAGCCAGATGCATAGCCATCGTATTGGCCGGGAGGTGCGGATGGTCGGACTTCAGCTCGGAGTAGGGAAGGAATTGAAAGAGCATATCCATTCGTTCCTGTCGCGAACGGAGTTGCAGGTGAATGTCGAAAAAGGTATTTTCCTCAATCCGAACGCTTCGGTAATCGCTTTCCACCGGTAGGTTCAAATCGATTCCGGTGCGTGATAATCGATCGTTCAGTTCGGTAGACAGCACGATTTGCGCCTCCACTGGGAGTACGTACAAGAGGAAGATGGCAAAAAGTAGCAGGCGATTCATGATCGGACATCTTGAAATATCCGAATTTACGACCTATAAAGGATAATACCATGCGAATGACCGTTGGCCTTTTCGCGCTTTGCATTTTTTTATGGTGGTTTGGTAGTGGATGCGATACCGATCGCACCCCCAATCGGGTGGCGGATATTCCTTCGCCCGCCGCGCGATCGGAGGATATTCCGCCGGCGGAGGTGAAAGTGCGCAACACCCTGCGCTTCCTCCAATCCTACGCACAGGGGGCAATTGTCAGTATGGCCCAGTCCGAATTGGTTGTCGATCGCTCCAACGATCTGGCGGTGCAACAATTAGCTGAAGAGGTCAAAGCAAGCAATCGGAATCTCTACAATCAAACCGTCCAGATAGGACGTGATAAAGGGATCGAAATCCCCCGGCAGGTGGGCGACGACCGCTACCGGGCCGTTACGGAGTTGGAAAACCAACGCTCAGAGCAGTTCGATGCCGCCTACCTCGAAGCTATGGAACGCTACCATCGCTCCTTTATTGAAGAATTGGAAGGGGTCGTCGTCACCGAAGATCTGGAACCGCTGATTGCCGAAATGCAGCGCGTGGCTGCCGTCAACCTTACAGCAGTACAGGAGCTACAGCGGGAACGACTGCTCCGTACGAATCCGGCACCTACCAATTAATCAACAACTGGCCATGGCCCAACAGGCACCCGACCGCTTGGCGATCAAGGTCCGTCCTGCTGCCGAACGCAGTATTCGCAACCGGCATCCCTGGGTGTACGATGATAGCATCACCAAGCAAAACAAAGCGGGCCGGACCGGTGATTTGGCCATTGTGTTTGATCGGCAGAAAAATAAATTCCTCGCCGCGGGGCTCTACGATCCGCATTCCCCCATCCGCATTAAACTCCTCCAGTTTGGTACACCGGCTTCCATCGACGCCGGATGGATGCGCCAGGCGATCGGGCAGGCTTACCACAAGCGGCTTCCCCTGTTCGAAACGGATACCAATAGCTATCGGCTGGTCTACGGCGAAAATGACGGCCTGCCGGCCCTGGTAGCCGATGTGTATGCGGAAGTGCTGGTGCTCAAACTCTATTCTGGTATCTGGTACCCTTATCTGGAGCTACTACTCCCCATTCTCCGGGAAGTCAGCCGCTGTGAAGTCGTCGTACTTCGATTGGCCCGACGCCTGCAGGCACTGGAAGAAACCAATGCCTACCACCTGGCAGACGGACAAGTCTTGTACGGCCAACTGACGCGCAATCCGGTGATCTTCCGGGAGCACGGCCTGTTGTTTGCGGCCGATCCCATACGGGGCCATAAAACGGGCTACTTTCTCGATCACCGGCACAACCGCAAGCGCGTTGGCGAATTGGCCAGGGAGAAGAAGGTGCTGGACGTGTTTGCCTACGCCGGAGGCTTCAGCGTACATGCCCTGGCGGGAGGGGCCGTCGACGTGCTCAGCCTGGATATCAGCGAGCCGGCCCTGCAGCAGGCGCGTGCCAACGTGGCGTTAAACTTCACCGATGCCCCTCACCGAATACTCGTTGCGGATGCCTTCACGGCCTTGGCCGAATTGGTCGAGCAGGGCGAACAATTCGGGATGGTCATCATCGATCCGCCTGCCTTTGCGAAGCAACAACGCGAGATTGCCGGGGCCCTCCACAGTTATGCCCGCCTGGCCGATCTCGGCCTGCAGTTGGTAAAGCCCGAGGGCATTCTGGTGCTGGCCTCGTGTAGCAGCCGCGTTTCGGCCGCCGCCTTCTTCGAGACAGTGGAAGAGCGCTTGGCAAAGAGGCGACCTGCTTTTCGAATTTTGGAAAAAACAGGACACGACATCGACCATCCGATTGGGTTTTCGGAGGGGGCTTATTTAAAGTGTGGATTTTATATGGTGTGAATGTGAGTGTGAGTGTGAGTGTGGGTTAGGGGGGAGGTAGTTTCTTTCGGCTAAAAAAGATTTCATCGGAATTGATCCGGGCGGAACCCAATGCGGGATCAATGTCGTTGTGTCTGGCGAAAGTTCCACTCACTATGAAACTATCTACGCGCAATCCTTACTTCAGTTTGCTATCGACCGCCTGGCAATACGCCCGCCGGGAGCGGTGGCGGTACTTACTTATTTACAGTTTGTTCTTTGTGGCCACCTTATCCTCTATGGCCTTGCCGGTGGTGTTCGGTTGGTTTATCGAGCAAATGCAATTAGAGGGCACCGATGCAATCGCATCAGCCTGGAAATACATCGGACTGCTCATGGCGCTCCATTTCTTCTATTGGAGCCTGCACTTCCCCGGGAGAATCATGGAGCGGGCCCTGGCCTTCCGGCTGAGCCGGAACATGCTGGAAGAGCTCTACCACAAGACGCTCCAGTTGCCGGTGGCCTGGCACCAGGATCACCATAGCGGCAACACGATCAATCGGGTACGCAAGGCCTACGAAGCCCTGAAAACCTTTTTCGATTTTGGCTTCGCGTATTTCTCCACGGTGGTCAGCCTGGTCTTTGCGCTGGTCGGCATTTTGTATTTCGCACCGCTCTTCGGGGGGATCGCGATCGGCATCAGCGTACTCATATTTGCAATGATCATGCAATTCGACAAGCCCTTTATCGCCGCAACTATGGAGACGAATGAGCGGGAAAACGAACTCTCGTCAGCGCTGTTCGATAGCCTGTCCAATATAGCCACGGTCATCACCTTGCGGCTGGAAAAGCGCATGGAAACCAACATCGGAGATCGCATTCAACGCATCTGGCCGCCCTTTAAGCGCGTGACCTACATCAACGAATCAAAATGGTTTTCCGTAGGCACCGCCATCCGGGTGCTGTATGCCGTAATCGTTCTGGGGTACATCTATCGCAACTATGTGCCCGGGGAAGTCTTCCTGGTTGGAGGGTTGGTCACCCTGATTGGCTTTATTGACCGCTTCAACGGGGTATTTCGCAGCTTTGCCTATCAGTACACGCAAGTGGTGCGCTTCCACGCGGATGTAGAGTCAGCGAAATCGATTCTGGAAGCCTACGACGCGTATTACCAGCCAAGCGAGAGCGGCCACTTACCGGAGCATTGGCGCCAGCTGACCATTCAGGACCTGACGTTCCGCCACGCCTCCCAGGCTCCAACCGACGCGGCCGCCTTGCAAAATATCCATCTCGATACCCAGCGGGGCCAGCGCATTGCCCTGATCGGTGAAAGTGGTTCTGGGAAGTCTACCCTGATGGCCGTTCTCCGGGGCCTGCATCAGGCAGCGTCAATAGACATTCGAGTGGATGGAAAGCAGATACCGGCCCTATCGGATCGAGTGACCCTGATACCCCAGGAGCCCGAAATATTTGAGCATACCATTCGCTACAACATCACCCTCGGACTACCCATCGACCAAGCGGAAATCGATCGGGTAGTGCGATTGGCGGCGTTTCAGGAAGTCGTGGATCAATTGCCGGAGGGCCTGGAAAGCAATATCAAGGAAAAGGGCGTCAACCTCAGCGGCGGCCAAAAACAACGCCTCGCCCTGGCGCGGGGTATCCTGGCTGCCCAGCGCAGCGATATTATCCTCTGCGATGAGCCGACCAGCAGCGTCGATCCAAAAACGGAACTGGAGGTATACCGACGGCTATTCGCCGAGTTTTCCGACAAGCTCCTCATCAGCAGCTTGCATCGACTCCACTTGCTTCCACATTTCCACCAGGTCTATCTCATGGACCAGGGGCGGGTCATCGCCGTCGGTACGTTCGAGGAACTGCTGCGGCACAACGCCGCGTTTCAGCGGCTGTGGGCGCACCAGGAGGATGTGTTGATGCTCTAATGAGCC
>CAZDET010000122.1:0-6762 GCA_964504335.1 uncultured Saprospiraceae bacterium
CCTTCCGCCTGGTGGACCCCGACCGGAATGTACTGATTGAGAACCTGACCGAGGGTGCCGTGATTAATCTGGCAGACTACCCGAACGTTTCACAGTTCAACATTCAGGCTATTACCGTACCGGAAGAGGTCGGAAGTGTCGTCTTCAGCCTTGCCGGACCGATCAATCTGAACCGCACCGAAAACGTGATACCTTATGAGATCTTCGGAAACGGACAGCGGCAACTTCCAGTTGGTGACTATACCATTTCTGCTACGCCCTTTAATCAGCGTAGTGGTAGAGGTGAGGCCGGTACACAAGTTACGGTCAACTTTACAGTGGTAAGCGGTGCTCAATCAGCATTCGCTACGATTCCGACTTACGAGGCAGCTAGTTTCGAAGCTCCGGCATTTGAAGTAAGTATTTTCCCGAATCCGACGCAGAATTGGGTGAACCTAAGCTTCGATCAAGCGGAAGGCCGTGCACAGATTGACCTTGTGAATCTGTCCGGGCAAGTCGTCCGCTCTGCGGTACAGCAACTGGAATTTGATTCCATCGTTCGGATGAATACCAGCGATCTGCCTGCAGGCATGTATACTGTACGCATCGTGATAGGCGACCAACTGTTGCCCACACAGCGACTGATCAAGCAGTAGTAATATGTAAATACTGCCAATAAAAAGAGGCGAGCCTTCCCCGGAAGACTCGCCTCTTCTATTTTTGAAGAGCGTATAATTAACGAACCAAGGTAACCTCTCCGTTTTTCTCTACCGGCACGGCATTCTGAGTGAAGGTGGCTCGATAAATATATACATCGGCTGGCTGGGGTTCTCCGCCGGAGGTGCCGTCCCAGGCTTCGTTGGGATCGGAAGATTCAAATACCAACTGGCCCCAGCGATTGAATACCTTCAACTCGAAATTCTGAATATCGCCACTGAAAAAGACGCGGAATACGTCATTGGTGTTATCGCCATTGGGCGTAAAGGCATTCGGTACCTCGCTGGTGGAGGGCAGAATGATCAATTCGATATCGTCGCGCAAATCGCAGCCGCCAGGGTTGGTCACAATATCGACCGTGTAGTCCAGCATACCGGCGGAGCCGATGATTTCCGGGACAGTGATTTCGATCGGATTTCCCGTAGCAGTAGGCGGTAAGCCATTGCCCGACCAACTATAGTCGAAGGTGAAGCCCTGGTTCGGATCGACAATGGCCGACAATTGGACAGGCTGGCCCACGAAAACCGTATCGCCATCCATCAAAATAGTACCATCCACATCGGTTGCCTCCACATCGGTGAAGAAGTTATTCTGCTGGACCGTCACTCGAATCGAATCAGAGACAGTTGTGCAGCCGCCTTCGTCGGTGTAAGTAAGCGTGTATAAGGTCGTTTCGTCCGGCAGGTCGCGCAGGGTGCGATCGGTAGAGCGTCCGTTAGTCCAGGTCCATTCAAACGAGCCCGGCACATCGGGATCGATTGCAGGTTGCACGACTACACTGTCCTCCTCGCAAACCGTGAAATTGTCCGGTAAGGCCAGGCTGATCATGTCGATGACATTGATGGTTACACTATTGACAAGAGCTGGGCAACTGGGCGTGGTGGCGGTTACGGAATAGGTAGTAGTTTCGGTTGGGGTAACGATGGGCGCAGCATCCGTGGTGCTAAAGGATGGGCCGGACCACTGGTAGGTGGTGGCGGCACTGGGAGCGTCATTGAGCGTGATGGATTCCCCCAGGCAAATGGTTGTTACTGACGGGAGCTCAAGAGAAGGAGCTTCGTTTACCACTACGTTCAGGCTTTGAGTCATCACATCGCAGTCTGCCAACTGATAGTTCAGTACCACAGTGGCATCTGTATCGAACTCCAAAGTTACACTTGACTCGGTCGATACCGTATTCCCATTAACCACCCAGGTGAAACTCTCCGTGATGCCGTCAGGAGCCATCCGCTCGATAGAGTACATTGCAGGATCACCGACGCACACGGAGTCCGGACCCGCAATCGAAAACATCACTGGGTTTGCCACGATAATAGTAATGGCTCCACTTGTAGAGCCGCACTCATTTTCCGCCAGCAGATTATAAGTGGTTGTTTGGGAAGGAGATACCTCCAATCGAGGATCCATACTCATAAAGCTGTCATCCCCCTGAATCGTCCAGGTATAAGTGGTCGATCCGGATTGAATACCGCCAACCAGCAACCGAATACTTTCCCCAGGGCAAATGATTGGATTGGTGTTGAACCGCAACTCCGGTACGGTGCGAATTCGGGCGATGGCCTCTATGGGAATATCGCAGTCTCCTACATCCGTATTGGCCATGATCATATAGTTCGTAGTTGAAGGTGGCGTAGCTGTTGGGTCGAGGCAATCCGTGCAGCTCAGTCCATCTGTGGGTTCCCAGGTCACCGTGCCTCCTCCTTCGATCTCGACCAGATAATCGAAAGATTCACCGGCGCAGACGGTCGTGTCCTGTGGGGTAACGGTCACTTGAGGTGGTTCGATGACCGGTACAAATTGATTGACGGTATCCACACAGGCTCCGCTCATCGTGACACGCTGGTAGTTGGCGCTATCCACGGTATTGATGACCATGTTGTAGAGCGAATCGGGGGTTTGGAATCCGGGGCCTTCGGTCCACATATGGACGATATCGGGAAAATCGGCTACTTCGTAGTCGGGCGAGGAGAAAATGATCTGCTCGCCCCGGCAGTACGGGTCTTTCTCGGGTTCGAGCATGAAGCTCAGATCCTGGGGGAGGCTATCCACCTGAACCCGAATGCTATCCACCAGATCGCACCCGTTGATGGTGGTACGGGCAAAATACTGTATCGTTCGTTGTGGGTTTACCGTTACGTTTAGTCCCGTCGGTGGGGTATCGAAGGCAATATTCGGTGACCACTGCACAGTTGCACTGCCGTCGTTGGTGGTGGCAGTCAAGTCAACTGGTCCTTCGCCCAAGCAGACGAAGAGGGTATCTCCCTCGTTTATTTCCAGCTCAGCCGGGGTAACGGTAATAGTTACTTCAGCACTATCGATACACAAGCCGGTGGGAGTTTGTGCTACGAGCTTATAAGTGGTAGTCACCTCCGGGCGGGCAGTTGGCGTGGGGTTGGTCGGATCGTCCAAGCCTTCGGTGGGCGTCCATTGGTAATTGGTTTCGGATACATCCGAATCTAGGAGGGTTGCCAACCGAACGGGGCTACTCTGGCAAACAGTCGTGTCGTTTGTCAATTCGGGCATATTTAGGAATTGCACATCCACAAACACGCTATCCGTTCCTATGCAGCCGGGTTGAGAAATGGCTACCTCGTATTCCGTATCCTCAAGAGGGGCCACCCGTGGGTTGGGGTTCCCCAAATCGATAATGCCGATCGTTGGTGACCAGGTCACTATATCCGAATTAATAGCGTTCGTCTGCATCAATTGGATTGTATCACCGCGGCAGAGCAGAATCGTATCCGGATTCAGGATCGTAATGTCCGGGCCATTTAAGTCGATGAAAATCGAATCCGTGGCCATACAATTGCCGATGTTCCCCGTCACGGTGACGAACCCATTTTCTTCCAGGTCGAGCGATACGGATGGGCCTTCTTCTACGACGGCACTTGATTCGGTTGTCCATCGGAAGGTACTGGCTCCCGTGGCGGTCAGTTCAACGGTACCTCCCGGGCAAACGACGAGCGATTCTTGCCCCTCGTTGATTTCCACCTGCAATTGATCTTGAAGTACCAGCGTCTCTTCCTTGATGACGGTCGGGCCACATCCGAAATCGCGCACCAGCCGTATGACAATCGTTTCGTCGCCCTCCTGTTCCGAATCGCCGAGTACACGCAACGGGAAAGTAACTTCTTGCTGCCCGGGTTGGAAGGTGATAGTTTCGGGAATGGTAAAATCGTAGTCGACGCCCGGAGTGGCAGTGCCCCCTACTTCGATGGAGTAGGAGGTCAGGTCGACGGGCATTTCCGGCAACCGGATGGTCAGTTGATCGGGGTTGGGTGAGCAGGTCTCTATCAAGGTGTTGACACCGCTGACGTAATCGACTTCCAATTCGGGAGCAGCGGCCTTCAGATCGGAAAGGAAAACGCCGGAGTCTAGGTCGGCATCCCGGCGGTCGGCAATGGCCAGTTTCAAATGGTAGGTTTCACAGGGTGTGACTTTGGCACGTGCTGTGAGGCTTTTTCGCTCGGCCCGGAACCCGGAGGTGAGGCCGTCGAACTCGACACTACCCCGGGCAACGGGATTGGCCCGATAGTATTCCCAGTTGGTAGAAGGGTTGACGGTATTGATGGAAACCACCGTTTGTTGTTCGTTGGGCAAGGTGGCAATGTTGAGTTGATTGTTGAGAGCGGGTTCTCCGGTGATCCCGGGGCCGCTGATCAGAAACGCGAAGATGTCGTTGAATTCCTGCCCGACGAATTCCGGATACTCTTCCGAGCCGAAGATATATTCGAATAGGAGCTCGTCCGTTGTGGCGAATACATCCAGCTCTACAATGCAGGCATTTTCCGACCGAATGGCATTTCCGTTAAGTACCGAAATCTGATCGAGGTCCGCATCGCCGGGAGCACCGTTGTCGTCGGTGGTCGTGCCGCCCTCCGCCCGAAGGTTGGGGCCCACGGCATTAATCGCTCTGCCGGTCGACAAGAGGATGCCCTGATCCAGGCCCAGGTCATTTGGGTTAGCGCTCAGGAAGGTGGCTAACGAGCCGCCCGGACACTCGATGTTAGTGATCGATGCTTGCGTGAGCGGATCGGTCAGAGCCGCCAGCAGGGCGTCTTCGGTTGCACCGGGAGAGAGGCGAATGGGTTGAGCGGTGAGGCAATTCTCGGTGAGGCAATTCCAGCGGCCGGCGAACCCTTCCATCGATACGGTATTGTCCGAGAAAAAGGCGACCGTCAGGCAACCACTCTGGGCGGCTACTTCGAAGCAAACCCCACCGCCGGCTCGAACGTCGGCAAACTCACCGCCGTCGATACTGGCCAGGAGCTGGGTCGGGTTGACGCCGGGGGCGTCGTAAAAAGCCAGGCGATCCACTCCGTTGGATTCGATATTGTAGTAATCCAGCGTAAATTGAATGCATTCGTTTGGCTGATCCGGGCAGATTTGAAAAGCAGCGTTTTCATTGTTGCTGTAATCGCCGTTGGGGCCACCGGAATCGAACAATTGGCCCGAGCAAGCGGTCGTTTCACCATCCGTTATCAAATAGATGGGATCGGCTTGTAGTGGTAGCAAAAAGGTGAAAAACAGGAGTGAAATGCTGATCCAGTGCTGCATGCTAGCTGGTTGTATTGGCTGTAATGATTCAATGAAATTCCCGCCTTGCGCGAATTCGGCTTCCAATGTACGCATTTTGGGTCCACTGGTCGGTTGCTGCCCGTGCGAAAATTGTAGAAGGGCAGCGACAATTAGCGAGTCGGAGCGCATTCTTCCAAACGCTCCCGTACCTGGGCGAGGGTCACTTCCCCGTAATCATTTCCCCAGGCCTGATTGATGTAATTTATGATATTGGTGATCTGAAAATCGCTCAATTCGCGAATTCCGTTCATCGGCTGCCGATAGGTTACTCCGTTAACGACGATGGTATCCTGCAACCCATACCGAATAATACAGGCAGTAGCCACGGGATCTTCCCGTATGTAATCAGCCTGGGCAAGTGGCGGATACAGCTGCGCCAGGCCGCTACCGTCTTCCATGTGGCAGCTGGCGCAGTTCGCGCGATACAAAGCCTCTCCCTGGTGGTAATGGGTTTCCCCACAGGCAACCGCCAGCAGGACGATGCTCAGTATCACAGAGCTAATGCGAACGAAGGAGTTGGTGAATGTCATGTATAAGCGTGTCAACTGATACCGGGTTTGTCCCGGTCGCGAATGCGCGAATATAACCATCGGAATCGACGAGTACAATCCGACCGCTGTGATTGAAACCGCCGGGGGCGGAAGAGTCTTCATAGGCTACGTTCCAGTAATCGCGGGCCAGATCGTATAAATGATCTTTGGAGCCGGTCAGGAAGTGCCAATTGGCTGTCCGATCGAGTCCGAGCCCGCGCGCGTATTCCCGCAGCCGCTCGGGGGTGTCTCGTTTAGGGTCGATGGTATGGGAAAGGAACACGAGCCGATCTTCGTCGGCAAATTGTTCCTGGATGCGCTGCATCTCCCGTTGTACGACCGGACAAATGGTGGGGCAGGAGGTAAAGAAAAAGTTGGCTACCCGACACCGACCGATGAGTTGCTCATCAGAAAATGTACTTCCTGTCTGATCCACCAACTCGAAGGCACGAATGGGTCTCAGTTGGCCCTCTTCTTTGGGGCCCAGCCGGGGCAATTCCTGCCGGCAACCGAGGAGGCAAAAAATTCCGGCTATCCAGAGTAAATAACGCATCAGTAGTCAATTTTGCCGCGTAGGGCTTTCTTTTCGCTCTGCCGACGTTTAGCGGTGAGGCGTTTCTTTCGCTCTGCTTTGAAGGCACCTGCCTTGCGCTTGGCCTGAGGGGGCCGCACGTGCTTACACAGCAGTTCTTTGAGCTTACTCCAGGCTCGTTTGCGGTTGCGGTGCTGAGACCGCTCGGCTTGGGAGCTAACGATGATTTCATCGTCTTGGGTAAAGCGATGACCGTAGTGTTGCTTCAGCCATTGCTTTTCCTTGTCACTCAAACCAGCACTTTCCATGGGGCGAAACCGCAGCTCGACGCGGCTCTCCGTCTTGTTGACGTGCTGCCCGCCACTACCGCTCGACCGGGATGTGCGCAGCTCTAACTCTTGATATATCTGGTCTAAGTCCATATTA
>CAZDET010000123.1:0-6478 GCA_964504335.1 uncultured Saprospiraceae bacterium
CATCGAGGTGGTGCGGGTGGAGGAGGTAAATTCAATTTTTGAAGAATGCCGGCAGCAGGGAGGGCGTCTAGTAGGAACGGTAGTGGATGAGCGAGCCCATTCGCTCGATTCTTTTCAATTTATGCAGGATGATTTAATCATTTTTGGAAATGAGCGTGACGGTTTGCCAAAGGAGCTGTTGGATGTATTGGATGCTTCGATTTACATTTCGAGCCGCGGATATACCGACTGTTTGAATGTAGCCGTGACCTTCGGAATCGTCGTTCATGCCGCCGTAACGGCCACAAATTCAAAATAAAAAAGGCTCCCCAGCCCGCAGCAGGCCAGGGAGCCACGCTATCAACATCCAGATAATCTTATTCGATCGTGACGGCGAGGTTGATCGGTCGCACGCGCTCCGTCAGAATCGCTCCGGCTGAGGTAGCTTGAAGCGTAGTGGGTAAGCGACGCCTGTCTAGAAAGACGGTACCGGGGCCGGTACCAAGTCGCCCGAGGCGATCGCGGTCGAGGATGATGCTCGTTGCACCGGCGGTGGTGGTTATGAACGTCTGAGCGTCCGCCTCGTTTTCACCGTTGATGACCACCGTCACATTTTCGTTGACCGCCAGGCCGGTCTGCCAGTTAAGTGTCGAGGAAGAGTCTTGTGCAATGATACTGGGAGGATCGACGTAGCTGAATTCAGGTAAGCTGGCGGCATTCGTGAAGGAATTTCCGTCCGTATCGGTCCAAACGAACGTGCCGTTCACACGGCCAGGCAAGGCAATTTCATAAAAGGCCAGTACGGGTTTCCAGTCAAGTGGTTCTCCGTTAAATGTGATCGTACTCGGAGCAGATAACTCGAGGCGTGTACCACTCAGGTTGCCGAAGTGAAAGGTGGCCCGGGCGTAGGTCTTGTCTTCGTTGGCATTGTAGTAAAGCTCGTATGCACCGAAGATACGGTCCTGCACGACATTGCTGGAATCTTCACTTTCACAGCTTTGCAGGGAAAGTCCTCCCAGGGCAAGGAATACGAGAAACATAAAGGGATGCAATCTCATTGGTCGACGTATTTGGTAAAGAATTGGTTGAAATACACCGACTCGACGCAGCACTTCTTCTAAAGGTTCCTTATCAGCGAGTTAAGATGTTGTTATGGAATTTGATTGAAGGGCAACTGCCCGATTTGATGCAAAAATATCCGACCGACGCGGGTAAATCCATTGTCATCGGGGTGGATTTCGTCCTCCCATTCGTGGTCCGGAACGGTTCCACGTAAATCGAGATACCGGACGCGCTCGTCGTACCCCCTGATTAGTGTAGATAGCTGGTTGTTGAAGACGTCGATGAGGTAATTGGCAGCGGCTGCACGATTTTCGGAGTCGAGAATGCCCACCTTATCGAAATAGGGGCCAATCCATCCACCCTTTGATTCCGGTTGATTCGGGCGCACGTAATCGTAGCCGTGTACGAAAATATACAGCTCCGGATGGTCGGACCGCAGGCGTTCGACAATCGTTTGATAATTTCGGATAGAGCGGTCTATGGCCGCTTGCAGCTTTGCGTTGAAAAAGCGTCCGGGGTTCGTACCAGGTTGAGCCTCCGGGAAGGATTCCTGAAGAAATTGCTCGAGTTCTTCTCCGACCACGTCGTTGCCACCTCCACTCAGTAGGAAAATAGCGGGTTGTACATCGGCGACGGTTTCGACAAATTCACTCGTTACCACATAATTTTCGAGGGTGTCGCCCGCTGTGGCTACGCTATTGGTCGGATAAATCAACCCCACCTGATCGATGATATCGCGCAAAAAAGGATGTTGAAACCAACTATCCCCTTCGGCTACAATGCGCGGCAAATCCGGATATTTGCGCTTCATTTTTCGGTAGCGGCGATTGCGCCAGAAGTTGGACCATTTGCTAACCAGCGCCAGGGTTGTATCCCACAGCCCCCCACGTTCTGCGGTAGTAGTAGTATAAGAGGTTGGTGGCGGTACGCTGGAGCGTGTTCCGAATGGCCGGGTGGGTTCGTTGAAGTACAACCCCAGGGCAAAATGAGCCAGCACCTCGTCCTGGAGCATGGAGTCGACGTGGGCCTGATCCAGTTGGTTGTAGTGCGGATTGCGTACTGTTATGGCCAGGCTTCGGGTATTCCAGGCCCGCAGTACCGGTTTTGGTTTCAGACTGATGCCAAAATTGCCACGCGCACCTCTGGCTGTGGTAGGCAGGGGAGGCGCCGGGAGCGGCCCCCGGTCGAACGTACTGATATCGAAAGGCTCCGTACTGATCAAAAATTGAATTCGATCGGTACTCTCGGGCCAATTGTAATACAAGCAGCGATCGTCCAGTGAAACGGGAATGTCGCGATTGGTAGAATCGCGCAGCCACTTTTCTTCTCCGGGCTCCAGCAAAGTAAGTGCCGGTTCGAGCAGGTAATTGGGCCGGCTGCTGAAATCAAACGAATGAATGACCGCAGCAATGTGCATATCGCGATTGGTGCGGTTGGCAATCCGAATTTGCAAAACGGTGCCGTACTCATTGGTCTGGCCAACCTGATCGAGGTCCAGTTTGAGCTCCTCGTCTTCGTAGGGAAGCGGGATGGCCTTGCCCGCGGTGTCTTTTTTGAAGAATACGACCTCCAGAGAGTCCGTTGACAGTGCATTTTCTCCCTGATTGTGCAGCTCAGCGAGAAAATGTTGCTGTGAAATGTGTTGCAAGGCTCTTACCAGGCGTTCGGCGGCGTCCGGTTCTTCGAGTTGGATGGGTTCGAATAGCGGGCGGAATCGCTCGCTGGCGTAGGTTAGGTAAGCCATCTCGTGCCACAATAGCAGGGTGTAATCGGCCAGCAGTTCGTCGTCTTCCAGTTGGACAAATGCCGTAGTTTCGGCCGTTTGGAGGGCATCGATGATTGGCTGAGCTTCCTCCAGCGGTACATCCTTTAGAAGTAGGTGCACGGAAATGGGGCGCCCCTGCAAGTCGGACAAGCCCGCCGAAAACTCTTCCGTAGTGGGAATGCGATTTTGGTACTCGGTGGGAAACCGAACGATAGCGTGATCGAGCTGCACTTCAGCTACTTCTCCTGTGGCTTGCTGTCCGTCGGGAAGTTGGACCTCGACCTGCGTGAGCTTTTCGCAAACGCCGTGTACCGCACCGCGATTAATCATGAACCCCGATACGGGATTGTGGGTTAGGGTCGCAGATTGCATTAGCGCTCCGGGGGAGCGACCGAGAAAGCCCGAATGAAGCAGCTCCTGAGCTCCCGGAGCAGTGTAAATGACCGGCCGCTGATCGAAGCTGAAGCGTATCCGGTTGCGGATGCGACTGTTTAAATCCCGGTTGCTCACCAATCCCCCCGATTGCTCCAACACCGAAAGGAGCGACGAGCTGAACACGCCCCTTCCGCCTACTTCCAGCGCACTTTCATTGCTCTCTGCGGCGGCAAGCTGCAGGTATTTTACCTGACCGTACACGGCATCGATACCGTTCGATCGGAAAGCCTCCTGCTCGATGTATTCGGAAAACATAAATTGTTCGTAGGGGCGCTGCGGAAATACCACCCCGTCGTAACTCCGCTTCTTGGTAATGGATAGATCGTGGTTGTGGAGATCATTCATCATGGAGCGGACATTGTCGCCGCTGTGGCAACAATCAAATATGGTCGTGATGTGGGCTTTCGTGCGATGGTACAGCCACGCGAGGAGAAACCGCAGTTCCTTATCCGTCAATAAAAATTGGTGGGAGTCGGGGTCTTCGTAATAGCAGACCAAGGCTTCCAGCCGCCCATCTGTTTCGGAGGGCCATAGCTCCGGGTCGGCTGTTTCTATGGTGCCGTGGCCGGAGAAATACAGCAGAATGGCTTCTTCCTCCCCGGCGGAGCCCAGGTGATTCAGGATGGCATCAACGATCGCCCCTTTCGTAGCCGATTGGTCGATCAGTGTTTGTTGGTTCAGGACGATGCTGTTATCCGATGCGAGGTAATCGCGGATGGCTTCGATATCCGCTACGCAGCCCCGCAGTGGCGGGAAGGCTACGTCTCCGTCGATCAGCCGGATATCTCCCCGGTAGGCATTGATGCCCACAAAGAGGGCACGGACGGGATGGGTGGTAGTATTTGACATGGGCGTGTTTGGTTGATGGGAAAATGCACTGGCAACATAGTGAAAATTGGGCATTTGAATTAAAAAAAGGAACCCCGGCCGCAGCCAGGGTTCCCATTCACATTCAATCGTTGCAGTAATTCTATTGCTGGCGGACCAATTTGATAATCGGATTCGCCAACTGTTCGTTGTGCAGGCGCAGGTAATACGTGCCCGGCTCCATCGCGTTGCGGTTGGTACCAAAGTCAAGTTCGAACTTGGTCTGACCGCTAGTCAGGTCGATGATGCCATTGGCTACTTGCTGGCCGGCAATATTGATCAGTTCGTACGGTACGCGCTCGTTGAGCGATTCGGTCAGTTCGATCACCAGCACTTCGTTACCCAGTGGGTTCGGATAAGCCGTGGCCTGTACATTCCGGTTCGGGAAGTCGAATCCGGCATTTACACCAACGGGCTGCTGTAGATCGATGGTCGTCGGATTGAGCGATGCGTTGGTGTTCACCACGGAGAACGTGATGGTTTCCGTACCGAGTACACTTCCGTTTCCGCCAGACTGGCTGTATAGCGTGACGGTCAGCGTGTAATTACCCGGGAGGAACGGCCAGGCATTGTAATTCCTGTTGGCATCCGATCCTTTATCACCATTCAGGGCATAGGGGGCTGCAGTTTCCGTCTTGTCCTTCGGCTTCGGCCCGTTCAGATCGAAAACTACGCTGCCTACCGAAATCTGAGCATCGTAGATAATGGTCTTCGCAGATGGACCAACGTTGACTATATCGCCATCCTGCATCGGGCCAATCAACACATTCGCATCGGCATTTACCAGCACAAAGTTGGTTGGGTTGCCGCCGCCAGGTTGCTCCGTGATGGTGACTGATACCTGGTCGGTATCGGTGGCACCGCCGTTATCGGTTACCGTGAGCGTGAAGGTGTAGACACCTTCGCCACGCGTCAATTCGAAGGTCTCGCCGGTACCCAGAACATTACCGCCTTCTGACCAGACATAGCTGGTGATGTTTCCGTCGGGGTCAGCCGACTGGCTACCGTTGAGGATGAAGGTCTGCGTCTGTCCTTGCGGTACTTCGAAGGTCTGATCGCCGTTGGCATCGGCAATTGGCGGGATATTCGCCACGCCTTCCTCTTCAATGACGATCGTTACATTATCGGTATCGGTGGCTCCGTCGTCGTCGGTTACGGTGAGCGTGAAGGTATAAGTACCTTGGCCACGCGTCAGGTTGACCGTCGGATTCGTGCTGATCACGGTATTGCCTTCCTTCCACTCGTAGCTGGAGATTATGCCATCGCTGTCGGTAGAACCAGTGCCATCGAGCGTGAAGGTCTGCGTCTGCCCCTGCTGGACGGTGAAGCCCTGGTTTGGACCGGCGTCGGCAACCGGCGGATCGTTGGTCGGAATTTCCTCGTTGATCGTGATGGTTACGTTGTCGGTGTCGACCGCTCCTTCGTTATCGGTTACGGTGAGCGTGAAAGTGTAGACACCCGCGCCCCGTGTCAATACAACCTGCTGAGCGTTGCCGACTTGCTGGCCGCCTTCCGTCCACAGGTAGCCGACGATAGTACCATCGGAATCCGTAGACCCGTTGCCGTTGAGCGTAAAGCTGATCGTTTGCCCCTGCGGTACGGTCAGCGCCTGGTTCGGGCCGGCATCCGCTACCGGCGGGATGTTGCCGCCTGCTTGATCGATTACATTGAACGAAATCGACTCGGTAGTAATAACGCTTCCATTACCACCACTGCCGCTGAAGACGGTAGCCGTGATCGTGTGGCCACCGAGGTTGAAGTCGAAGACGTTGTAGTCGATCGCGTTGGCCGGTCCTTTGTCCCCGTTGAGTGCGTAGGGGGCCTTCGATTCGGTCTGGTTCTTCGTCGACTCACCCGTAAGTTCGAACTTAACGCTGCCCACGGTGGTCTGGGGCTCGTAGATGATGGTCAATTGCTGACCGTCTACCGCCTTGTTGACTGTGGCGTTATTGCTCAAGTTACGCAGGATATTATCAGTACCAGCGTTCACCAGCACGAAGTTGGAAGTGCCACCCGTGCTGCCCGGGTTAACCGTAACGATGACTTGATCGGTGGCAGTAGCACCTTCGTTGTCCGTAACAACAAGCGTTACGGTAGTGACTCCCACCGGGAAGGTAGCTGTTGGGCTAACTGTATTCGGGATCGAAACGCCCGGTGCGCTCCAGTTGAAGCTCGCGATCGTTCCGTCGGAATCGGAAGAGCCGCTTCCATCCAGGGTGATGCTCTCGAAGCCGTCGTTGTCGTTGTCCGTTACAGTCTGATTCGAACCGGCATCGGCTACCGGAGCCACATTCTGCGGATCGGCCGGCGTTACGGTGATCACTACCTGATCGGTAGCGGTAGCACCGTCGTCGTCGGTTACCGTGAGGG
>CAZDET010000124.1:0-6293 GCA_964504335.1 uncultured Saprospiraceae bacterium
GAATGGTGAATTTTTTTTATTGCAGATTTCGGGTCTCTGCGGCACCATCCAATAACTGCCCTCGCGGCAGCCGTTCTCACAAAATAGCCCACGTTTTCACACGGCCGTTTCCATTGCTGGTAGCCGCGTGCGCAGCGCACGCCTGGGCTGCCTGCAGGTTGGCAGGTATGGTGTGTGGCGCCCCGGGCCCAGCCGCCGGCCACCGAGCCGAGGGCCCAGGCTATGTCCCGCCGGGTGGACTTACTGCCTCCGGCATTTGATGCGTGCGCCTTAACCCTATTTTGGAGGGTATTCCAAATCAATGTCAAATGATTATATTTGATTGATATTGATGAAGAAACCCATGTGAATCAACGATGCACCCAGTCGCCGAACACCGCCATATTCTACTCGAGCTGATCGCTGCCAGCATCGCTGACGCTATCCAGTATCTCAAAAAACACCTGCCTCCCGGCGGACCGGTTGCCCTCGAGGTGATTTCCCTGGAAGGAAGAATGAATGCCGTCAATAAAGAACGGCTCTTCGGGACCATCTCCGATAATGCCCTCCAGCTTGAATACAACAAGATTCGCAAGGCTCTCCTGGAATTGGTCAATAACCTACAAGAGGAGGACTTCCAGACCGTCGAAAAGCCCACTAATCAGAAACCGGGAAAGAAGCGGGGGAGTATCCTGTACCGTATCCCCACCACGATGGAAACGGGGGTGGAAAATAAATGCGTCGTTCGGATTGCCCTGGACGTAGAGGCCATCGTCGAAAATTTTCAATTAGACGAGCATGTGAAGCTCGATACCATTCGGGTGTCGGATATCATGATGGTGGAATTGATGGACCCATCGGATGTCCATCCTTTCGAAATTCGGGGCTTGAACTCCGCCGAGCAATTCATCGAGCCCGATGAGTATACCGAATGGATTTTCATGGTGAAACCCCTGCTGGAGGGACGCTTCCCATTGATGATCAAAGTGTCGATTATCGAACTCATCCACGGCAAGGAACGCAAGCGCGATATTGTCTTGGAGGAAATGATTCTCATCGTTACTGAGGCGAGCGACGAAATCGAAGAGGCCGCCTTTAAACCGAGTGGCTACACCCTCAATCTCGGGGGGGCGGAAGAAGAGAAACGCGAAAGAAAAGGCGCTGCTGGTCCGCCCCTGTCAAAGCGGCGGCGCAGCCGTCTGCGGGCGAGCAGCATGGTTGCCGTCTTGCTCTTAATCATGGGATTTGGCGCGTTTGCCTTTCCCGAAACCCGGGATTGGCTCTGGGCTAAACTTCGCCATCGCATCGAAACCTATCAAACCTTCGCCGACAAGTACGAATTGAGTGCCTACCGCGAAGAAGCGATCTGGCGAAAAACGGCTTTGCTGGATACCCCTCCCGCCTATCTCGAATACCTGGCTACCTATCCCGTCGGAAAATATCGCTCGGAGGCACTCGACCGACTCGCTCAACTGGAACAGGGGCTCTTCAAACGGATCGAGGCAGCTGGCGAGCTGGAGGACCTACTTTATTATTTCAGCTGGTTCCCCGACGGTGCCAACCGGCAAACGGTCGTAGATTCCAGTCTGCAATACCAATTGCATCAGGAGAGTCGGCAGGCCACCGACATCGATTCCCTTTCCTATCCGGAACGACAGGATGCATTCTGGCGCTTCGTGGAGGCCCATCGCAACCGGTTGCCGGAGGGGATTTACTGTTTAGAATATACCCTCCTGGGGCAAAAAACCAGGGCTGAGTACCATTGCCGCCGGGCGCAGGCGGCTGCCGAGCAGCGCCAGGCTCAAGCTGAAAACAGCTTGTGGGCAAAGGTGCAAGCCGACTCCAAGCCGATCCATTACCTAAGATATTTGGAGCGTTTTCCCATCGGTACCCACCGCGATACCTCCATTGCCATCCTGCGGGCGGCTAGGATTCCCATTCCATCGGCCATCTTATCCTACCGAAATTCGGAACCGGAACTCGAGTCGAGTCGACTGAGCGAAGAACCGGAACCGCCCGCACCGGCGGTCGTGCCAAGGTCTGCTGGCCCCGTCGGGATAAGGACCGTTCAAACGCCCGTTTTGTTAATTACGGATTTGCTGGAGGTCGATGAAGAAGCGATTCCGTTGCGGATGTATTCGTACCGTCGGGGAATTCCCTTCTTGCCGCCCTCCGAATTCGAGGACCCCAGCAATCGGCTATTCCGGGAAGCTATCCTTTCCAAAGATGCCGCCATCCGGGCAGCGCTGCGGGCGGATTCCCTCCTGTGGGCCCAGGCCCAGGTGGCCAATACTGCCCAATCGTACGGGGATTACCTCGCCGCGTTTCCGGAAGGACTATTTTCGGAACCAGCCTATAAATTAAGTGATCGTCGCGCCTGGGAGGAGGCCAAAGACGAGCATACCGAATTTGCCTACCGGAATTATTTCATCCACTATCGAGA
This sequence comes from uncultured Saprospiraceae bacterium, assembly GCA_964504335.1. Lineage (GTDB taxonomy): Bacteria > Bacteroidota > Bacteroidia > Chitinophagales > Saprospiraceae > CAZDET01. The sequence goes on from CAZDET010000124.1 coordinate 2,423, forward strand.
AGGGAAATACGTCCGTAAGGCCAAAAAAAGGGCAGACCGCAATGCCTGGAAAAAGGCAAAAGAAAATGATACGCCGCCGATGTACGGAGGCTATATCTTCCGGTATTCGGATGGGAAGCATGTAGCCCAGGCATTTAGACGGGCGAATCGCTTGCTGAATCAGAAGGAGCAACTGGCTAAATCCTCAAAAGGTCAGTCGGGAAGTACCGCCGCCGGCGGCCCAACTCTTACGGCTCGATCTGGCTCCACCAAGGCCCGTTCAAGCTCTAAAAAAAGCAGTGCCGGCTCCAAAAAATCGAAGCGCAGTGGCTCTGGCCGTTTTTTAGGCATCAACTGGCCACGCATTCAATTTCCCCGGATCAATATCCCCTTACCCTCTTTCGGGCGTAGTCCGGCAGTAAAGGCAGATCTGGCGGCCTGGAAAAGGGCCAGGGAATCGAACACGATTTCGGCCTACCTGGACTACCAGAGGCGCTACACTAAACACGCCGAAAAGGCCATGCGCAGAGCCCAGGCACTGGCATGGCAGTATGCCAAGGAAACGGATACGGAGAAGAGTTACCGGGACTACGCCTCTAATTGGGGCGGCAAACACAGCCGGGAGGCGATGAGAAGAGCCGATACCCGTGCCTGGGAGAGTGCCGAACGGCAGGATACCGAAAAGGGATACCGGAGCTATGTATTCAGATATCCCGAAGGACGCTACCGGAAGCAGGGAGTCCGTGCCGCCGGAGCTAAAAACTGGGAGTCTGCGACGGGCAAGGACTCCATGTATTATTACCAACGATACCTCCGAATCTATCCGGAGGGGAAATTCGTTGTGGATGCCCAGTTGCGTTATGAGGAGCTCCTGTGGGACTCCCTCAAATCACTGGGTACGGTTGCTGCCTTAGAGGAATACCGGACACAATATCCCGAAGGGGGTTTTGCCGAAGAAATCGCAAGCCTGCAAGACGACTGGACCTTTGAAGCCGCCAGGGATTCGGGTTCTGTAGAGGCCTATCTGGATTATTTGCAGCAGTTTCCGCAGGGAGTCCACGCGCGGGAAGCGGACCAACGAATCTGGGTAGCGGCCCTGGTTCGGGGCGACCTGGAGGCCATAGAAGAATACGTAGACGACCTTCCGGAGGGGCGGTTTCGACGGGAAGCGCAGCGATCTTTCGAAGAATTACAGGTATGGCGAGAGGCAGAATCCGTCGGTACCCTCGAAGCACTCCAAGCATACCGCGCAGCCTATCCCAACGGCAAGTACCTCACCCGGGCGCTTCACGAGCAGGAGGACGTCACCTGGAAGGGGGCCGCTGAAATTGGAAGTATAACGTCGTTTGAAGAGTACCTGCGGCACTATCCGGAAGGCGTATACAGCCTGGAGGCAGATGCTGAAATATGGCGACAAACCCAGCAGCTCGGTACCCGGTCGGCTTACCAGCGTTATTTGAGCCTTCCGGGAGACCGGCCCTATGCCACCACGGCTAAGGAAAAAATGGAGGAACTCCCACCAGAGGAAGAGCCGGAAGAGGAGAATGACCAGTCAATTACCATTGCTTTTGGTTCCAGTGCACATCAGGATAAAGCCCAACCGCTACTGGAAGTAGCTGCCGATTTAGCACCAGATGCGTTTATATTCCTCGGGGGAAATATCTACGGAGATACCCGCGACATGGATACCCTGCGCGCCAAATACGACCAGTTGGCGGGCAAGCCTGAATTCCAAGGCCTTCGGGAAGTAACGGATGTCTACGCCATTTGGGATGATCACGACTACGGAGAAAACGATGCCGGTCGTCATTACCCCCGCAAGGTGGAATCGGAACAGCTCTTCCTGGATTTCTGGGCGGAGCCGGAGGATTCGGATCGTCGCGAGCATGCGGGCACTTATGGGGTCAAATATCTCCAAAAGGGCGACCTTACTGTGCAGCTCCTGCTGCTGGATACCCGGTATTTCCGGGATGACCTCCTCCGACGCACGGAGGAAGCTAGCGCTCCGTACAAGAACGACTACATCCCGAACTCCGATCCCGACAGCACGTTTCTGGGCGAGGCCCAGTGGAGATGGCTGGAAGAGCGGTTTCGCGTTCCTGCGGATGTGCGCATCATCGCTTCCAGCAACCAATTCGGACACGCGTACAATGGCTGGGAATCGTGGACAAACGTCCCGCACGAACGGCAGCGCATGCTGGAACTCATCGAACGGACCGGCGTAAATGGGGTGCTCTTTATATCCGGCAATGTTCACTGGGGGGAAATTTCGAAGCAAGAAGTTGCCGGAGGCTATCCCATTTACGATGTGACCTCCAGCGGCATTACTGAAACCTGGGAAACTGTCGAGCCAAATGCGAATCGAGTTGGGCAGGCAATTCAGCAGAACAACATTGGATATCTTCGAATTACCCCGTCTAATTCGGGGCTGAAGCTGCAATTAGCCTTGATGGATCAGTCGGCCGCCATTGTGGAAGAGCAAACCATTAAATTGAAAGAAATTAGTAACTAGTGGGTAAACTCTATATCTCATTGGTTATCTACAAGTAATTAGTTGCTCCGAAAAATGCCTCAAGAAAATCCCCGCGGCATCGGCAGAACCCACCAACCGGACAGCGCTTCGCCTGCTGGCAAGTCCTGGTTTTTTGGTATTGGCATCGATGACTACCCCCATTGGCCCACACTGAAGAACGCCGTTAAGGATGTACAAGATATTGCGGCGCTCCTTCAGCAGCAGTACGATATTGATCAAACGCTCACGCTGTTTAATGAGGAGGCTACCCGCGACCGCATTGTGAATCAGCTGGATGCCCTGTGCGAGCGCATCCAACCTGCTGATAAGCTGCTCCTCTACTTTTCCGGCCACGGGCACCTCAACGAACGCACGGGCAAGGGCTACTGGGTGCCGTACGATGCCCCGCAGCAGCGGACGGCGAAATACATCCGCAACTCCACGATCAAAGATTATTTGCAAGACATCGGCTCCAAACACACCCTGCTGATCTCGGATGCCTGCTTTTCGGGATCGCTCCTTGTAGCGGGCACGTCCAAAAATGCGGAGGTGGGCTTGCAGGATTTAGAGCGCTGGCGCTCCCGCTGGGCGATGTGCTCGGGCCGGCACGACGAAAAGGTCTACGACGGTGAGCCGGGGGCGAACAGCCCCTTTGCGCAGAGTATCCTGAAGGTCTTGGGGCAGCAGGATCGCCTCCTGCTGAATGCCATGCTCCTGGCAGACCAGGTGTATAAACTAACCGCCCACCAGTACGAGCAACGGCCGCGCAGCGGGCCTGTGCACGGGGTTGGGGACGAAGGGGGGCAGTACGTATTTCGGCTACGCCAATCCGGCGACGAGGCCTTTGAGGCAGCCCGGCGGCAGGATACGATTGCGGCCTACAGCGCTTACCGGCGTAACCATCCGACCGGCAAGCATGCCCGGGAGGCGCTCCAGCGGATCATGGAGTTGGAAGAAGATCACGCCTGGCAGCGGGCGCAGCGGTTGCATCGTATCTCGGCCTATTATCAGTATTTGGATGCCTATCCCGACGGCCGCTACCGCGCCGCCGCCCACCAGGCTATTGAGGAATTGGAGCAGTCCGCGGTTAAGCCGGTAGCCCGCCCTACAATTGAGAAGCCCACGCCCGCTTCGAAGCCATTATCGCCGGAGTCTGCCCCCAACACCTACACCGATCCCCGCGACGGCCGCACCTACCGAACCGTACAGCTCGCCGGGCTGACGTGGCTGGCCGAAAACCTGAATTACGATGTGGGGGAGGGCTGCTGGTATTACGATGATGATTCGCAGCACGGGGCGCAATATGGCCGCTTATACACCTGGGAAGCAGCAAAGCAGGCCTGCCCACCGGGGTGGCGGCTGCCGACGGATGGGGAGTGG
>CAZDET010000125.1:0-6158 GCA_964504335.1 uncultured Saprospiraceae bacterium
TCAGGCTTAAGTACTATACCCAAACCACTCCGTTTTAGGCATCAAGGCAGGAGGTCGGTTTTGCATCGTTTTGGAGGGCAGCCCTCGCCGGACCGGCGTCTCGGCTGTGCCGAGCCTAATCGGTCCGCCGAGGGGTTGGGGCGCGGCCGGCCAATAAAGATAGCGGTGGCCGATGGCGAGGGATTTTTATCACGCTCACGTAAAGGCAGCGCTCCGGACATCGGGCTGGGCCATCACCCATGATCCCTACCGACAGCACAAGGTCGATACCTTTACCGGTGGTCCCGAAGGGGCAGAGATCACGCTGGTAGCTGATAGAGAGCAGGGCAGATACCTGCTTTTGCACTACGGCTGGCTTTCCGATCGATACATCTATGCCGTTTACCTTCATATTGATATTCGGGGGGGGGAAGATTTGGTTGCAGCGCAACATGACCGAAGATGAAGTAGTCGATAGCCTGATGGCGGCGGGCGTTCCGGCGGAAGATATCGTAATTGGCCTGGTACCGCCGGAGGCTCGTGCGGGGACGCCCTTTGCGGAAAATTGATTTTTTACCTTGACGATCCGACTAGGACCAGCGCGCTACGCGCGGAATGACCAACCGAGTAGGTACACTCCATCCCCGACCAATTCGTGGTCGGTAACCCACGTAACAGAAAATCGCTCTAAAAAGCCCTATCTTCCTAGTATGAAACACACGCACAGCTGGATCATCGCGGCGGCGGGCCTGGTGGTAGTGGTCGGAGGGGGCTATCTGTTTACTACGGGCCTCCTGCAACGCTACGCCCAGGAGGGGCTGCACCGATTGATTCAGCAGCAACTTCCCGAACATTACGTAGTCGATTACCAGGCTCTGGAATTCAACTGGGCACGCCAGGAGGTAACCATTCGAGCGCTTGATGTGCGCATCGATACGGCGGCACTACTCACTCACCACGGGCGGTACTACGAGCTGCACGTGCCAAAGTTCCGAATTGAACTGAAGTCGCTGACGAGCCTGGTAATGGATCGGGAATTGGTCATTCAGGAGCTTTCCTTTGTCGATCCACACATCGATGTGAAAGACTTCTCTCAGGCCGGCGATTTTGCCGTGACTTCCGAATCCGTCAACATCCTGGAATTCGTCGGGCAGTACCTGCGTTCGCTGGAAGTTGAATCATTGCAAATACAAGATGCGGCCCTGCACTACGACAAGGGAGCATCCGAGCAGCAAGAGCGGTTTCGCCTGGAAGATATCGATTTCAGATTGTTGGGATTTCGGGTGGATTCCACTGCGCGCAAAGAGCATTTTTTCAATGCAGAATACATCGAGCTAATCGTCAACCAACAGGAATTCTACCTGAAAGACGGTGTGCACCGGGCGTCGTTCGATCAGTTTCGCTTATCCACGCGCGATTCGTTGCTGCAACTCACCAATTTTCTGCTGGAACCAGTTGGAGATACCAGCAATTTTCAGCGTCCAATTTACCACATAGAGGTGCCCAGCCTGGAATTCGACGGCTTGGATTACGAACGCTCCTACCTCGACCGGGTGTTTAATATCGATCAGCTTGTCTTACGCCAACCAATTATCCGCGTCCGCGAACCAGCCGACGCTCCCGCACCGAGCGATTCGTCGCAGAATGCCCTACAAGCCATCCTCGATAGGGTGGCACCCATGCTGCGCCTGGGAATGCTCCAATTAGAGGACGCCGAAGTACATCTGGACATCCGGCTGCTCAACGGGCGCCAACTGGATTTCGAGTTAAACCAACTCCGTATCTACGACTGGGAGATCGATGCTAAAGATCTGCAATTCGACCGCAGTCAGTTACCCTTTCAGCGGTTTGCATTCGAAATCCACGATTGGCAGGAGCAATTGCCGGACGGCCTGCACCGGGTGACCCTCGATCGGCTTTACCTCGACTCCGAAGATGGCCAATTGGGAATCGAACAGCTGCATTTTCAGCCGCTAAATTCGAAACCGGCCGCGCACACCCTGAAAATGGAACACCGCGTAGAGGGCGTGATGGTTACCGGGATCGATTATTGGGATCTACTTTTTGGAGCGCCTTTGCAATTCGAGAACATTACACTGACGGCTCCGCGAACCACCCTCATCCCGCCGCTGCAACCCCGCCGGGATAAGAACTTCGACCTGGGAACGATTCGATCCGTTTTTCGCAATGCATTGCTCCAGGGGGGCGGATTGGAACGGCTGGTAATTCGCAACGGCCAATTCGGTATGGGCAAGGAGTTGGAAATCGGGAATTACGAATTGGAACTGCGCCAACTTCGGTTTGATCCGTATCTGGGGCGGTGGAAGTCACTCTATGGGGAATTTCAATGGGAAGGGCAGGAAATCGAGTATACCAAGGATGGCAATACCGCTCGAATCGGGCGCCTGGCCACCGATGGCAACCAGTACGCCATTGGGGAGGTGGCCCTGGATTGGGCGTCGGAAAATCTGAAATTGCAGGGAACACTGGCCGAAGTGACGGCCAACCTGCTTTCGATCGATAGCCTCATGGCTGGACGAATCATGCTGGATACCCTGCGCACGCGGGACCTCCGGCTATCTGGCTTCTCGGAGGCCCGCCCAGAAGGTCGCCATGATACGCTGGCCAAGGAAGGGTTGGCAGTGACCGTGCACCACTGGCAACTCGATAATGGGAGCATAGACTGGTGGTTGCCCAACGATGCCCATTTGCGAGTCGATCGCCTCGATTTGAGTGCGCGCTATGATTCGGTGCAAGAATTGCAATTATTCGATCTGACCGGACTGGCATTTCACGCTCCCGATTTCGACCATACCATTGATATCGCCGGCATTCGAAAGGATTCGTCGGAGTATTCGTTTACCCTCAGCGAACTGCACCTGACGCCCCGATTCGATAGCCTGGCAACGCGTTTTCCTACCTATCTGCCTTCCGTTCGCCTGGAAGGATTTGACGCGGATCACTGGCGAGCCACCGATACAATTGCGCTGAGTCGGGTTTACTTTGATCAACCTTCTCTGCAATTGGTGAGCGAGGACCAACCGAACGTTGACAAACAAGGAGGTAAATCCGATTTGCCGCCCGTAAAAATTGAATCGATTCAAGTGGCAGATGCTTCGTTTTTCGGCACGCTGATTCAGAGTGCCGATACCGCCCTGGTGACCATTCCTCAGTTATCGGTGGATGTAGATCAGTTTACGACCGTTCCGGCAGTTGCCGAAACCTGGGAAGATTATCTGGCAACGCTTTCCGTACGATTGAACCGCGGCTTTGAAGTCAACCAATCCGGGCAGCTAATACAAGCTGCCACCTTTGCGTACGATCATCGGGAGGAGCTATTGAGGTTGGAAGATATCCGGGTGGAACCGGCCGATTCTGCCTGGAAGCTGAACCTCAGCACCCTTACGAGCCGCGGGTTGAATGCGCGGGCACTGGAACGAGAAAATAGGCTTGTGGCCAACTCCTTGCAACTCGGAGAAATGCAATTCGAATACCAACTGGAGCCAAAGACTAAAGAGCAGGATGCACCCTCCTCGAAGGTGCTACAATTGCCATTTGGAGCCATTCAATTGGATTCGCTGGTACTGCAACAATCGAACGCGCTTCTGACGGGAAAAGATACGTTTCAACTAAATGGTATCAACCTGTCGATAGAACAGATCCGAACCGATAGTCTAGTGGAGCTAGAGTGCCTCGATGATCATTATGGATATATGGCCTTTTCCATCGAAGATATCCCTTTGCGCATTGGAAGGTCGGATGTGTACAACATTCATCAGCGCCTGAAATACACGTCTAATCCAGCTTCCTTGCGCGTGGAGCAATTTCGGATGCAGCCCACCGTGTCGCGCGAAGCATATTCCGATTTGTTGGAATATCAGGAAGACTTCTTTGACCTTCAGATGGAAGAGCTAATCCTGCACGACTGGCAGTGGGGGGCGGCCTTTCGGCGGCCGCTGCGGCTTTCCAAACTAGAATTAAACGGGTTGAAACTCGACATTTACCGCGATCAGCGGCTTCCGCATCCCGAACGCCCGGTAGATTTAATTCAAAAACAATTGCAGGAAGTTCCTATTGAATTCATACTTGATACGCTACAACTGACCGGTTCGATCGCCGTCGATATGCAGCCGGAAGGAACGGAGGAAATCGCACACATTTCCTTCGATCAACTAGACGGTACCATCGGCCACGTGACGAACCTACCGTCGCAAAGGCATCGCCCCATGACCCTGAATGCCCACTGCCGAGTGTTTGATCGGGTTTATCTGGAAGCGGTGGGTGAATTCGAATTACAATCTCCCTTGCAGGCATTCAAATTAGCGGGTCGGGTAGGGGAGATGGATCTCCAGGTCATGAATGAGATCCTGCAGCCGACGGCTAATTTGTGGATCAAATCTGGTTTCAATGAAGAAATCACCTTTGAAATCACCGCCAACGATAATCTGGCCATTGGAGAGCTATTCTTCCGCTACAATGATCTGAAATTTCGCATCCTCAACGCCGAGCACGAACAGGCCGGACTCGGTAATTCCATCCTGTCATTCTGGGCCAACCGCCTGGTGCGGTCAAACAACCCGAGCCTGCTAAGCAAAAGGCAGGGCCTCATCTACTACGAGCGCAATAAAAACCGGGCCATTTTCAACTTTTGGTCGCGCGCCTTTCTGAGTGGGGTTATCAGCAGTGTAGGCGTTAAGAACAACAAAAAGCGGCTGCGTAAGCTGGGCATCGAAGAACTGGAAGCGGTTGATTATCAGGAGATTTTCGAAGAGGGATTTAAGGTGCGCAGCGAAACTCAGTAAAAGAGCATCCGCTACTGAATTATCGGGGAGATGTGGCTTATCTTGAGGCCAAGGTTAATCATATACAATATTCCTGATATGTGTTTTTCTCGCTCCATTTTCTTATTTATTTGCTGGTGTGCAGTGCTTAGCTGCGGAGCGCAGTCGAATTATCTCGACTCCTTGCAATCCTTTAGCCAGTTGGTCACCGGCTCGGGAGATGGAAAAATATCCTTTGAGCAATCCCTAAGTTGGGATGCGGAGCGCCCTTATTTATTGACCCTGACCCGGCAGGAAACGGATAAGCGCGGTAATGCAGCGACCAGACGTTACGAATTCGACCTGAGCGAGGTGGATTCCGACCTGCTTCGCACGCAAGAATCACAGGGAGTGATCCGGGTGCGATTGAGCACTAAAGCGGGCTTGCTGGCACAGATTTCCGAAGAGGGGGAGATCGTCAGCTATGATTCCGAGGTAGAATTACTGGCATCCGATGTGGGCGAAGCCGAGTACTTGGAGGCCGCCCTTCGAGTACTGATTAGTGGGGCCGGAAAGCTGGCCAATGCCGATCGTTCAAAACCCGTGGAGCTATTGGCCCGGCATCGTGCAATCAGTAAACAACTGACTAGTGGAGCCCAACGCTGGGAACCTGGTTGCCTGGTGCGATATGCAACCGTTTTGGAACGAGGAAAAAAAAACGTCGAAGCGCTTTATTCGTTCGATTTGGCCGATATCGATCCCTCGGAAATCAGGATTGAGTCGAAGGAAACAACCCTCTTGCTAAACCTGGTTACGAAAAATGCTCGACGGTTTATCGCCCTGTCGGAAGACGGTGAGCTACCCACCTATACCAACGAGTTGTTCCTGCCCGTAACCGATTTAATGGCCGCCCGCGATCTTCGGCGGCAATTGCGCGCCGCCGTGGAGGCGTGCCCCAGTGAAGTATCCGCGGTTTCTATGAAACAAGTGCAGCAACTCATAGCCAGTACCGGCATGATCGAAGGAGCGGTAAGCAGCAGCCTTCGTGCAGCGGATGAATCGGGTTGCCGCTGGAAATTTGTAATCAAGGAGGATACCAATCGCAAGGTCCGCGAGTCGGTTTACGAATTTACACTGGAAGACCTTGGCGCGGATAAATTAGACCTGGAGGTGCGTTCCAGTGGGGTGCAGCTCGTGTTGCCTACGCAGTACAACGAAAAGGTTATCAAGCGGATGTACGACGGCACTAAGGAGGAATTCCTCACCGAATTTTCCATTCCTGTTGATAAGGTGGCGACGGGGAAGATTTTGATGGCGAGCTTTCAGAAAGCTATTTTGGAATGTGGGTTTTGAGGCACGCTATCCAGGGCAGTACAATGGGATTTGTACGGTTTGCCGTGCACACGGGCCTAAATTTTT
>CAZDET010000126.1:0-5660 GCA_964504335.1 uncultured Saprospiraceae bacterium
GTAGTCTCCGTAGGTAGCATCCAATTGGAACAATAACCCCCTTTTTGGAACAATAACGGAAACCGCCAACGGCGAAAGGCAATAATTTTGAATCATCCAAAAGCAAACACACATCGGACGTACCGGGTCCCCCCAGAGATATACCCTTTGCGTTTCGATTTTAAAAAATCAAACAAACTATGAAACACCTCCTCCCGGGGCTATTGTTGGTGGCCTTGACGGCTTGCGCTGCCGCCACGAATACCGTTTCCCAGCCTCGAATTGAACTCGAAGTCAAGGGCGCTCCCTCCGGGTCCGTCTATTTGATTGCCACCGTCGAAAATCAAAACTACCGTCTGGATTCCGCGGAAGTTGGGCCAGCTGGTAGCATTATGTTTCAACCGGCCGAAGCCTATCCGAGCGGCCTGCTCTACGCGCTTCTGCCGGACGAAACGTACGTTCCCCTTTTAGTAGATACCGATCAGGCGTTCGTGCTGCGCACGCAGTCGAACGACCTTATCGGTTCTATGCAGGTGGAAGGCAGCCTGGATAACGAACTGCTGTACCGAAGCCTGCAACTCGAAGCGCAGCATCAGGCAATACTGACGGAGCTCCAAAACGACGGCAGCATCACTGAAGCGGGCCTGCAGCAACGGCAGCAGGATTTAGAAGCCGAACGCCGCGCTTTCCTGGAGCAACTGTTCGAGCAGCATCCGGAATCCTTCTTCACTTCCTTCAAGCGGGCAGGCCAAAACCCGCAAATTCGTACAATTCTGGCCGCCGACGGTACCCCCGATGAAGGGGCTCAGGTGGCCGCCTACCGCAAGGACTTTTGGGCGGGCGTCGACCTGACCGACGAGCGCCTGCTGCGCACTCCGGTCATTGCTAATAAGCTGCAGCGCTTTATGACCGAATTGACGGTTCAACACCAGGATTCAATTATCGCTGCCGCCGATTACCTTCTCGGAAAAGTCCTGGATAAACCCGCTTATTTTCAATTTTTTGCCAACTGGATTGCCGTGCACTACGAACCCACCAAAGTGGCGCTGATGGATGCCGAGGCGGTCTACGTGCATATGGTCCAAAATTACTTCACCCAAGAGCGGGCCTTCTGGGCCGATTCCATGACGGTGTACGGTCTGCAACAACGGGCCGGTCAGATGGCCGCCAGTCGAGTGGGCCAGATCGGGCCAACGGTTACCGCCAACGATCCCGCCGGTAACCCGCGGTCTACGGCCGATATCGATGCCCCTTATCTGATCGTATATCTCTACAATCCGGATTGCGATCACTGCATCGAAGAGACCCCCAGGTTGGTGGATTTTTACCATCAGTGGAAAGACCGGGGAGTAGGCGTATATGCGATTGCCATCGATGCCGAACCGGCTATCTGGCGGCAATTTATCCAGGCCAATCAAATGGATTGGGTCAACGTGATGGACCCCACCAATGCAGCCATTTACGGTAAATACTACGTCGACAATACCCCCGAAATCTACGTGCTCAACCCCGATCGCCGCATCATCGGCAAGAACCTGAAGGTGCACCAGATCGAGACGATTATTACGCGTGATCAAAATTCAAATTTATAAAGTGAAACCGCCGCTCAGCGCTACCCGCTGAGCCGGCATTCGCTATTTTTTATTCACACTTTGCGAGTGCGCCAGGTGCTCCGCTGGGCGAAGTACGCCCTTTTTTACCCATAAAAATAGAATTTATCATGTTTCATCAAACCTTATTTCAAAAGGTCCGCGACCCTGATGCGAATCGATGGGCAATAGGGCCATTACTATTGATAGTATTAATTTTGCTGCTATCTAGCCAGCTAAGTCGGGCCCAATCGCCGCTAGTGTGCAATTCGTTCGAAACCCCAGGGGTTGGGGTGACTACCCGAATCATTCCAAGCAGCATTGGATCGATTCGATTGGCACTCCGTGGCGGCGATGGTGGCAACGTCTCCAAAGGAGGGAATCTCTGCAACAACGAGACCTGGGAAGGTGGCTCCGGAGCAGAAATCGGAGGCACCTTCCCAGTTGGCCTCGGGCCCAATGCCCTCAACCCAGGCGGAAAATTGAAATTCTACACGCCCGGAAACGGAGCTGGGCGTAGTACCGACTGTAGTGGCGGCAGTATACGAGCCGCCGGTGGTGGCTCCGCTGCGGTCTTATACTTACCACCAGGCCTACCGGACAATGGTCAGAACTGGATTGTATTGGCGGTAGCCGGCGGTGGCGGCGGTGCCAAACGAAACGTAGGCCTCGTTAATTCTTCGAGCAATGGTTTAGGCGCCAATGCAACCGAAGGTGGAGATACGGTAATACTCAACATCCGCCCTCCGGTTATTGCGAACGGTGGTACGCTGAGTACTTGTGCGGAGGGGGTATCCGAAGGGCTTTCCGACGTTGTCGCCGCCGGCGGCGGCAGTGTGGGGTGTATCCGCATCAATGATGCGAGTGGGGGCTCCATGGCGAGTTCCTTCGCGATGATTGGAGATACCGTCAAAGTGGCCCTGCGGCCTGATTCCGATTTCGCGCTCACGGGGGGCAAAAAAACTCGTGATAACGATGCCATTGGTGGCAACGGCTTCACCGGTGGTGGCGCTGGCCGCTTAGGTCCACTTTCCGGTGGCGGTGGTGGCGGCGGCGGTGGTGCCGGCGGTGGCGGTGCTGTGGGCGGCGAACAAGGTGGTGGCGGCGGTAGCTACATCACCTCCCTGTTTGGCGCATCCGCGATCGGCCGTACGGCCGGGGTTGATGGCGGCGGCAGCGAAAGCAACGGTGTCGTTACTTATGTTACTACGCAAGCCCCTATTCAGGCCAATTGCAAATCGAATGTCACCATTACGCTGGATGCCAACGGGAACGGTGCGATCACCACTTCTAATATTGACAATGGTTCCTCTCCGGGCTGCGGCGGCAATTCACTCCGTTTGGCGATTGGGTCGAGCACGGCAACTTCCTTTCAGCTACGGTGCGTCAGTATTGGTACCCGTTCCGTCCGCCTGCAAGTAGTGAACAATTCTGGGGCCGTCCTTTCGGAATGTAGTACCAACTTCACCGTGCGGGAAAACCAAGCGCCCCAGGCGGTTTGTAGGGCTACCCCCGTAGAGGTGGTGCCCGTCGGGAATGATAGCGTATTGCTGGATCCCAACCTCTTTGACGGCGGCTCTTTCGATAATTGCGGTGGCGGCGGCGGCATTGCCAGCCGGTCGGTGAGTCCGGCATCGGTGAGTTGTGGGGATGTGGGGAGCCGTGCCGTTACCCTGACGGTCACGGACCGCAGCGGTAATTCGGCCACTTGTATAGCCTCCATCAATGTGATTGGGGTGCGGGCCAGCTGCCAGACCTCTATCACTAAAGTGCTGGATGCCAGTGGTGCAGCCCAATTGATACCAAGTGATCTGGATAACAATTCTATTTTTAATAATTGCGGGTCGGAATCCCTGCGCCTGGCCGATGGTGCGGGCAACCCCCTGGGTACCGTCCTCGACCTGGATTGCAATAGCACCGGTACCAATCTGCCCATCCGACTGCAAGTGGTGAATAGTAGCGGGGCCGTTGTGGATGAATGTACAACTTCCTACTCCGTCGTGGATAACACCCCGCCTACGGCCATCTGCTCGACGAACCCACCGGCGATCGTGGTTACCTCCAGTCAGATTCTAATATCCGGCGTTCTCTTCGATGGGGGATCGACGGACAACTGTGGGATTGATTTCTTCAGACTCGATCCTTTTTCTGCTAACTGCGATGATATCGGTATCAAAACCTTCACCTTGACGGCCATTGATAAAAGCGGCAACACTTCCAGTTGTACCGTGGATGTACCGGTGGTGGATGCACTGGCCGATTGTCAGAATCCGGGCAACTTCAATGTCGATATCGGTACGAGTGGAAGTGCCCAAATTACCGTCAATGACATCAATGCCAACAGTAAGTTTGGCGTCTGTGACCCCACACAAAGCCTGCGCCTGGCCAATGGAAACGGCGATCCAATTGAAAATAACATCCTGACCGTAACTTGTGCCGACGCCGGTGGCGACCAGCCCATTCGACTCCAGGTCGTGAACGGGCAGAATCAGGTGGTCTCCGAATGTCAAACGACTTATTCGGTAGTTGGCACATCCCCCCAGGCCCTGTGCAAAAGTCAGGTCGTGATTGATTTGGATGATTCGGGCCAAGGAATACTCTCAGTAGCCGATCTGGATAATGGCTCGCAGCTAGGCTGTGGCAATGCAGGGACGCTCGTCCTGATTGATCCGGTAGGATCAGAAATCGCTTCACCAACCACGCTTACTTGCGAATCGATTACTTCCAGTGCCCCTTATCGCTTAGCGGTTGTTATTAGTGGGGAAAACGTGAGCGAATGTACCTCCTCGGTCATGATTCGCGACGTGACGCCCCCCCAAGTCAGTTGTACTAGCAATACGGTGGATGTCTACCTGAATGCACAAGGCCAGGGTACAGTAACCCAGGATCAGGTGGATACCGGCTCTTCTGACAACTGTGGGATCGTTGGCCGGACCTTTAGTCAAACGAATTTTGACTGTAGTAATGTCGGTGGAACCATCGCAGATACCCTGTTTCTTGCGGATGCAGTGGGAAATGGGGCATTTTGTGCATTTTCCGTTCGGGTATTGGATACCATTCCACCTACGCCCAGCTGTGCGAATCAGGTCGATATTTATTTAGATTTCAACGGCCAGGCTACTTTGACGGTAGGGGAGGTCGATGCAGGCTCTACGGATAATTGCGGCATCAGCAGCCGCACCCTCAGCCAAACGAATTTTAGCTGTGCGAATATCGGCGCAGGGACTGTTGACCTTCGCCTAAGCGATGTGAATGGGAATATCGATTCCTGTAGAGCGGAAATTCAGGTGCGGGACACCATCGCACCTATTTCACCGCGACCTATTAGTTTCTACACGTTCGTTCTGCGCGCGCCTGCTTATACGAAGACCATCGCCGCTACGGACTTTCGGTTATTCCCCTTTGATGCCTGTGGGATAGCTTCCGAAGTACTCGACCGATCTACGTTCACTCAGAGCGATCTGGGAAAGGATACCCTGATTTACACAGCTACTGATGTCAATGGAAACCCGTATAACGTCGACCTTTTTGTCGACCTGCAGGGAGCTCCATTTGCCAATTTACAGGCCAATCCGCCCAGTGGCGAGGCGCAGCTGACCGTTAATTTTGATGCAACGGGTTCCACGGATCCAGATGGTTCCATTGTCTCTTATGAATTCCAGTTTGGTGACGGCAATAGCAACACCAACAGCACAGGTAGCATTAGTAATACCTACACGGCAATGGGTACCTACAATGCATCCGTGATCGTGCTAGACGATCAGGGCTTGCGCGATACCGCTACGGTAACGATCACGGTGGAGGCACCGGTCCTTCAGCCACCGGTTGCTGATCTGCAGGCAGATCAAACGACGGGTACAGCGCCGCTGGAAGTTCGCTTTGACTGGTCCGGCTCTTCGGACCCGGATGGGACGATTTTCCAAACGTTCTTTGACCCTGGAAATGGGAGTAACGTTGGTGGAGATGGCACGGCAATTTCTATTACCTACCAGGCCCCCGGCACGTACACGGCTAGCGTCATTGTAGTGGACAACGACGGCTTGCGCGATACCGCTACGGTAACGATCACGGTGGAGGCACCGGTCCTTCAGC
>CAZDET010000126.1:5760-5859 GCA_964504335.1 uncultured Saprospiraceae bacterium
CATTGTAGTGGACAACGACGGCTTGCGCGATACCGCTACGGTAACGATCACGGTGAATGCCGCCTTACAGCCGCCGGTGGCGGGCTTAGTAGCAATTCC
>CAZDET010000127.1:0-5440 GCA_964504335.1 uncultured Saprospiraceae bacterium
CTAATTACACCTCACTTTATTCCGCTGCACCGCATACTGCGTGTTCCCCACCCGCCAGCGGCCCTGTAAAATCAATCCTTTATTGACGGGATTGACGGACGTATTTCCATTATTGAACGACAAAAACACCGCCGGCTGCCCCTGATAGGTCACAAGCTGCCACGAGCCGGAATTGCGCCCGTATGATGCGCCCTGGGCATTATCACCGTAGCCACCTTCCACGCTAAAGGAACCATCGTAGTTCATCCAGAATCGGCCGTCGCGGCAGAAATTGACGTAGGTGATCGAACTGGCCACATTGTCGTTGAGGTAGGAAGTTCGGGTATAGTACACCACCTGGCTGCCGGCCACCAGATTAAATAATTCCCGGTCGTTCAGGGCAGGATGCGGGCTTGCCGCCGGGGCCGACTGATTGGGGTAGGTCTGCCGCTGTTCGGTCGCATGACCGCGATTGTGCTGCGAATAGCTGTAGTCGAAATCCTGTGACGGATCAGGCGGTGTTTGGGACGTGCTCCCCTGGGAAATCATATACTGAGAAAGATCCACTGCTCCCAATTCGTGCTGCGGACTGGTCTGGTAGAAGTTGTCGGTATAGCCAAAAGCGGAAAAAACCAGGGCATTTGCCCGCAAGGTGGCGGAAAAATTAACGGGTCCATCGGCCGTATACAGCGTGCCGGTCATTTGCTGGCCGTCCTGTTTGCCCCGGAAGGCAAAGTTGCCCAAATTGGTTTGTACCAGGCCGTGGTACTCGTTGCCCATCGGCTTGAAACGCAGGCCAATCGTACTGTTGGCGTTGATATACGTACCGGAAAAGGAAGCTTGCTGCGCGGCTGCAACCGTAAGCGTAATTGCGGATAGCCACAAGACGAAATAGCATTTTTGGAGCATTGGGTTTGGTTTTTCTTGTGAAAACTGAATTAACGTAAGGTTTTAAAGGTGAACTAACCTCTCAAGCTTTTGAAGCTGTTTTACAGCCGTTTTTAATGAGTGGGCACTTTGGGTATGCCCCACAGCTATGTAGTAAAATGGGAATGGAGTGACCAGGGTGGCCGTTAGAAATTTCAAAAAAAGAAAACCGCTTCTAAGCAAACCGAGCGCAGGAGGATTCCTACCAAAAATAGCGCGCCAACAGGGCCTGAATGCTCCGCCGCTCTTCGGGAGGGGCGTCGGCCAGGAGTGCCTCAAAAAAGGGGGCAAGCGACAGCTGCTCGGTCCCGGCTGCTTCTAGTTTTTCGGCCAGGATTTCGTCGGCCGCGTCGAGGTTGTGCCCGAAGTAATCGGGAAAATCGTAGGCGTTGGCGAGGAGGTGTAAGAAGTCGGATTTCGTCACGGCAGTAGGATCTGAGTGAAGGTAGTGTAATGATCGCGGGTATAGTAAAAAAGCGTCTTGCTTTCATCAACGACGAGGCGTTCGGCACCCCGCCCCACGTTCGGGCGCAGCGGATGCACGTCGTATTCATAATACACCCGTTGGCGCGGCAAAGTTCCTTCGTAATTCTGAAAAGATCGTCCGCCCTTGTAGCCCCGTAGTGGCTGCCAGTGGCGCACCTGCCGCAGGTGATGCACCACGCGCTGCACGTGCCGCGGCGCCTGGCTCAGCCCGATCGTGCCGACAATGCCGGTGCCCGGCTGCGGTTGGGGAGCGGCGGGCAGATCGATCCGGGCGGCAGCGCCGGGGTGGCAGGCCCGGTAGCCGGCAAAGAGCAGCAGGCACAGCAACAGCAGGGCGGATACGGGGGGATAAGCGGAGGCAGATTTGGATAGCGACATAGTGGTAATGTGATATGAGTGCATAGCCCGCCCCCAGCCGACAAGGGCACAGCCCTATCGGTCTGAAGGAGACGGACAGCCATCGAGAGGTTTGGGAATGCTTTAGCGAAGGCGTACTTTGCTTATCGCTAATGATAACGCTACAAAAATAAGGATTTAATCATTAAAAGCAAAGTTTATTACAGCTTTTAAGGTTTTTTCCTCGGCTAGAGGTCTATGCACATCCATTCAAACATCCGGGCACTGCGCAAACGGGCTGGTCTGACCCAACAGGAACTCGCCAAACAATTAGAAAAAACCCAAATGACGGTGGGTGATTACGAACGAGGAAGGGCCATTCCTCCCTTGCCGATCATTCTCCGGCT
Organism: uncultured Saprospiraceae bacterium; assembly: GCA_964504335.1. GTDB lineage: Bacteria > Bacteroidota > Bacteroidia > Chitinophagales > Saprospiraceae > CAZDET01. The sequence continues at coordinate 2,136 of CAZDET010000127.1, forward strand.
TTGTGAGATTTTCCAAGTTGATCTCCAGACATTGATTTATCACGATATCGTGAATCAGGGATTTGCTACGTCGGCTACCTCTGGCGAAAGTGATCGCTTGCGCGCACAACTTGCTAATGTGCAACGCCTAAATGAACTTCAAGGCCACCGCCTGCGCGAGCTGGAGCGCGAAATACGGGCGCACGCGCCGGAGCTGGCGCGGAAGTTGGGGTTGTGAGCGCGTGTTTGGAAATGATACTAGCCTAAGTCAAACGCATGAAACGGACGAACAGAACCGCTTGGAATCCATTGTATGAGCGTATTCCCACAGGATATCGCGATCAGGGGCAACATCATTGTAATCGGCCGTACGAGCACCTCGGAGTCTCCGTGTAGAATCAAAATTCGGGGCACGAAACTGCTGGTCAGGCCTCCTGATGCGTGCCTTGATAGTGGTTAATACCCAAAATCATATGGGCCGCTTTTTCCGCAATCATAAACACGGGAGCATTCGTATTTCCGGAAACAATCTTCGGCATAACGGAGGCATCCACTATTCGCAGGTTTTCCAAACCGCGTACGTTTAATTCGTGATCAACGACTGCCATTTCATCATTGCCCATCTTACAGGTTCCGACTGGATGGTAGACGGTTTCTACGGTTCGTTTTATGTGTTGGATCAAGGCCTCATCCGATTTTCTGTTGGTGGGTTCTCCGTATGACTTGGTAAATTGTTGGAAGGGCAATTGCTCCATGATTTCTATTGCCAATTTAGCGCCATTTACCAGGAGATCTAAATCTTCCTTTTCTCGTAAGAAATTTGGTTGAATGATGGGTGCTTCTTGCGGATCCTTGGATCGCAAGGTGACAAACCCTCTGCTTTTTGGATGTAACAAGGTCGGTAAGATGGTAAAACCATCTACCTTCGGATACGTATTCATATTGTACAGATCATAATCATATCCTTTGCCCAGCCACATGGGAGTAAAGTGCAATTGTAGATTAGGAGGGGCCTGCTCGTTATCAATATTCAAGAAAGCCACTCCCTCGAGGGGACCTGAATTGAAAGCGCCTTTATTATTGAAAAAATAATCCCACGTGGCTTGCACTTGCTTTAAAATTGGAATGTTGTGGTTCACACCTTCTTGCACATTCGCCTCGCAACCAATCGGGAAAAACAGATGGTCTTGGAGGTTCTTCCCAACCCCCTTCAATTCGTGTATACATGCAATGCCCAGTGGGTTTAGGGCTTCGCTATCTCCGATTCCCGATAGCATTAAAATTTGAGGAGATTGAAAAGCCCCCGCCGATAGAATGATTTCTTTACGAGCACGAACTACTCGTTGTTTAGATCCTTTTACGTAGGCTACACCTACGGCTTTTTTGCCGTCAAAAACAATTTTAGTTACCCGGGCCCCGGTAAATGCGGTAAGGTTTCGACGCTTTAGGGCCGGTTTGAGAAAGGCAACTGCGCCACTGCACCGCTTGCCATTTTTTATAGTCAGTTGAGCGATGCCTGCCCCCTTCTGTTGAGCACCATTATAATCGGAGTTAAGTGGAATGCCCACCCGGGAGCACGACTTCAAAAATGCATCTATGAAGGGCGTTTTAAATCTCACGGGTAGGGTTACGTTGAGCTCACCGGTTGTTCCGTGATAATCGGCATCCATTTTATCCGCCTGCTCGTGATGTTCTGAGCGGATGAAATAGGGCAGTATCTCTTCATAACTCCAACCTCGGTTGCCCAGGGCGGCCCAACCGTCGTAGTCAGCCCGATTGCCACGTACGTAAATCATGGCATTGGTCGAACTACATCCCCCCAGCACCTTTCCTCTGGGCAAATAGATTTTTCGGTTGAAGACCTGTTCTTGGGGTTCTGTCCAAAAGCCCCAGTCGTTTTTACTTTTATGAATCTTCGTGTAGGCTCCGGGGATGTGGATATTGATATTTGAATCGGGGCCACCGGCTTCCAGGACTAATACGTCATGATTGCCGTCTTGCGATAAGCGGTTGGCTAAAACACAGCCTGCCGAACCTGCACCGATAATGATATAATCGTATGTATCCATTTTGCATTGTTTCTATACCCCTCACGAAGTGGTTTGGGCGTACACGGAAGTTCCGCCCACTGTCCTGAAATTTAAGGTCAGTAGGGATCGGATCTCCTCCTTGTAGTTTTTTACGTTGTCAAGAAATTGAATAATCCCTTGTCGGAATTTATCATACGTCTCGTAATAAATCGAATTAATCGCCTCTTTTCGCAACAGCCGCCAAAGCCGTTCGATCAAATTCAAATTCGGCGAGTCGGCCGGCAGGTATACAAAGTTGATACGTTGATCTTCGGCCCAATCTTGCAGCCAACGGCAGCGATTGTAGCGGGCATTATCACAAATCAGGTAAATCGTTTTACCCGGATGCTTTTTGAGGAGTTTGCGGCACAGTCGCTGCGTAGATTGGGCGTTGATGGTATCTGTGACATCATACACTAAGTGCTCCGGTTTGTGGGCGCGCACCGCGCCATTAATATTTACCCGCTTTCGTCCGCTGTTGCAATCAATCTCGAAATCTTTCCCTTTGCGAATCCAGCCTCTTCCCGTTTTGGTATTATGGGTCGGGTGGGTACCATCGGCAAAGTACACCTCGGCAGTTCCGCTCTCGACTTGGGCAAGCAACTCCGGAAGGGCTTCTTCGACGAAGACACGTTGGGCCTCCTCATCCGCCTTTCTGGGAACCGCCTTGGTTTGCTTGTAGGTAAAACCGATACGGTGTAACACATCACGCATCCCGGAGATCGAATAGGTGACGTTGAACTGCTCTTGGATATAAGCGATAATGGGCTTCACATCCAGATAAAGGTGCTCATCGAGGTGATCGGCCAGGTGATCTTCTTGCTCTGCGGTGAGCCGCCCAGAGTAGGGAACATAGTGATCGGACAGGTACGTCTCGATTCCTTTTTCCTGGTAGCCTTCCCAATAGCGGCGGATGGTGTTGTCATCTAGGCCCAAAGCGGCCTCAATGGCCTCGACACTGAAGCCTTGATGGAGCATCACTAGCACCGTTACTTTACGGTAGCGGCGCCGAGACAACTTCGTGTTGCGTTGAAGTTGACGCAGCTTATCGTAATCTCGAGGGGCTAGCTGGTAGTCCATGCCCTAAACATAGAAATTTTTCCCAAACCGCTCTGCTACGGGTATAGACGCTTCGAACACCCATTACTGGCAGTCTGAAATGGCAATTGTATAATATATTGTATAGTTAATATGTATTATATTACTCTACCCGATGGTTTTGAGTGATGGGTAAACAAATTGAGGAAAAGCAAATAT
>CAZDET010000128.1:0-5294 GCA_964504335.1 uncultured Saprospiraceae bacterium
AGCGATGCCGCCGGTAACCCGGCCACCCAAGTATCTCGTGAGGTCAATGTATCCGAGCCCGTAGACGAGACCCCGCCAGTCATTACCCTGCTGGGTGCTAATCCTTTGAGTCTTAACGTAGGCGCCACCTACGAAGAACCTGGTGCTACAGCCCTCGACGACGTGGATGGCGACATCAGCCAGAACATCGTGATTGATGACTCCAATGTCAATACCGCTGAAGCGGGCACCTACACGGTGACCTACAACGTAAGCGACGCTGCCGGTAATCCGGCGGCAGCAGTAGAGCGGACGGTCATCGTTACGGAGTCTAACCCGATGGTGCTGATTACCGTCAACAACCTGGCGAACTTGTCTAACTCGGTTTCTACCTTTGGAAATAACTCTTTCCAGATTCAGAACCTCGGTGATGTAAACATCACTCAGGTCACCATCAACTCCAGCTCTACCTTCATGCCGGATGTGGTATTTGACCCCATCGGAAAGGCCGGTGATGCCGGAGCGAAGTGTGTGGCTACCGGTACTGGCAATACCGCAGCCGAAGTAGGCATTACGATTCCTGCCAACGGTGGCAACTCGACCACACCCGACGATACCGATTGTAACGTGCCCTTCTCGATATTCCACAACGGGGTGGATGATGAGGAAGGCTACGATCTGCTTACCCTCGACTTCAGCAGCCAGGAAGGCGACCTAACCGGCTTCAATCCCGGCGAGACCTATGCCTTCGGTGTAGATATGGATCCGACTTCCATCAAGGGCGACCTGACCACCGGCGATGCCGGTTCGATCGGCGGCTTTGAACTTATTGGTGCCACCGTTACGGTCACCTTTGCCGATGGCACTACGCTGACGGGTAGCCTCTTCGATCAACTTGCCGAAAACATTGCGGCAGACGCAGGCGGATCGCAGGTAAAGCTCTCTAAAACGACCACCACTAATACCGTGAGCCTGTCGGTAACCGGCATCGGTGCCGGACCGGAAGAGGTCAGTGAGCTCGAACTAGATCAAACGGTGGAAATCACCGGACCGGCCAACGCCGAGGTCATCCTGCTGCACTACGATGCCCGACTATTCATCGATCCGGGAAATCCAACGGTCGGATTCGACGTGGAGCCCTTTGAAGCAAACGAAGCTATTGCGCTCCAGCGCTACACCGTCACCCTCGATGGCACCGGCTTCGGTACGGTTGACGTGACGCTGAAGCAAACCGCCGGCACTAACGACGAACCCGACGGTGGTATCAACCACTTCATCGCCGCCGTCGCCGGAAACGGCCCGATGGAGCTCGGTCCGACCTCCAATACGGTAGTGCTGGAAGTCGTGGAGGCAGTAGACGATACACCACCGGTCATCACCCTGCAGGGTGACAACCCGCTGGAACTGACCGTAGGCGATACCTACCTGGAGCCCGGCGCGACCGCGCTCGATGACGTGGACGGCGACATCAGCCAGAACATCGTCATCAATGACTCGGCCGTCGATACCGACACGGAAGGCTCTTACACCGTAACTTACAATGTCAGCGACGCCGCCGGTAACCCGGCCACCGAAGTGGTCCGTACGGTCAATGTATCGGAAGGCCCGGATGTAACCGCTCCGGTGATTACGCTGGTGGGCGATAATCCACTGCAACTCTTCGTGGGCGATTCCTACGACGAGCCCGGCGCCACGGCCCTCGACAATGTGGACGGCGACATCAGCCAGAACATCACTATCGACGATTCTAACGTCAATACAGCCATTGCAGGTACGTACAGCGTGACCTACAATGTGAGCGACGCCGCAGGCAACCCGGCTGCGGAAGTTACTCGGACAGTGGACGTACAGGAAATCCCTGCGACTAACCCGGCTGCTGTTGTGACGGTTACCAACGGTTCGGGATTGTTCTCCAGCACCTTTGGTAACAACTCCATCGTACTGACCAACACCGGCGATCAGGATATCGTAAGTATATCTATCAACATGACTTCGGCGCTGCTGAGGGACATCGTTTTCGATCCGGTCGGAACGGCGGGAGACGCCACTGCAAAGTGTGTTACGGCAGGTACTGCCGGAAATTCCGTAACAGAAGTTGGGTTGACCATCCCGGCCGATGGCCCCTCGGGTAACAACATCCCGAACAATTCTACCGATCCGGACTGCCTCGATGCCTTCTCCGCGCCGCACAACGGAGTGGATAACGACGAAGGATACGACCAGCTAAATCTGCTCTTTACCAACGGAGATGGATTCAATCCGAATGAGAGCTTTGCATTCGGAGTAGATATCGATCCGACGAGCATCAAGGGCGATGTATCGGCTGGAAATGCCGGTTCGGTATCCGGTTTTGAAATGATTGGTTCTAAGGTAACTGTCACGTTCGAAGATGGCACAGTCTTAACGGGTGCGCTATTCCTCGACGATACCGAAAGCGATGGTGGCAGCAAGGCCACCATTGCGCTGGGAGCGCCGGCGATGCCGAGCATCAGCGTACAGGGAATTAGCGAGCTTCCAGCCGCAGTGACCGAGGCCAGCCAGGTGATTAACGTCGCCGGGCCTGCCAATACGAATTTCGTACTGCTCCAGGCCGACGGCCGCCTTCAGATCGATGCCGGGCAGCAGAATAACGGCTTCGATATCGATCCGTTCGAAGCCAACGAGGTGATTGCCAAGACGACGTACACCGGTACCTTGAATAGTAGCGGCCAGGCTAGCGTCCCGGTCACTCTGCTGGCAACAGCTTCTCCAGGTGGCGGCAACGCCGGCCCCGACGGAGGTTTAAACCACTTCATTGCCGTGACGCTTGGCCCCGATGGCCAGATTGGTATGGCATCGGATGTCATCATCCTTGAATTGGGTCCGGAAGCACCGAATGCAGCTCCTGTGGTACTCAACCCGGGTACACAGACCAACGAAGTAGGGGATGTTGTCGATTTGCCCATTCAAGCTTCCGACGATCCGGAGCAGACTCTGACCTACGAAGCAGATGGCCTGCCCCCGGGATTGTCGATCAATCAGAATACCGGCGTTATCAGCGGCACCATCGAAGCCCAAGGCGGTGGTGGTGGCGGCACCTCCGGTGCCTTCATCGAGCAGAACGGCCTGGTGGTCATCGAAATGGAATCTGCCGACAACCTGCCCAACAATTGGAAGACCGCCGATACCTACTCGACAAGCTTGTCGCCGAATGTTGACAACCCGACTCTGGCAAGTGGTGATGACTTCATCGTCTGGCAGGCGGGGCAGTTTTTCGGAAGTCCTGGCAACGGTATTATCACCTATCAGGTGCAGATCAACACCACTGGTCTCTACCGCTTCCAGTGGCGCAGTCAAGTTGGTAACGGTACGTCTTCATCCGAGCACAACGATAGCTGGCTGAAGATTGAAGCCGATCAGTTCTACGGCATCCAAGGAAGTCCGACGAATCCTACGAGCAGTACTGTGTGCCCCAAAGACGCCTCGGGCTCCTCCTGCCCCAATGGCTCCAGTGCGCCAAATGGTGCCGGCAGCGGCGGCTGGTTTAAGGTGTACCTGGGTGGTACAGACGAGTGGACCTGGTTTTCCAAGACCAGCGATGCCGATGCGCACGATATCTATGCCCAGTTCGATAGCCCGGGTATCTACAACATCCTGGTATCCGCTCGCTCCAGCTCCCACGTCATCGACCGGATGGTCATGAGTCTGGTGGGTGGCCAGACCAATGCGAACGAGGCACAGAATTTGAACTTGCCCGAATCACCGCGTACCGACGGCACCACGCCTCCCGATATTACCGGCGTTTATAACGTTACCGTCACGGTAACCGACGACGCTGATCCGCCTTTGAGTAATTCCGTTGACTTCGACTGGAATGTGGTCGACGAAATCGTCAACCCGAACCCAGTTGCAGATGCCGGTGCGAATCAAACCGTACAGGATACTGACGAGAACGGAACTGAAATCGTAACGCTCGACGGCAGCAACTCTACGGATGACAGCAACATCGTCGGCTACCAGTGGACACTGGGTGGCAACGTGATCGCTACTACCGAAGTAGCCCAGGTTACCCTCCCCGTTGGCACCAACGTGATTACCCTGACCGTCACCGACGATCAGGGAGCCACGGATACCGATCAGGTTACCGTGAACGTACTTCCCGCAGGCGGCGCTCCCTCCAATTTCGTATTGGTGAATGCCCAAGCGAATTCGGACATTCGCGGATTGATCGATGGTGATGTGATCAACAAGGCTCTCCTGCCGGCTCAGCTAAGCATTATCTACGTGCCGACGCAGTCGGTAGGTAGCGTAGTATTTAGTCTGGTTGGCCCCAGCCCCCACGGTCAGACGGAAAGTGTTTCTCCTTACTCCCTGAATGGCGACGCCGGAGGCAACTACGATCCGTTCAACTTCGCGAACGGTAACTATACTCTCACCGTCAACCTCTTCAGCGCAGCAGGTGGTGGCGGAAGCCAGATTGGCACCGAAACGATCACCTTCACCGTAATCGACGACGCCGGTATCAACACACCACCAGTGGCCAATGCCGGTCTGGATCAAACGGTAATCGACAACGACGAAAACGGTACGGAACCCGTAACCCTCAATGGCAGCGGTTCTTCCGATTCCGATGGCACCATCGCGAGCTTCAACTGGAGCGCACCGGGCGTTTCGATCCCGAACGTGGAGAATCCGACAGCCAACTTCCCGGTCGGTACCACTACGGTGACCCTCACGGTAACCGACGACGACGGTGCTACCGCTACCGATCAGGTAGTGATCACGGTCAACTCTCCGGCGAATGCCGCACCAGTAGCCGATGCCGGTGGCGACCAGACGGTAACCGACAATGATGAAAACGGTACGGAACCCGTAACCCTCAATGGCAGCGGTTCTTCCGATTCCGATGGCACCATCGCGAGCTTCAACTGGAGCGCACCGGGCGTTTCGATCCCGAACGTGGAGAATCCGACAGCCAACTTCCCGGTCGGTACCACTACGGTGACCCTCACGGTAACCGACGACGACGGTGCTACCGCTACCGATCAGGTAGTGATCACGGTCAATTCTCCGGCCAATGCCGCACCAGTGGCCAATGCCGGAAACAACCAGACGGTTCAGGATGCTGACGACAGCGGCTTCGAAAGCATTACCCTTGACGGCAGCGGCTCTTTCGATTCCGACGGAACGATCGCGAGCTTCAACTGGAGCGCACCGGGCGTTTCGATCCCGAACGTGGAGAATCCGACAGCCAACTTCCCGGTCGGTACCACTACGGTGACCCTCACGGTAACCGACGACGACGGTGCTACCGCTACCGATCAGGTAGTGATCAC
>CAZDET010000129.1:0-5088 GCA_964504335.1 uncultured Saprospiraceae bacterium
CGCCTGGGCTGCCTGCAGCCCTCGAGGTTGGCAGGTAAGGTGGGTGGGCCGTTTTAATATATACCCACCCACATGGTGTGGGGTGCCCCGAGCCTAGCCACCGGCCGGAAGGCCGAGGCGCCAAGCTATGTCCTGCCGGGTGGAGTGGTCGGCTCCGGCATTTCATGCGTTTGCCCTGAATTGTTTATACAATGCCCTTCAGTCGTCGGCAATCATTCTTCAAAAAGAGATGTACAAGCACCAGTTATGGTTGAAACATTCAGATAAGGCACTCAAGGAACGACAAAGAACAATACTCAATCGACTCCTCGAGGATTTCCAAGGGAAACTATACCCAAACCACCTCGTTTTGGGTATAAGCCACCAAGAAATGGGGGAAGATGACAAAAATCTCCTACGATACGGCCCTTAGAGACATTCAAGGATTATTTGCTATGGGAATCCTGAAAAAGGAAGAAGCAGGGGGAAAAGTACCAATTATGAATTAATCGATGAAGAAATAGCAAACAATACAGCATGGAAGCCTTAAAGAAAATCTTGTGGAGTCAGTTTGGCGCAACCATCGATATGCTTGAACAAGCCCTGGAGCTGTGCACGGATGAGCTACTGCAGCGCAATAAAAAGCTCTTCTATGTTATATTTCACACGCTAATTTTTCTGGATTACTATTTAACCATTCCTCCTAAAGACTTCATTCCCTATTTGCCTTTTGCTGAAGTTGCGGAGGATGAAATACCCGCAGAGGCTGTGGACGATTTAATACCCAATCGCTTTTACAACCAACAGGAACTAATGGGCTATTTAAAAGTAAGTCGGGAGAAATGTAAAAATCTAATTTTAAAGTTGAGTAATGAGCCCAATTTGCGTTTTACAGAGGAAATGGAAGAGGGAGCAATGGATTATTCTTTAACGGAAATCCTACTGTATAACATGAGGCATATACAACACCACACTGCCCAGATAAATTTGCTGTTAAGGGCAGAAATCAATAACGCCTCGAAATGGGTTGGTAGAACAGCCGAAAATTTGTGAATTCTAAATCATTTTACCGGATATGAATAAAATCACCGTATCAACCAAGATCAACGCACCCGTAGAACGGGTCTGGGAATTTTGGACAAACCCCGAACATATCGTGCATTGGAACTGTGCGACCGATGAATGGCATTGTCCTGCTGCTACCAACGAGTTGAAATCCGAAGGAACGTTCTCCTGGAGAATGGAAGCCAAAGACGGCAGCATGGGCTTTGATTTTGCTGGTGTCTACAGGGGCATTGAACCATTTAAAAAAATCGAAAAACAGCTGGAGGATGGCCGCGCCGTGACCATCCTCTTCTCAGAACAAGACGGTGCTTCGGAAGTGACAGAAATCTTCGAACCTGATGAAAATGAGGTAGAGTTGCAAAGACAAGGTTGGCAAGCTATATTGAATAACTTCAAAAAGTATGTTGAATCCAAAAGTTGATCATTACCTCCTAGAGGGCTGTGGACGGTGTCCGCTCGGGGGCACACCTGCTTGTAAAGTGCATCAATGGACGGCTGAATTGAAATTGGTAAGAAGGATCGTGCTCGACTGCGGATTAACCGAAGAATTAAAGTGGGGAGCCCCATGTTACACATTCGAACGGAAAAATGTGCTCATGGTAAGTGCACTGAGGGCATACTGTTGCATCAGTTTTTTCAAGGGCTCCCTATTGAGCGACAACAAGGGCTTGCTAGAAAAACCCGGGAAACATTCACAGGCAGCCCGGTTGCTAAAATTTACAAATGCCGAGGCGGTTAAAGCAATTGAGGCCGATATTAAAACGTACATTTTTGAAGCCATTGAAGTAGAAAAAGCAGGCTTGAAGGTCAATTTCAAAAAGAACCCTGAGCCTATCCCCGAAGAGCTAGAAAGAAAATTTGAAGAAGATCCATTACTGCAAACAGCCTTTGAAGCATTATCTCCGGGGCGTCAGAGAGGCTATATACTCTATTTTTCACAACCCAAAAAATCAGAAACCAGGAAATCGAGAATAGAAAAGAGTATTAGCAAAATTTTATCCGGAGAGGGATTGAACGATAAATATAGCGGCCGGAAAAAGTCGTGAATGAATGCAGAACTAACCTGTTTTACGCATCTCTCGCTCCCACCGGCCCCACCTATTTCAATCCCGGAGTTAAAGAACTCCGTACGCAGTGTGCTTATCATCAAAAGGTGTAATTTGCATCCATGGATATCACCAGGGCACAATTGGCTGCCATATCCGTTTAAAGGTATTCGATAAAAAATCAACAAGTGAAAACGTATTGGTTTCTAGCAGCTCTATACTGTTTGATTTCGACAAGCACTTTTTGTCAAGACTACATTTACAGCAACGGTACCAATTGGTACAGTGATTTCTACGATGTCATCACGGCCCAGGATCCCTCGTCTTTCGCCCGCGTTAGCTACGTGGGTGAAGCTTTCGTCCTGATGTGGGATCGCGACGTCAATAACGGTTCCGGTGATTGGATTACTCCGGAGGCCTACATCTTTGAATTGAGCTACGACGACGACCTGCAGTCGCAAATCCGGATTCGGAAAAGCGATTTCAGCAAAGGCCAGGCCGATCAGCTGGCGGATAAGTACGGCTTTATGATGGGCCAGCTACCGGCGTTTTTGCGAGTAGGCGTCGATTCGATCAATATTCTGGCGAGTGACGCGCTGTTTGGTGGCAACCGGTGGTTGAATTCGATTGAGATTACCATCGGCGAAACCTCCGAACTGTACGAGCGCACCGGTAATCTCGAAGAAACGCTGGTACACGAATCGGCGCACGCCGCCATGGATTATCACTACGACGAGGGCTGGGTTACGGCCCGCAGCACCGACCGATCCTTCATTTCGCGCTATGCCTTCGACAATCCCAACCGCGAGGATATTGCCGAAACGATCGTCCCCTATCTCGGACTCCGATCGCAGGACGGACGAGTTAGGGAGGATCAAGAGCGCATCATCCGGGAGGGGATTCCGAACCGCATTCAATATCTAAATGGTCTGGAGTTGAATACCTATCCTTTCACCTTTACTACCGATGTGGAAGAGCCAGCATGGGCCAAAACGCTGCGCATTTTTCCCAATCCCACTACCGATAGGCTCCTGCAAGTTTCGCTACCGGACGTGCAGGTGGATGCTGTAGAGCTACTGGACACCTCCGGACGAATTGTGAAACAATTCAATCGAGTGAAGAGCGAACTGAACGTTGAGGGGCTCCCGGCCGGTACTTATGCACTTCGCATCCGAGTGGGCGATGAATCAGTCATTCGGTCACAGATTATTCTTCGTTAATCCACTTTTTCAAACCACAAATTCCGCACCCGGCCGTTTGAAGCGCGTAGACCGACCACAGCTCCTCCTTCGCGCTGGAACCGCAAGACGCCGAGTGGGTAGGGAGCCTGAATAATGTCTTCATTCAATAACCGCAATTCCATTGCGCCGTGCCGGGGGTGGCGAGCCAGCAGTGTATCAGCCTCCAATGTAATGCGGTACGTGGTTTCCAATTCTGAACTATAGTAATTGCCGACGTAGGTTGCTAGCACTTCGCGGGTAGGGGTGGGCGGCCCGTAGGCTTCCAGCACGAAGGGGGGATCATCGCCGGAAGTGATGCGCATCGTTCTGCGGTCGGGGTTGATCCTATCAAATACGACCTTTCGATAGGGAGGGGCTTCACCGAGTAAAAATGTATTTGCTTCGGTGGGAAGCAGGGGTAGGATGTTTTGTTCGGAAATAGCGTATCGCAGCGTGTCCTGTTCCAAGTAGACTCTTCGTTGAGCGGTTTCCTCTTCGTTCCAGTAATAGCCTTCGTAGGGTTGTAATTCGGCTGGAGAAAGCGCCAATACCTGGATCGGTGCTGCAGGCGTATCGACTTTACCCAGTAGGATATCGGAAATTAAATTCACTTTTCCTCCGATATTGCTGGAAGAGAAATTGGTCAGTCCCGCAATGCTGATGCGGAGATCGGGAAAGGTGCGCAGGTAGGCCCGAAAGCCACCGATGGAGCCGCTGTGCTGGACGTATTGTTCGCCTTTATAGTCGCCGAGTACCACTCCGAAGGCGTAGTCATTTGGCTTGCCGTCGTTCAGGGGGTCTAGGGTTTGGAGGAGTTGAAAGGATGTCTCCCAGCCTGCCCGCGGGGCGTAAAAATTGCTGGCCCACCGGAGCAGATCGCCGGTGGTGGAGTGCATGTTGCCAGAGCCGACGTAGTTCCAGTACTCGACGGCCCGCTCGAAGGGCTCCGTGCCGTGGTAAGAGGTGGCGTTGTGAGGCACGACGCGGTTGTACTGGCCTTCCACGTAGGTGTGCACCATACCCAAAGGCCCGAAAATATTGGTTTGCATCCAGTCGACGAAGGGCTCGTCCGTAACGACTTCGATGATATCGGCCATAAACATGTAGCCCGTGTTGCAGTAGAGCATGTCGGCCCCCGGTTCGAAGTTCAATTCCCGTTGTTGTTGCATGAGGCGGTTGAGATCGGCATTCGACCGCCGGTCGTCGCCTCGCCACCCGGCCATGCCGAGTACGGCGTGCAGGCTTCGCAGACCGCTCGTATGGTGCAGGAGGTGGCGGATGGTGATGGTCTCGCCAAAGTCTGGTAACCACGGCAAATGGGTGCGTATATCGTCATCTACCGACAGCTTCCCCTGCTCGTGCAGCCGCACGATGCCCATGGCGGTAAACTGCTTGGATACGGAGGCAATGTTGAAGCGCGTTTCCGGCGAATTGGGCACCAGGTATTCCAGACTAGCGAGACCGTAAGCGCTAGAAAAGACGGGTTGCCCATCCCGCATGATGCCGATGGCACCGCCGGGATGGTTGGGTCGGTTCCAGTCGAGGAAAAGGCTGTCGATTTGTTGGATTTGCGTGTCGGTAAGCTGGGCGTGGGCGAGCGGGAGCGCCAGTAGCCAACACAGAAGGAGACTGATGATGGGGTACTTCATAGTAGACTTACAATGGATCAGAGTAATCGCATGGAAAATAGGGCTTTTTCAATAGCCTTCCGCTTCAATTTCCTCGATGAAGGCGGTATCTCCTCGTTGCTCGGCTTCTTGTTTGAGGCGTTTGAAGAT
>CAZDET010000130.1:0-5036 GCA_964504335.1 uncultured Saprospiraceae bacterium
GTGGGCTATTTTGTGAGAACGGCTGCCGCAAGGACAGTTATTGGATGATACCGCAAAGATACCTACTTAGCACCTAACAAGCAAGCCCTGATTTGCTCCAACTCCAAAAACTCCCGTTCCGACTATTTTGATGCGTTTGCTCTATAAACAATTCAGGAAACATAAAAGCCACTTCGTGATTGCGTACATAAGACTCCTATTCTACGCACTAAACAGCGGCGACAATTTCCAGCGCCCGATCAATTTCATCGATGCTATTGTAGATATGCACGGAATGCCGCAGCAATTCCTGACCCACCGACCGAGGCTGCAACCGGGCCTCTTCCCACATCCGCTTTTGGAGCTCCGGGCCGGATAATTCAGGGACACTATACGTAGTGAGGCCGGCGCACATATCGGGGTGGATGGACGAATGGATCGTCACCTTCGGCATGGATCGGAGCCCGGCTCTCAAATGATCTCCTAATTGCTTAATTCGATTCAGCCACCGGTCCGGACCAATGGTGTTATAAAAATCAACGGCCGCATTCAGGCCAACTACGAGCGATTGATTGCCCGTCCCATTTTGCATTAAGCGGAACCCATGGTCTTCTTCATGATCCCAATTATAACTAGCTATGGTAGCCCAGATTTTGGATATGGCATCCTTGTGTACGTAGAGGATACCGTTTCCGGCCGGAGCCAACAACCATTTGTGCAGGCTCGAATAATAGGCATCGCAACCAATATCCTGAACATCTACTTTTACCTGGCCGACCGCCTGCGCCCCATCGAGAATCGTAAAAATGCCCCGTTTTCTTGCCTCGGCACAAATCTCCTTTACCGGCATCACCACCCCATACACCGAGATGATATGAGGGACGGCGATCACTTTCGTTTTTGGCGTGACTTCTTTGAAAATAGAATCGACTATTTGAGACGGATCATTGGCGGGCACGGGCATTTTCGCTTGCTTGTAAATACACCCTCTGCGCTTGGCCATGAGCTGCCAGATACCAAATCCCCCGCCGTGTTCCTGATCGGTATTGATGATTTCATCTCCGGCCTTTAGATCGAGCCCGTTCCCTACGAAACTCATGCCAAAGGTGGCATTTTGGGTAAGCGCTATGTGTTTATAATCGGCATTGATGATGGCTCCAATCTTGGTTCTTAGGTCTTTGTAGTCCCAATAGCCACTAATTAGTTGGGGGCCAACGCCCTTGTAATCGGTTTCTGCCGCGTGCACGGCACTGTGATGCAGGTCGTTGATCACTTGATTGAGGACGTAGCCCGGCATCGCACCAATGGTCCCGTTATTGAAATAAGTCTGGCCCTCTTTTAGTGGAAACTGCATCCTTACCTGGCGCCAAAAATCCTCTTCTTGGAGAGTAGGATCCAGGTCTTCTAGATTATAGCCGTTGTTGGAAAAGCCTGCTGCCGCAGGAATGGCAAGGCTTGATAGCGCAATATTCTTTAAAAATGTTCTTCTTGAATTCATAATTCTAAGCTAAGCATTTTTTCAGATACCGTTTTGCATGACGTGGAATGGATTTTTGGAATACACCCTAGCCCCAATGGAAAGCAATTCAGCATGCGTTTTCTAAATTTATTACCGTTCCGCTAGGGACGAAAAATGAGTAGAAAAATTTTCAGCCATCGATCACCCCTTCACCCGTCCCGGCCGCGCCGGCCCTTTCAGCCACTTCCCCGGCCGCTCGCCCGTCAGGGCACCGGATTTCAGTACGAAGGTCCCGTTGATCAATACGTGATCGATGCCGATGGGATAACGGTGTGGATCGACAAACGTAGCCTGATCGGCAATGGTCTCGGGATCGAAGATGACGATATCGGCGTAGGCTCCTTCCTCGATGCGGCCGCGATCGGTGAGGTTGAATTGATCGGCGGGCATGGAGGTCATTTTCATGATGGCTTCCTCCAGACTAATCACCTCGAGTTCGCGTACGTAGCGCGCGAGCACCCGCGGGAAGGCTCCGTAGCTACGCGGGTGGGGAAAGCCAACGCCATAGCTAACCGGATCGCCATCGGTGTCGAACATGGCGAGGGGATGCTGCATGATGCGGATGACGTCTGCCTCGTCCATCGAGTGGTAGATGGCGGTGAAACCGCCCTGTAACTCCAGCTCGATAGCCAGATCAATTCCCGTTTCGAGGTCGTTGGGAAGGCCGCGATCCGCGGCGTAGTCGGAGAGGCGCTTGCCGTTGTAGGACTCATCCTGGGGCAGCACCCGAAACTGGATGCGGCTCAGGTCGCTGCCGGTGCGGTCGGTTTCGAAGAGTATACGCATATCCGCCTCGATGCGGGCGCGCTGCCCGGGGTCGTTGATGCGCGCGGCGAATTGCTCCGGGCCACCGGCCAGCGCCCACTGCGGAAACAGAATCGATGAATAGGTGCTCGAAGCGGTGTAGGGGTACAGGTCGTGGCGAATATCCAATCCGGCCGCGTTGGCCGAATCGATGAGTGCCAGGCTGCGCTCCGACCAGCCCCACTGCCCGACGCCCGCTGCCTTGTGGTGGTTGATCTGAGCGGGAATGTCGGCCTCCTCGGCGATGCGGATGGTTTCGCGCACGGAGTTGAGCAGGCCGCCGGCTTCGTTGCGCATATGGGTCACGTAAACGCCGCCGTACTCAGAAGCGACTTTGGCAAGCTCGATCACCTCCTCGGTCTTGGCGTAGTTGGCGGGCACGTAGAGCAGGCCAGTGGACAATCCCAGCGCGCCCTGCTTCATGGTTTCCTCGACGTAGGTTTTCATTTCCTCCAGTTCCTCGGGCGTCGGGTCGCGGTTTTCGAGGCCGAGCACTTGCTTGCGCGTCCAGGTATGGCCGGCAAAGAAGCCGATGTTGGGAGCCACGACCAGCGAGCCGGCGTAATCGTCGAGCGGCCAGGGCTGGTCGTGGCTGTGCAGCGTAGCCATGATGCTGGTGATGCCCTGCCGGGTAAAGTTTTCGGCAAGCGGGTACTCGTGAATCGTGGATTGAATGTGCGCGTGATTGTCGATGAAGCCCGGAGAGAGGACCCGATCGCTGATATCCACCAAGAGCGCAGCCTCTGTAGCATCCAGGGAATCCGCTACCGCAATGATTCGATCCCCTTTGATGCCCACATCGGCCCGCATGCCAGGATTGCCGAGGCCATCTATTACGAGGCCGTTTTTAAATAAAATGTCGAAGTTTTTGGATGTCGCATCGGTTGCTGTACGCTCGGTATCGGAGGTGGGCGTACAGCCGTAGAGTAGTAAAATAAGCGGGAGGAGGAAGGTCGTTCTCATAAAATTGAATATTGGGTTATTCTCCGTACAACTTGAGGCATTTCGTATCCAGCGGGGCATCCGGAGCCGACATGAAGGCGTCCATGATGGCGCGCTTGCAGTCCATGTCGCCGCCGCCGTGGCCGCCGGCATCCAAAATAAACGATTGAGAATCGCGCATCCTGGCCTGGAAAACCACCAAGTTTTTGGGGGGCGTCACCGGATCAAACTGATTGATGAATAGGAGCGAAGGAATATCAGAAATCTTCATTTTTTTCATTTCCGGAGTCGCGTAGGATTCCAGCAAATCGGCGCTCGCCAGGTAAAGGCTGGTGAAGATCGGCAATTCGTAGGGCAATAGCTCGAGGTCGTCGTATTTCGCAGCTACTCTTTCTGCCGTAACGCTGTGGTCGTACTCCTCGAAATTTTCACAGGCCAGGAACAGTGCATAATTAGAATTCGACATTCCCCGGCTCTCAATCACCTGGTTGATCCACTCCAGGTCCTTCTCCTTCAATGCGTAAATAAATTTGGGGGCCAAAGACCGGGCGTCGCTCTTGTACAGTTCGTAGCGCAAAAAGAAGATGGCATCTTGCGGGTTTAGATAAAATGGCTTCCCCTCGTAGGTAGCTTCCAACGGTGCTGCCGCCAATTGATCCAATACCTCGAAGTAAGTTGCTTTCAGGTTGGGATATTGGATACGGCAGTAGCGGTTTTCTGCGCAATAATCAAATACCTTTTGTAGTGCCGATTGATAATCCTCCATTCGGGAAAGCAAATAATCCGAGCGATGGGGAGCCGGCGAATCATAAATGGCGGCATGAATTTTTTCGGGGAAGAAATCCGCTACCACCCGAGCAATGCGGGTACCGTACGAACCACCCCGCAGATTGTATTTTTCGTAGCCCAGGTGATCCATCAGCATGCCGACATCCCGAGCATTTTGAAACGTATTGTACCTGTTCAGGTCAATGCCTTTTTCCTCACAGGTTTTCTGTAGGTGGGCCACCAGATCAGCTATGCGGTACCGTTCCTCGGTGGAGGTCAGGTTTTCGGGAAGTAGGTTGTAGAGGGGCGTGGTGAGGTCGGGCAACGGGCTGGAATAACCAATACCCCGCTGATCGAACCGAATGATGTCGCGCGTTTTTAGAATGGGGTTGTCCAGATGCCGCTCTACATTTCGCAGGGCCTGCCCGCCCGGTCCACCGGTAAAGTGAATCATTGGGTACTCCCTGCTGTCGGGATTTTCACTTTTCAAAATGACGTACGCGATGGTGATCTGCTTACCGTCAGGGCGCCTGTGGTTTTCCGGTACCTGGATGGTGCCGCATTCGATTCGGGAGTTGTTGATGTCATCTCCTAAGAAGTCGCAATTTGTGGTAATCGCACTCTGATTGGGCCAATAATTCAATAGAAATAGGCATAGATAAGTCCACATAGACGATAGTTATTCATTACAGTATGATTCCGCGACCTTTCGATCACACGAGATACCAGCGGCAAAAATGCCACGCAACCACATATCGGACGACTTCTAAGTGAATGTATTGAATTTACCGCCGGTATCAGAATACAAAAAGTACTTTCCCGCATTTTGCCAATGCCCCTTTTGAGTATCGAAGGGGTGAGCACGCCATATTTGATTTTCCCTCGATGTACCTGACCGGTTTAGAATCGACCTTAGAAGATATCCATTGGGGATGTATGCCATCCAGTTGTACTCCGGATCAGATGTCGCCCAGCAATGGTTTGTCAGGCGCTAATGCCTAGAAGTGAATCCTGCACAAGCGAC
>CAZDET010000131.1:0-5033 GCA_964504335.1 uncultured Saprospiraceae bacterium
CAACACAAGGAAGTATCCGCAGACTTGGAGGCAATGCGGGAGCGGCTGGGATGAGGAATTTCACCCGTTTGCCCTGATTAATCTCTCCCACCAACCTGCCCGATGGCACTAGCTTGCCGCCATATACTAAACGGCTTGCCGCTAATGCAGATAGTGCTCCTTATATTCTTCATCACCATCGTCCTGTTCATCTGGGGAAAATACCCTCCGGATATCGTGGCCCTGTTGTCGCTACTGTTGTTGTTCCTGTCCGGAATAATTGATCAGGGCGAAGCACTCAGCGGATTCAGCAACCCCACCGTCGTCATGATCGCCGCGCTGTTCATCATCGGCGAAGGACTTGCCTCGACGGGTTGGACGGCCCTGGCCGCCCAGCAATTTATCCGCTGGGCCGGTGCCAGTACTTCCAAAATGGTGGTGATCCTGACGCTCGGCTCCGGCGCACTATCCGGCTTCGTCAGCAATACCGGAACGGTTGCCACGCTGCTGCCCGTTACCGTTTCCTCCGCCTGGAAGATTGGTATCGTGCCCTCGAAAATGCTCATGCCCGTCGCATTCGGCTCCAATACCGGAGGGTTGCTTACCCTGACCGGCACCCCGCCCAATATTATTGCAAGCAACGCACTGCTGGAAAATGGATTGGAGGGCTTTTCCTTTTTTGAATTTGCCCTGATCGGCCTGCCCCTTCTCCTCGTGGCGGTGCTGTTCATCCGGTTTTGGGGATACCAGTTGTTGCCGAACTACGAAACCAAAAGTCGGCCCGTCTCGATCGACTCAGAGATATCTAAATACCTCGAAGACTACAGTATCGATGGCACCATCTATCGGCTCCGCATCCGGTCGATGTCGCCAATGATCAACACCAAAATCGAGGATTGGAAGTTGGAAGAAAAATACCAACTCTCCATTTTGAGAATCAAACGGCGGCATCCCCATCTTTTTAAAGGAATTCCGGAATACGTCGAATTTCCCACCCCCAAAACTGAATTGTACTACCACGACATCATCACGGTACAGGGCCGTTCGGCCGATATCGACCGGCTTATGGTTGACCTAAGCCTGGGCCTGCTTCCAATCGATTCGATGAAAACGGAATTAAAGGAAAGCCTGATCAACCAGGAAGTAGGCATGGCCGAGGTCATTGTTACGCCTCGCTCCTTCTTCGTCGGAAAACAACTTCCCATGGGGAGTTATCTCGAAAAACTGGATATTCAACTGCTCGGCATTTCCCGAAACAACCAGGCCTTAAGCGCCCCCTATCCAAAATTTCAGCCGGGAGATGCCCTGATTGTACGCGGTACCTGGCAAAACATCGAACAGCTGCACGAACTGTACGAAAACCTGGTCATTTCCGGCCAGCCGGAATGGATGTCAAAGGATGTCGACCAACTAACCTATAAGTCCTGGATCGCTCTAGGCAGCTTGGTGCTGATGGTAGTGTGCCTGGTCGGCAATTGGCTCCCCGGATCGGTCGCTGCCCTGGTGTCCGCGGCAATTGTCGTGTTGAGTCGATGTGTACCCCTTTCGAAAATTTACCGGAGCATCAGCTGGGGGTCAGTCATCATGATCGCGGCAATGATTCCGATGGGTACGGCCCTGCAGAAAACCGGCCTTGCCCAATTGGTAGCGGATAGCCTGGTGGGATATCTGGGCACCATCGGCCCCGTAGTAGTGCTCGGCGGCATCTTTATTCTGACCGCCCTGTTCAGCCAAACCATCAACAATTCGGCCACCGCAGTACTGATGGCTCCCATCGCCATTCTCGCCGCGCAGAACCTGGCCGTTTCCCCCCAACCTTTTATGATTATGGTGGCCATTAGTGCCTCCACTTCTTTCCTGACTCCCGTCGGAACCACGACCAACGCGATGGTCATGACCGCCGGTGGTTATAAATTTATGGATTACGTAAGGTTGGGAAGTCCATTATTAGTGCTATTTTTTCTGATCTCAATGATATTAGTCCCATTGATCTGGCCTTTTTGAGTTATTCATTTTTTCGAACCATCAAACTTGAAGAATGAGCATTACCACCAACACAGATTTGAGTAGATACGGCTTACAGAACGTAACCGCCCGCTGGAACTTGTCTTCCGAAGAACTCCAGCGCATCACCATCGAAAAGGGAATGGGCCAGGAGACCTCCAACGGCACCCTGGCAATCAATACCGGTAAATTCACCGGACGTTCCCCCCAGGATCGCTTCCTGGTAGAGGATGATTATACCCGCGATCACGTAAACTGGGGGCGAATCAATAAGCCCATTTCCCCCGAACACTTCGACCAATTGTACGACAACGTGATCAATTACCTGAACGGCAAGGAAGTCTTCGTGCGGGATGCCGCTGTCGGTGCCGCCCCCGACTACCAGTACAACATACGGGCGATTACCGAATACCCCTGGTCCAATCTCTTCCTGATCAACATGTTCCTGCGGCTCGACGAAGAGCAACTCAACGCGTTCGAAGAAGATTGGCTGGTCGTATGCGCCCCGGGCTATTCGGCCGATGATCCCAAAAAGTACGGCCTGCGCCAGGGCAACTTCTCCATCCTCAACTTCACCAGAAAGATTGCGCTGGTTGCCGGCTCCGCCTACACCGGGGAAATGAAGAAGGGCATCTTTGCCGCCCTCAACATGATCCTCCCGCTGGAGCGCAACGTATTGCCCATGCACTGCTCCGCCAACGTTGGGGCACAAGGGGATACCGCCCTCTTCTTCGGCCTGTCCGGAACCGGAAAAACCACCCTCTCAGCCGACCCCGATCGCAAGCTCATCGGCGACGACGAACACGGCTGGACTGCCGATAATATCATTTTCAACTTCGAGGCGGGCTGCTACGCCAAAGCCATCGACTTAACCGAAGAAAGCGAACCCGATATCTACCGCGCAATTCGGCCAGGGGCCTTGTTGGAAAACATCGTATTCAAGGAAGGCACGAATGAAGTCGATTATGCCGATAGTTCCATCACTCAAAACACCCGGGTCAGCTACCCAATCTACCACATCGACAACATTCAGCAGCCCTCTTACGCGGGCAACCCGACCAACATTTTCTTCCTTACCTGCGATGCGTTTGGGGTGTTGCCTCCCATTTCGAAGCTGACCCCCGGTCAGGCAGCCTACCACTTCATTTCGGGTTATACGGCCAAAGTTGCCGGAACAGAGGCGGGTGTCGATGAGCCGATCCCCTCCTTCTCCGCCTGCTTTGGTGAGCCCTTCATGCCCCTCCACCCCACCGTCTACGCCGAGATGTTGAGCAAAAAGATGGAAGAAGCCGGCGTGGATGTCTGGTTGGTCAATACCGGCTGGAGCGGCGGCCCCTACGGCGTCGGTTCCCGCATGAAGCTGAAGTATACCCGCGCCATGATTTCAGCCGCGATGGAGGGCAAGTTCAAAGACGTGGATTACGAACAGCATCCCATCTTCGGCTTGTTTATGCCCAAGTTTTGCCCGGGCGTCCCAACTGAAATTTTGAATCCAATTAATACCTGGCTGCAAAAGGGAGCCTACATCAGCAAATCGATTCAATTGGCCCATTTCTTCCACGTGAATTTCGACAAATTCGCCAGCCAAGCCTCACAGCACATCGTTGAAGGCGGCCCGCTCATCGATGAGCACCACCACCTGAATGAGCATGTGTAATAACCCGGCCTTCTGAACTCGGCGGTGTTCCACTGCGTTGGGAAACCATATTATGAATCGAACTTATCATTTACTCGAGCACTTCGGAGTAGGAGGTCTTACCGCCGTCCTCCTCTCCGGAGCGCTCAACGGCTTATTTACCGAGGAAACCTCAAATACACAATCCCTCACCCTCCTACTCATCGGCATCGGACTTTCCGCACTTTGGCTATTCGCCATTTCGAGAATCAAACGCGGCGACATGTCCGACGCCCAGCGAGAGGCCGAATGGCGGTGGGGCTTGCGCCACTTTGCAATCGGCCTGGTTGTCGGGGGGATTGCCGTAAATCTCGAATCGCTCACCGGATGGCCTCCCGCCTCCTGGCTTGGCATGACCCTCGGTGTCGGCGGGTACCTACTGTATTTCTTTTTCTTCCTTCCAGCAAAATAGAACTGTTCCGCTCCCTCCAACCGGTGGCAACCGCTTAAACCCGTGGAGAATACCTATTGGCACCCATGCCAAGAAAAAGCTAGCTGAGTAAAAAACAACCCATTCGAAACACCGGAATGTTTCTCCTAAGCAAAAATTTGTTTCTTATTCAATTTTCGCCGTTCTTTGCAGTAACGCAACTAATGGACAATGAAAAAGCAAGCGGTCAGTCGGCAGTACAATTTTCCGGATGCAGACATGTATTTACAGTGCGTCGAGCGCATCCGCTGTGCCCAGCGCGACCTGGCCGAATTTGAGAAGTACGGCTACGATGCGGGCCGCCTGAAGGGATTCTTCAATCGCTGCGAGCAGTTCAAAAACCTCCCCGACGACGATGAGCTACTCGGCGATCAAATGGTGGTAACGGAGAAGAAATACGAAGCCGCCGAACGCCTTAAGAGTGCCATCCGCTCAGTCATGACCCGCGTGGCCATGAAGTACAACAACCGCTCCGGCCGCTACCGCAAATTCGGCACCGCCAAAATGGGCGATATGACCGATGCCCAACTCCTCTTCTGCGGCCGCCGCGTGATGCGCGTTGCCCGCGCCCAACTGGACTTCCTCGCCGACGTCGGCCTCAACGAGCAAGTCATCCACCGCGTCCAGGATGCCTGCCAGCATTTCGAAACCGCCCTCAATATCCAACAAGACAAAGTCGCCGATCGCGACATCGCCGTCGAACGCCGCGTCGAATTCGGCAACCAACTCTACCAAGAGCTCGTCACCCTCTGCAACATCGGCAAAGACATCTGGGCCGATCGCGATCCCGTCAAGTACGAGAACTACACCATCTACGAGAGCAATAACGAGCAAAAGAAAATTCGCAAACGGAAAACGGCCGGGTGAGGGTATTGGGAAATACAGGACTTATTGCTTCCTCTAAATTTTGACTGTTATCAATTCATTTTGGTTTCTAATCCTAGT
>CAZDET010000132.1:0-4875 GCA_964504335.1 uncultured Saprospiraceae bacterium
TCCAACGATTCCAACTAGTCAACCGCCAACGCCAAGTAATCAATGCCAACCTAACCAACGGCGAAGCCATCGACCTAAACGAAACCGGCGACATCGACTTCAACATCCAGGCCATCACCAACCCCTCCACGGTGGGCAGTGTCTACCTCGAGCTGGACGGCCCGCGCACCGTACGCCGCACCGAAAACGTCATCCCCTACGAAGTCTTCGGCAACAGCGCTGAGCCACTGGCAGTGGGGACCTACCGGCTTCGAGCCACTCCTTACAGCGGCTCCAACCGTAGTGGCGAACAGGGCATCACCTCGGAGATCACCTTCGAAGTCCGCTTCGAAAATACCATCGAGCGCATCGATCTACTCGGTGAATTTGGCCAGCCACTGCAAACGGATCTAAACAACGGCGCCGTACTCGATCTCAATGCACTCGGAGACCAAAAGTTCGATTTTGAGGCGCTCGCCGTGCCGGCCGGTACCGATGCGGTCTTGTTTACCCTCGAGGGGCCGCTTAACTTCCAACGGCTGAGTACCTTTGGTCGCTACCGCCTGTTCGAATCTCCCGGTCGCTTCTTGCCGCTCGGGGAGTATACCCTTACTGCCCAGCCCGTGCGGGAAACCACCGGCGAGCCCACCGGTCCGGCTCGCACCCTTGATTTTACGGTAGCTGCCGATGTTTCGGTACAGCAATTCAACCTGGACGACAGCAATGGCAATACCCTGATCGAGAATATCTCCGACGGTGCCGTGCTCGATCTCAATGTATTGGGCGATTTGCTCTTCAACATCGAGGCCGTGGCCACCAATGTCGTCGACAACGTAGAATTCTTCCTCACCGGCCCGATCAACTTGCAGCGCACCGAAATCGAAGTCCCCTTTGATCTATTCGATCAGGCACCGCAGGAACTTCTCCCCGGGGCCTACCAACTGCGAGCCGTACCGCGTCGAGCCAACGGGGAGGTGGGCACCGAATTGCAAATCGATTTCACGGTAGTGATCGATCCGATGGTGCCTCAGTTGCGGCTGGTCAACGCCGCACGCGAGGTCCTCATCCCGAATTTGATGGAAGGCGCAGTTATTGATCTGGCCGACTACTCGGCAGGTACGCAATTCAATATTGAAGCAGTAACCGATCCAGAGGGCGTGGGCAGCGTGGTCTTTGATCTGACGGGCCCCATCACCCTGAACCGTACGGAAAACTTCGTGCCCTACGAAGTCTTCGGCAACGGCCAGCGGGCGCTGCCGGTCGGAGCGTATGAGATTACCGCCACCCCCTTCAATCTGCGCGGTGGCCAGGGTACCGCTGGAAGCCCGGTCAACATCCGTTTCCAAGTGATCGATAGCGGCGTCGGGCGCTTTGGAGTGCAGCCTCCATTCAGCGCCACCCCATCCAACCAGATTGGCTATCTCTATCCCAATCCGGCGCGGGACGCAGTGCAGCTAAGCCTTCCGGCTCTGGAGGGCGTAGGGCAGATCGTCGTCACGGATGTAGCAGGCCGCGAGGTGCTGCGCCAACAGCAGGACCTAAGCGCCGCGCGCGTGATCACACTGGATATCCGCGATTGGAAGCCAGGCATCTATACCGTACAAACAATTTTGAAAGATCAGCCGCTTTCCGCGTGGCGGCTGATTGTGCATTAGTATCACTTACTATCACTTTTCAACGGCCCATTTCGTCTCCGACGGAGTGGGCCGTTTTTATGGCGGGGTCACTACTTTTGGTAACCGGCCCGTAAATCCGCTATTTTGAGAGGACCAAAAACCATTGCGGATTTCAATGACGGATACCCAACTTTTCCTGGCGGTTATTTTTGGCATCGCACTGCTCCTGTCGCTCATTCTATGGCTCCGGCTACACGCGTTCCCGGCGCTGCTCCTCAGCAGTATTTCCGTGGGGTTGCTGGCGGGGCTGGACGCGGCGCAAGTCCTGACCACCATTCGGGAAGGGATGGGAGGCACCTTAGGCTTCGTCGCTACGGTGGTGGGGCTCGGTGCCATGTTTGGGGCCATCCTGGAATCGTCGGGTGGGGCGCAGTCGATCGCCCGATTTTTGATTGCCCGATTTGGGCTTCAACGGGCACCGCTGGCGATGGTGATTGCCGGATTCGTCATTGCGATTCCGGTTTTTTTCGATGTGGCATTTATCATCCTGGTGCCGATGGTCTACGCCCTGCAGCGCACTACCCGGAAGTCGCTCCTCCTGTATGCGATCCCGCTACTTGCCGGACTGGCCATTACCCATGCATTCATTCCCCCGACCCCCGGACCAATTGCCGTAGCCGATATTATTGGAGTCGACTTGGGATGGGTGATTTTAATGGGCTTCCTGGCGGGCATCCCCACAGCGTTGGTAGCGGGGTTGTGGTTTGGAAGATACGTTGCTCGAAAGCTATTTGTGGAGGCCCCGCCCCAGATTACCGACGAGGAGTCGGGACCGATTCCTCCCGTAGGGCTCATCCTGCTACTGGTGGGGATACCTATTCTGCTGATTCTGCTGAGTACCCTATTAGCAAACAGCGGGCTGGAGGCAGATGCCTGGCTGTTGGAGACGATTACGCTGATCGGTCATCCCTTCTCTGCGCTGCTGATCGCCAATCTCCTGGCCTGGTACTTCCTGGGAATTCGCCGGGGCTTCACGCGAGCCGAACTGCAGCGCATCAGTGCGAAGTCGCTGGAGCCGGCGGGCACCATCATTCTCCTCACCGGAGCGGGAGGGGTGTTTAAGCAGGTGCTCACCGATACCGGAGCCGGAGAATTGCTGGCTACGTCTCTCAGTGATGCCGGGATTCCTGTGTTGGCTTTTGCGTTTATTAGCGCGGCCATCGTGCGGATCGTTCAAGGCTCTGCTACCGTGGCGATGATTACCGCGGCCGGTCTGGTTGCTCCATTACTGGAAGGAGCAGTAGTGCCCCCGGCTCAACTTGCCTGCATAGTGATCGCCATCGCTTCGGGAGCGAGCATCTTTTCGCACGTCAACGATAGCGGCTTCTGGCTGGTGGGGCAGTACTTGGGGCTCACCGAACGGCAGACCTTCCGCTCCTGGACCGTGATGACGACTTTGCTGGCCCTCACCGGTATGCTGAGTGCTACGCTCTTGTACCTGGTCACTTAAAACACGTTCTTAACCATCTGATCGGAAGATCGCTACTCGCATGATAGCAGAACGTCACTTTTTTTACCTTCACTTATCCACTGTATCGGTATATGGAGCACTCTCCCTTCTTTGTTTACAACCAGGACTTCACCTTGTTTGGCACTCAGCATGTCAGTGTCATGGTCCTGATGGTTGTCCTTGCCATTGCTTTACCGGTGGTTGCAAAGAAATTCCTGAGCCCAGAACAACAAATAAGGCTGAGCCGCGGCATGGGCGTTTTTATTTCCTTTTGGGCGGTGGCTTATGTACTCATTCTTTTGTTTCTCGGCGATTTTAACTACAAGACCGACCTGCCGCTAGACATCTGCAATATGACGGCTCTGGTGCTACCCTTTGTGATGTGGAACCCTTCCTATCGCATCTATGAGATCTTGTACTTCTGGATATTGGCAGGGACCCTCCAGGCCATCATCACCCCGCACTTATTCAATGGGTTTCCCCATTTCATTTTCATCAAGTATTGGGTGGTTCATGCCGGGCTGGTCGTTTACATCATATACGCAACGGTCGTTTTTGATTTCAAACCCAACTTGAGGAGCATCTGGAGGGCCTTTATTTTTCTACAGGTCTATGTACTGGCTATTCTGGGAATCAACCTGCTACTCGGTTCCAATTATGTGTATGTCTTAAGAAAACCGCCGACGGCTTCGGCCCTGGACTATCTGGGGCCCTGGCCCTGGTACATTCTTGTGGGTGAATTGGTGGGGCTCTTGTTGTTCTTTCTGGTTTATCTGCCCCTGCTTCCGCAAAAGATAAAGCGGGGATCGAACCAATGAAGGCACGAGCATGCTTGTTGCAGCTATTCGATTAGTCCAATCTACCTGGACCCTAGTCGAAATAGTTGGTGTGGGTGAAGTAGGCAGCTCAACTTCGTCCGTACTCCAACCAAAACTGAGATGACCAATCGAAACAAAACCGCCCGCCTGGCCGGCCTGCTTTATTTAATATTGGTAGTCAGCGGCATCCTCAACCTCGCCTACATTCCCTCCCAACTAATTGTCTGGGACGATGCGGCCGAAACCCTGGCAACCATTCGGCAGTCCGAATCGCTGTTTCGATGGGGCATCGTCAGCGGTATTATCATGTTGCTTGCGTTTACCCTGCTTTCGCTGGTTTTATACCGGCTGTTGCACGAAGTGAACCGCACCTCCGCGGCGTTAATGGTGACGTTTGTGTTGATCAGTATCCCGCTTTCGTTTGCCAATCTCCTGCACAAATTCGACATCCTCACGCTGATTGGAGAGGCCGCCTACCTCCGTGGACTAGACGAGGCCGCCTTGCAATTTCAGGTAATGGATCACCTGCATGCCTACAACAGCGGCATCGGTTTGTCGCAGGTATTCTGGGGGCTCTGGCTACTGCCCTTCGGGTATTTGGTGTACCGGTCGGGCTTTTTACCTAAGCTGTTGGGCATATTATTGATGTTGGGTTGCCTCGGATACCTCATCGAATTTTTCGGCGATCTGCTGTTTCCCGGCTACCACGACACCATCATCTCGACGATTGCCGGAATTCCCGCCTCCATCGGCGAAATTGGAATCTGCCTTTGGCTGGTGATTGCCGGAGCGAAGACGATACGCCTCCGGCGAAGTGCGGAACAGATAGTAAGCTGAGTGGCTGTGGGAGAAATGGGATCGATCGGCTAGTTGCGCATATCGCCCCAATATGGGCGCAACAACGTCAATTCGTGGAACCCGCAACTGATCTATTGCGTCTTTTGCGCCTATG
>CAZDET010000133.1:0-4786 GCA_964504335.1 uncultured Saprospiraceae bacterium
CCAATGTGGAGCGAGGGTGTGGTGAGACCTCACCCCGCGTGGGAGCGGTCCACGCGCAGGCGCCGGTAGCTCAGTTGGATAGAGCACCAGACTACGAATCTGGGGGTCGGGAGTTCGAATCTTCCCCGGCGCGCCATTAAAATCAATAACTTACAGCGCATCAAACTCTCAGACGACGCCAGCTGAGGACAAATCCCAGGACAATTCGGGCGACGTCTCTAACGGGATGGTGTCACCACGACGCAACGGTCGTCGGCGCGGATCTGCGTGAGCCGCACATCCGATAGTGTTAATCGCCGTTAGGGTTTGACGTACCACGTTAATGGTCCATCAACACTTCACGCGCGCTCCCGCAACTTTTTGGCTTTTTTTATCGATAAGTCCGCGCCACTATATTTAGTAGCCGCTTGGATCATTTGGGCCCAACATATAGGAGAATGGCGTTTGCTATGACTCATCTCAAAATCTCCGACCAGCCGACGCGCGAAGCGGAGGCTTCAACGCTCAGGCGGAGCGGACAGCAGCGTACGCGCCTGCAAGCGCGCGACGATGGGCGCAATCATGGGACCGACGGGCTTATCCCCATGGCGACCGTTATGGCGCTGACATCGCTGTCGCGCTCCAGCATCGAACGAATGGTCGAGCGAGACGACTTTCCGCCGCCAGTCGTCCTCGGGCCACGTCGGCGGGCGTGGCGGCTGTCAGAGGTTGAGGATTGGATCGAGAGCCGCCCCCACGCGGGCCCGGTTCATCAACCTTCGGACACCCGATGTCCGTCGCGCCGCGAGCGATGACATTGTCCTGAAGCCGAACCCTGATGACATGCGGTCCCATTTGCTCGCCCTCTTTTCGGGCGAGGCCGACGGCGTCATAGAGCTGGCGTGGACCGATCCGGGCGCACGCAATGTGGCGCGCGGAAAGCTCTTTGCTCAGTCCGACATCGACCACTTGATTTACACGGCCGCGCTTATGAACGGCCGGGAGTCAAACGTGTATGTCGGCCCGGCGCTGCGCCCGTGTGAGCCGAGGGACGGCCGCACCACGGACGACGACGCCGGCGACACCGAGGTCGTGTGGGTCGACCTGGACGACGAGGGCGCGGCGGCTGCGGCTGTTGAAACGTGCGCCGAGCTCGGCATTCCGCCGTCAACATGGCTACCAGGCTGTGAGCCCAGAACCCACGCAGCGCGAGCTAAACTACGCGCGCTACGCGCTGACGAGTGCGTGGGCCGGGGACGCGTCGGTGGCCGAGCTGCAAGAGGCGATCGAGGAGCGCTTTAGGTCGGGGCGGGCGGCGCAGCCTGAGCTTTTGTTCAACAGCATTCGCCCCGATGGGTCGGGCGACGGCCAGCTTGGGCCCGACACGGTGCAGGCCGTGAACGCCGTCCTCAAGGCGGCGGGGCGTCCGGCCGTCGGGATGGACGATCTACGCGACCCCGACGTGCGCAACGAGATTTATTATGAGGTCTTGCTCAAAAACCGCGATTGGGAAAAACAGCGCAGCTTACAGCGAAACGCCCGCCCCTAAGCGGGGCGGGCGTCAAGCGGCGCGAGGTTGTTTTCGAGTTCGAAGGCGTTGGGGCCGCTCATTTCCGCGTCAATCACGTAGCGCGTGATATCGCCAATGCGCTTCACCACTTGCGTGACTGTACCGCGGTCATAAACGCCCCGAGCGATCCGAAACTCGACCCGATCCCCGACACGAAACTTCGGTTTGCGAAACAACATTCCAGCCTCCCTCAGTTACCCAACAAATATAGATCATGTGGGGCAGGATTGCAAGAGTAAATGTCATGATAATCTCAAATTACGGCGACCTCAAGACGCAGCTTACGCAGTACCTCAAGGGCGCACACAAAGTCACCGAGTACGACCTTTATGCGCAGCTCATGCACGACGTGCTTGCGATTGGCGACCCGGCGATCGGCGTCGAGCCGCTACGAGTTTTGGAAATGCAGGCTAACGCCGATGTGGCGGTGTCGGCCAGCGAGGCTCCCCCCGACAGGGTGGCTCGTCGAGGATCATTTCGTCGACCATGGGATCGGGCTTCTCTATGGCGAGCCGGGGGCCGGCAAGAGCCTCTTTGCGCTCGGCCTCGGGCTCAGTGTGGCGACGGGCCGGCCGTTCTTTGGGCATGAGGTCAAACAAGGCCGCGTCGCCTATTTGTGGGGCGAGGCCGCGAATTCGTCCGGCGCGCGCATCGATGCATGGCTGTCCGACAAGGACGCCGCCACGCGCGACGCCGCCGATGCGAACTTTCGGCTGTGGATCACGCAAATTGACTTGCTCAAGGATGAGGACTTCCGGGACCTCGCGGACGAGCTTGAGGCGTTCGAGCCGACGCTCGTGATTGTCGACACCGTGTCGGTGTTCGGGTTGGTCGATTTGAATGATCAACGCGATATGGAGCCGCTGTTCAACCGCTATAAGCTCATTGGCGACGTGCTGGGGGCGTACGTGCTGGCGATCCACCACCCCGGCAAGGGCGGGTCGACGCCGGCGGGCTCCGCGGTCGCGATGCGTCGGCCGGATGATATCTTTTTCTTGAAGCGCACAAAGCCGACGGTGACGCTGCAGTGCAAAAAGCACAAGGACTCGGCCCCCAACCCCGATCGCGAGTTTAGCATCGAGGCCCACGGCGACGGGGCGGTGTTCGTGCCCTATGACGACACGACACAATTCGCCGAGAAGGCGGCGGGGCGGCCGTCGGAGCACGAGGCCCCGATCCTTGAGGCGTTGGCGAAGGGGTGCACATCACGGGCGGCCATCGTCCGGGAGACGGGTATCCCCCGCACCACGGTGCGCCGCACCCTTCAAAAACTCGTCAGAGAACGCCGCATACGGAAGATCGCGGACGGGCTTTATGCGTTCGGCGACGGCGGCCGAATTCGTCCGTGTGCGTGATAAAAATGGGCCCAAGGGGGCCACATAATTATGGCCCCCCTAGATTCGTTGTGGCGTAAGGGATTTTGGGGGGGGCCACAATTATGGCCCCCCTATTATGGCCCCCCTATTATGGCCCCCCTAATCCCTTTATTTTCAACGGATGTAGCCCCCAAAACCCCCAAACCCCGCCACCACCCCGCCCCCTTAAGGGGGGCGGTGGTGGTGTGGCTGGGAGGTTGGGGCCTCGGTTGAATTTTGGACCCCCTCATGGTGGGAGGAAAAAGGGTGTCGCCAGTCTCAAGAAAAATCGTCCGCCCCTCTTCGGCGGCGGACACCTTGACACGAAGGACGGCGTCGATCGATCCGTCGGGCTGGGTCTGCCACGTCACGTCGTGCGGATTGGTGTTCAGATGCCCTACAGGATCAAACTGGTTGTCGTTGCGTTTAGCCACTTTGTCCGCACGTCATGGGGGATCGGCTACGCGTCGTGATTACTCGGCGTGCGTCGGTTACACCGGTCAACGCCGCCATCCCCGTCGGCATCTCTGGTCCCCCACCGCCGCCACGGCGGCCTGAGCTTTCGGAGACCGTGAGGTTCGCACCGAAAAGGGCTCTGTAATCGTCGAGGATCGTCGTGGAGTGGCTTCGAGCGCCATCTGGCTGTGACCCTAGCGACAGAACAAACCACGCACACACGGGCCCTTCCTGCGCCGTAGAGACGCGTAACAGTTTGGCACAACCAAATCGCCACCAGCGCAATTGAAGAGTAGGCCCTGGGTGATCCAGCGTTCGTGTGAGTGCGTGGTGACGGTCTGACCTAACGGGATGGACGCGTCAGTAGCGGGCGGGCGGTCGCCTACGGCGCTATCGGGCGGGGGTATGACGCTTACGAGCCCCCCCCCTCGTCCTCATCAGCCCCAAACTCAAGGGTGGAACAACCCCTCTGAGACGCTCCGGAGTCGTAGGGCTAGATCTGTGAACTGAACGTCGCCGCGCCCAAAAGAGCATGCGTTTGCGCCACGCCCGCATCCTTCTCCAGAACTGTAATCCCGCATTCCCCGGATGACCTTTCGATTTCGTACGCCTCAGCGCCGATTCATGTCATGATATCAATGGCTTGAGGCGAATGTGCGGGGTGTTTCATGGACGGTGTGGCGGGTGAAGATGATGGGGGTGCCTTGCGGGTCGGTTTCGACCGCCGTTTGAAGCTGGAATTTCACGGCTCCCGTCTCACCTCCGATGCCGGTCTGCTCGCCTTTCGGGAATTGGATGAAGCGCTCGGCCTGACGGACTTGGCGGGGGACGCGCTCACCGACAGCCGCACCGGCAAGAATGGCCGTCACAGCCTGGTGGCGCTGTTGCGTCAGTCCGTCTTCGGACGGCTTGCCGGATATGAGGATGTGAACGACGCGGATCGGCTGGGCCTTGATCCCGCCATGCGCTGGATCGTCGGCGGCAAGGCAGTCTTTCGGCAGGCTGCGTCTGCCACGCAAATGGGCCGGTTCGAGACCGATATTCTGGCCAGTGCCGACAATCTCACCGCGCCTCCGGACCTCTCAGGCCATTGGATCGATGCGGTCCATGCCCGCCGCCCGGTGAACGCCATCGTGCTCGATATGGATTCCAGCGTCAGCACCACCCACGGCGACCAGGAAGGCAGCGCCTATAACGGCCATTGCGGTTGCACCTGTTATCATCCGCTGTTCGTCTTCAACCAGTTCGGCGACCTGGAGCGCTGCACCCTGCGGCCCGGCAATGTGCACAGTGCGAACGGCTGGAAGGCCCTGCTGGAGCCAGTCATCGCCCGCTATCGCGGCGCGGTGCGCAGACACTATTTTCGGGGCCATGCGGCTTTCGCCATCCCCGGCCTCTACGATTGTCTGGAAGCGGAAGGCTTCAA
>CAZDET010000134.1:0-4444 GCA_964504335.1 uncultured Saprospiraceae bacterium
TCATCCGTTTCGGATGGCTGATTGGTCAAAGGGGTGTAATTGCTTTTAACCACCTCTTTAAATGACCACAGTGATGAAACAGATCCAAATGGCCGAATATGGCCCCTCGGATGTACTGCAAGTAATTGAAACCAATACTCCTTCACCCAAAGCGGGCGAATTGCTACTGCGCAACCGCGCAGCGGGCGTCAACTATTCGGATATTCTACGCCGGAAAAATACCTACTTCATGCCCACACCACTGCCCTACGTGCTGGGCGTCGAGGTAGTGGGGGAGGTAATCGGCCGGGGGGCGGATGTATCGTCGGAGGCCTTTCCGGATAGTACTCGGGTGCTGGCGATTCTTCCCTATGGCGGCGGCTACGCCGAATACGCTGTGGCCCCTGCCCAGTACTGCGTGCCCCTGCCGCCCAACCTGGATGACAAGGCCGCTACGGCGATCTTCGTGCAGGGCACGACCGCCCACCTGCTGACGCACCGGGTAGCACGGGACATCAGTGGCAAAACCGTCCTCATTCACGCGGCCTCCGGAGGGGTTGGTTCGCTGCTGGTGCAATTTTGCCGGCAGGCGGGCGCGCGCGTCATTGCCGCTAGTAGTTCGGATGCCAAATTGCAATACGCCAGTGAGTTGGGGGCCGATCTGCAAGTCAACTACGCCCGCCCCAACTGGACGCAAACCCTGATCGAGCAAAACCAGGGCGAGCGCGTGGATTGTATTTTTGAAATGGTCGGTGGGTCCGTATTCGAAGACTGCATCGACGCCCTAAAACCGGGCGGAAGCATCATCACATACGGTGCGGCCAGCGGCGAGCGCGGCTGCATCCACTCCGAGCGGTTCGTAGACGAAAACCAGCACCTCCTGAGTTTCAATTTGGCGTACCACATGCAGCACCAATTCGAAGACTGGCAGCAGTCGCTTGGGGCGGTCATCGAACTGATGGCCTCGGAGCAACTACGCATTCGCACTGAACACACCTTTCCGCTGGCGGAAGCGGCCGCCGCCCACGCAGCCGTCGAGGCCCGCGCCACGGCCGGAAAAGTGGTACTGCTCGTATAATTCAAGGATTGTTTGCGGTTTATCGTTGGTGGAATGGCCCCGCGTTAAACCGCAAACTATAAATACATTCAGCATGCCTGCCAATCCCACCCTGCAAGCCGCCCAAAGCGGCGATATCAACGCCTTCCAACAACTCTTCGCCGAGTTTCAGGATGCGCTCCGATCTTACCTGTTTCGGTTGCTCGCCAGCCGGGCGGACGCCGACGATTTATTGCACGACACCTTCATCCGGGCTTTCGATAAGCTCGATTCTTTCAAGGGGGATTCGTCACTGAAGACCTGGGTATTCACCATCGCCACCCGCCTGGCCTACAACCAACTTGACCGGCGCAAACGCTGGATGGAAGATGTATCCGAACAAGCCAAGGCACTCGTCCTTGCTCAAGCGCCCCTGGCGGCTTCCCTCGAGCGGGTCGCGCAGACCTCGCCCTACGGGCGGTACGAAATCAAGGAACACATTGATACCTGCTTCACCTGCATTTCCAAAACGCTGCCCATCGAAAATCAGGTGGCGCTCATTCTGAAGGATATCTACGATTTTACAGTCCCGGAGATTATGGGCATTCTCGGGAAAACCGAAGGCGTAGTCAAATACCTCCTGCAGGATGGGCGCCGTACCCTGGTAGAAATATTCGATCGCCGCTGCGCCCTGATCAACAAAGACGGCATCTGCCATCAGTGCTCGGAGTTGAACGGCTGGTTCAATCCTAAGCAACACCAGCAGGAGGCCCTTATGAAGATCAAAATGGCCCGGGCCTCCAAGAAATACGACCGAGAAGCGCTCTACCAACTCCGCACCGAATTGGTAAAGGCCATCGACCCGCTCCGGTCAGAAGGGAATGAATTGCAGGAAGCACTGATGGATTGTAATCGAATGGTAATGGGGGAGGTTTATAAAGATGAGGAATGAAGCGGCGAGTTATCACTACTTTAGGTCCGGTCTGATGACTTTTTAAGTTTTTAAATTAAAGCAGTAAAGGATTCCATAAAATGCCAACTTCGCTCATCAAAAAACTGGGAATCAAACCGGGGTATACTATATGGTTGCGCGATACCCCGGCTCACTACTTCGACTTACTGGAGGAATTGCCCGACCCGCTGACGGTCGTGGAGGAACCGTCCGCTGAATCGGTCGATTTCATTCATCTCTTCTGCCAAACGCAGGAGCAATTGCAAGATGCCGCACCGGGATGCAAGGAGGCCCTCAAAAAAGACGGGCTGCTATGGGTGAGCTGGCCCAAGAAAACCTCGAAAATGCCCAGTGACTTACACCGCGAGTGGGTGCGCCACTATCTGCTCGACCTGGGGCTGGTAGACGTCAAGGTAGCGGCCATCGACGCCGACTGGAGCGGCCTGAAGTTCGTCTACCGGGTAGCCGATCGCTAACCAGCATAGAGCAAACATTCCCAATAGTCCATTCAGAATGCCTTAAATTACAGCATTACAGCATTACAGCATTACCCATGAAGCACCTCTTCCCTCTCCTCCTCCTGATCTTCGCATCTTGCGGTGAATTGCCTCCTTCATCTACGATTTCTTACAGCACCGACAGCGACTCTACCCGCTACTACTATCGGCGCGGCTGGGAGCAAATTATGGACGAGGGCAACTACGGCCCCGCCGAGCAATCGTACCGCAAGGCCCTGCAATTTGACTCCAACTTCCTGATCGGGCAAAGCGTGCTGGCCCGTCTGACCACCGACTTACAGGAGCGCCTCGAATTATTCGAAATGCTCGAGGCGAAGAAGCCGGAAATCGAGGGCGATGAGCGCCGCGTACTCGATGTCTACATCGCGCTCACCGACTTTACTAACCTCCGCGAGCAGCAATCCGAACGGGCAGCGGAAGCCCTGGACGAAGCGTTAAATCTGGCGGAACAGAACTTCGCGGAAGTCGTGTACCGCTACCCCGACGAAGTGTACCTGAAAGCGGAATACGTCGAGGTAGTACATTCCCTGCACGGCCCCCGGGCAGCCCTGGATACCCTGGCCGTCATCGCAATGGATGCCCAGCGCGATAATCGCTTTCTGCTCGGTTTCGCGGCTTCCCTGGAAGCCGAACTGGGCAATTTCGAAAAGGCCCTGGAACTGGCCCGCCGATTGGAGCAAGTGCAGGCAGACACCACCCTACCCAAATCCTACGCCGTATACGCGGATATCTACTACCAAATGGACAGCCTGAAACTCGCCAAGCAATACGCCGCCCGCGCCGTAGCCCTCGACCCCCGCAACCTGGACGCCAGCCGGCTGAAAACCCGAATCGACGCCCGCCTCCAATCAGAAGGCCTCTGACCAACTAATGTACTAACCAATGTCCTTCCCAATCATCCAAACCCCCCGCTTACAACTCCGCCAGATCGGTGCCGATGATCTGGAACACATCTACCGGGGCTTGTCCCATCCGGAGGTGATTCGCTACTACGGAGTCAGCTACCACAGCCGGGAGGCCACCTGGGTGCAGATGGAGTGGTTTGCCGAGCTGGAAGCACAGAACACCGGAATTTGGTGGGCCATCTGTAGTTTGGCCGAGGGCACCTTTTACGGAGCTTGTGGGTTCAACGACTGGGAGCACGAACACCGCAAGGCGGAGATCGGGTACTGGCTACTTCCCGAGTACTGGCGGCAGGGCATCATAACGGAGGCGGTTCCCGCCATTTGCCGGTATGCCTTCGAGGAAATGGGGCTGCACCGGATCGAGGCCTACGTGGAAGAGGGCAATCAGGGCAGCGAAGCCGTATTGGCCAAGCTCCGTTTTCGCCACGAAGGAAGTATGATCGATTACGAAATGAAAAACGGCCAGTTCATTAATGTCGACATTTATGCGCTTTTGAATTTGTCATCCTAAGAAACACGGGCGTCTTTCTATCTTTAGGAGTCGCTTTAAAACGATCCCCGGAAATGCTCCTCTACCTGCGTGTTGCCTCGTGTTTGTTGCTGCTGATTCCCTTGGTTGGAGCAAGCCAGTCCAATCTCTGCAGTGGTAATTTGGGGGATAATATCTTCGAAGACGGCGATTTTGGCCGCGGTACAGCCAATATTCCCGCTACCGACCCCAACATCGCCCCCGGCTACATCTACACGCGCAACCCGCCACCCGAAGACGGCTTCTACACCATTACAAATAATACCGCCCGCTGGTCGGGCATTTACGAAAGCTGGTTGCGCATCCCTGATCAGAGCAGCGATGCGAGTGGCTACATGATGGTGGTCAATGCCAGCTTCGCTCCGGGTGTATTTTACGAAGAAACCATTAGCGGCCTTTGCGAAAACACCGTTTACGAATTCTCCGCCGACATCATCAACATGATCCGTATCGGCGTGCCGGATCACATTGAACCCAACGTATCCTTCTTTCTCGATGGGGAGCAGCAATTTTCCACCGGCGATA
>CAZDET010000135.1:0-4384 GCA_964504335.1 uncultured Saprospiraceae bacterium
CCCACCGACCATTTTGATGCGTGTGCCCTAATTGGCACATCGGCACATTAACTCCTTTCCAACCACCGCAACAACACCGGCAACAGTAGCAAGTCGCTAAACAACGCACTAAAGAGCGTCACCGAAATGAGCATTCCGATGATCACGCTGGGCGGATGGATGCTGAAAAGCATCACCAGAAAGCCGAAAAATAAGATGATAGACGTGAGGACGATCGCCTTGCCCGTCTCGCGGAAGGTCACCTCGATGGCTTCCTCTACGTCGAGGCCTTTGAGGCGAGCCAGTTTGTATTTACTTAGAAAGTGAATCGTATCGTCGACCGCGATACCGAAAATCACTGCAAATACAATGCTGATGCCGGCCTCCAATTCGATGCCGAGGTAGCCGAGTAAGGCCCCGGCCAGGAGTAAGGGGAAGAGGTTGGGCACCAGGGCAATCAGGAGCATGCGCCAACGCTGGAAGAGCAGGGCCATCAGGCCACTCACGATCAGGATGGCAATACCCAGCCCGTAAAGCAGGCTGCGGCGCACGTACTCGGAGTTTTTATCGACGATGAGCCCCGTACCCGTCTGCTGCACCTGGATGATGGAGGTATCGATATGTTCGGTGATCCAGGCGTCGGTGCGCTCGCGGAATACCTTGATCGAATCGGCACCGATATCCCGCAACCGACTGGTAATGCGCGCTTTCTTTTTGTCTTTACTCACCAATACATTCTCGCTGAGTTCGGGCACCTGATCGGCGAGGCGGCGGTAGCGCCTAAACTCCGCTTCCGTCTCCGGAAAGGTGTAGGCATCCAGCCGGTTGTTGGCACTCATCTGGTTCAGGCTGCGGTACACGGCGGTGACCGAGGCGATGGCCTGGAGGTAGGGAAATTGCTGTAAGTAGTTTTCGATTTCCGCCATTTCGCGCAGCACCTCGTAGTCGCGCACGTCGTAGCCTTCCTGGGCCAGCACGGCAAATTCCATGGGGCGGAAACCGGTTAGCTCTTGCTCGAAGTATTTGAAATCTTCGGTGATTTGCCGATTGCGGGGCAGGTTTTTGATGATGCTGTAGTTCGTGGTGATCATGGAAATACCCAAGCCGCATAAAAGCACGACGACCAGCCCACCGATGGCTACGCGGCGCGGGTTGCGTAGGGTGTAGCGGTTGATACGTAGCAGCCACCGCTCCCAAAAATTATTACCTGCCCGCACCCGCGCTAGTTGATCCGCATCGAAGTACGACAGGAGCGTCGTAGTAAAGAAAATGACCGTTAGGTAGGCGATCAGTACGCCGATGCCGGCGTTGATTCCGAAATCCCGAATGGGCGTAATCCGGCTGGTGACCAAGGTCGCAAAGCCGACCGCTGTCGTCACCGAAGTGAGGAGCGTGGCCAGGCCAATTTCTTTGATGGTCGTCCGAATCGCGTACTTCCGGGCGTTGCCCTTGCGCAATTCATCGATGTATTTCGACATGATGTGCACCACGTCGGAGGTGCCCACAATAATCATCAGCACCGGATACAGTGCGGCGATTGCATTCAGCTCCCGCCCGCTGGCTCCCATAAAGCCCATAAACAGCAACAGGCCGAGCGCAATGCTCGACAGCGCGATCAGAATGCCGGCCGTACGCCGAAAGAGCAAAAACATGATGATTGTGACCAATATGCCGGAAACGACCGCAGAGACGACCACTTCCCGGATTTGCATATCCACCAGTTCTACCTGAAAGTACGGGCGACCGAGTAGATGCACTTCCTCGAAATCGTAATTGCTCTTCAATTTATCGAAGGCTGCCATGAGTTCCCGTGAATCGTCCAGCGATACGCGGTTGGTCGTCTTGATGAATACGACCAGTGCCGTTGCCTGTTCGTTAATGAAATTATGGACGAAGCGCTGATCCTGAATCAACCGAGCACTATCCGCCGCGTAGCGGCTGGGCTGATCGAGGTGGATCACTGGAATGGTCGTCACCGCAAAGGGGGTCTTCAGTGGGTACTGAAACTTGGTGAGCGACTGGGTTGCATTCACGTGTGGCAGCTCGCGGGCCTTCAGCGTGAAATCGTGCACCTGATTGAGAAAGGTACTGTCAAACACCCCTGCATCGCGCCGGATGGCGGCAAGCAGGAAGTTATCATCCGCCTCAAATTCTTCCGTGAATTCCTGAAAGAACGCCAGGTCGGGATCGCCCTTTGGGAAGAACTGTTCGAAATTGAACGTAAATTGGAGTTGGGTGAGGAAGTAGAGGCTTCCCAACGCCAGGAGGACGAATGTCCCAATAAGGTACGGTCGGATCTGGTTCATGGACTGAAGTAGCGTGCAACTGCAACACAAACGGCGGGCCGGAAAGATTGTTTTGGATAAATCGCCAGGAAACCGTCAGGTGCTTGCTTCGTCTAAAATCTGCCGCACGAGGCCACGCAGTACGGGAAGGTGCTCCAGCTCGAACCATTCGTTGCGGGCCAGCCACATCCGGTTGCGGGGGCTGGGATGCGGCAGGGGCAAATACTCGGGCAGGTATTCCCGAAAAGCCCGTACGGTTTCGGTGAGGTTGCGTTTGGCCCGGTCGCGCAGATAGTGGCGCTGCGCGTATTGGCCGATGAGGAGGTGTAACCGGCGGTGGGGCATTAGCTCCAGGAGCGGCTGCTGCCAGTTGGGCGCGCACTCCGGCCGGGGCGGCAGGTCGCCGCCTTTCCCCTTGCCCGGGTAGCAGAGCCCCATTGGGAGCACAGCCAAGAAGGGGGTGTCGAAAAAAAGCGCATCGTCCAAGCCGAGCCACTCCCGCAGCCGCCGGCCGCCGGGATCATCCCAGGCAATGGAGCGCTGATGCGCCAACCGCCCCGGTGCCTGGCTGATCAGTACGATGCGGGCCCGCGCGTCGATGCGAAAGATGGGATTGGGCCCCATCGGCAGGTCGGCCGCGCAGATGCGGCAGTGGCGCGCTGCCGTTAAAACCGGATGTTCCATAAGGCGGCATTAACATAGGATTGCCAACCGTTGTTTAAATTGGTCCCTGATCCAACATATCATTCGCAGAACCTTAACCTGCTTTTCAAAAAGCATCAAAATCGATTACTATGCGACAAGGCTGGGTAAAGATTTTTGTCTCCAAAGACGAACTACAGGCGAAACTCGCCGAAGACGTACTCAAGCAAGCGGATATCGAGAGCCACATTGTCAGTCGGCCCGATTCGGTATTTCCCGTCGGCGAAGCCGAGCTCTACATCCACCCCGAACACGTCGACCGGGCGCTGGAAATTTTACGTGAACGCGACTTTATTGACAAGGGCTAGCCCTCAACTGATCCCGGGCGTTCGTTGTTTATTGTACGTACACAAAATCGATTATGAAAGATCCAAAAAACTGGAATCAACTCACGCCCGAAGAAGAGCGCATCATCGTGCATAAAGGCACAGAACGCCGCTTCACCGGCGAGTACGACAACTTCAAGGTAGACGGTGTGTTCGTATGCCGCCGCTGCGAGCAGCCGCTCTACGACTCGAAGGACAAGTTCTCTAGCGGTTGCGGCTGGCCCAGTTTCGACGATGAAATTCCGGGAGCCGTTCGCCGCGAGCGCGACGCCGACGGCCGGCGCACCGAGATCCTTTGCAACAACTGCGGAGGCCACCTGGGCCACGTCTTCATCGGCGAGCGCCTCACCGAGAAAAA
Source organism: uncultured Saprospiraceae bacterium (assembly GCA_964504335.1). Classification (GTDB taxonomy): domain Bacteria; phylum Bacteroidota; class Bacteroidia; order Chitinophagales; family Saprospiraceae; genus CAZDET01. The sequence goes on from CAZDET010000135.1 coordinate 3,651, forward strand.
TACGCGCCACTGCGTCAACTCCCTCTCCATGAAGTTCATCAAGCGGGAGCAATGGGAAGGCATGCAGGCCGCCGAAGCAGCCGACAAAAACTAAATGGAACGCATACTCCTAGCGAGTGGCTGTTTCTGGAGTAAAGAATACTTCTTTCAACGCCTACCCGGCGTGGTCGCCACCCGGGTAGGATTCTCCGGCGGCCATACTCCCAACCCCACCTACCAGCAAGTGTGCACCAAAACCACCGGCCACGCCGAAGTCGTTGAAGTGCACTACGACCCGAGTATCCTGCCCCTCGAGGTCTTGCTCCATCATTTCTTTGCCCACCACAACCCCACCATCGATCGCCGCGACCGCGGCGGGCAGTACCGCTCCGCCATCTTTTACACCACCGACGCCCAGCGCGCCACCGCCGAGCGCCTGCTCCAACAATTGCGCGAAAACGGCTATGCGGCCGTCACCGAAGTGGCTCCCGCCACGCCCTTCTATCCCGCCGGTGAGCGCCACCAGCAGTACTGCGATACGCGGGGGATGGTGCCGCGGGCCCATGAGGGGGTGCCGCTAGCGTTTTGGGAGGGACTCCCCGATCCGATGATGAAGCTCAACTGAATGTGAAGGTGCCAGATGCAAGGAAGTACCAGTAAAGGCGATCTCCGAGGCCTCGGGACATAAAGAGGTGCGGACCACGCAGATTTACCTCGATCAGTTTGAGAAGGAGGAGATGGATGCGTATCATGAG
>CAZDET010000136.1:0-4240 GCA_964504335.1 uncultured Saprospiraceae bacterium
TTTTCGTCATCGTCGGTGACGGTCTGGTCATCCCCGGCATCAGCCACAGGAGGCTGATTCACGCCATCGTCGTCAATGACACTGAATGTGAGGGTTTGGGTTTCGAGTACCGATCCACTGCCGCCGCTGCCGGAGAAGACCGTGGCGGTCAGGGTATAGCCCTCATTCTCACTTGCGACAAAATTGAAGGGGAAGTAGTTGCCGCCACTGTCGCCATCGAGGGCGTAGGGCGCTACATTTTCGGTCTGGGTATTGGATGCGGGCCCGGTGAGCACCAGTTGCACACTTCCGACCGCTGCCTGGGTGGGTTCAAAGATGATACTCAGTTGAGCCGGGCTGGTGGCTAAATTGATGGCATCGCCGTTTTCGAGTGGGCCGATATCGGTATTGGCCCCTGCATCGACCAGCGTGAATTGGCTGGGTTCAATGACCTCGGGATTGACGGTGATCATCACCACATCCGAAGTGCTGAGTTCGCCGTCATCAGCCGTGAGGGTGAATACGAAGGTGCCCGTGCCGGTGAAGACGACATCTACATCTTCCATGTTATTGTTGAGGAAGGCCACATCGTTTGGATTACCCTGAGTGAGCGTCCACTCAATGGTCAAATTGTTATCCGGGAGGCCATCATCCGTGACGGTGCCGTCGAGTGAAACGACCACGGAGGAGCCTTGCAGGATCACGACCTGCTCTTCACCAGCATCCACGGTGGGAGCTTCGTTTTGCACCGATGGAATCACGATGATATTGAAGGTTTCGCTGTCCTCGAGCCCATCGGTATCGGTGACGGTGATAGTTACGGGATAAGTCCCCATATTACCGGTAGTCGGGTCGATTTGGAGGGTGGCGGTGCCGTCGCTGTTATTGTTCAACAGAGCGAAGGAGGGCAGGTCGGCATCGGAGAAGGTGAGATCAGCATCATTGCCATCAGGGTCGGTGGCAGAGATATTGACCGTCAGGGACTGACCCTCTTCTAGGCTTTGATTGCCGATTTGGAAAAGTACCGGTGGGGTGTTTTGTACCACTGGAATTACATTGACTGTCCGGGTGACCTCTTGTGCTGGGTTACCGGCCAGATCGGTTACGTTGAACGATACGGAGTAACTGCCAGGAGTACTGACATTGACGGCCGAAGCATCGATTTGGATGGTTGTGGGATCGAGGTCGCCGTCTTCATCATCGGTAGCGGTAGCACCGGGGTCTACGTAGGTAGTACCTTGGAGCCAATCTAGTGGATTACCGCCTACCAGGTTAATGACGGGCGGATCCGAGCAAGGACTGGGTGCGGAGCCGGCATCGGCAACTGTCAGGTCACAATCATCGGCGGAGAAGGCAGCCGTCAGGCTGATGGGGCCACCATCCGAGGACATCGTCACGCCGGTGAAGGTGTGGCTGGTTGGGCTATCCATGAATTCAACATCGACGGAGGCTACACCATCTCCCGACAGATCGAGGGAACCCTCGGCGGGCGGATTGAAGAAGCTGACGGTCACATTCGCGGTGAAGGTATCGTCGTCTAGCGAGGACGATCCTTGGTCTTCGCAAGCAGAAATAGTATTTACATCAATACCGGTGATGGCGCAGGAGGTGCGCTCACAGCCATCCTCGTCGCTGATGGGAGCTGCCTTGTTTTCAAAGTAATCAATCTGAATCGTGTGTGCGGGCGCTTCTCCTTGGGGGGCGTTTCCGGCAAAAAGACCTACTTCCACAGGGGCCAGATCGTAGGTGAAGAGTGCGCCCTGCATCCAGTCGGTGCCGTCGAAGGAGTAGGTTTGCGACCACTGATTCCCTTCCCGTTTGATGCGCATGTACAGCGGGGCGGTACCTGCATCGGCAATTCTTTGGTTTATAAACGCGCTGGGGGTTCCGTTTACCAGGTCGTAGGCCTGTGCGTATATGCGTGTGTCGCTAGTTTGGCTATAAAAATCGAAACGGACATAGCGCGTGTCGCTTTCCTTGAAAAAGACGCCCTGAATCTCATTCTGGGGCAGATCCACCCCGGAAGCCCACTTGATTTCTACTTCGAAGTCGGCGTTGTTCATTGATTGGGCAATATGGGGGGCCTGTATGCCACTGGTGAAAACTTCGTGGTCGTCTCCGCCCGGGACGAAGATCTCGGCGTAGGCGTTCTCCGTGCCCGAACCGGTTAGGGTAAACATGCCGCCGTCACCGAGTGGATCATTGAATCTCCAAACGGGATCGGGTTGGTCGGCGCAAAAATCATCTGACTTGAGGCCTGCGGAGAAGGTAGACAGAATCCGATTACCGGTGGTGATGGATTCTAGATTGGCGCTTTGTCCGGATAATTGGTAATTGTAAATCGTGTTAGCCGTCAGATTATTTAGAGTGACCGAATGATTGGTAACCAAATCGGGGGTTTCCACGACCTCCCCGTAATTTTGATCAAGCCCGTAATCGATCCGGCTGGTGGCCGGTTGGTTGGTCTTCCAACTGAGAGTGGCTTGGGTATTATTATTTGCCAGGCTGACCTGTACGTCCGAGATCGACAACGAGCCGGGTGTTACTGTGACGTTGCCGAAGGTAACATCCCAGCGATGCGAAATGAGCAGGAAGCAGCCTTCTTGTAAGTCGGAGGCATTAGCGGTATGCTCCAGATCCCATCCGGGAGGTTCTTCGGGTAGGCTTGCTTCCCAGACTTTGAGGCGATAAAGCGTATTGCCGGTGTTGGCATCCGTTTCCACGGAGATTCGGAAGAGATAGGTCACCTCATTATCGAGGGAGCGGACAACGCTATTCCCCTCGAAAAATTCGAGCTCATTATCTCGGTACCAGCCGATGTCGCCGAGGGGCAGGAAGCCACACTTGGGCTGCTCACAGCTCGCACCCCTGTCGGTATGGCCCTTCCAACGCATCAACACCCCGACTCCGCCGTTACTGGCACTTTGGTCGTGGATGGTTACGGGCACCAGTACCTCGTAATTGGTCCAGTCCTGATTGCCTATGGCGATCAAACGATCGTAACCGGGCTCTTCGGTGCGGATGCCGTCAGGAGTTAGGTAGAACTTCCCGTCTACCACGTGGCTGACCTCGTCCACCCCTGTAATGCTGTTGAGCGCACTCCAGTCGACAGAGTAGGGGTTAGGCCAGGTCTGGTCGGAAGTGAAATTAACGATTACCGTTCGGCTGGCACTGCTGCCATTATTGTCGGTAGCCGTAATGATCACCTCGTTGGCTCCATCCTGGAGCAGGTCTACGGGCAGGTCTACGACGAAATCACCCGCTTCGACCAGGCGGCGACCATCCGGGCCCTGGTTCAGGAGAACCGGAGCCCTGCCGTTGAGCCTGTACGATAGCGCGGTGATGCTGCCACCATCAGCGTCGGATACATTTCCCAGAATATTACACCATATCTGCGGGATACCAGGGTCTCCGAAGGTTTGTTCGTCACCGTACCAGATGTCGATGACGGGCCCGGTACCCGACCCGGAGCATGCATTTACGGGTCCAAAAGGGCCCAATTCGGTACGACAGCCGGGATCGTTGGCGTCCTCTACGAAAAGGATCGGACTAATTGTGCTACCATCGGCGACGAATGGCCCGGCGGTGCCCTCCGTTCCGTAGTCGAATGGTCCCCAGGAAAGGCCATTACCGTCGGTGATGTAATATTGATTGTCAGTCCCGCCATTGGAGGCGGTTGCGGTGACCATGACGGAGAAGGTGTCATCGGCGGCATCGTCGGTGTCGTTGCCGGTATCACACGCTCCGGTGGTGGCATCATCAACCGAAATACTGCAAATAACCGGATTGCCAATGGTCAGAGTGAAGGTTTCGGAGTCGGTCAGCTGGTCAGCGTCGGTTACCGTAACGGTTACGGTATACACTCCTTCGTTCGCTGGTGCGGGACTCAGCTCCAGAAAAGCGGTGCCGTCTTGTTGGTCGTTCAGATTTGCAAAATTGTCAATTGATGGGGTGGCAGAGAACGAGAATTGCAGGCTGGAAGGGTCTCCATCGTCATCACTGGCGGAAAGGGGAATGCTCTCCTGCACATTCACCTCAAACGATTGATCACCGATTGCACTGAGCTCCGGTGCCGTTGGTAGGGTGCAATTGTCTTCCTGTTGGATTGGTGCATCCAGGCTCTGGAAATAGTCGAATTGGGCGGTATGGGCGGGATTGGTGCCTGCATTTCCACTGTAAATGCCCACGGCGGTGACCGTCATGGAATGGGTAAAGGTTCCTGCGTCCGTATAGGTTATTCCATCCGTGGAATAGGATTGGG
>CAZDET010000137.1:0-4125 GCA_964504335.1 uncultured Saprospiraceae bacterium
CCACCCTGCCGCACCGCGACGCCGCAAGCGGGAGCCATCCACTCCATCAATGGCGAACCGGCCTCACCATGACGATCCCGTCCAAGTAAACGTAAGGATGCTCGCCTTCGATCGGCGCGTTGCGCCATTCATCGATCCGTTTGTAAATCTTCTGATCGAGGTCGCTGACCGTGGAGGCCGAGACCCGCGTTCCCCACAAAGCCTCAGTGATGTCCTCCACACGCCGGACCGAAACGCCAGCGAGATACATCTCCATGAGGGCTTCCTCGACGGAGCTTTCCCGCCGGCGATAGCGCTCGATGATGGCGGTGTCCAAGGTTTGCTTACGCAGTTTGGGGACTTTGAGCGTGACTTCGCCAGCCTTGGTGTGCAGCTTGCGCTCATAATGGCCGGAGCGGTGGTCCTTGCGCGCATCCGTTCTTTGATAGCGGCCCGCGCCGACCAGCCGGTCCACTTCGGCGTCCAAAAGGCCATTGAGCGCTTCTTCGACGCTCGTGCGCACGATCCGATCCAGGTGACCGCGAATGCGCTCCTCGTCTATCTTCACGACGTTCGACACGCCCGTCGCCTCGCTCTGCGACCCTCGTTTATCATCCGCCATGGCGGGTTCCTTCTCTTGCTTGATTGATCCGTTTGGCCACGAACCACTCAAGGCCGAGTCGGGAGCCGCCTCCTCAAACCCTATTTTGCCAAAACTACCCTACGTTATCCATACGCCGACGTTGCGCCGGCATCCAGGGCGACGAGCGCGGCGGGTCCGGCGAGCTGGACGGCAAGCTCCTCAAGATCGTGGGTCAATTCAGACCCCAGCAGTTTGAGCGGCGCAGACAGATGCACCGCATCCGCCGACCGGCCCGCTTTCTTCGCCCATTGCAGCCAACCACACTGCGCTGCTGGATGACCGCTATTCGGCGAGATCCTGCCATTTGCGAGCACGACCGCATGAGTCTGGGATGGGCCCGAAACGCGACACGCTCGACAATCCGCAGCATGGTCCGAGAAGGGTCGCGATCTGCCGGCCAGCGCCGGAAACCATTGCAGACATTGGCCAAATGGCCGCTTTGAGCGCTGCGACGCTTCCGCCTTCCGGCCAGGAGCCGTCAGTCTACTCTCTCCGTTAGAGGTCAGCTTTGGCGCAAGATGCGGAGGCTCAGTCCGCGTCCTCTATTAGGCAGCGTTGTCCAACTATTCGCGAAATCGAAACGATAACGACCAGCCCAATCAAAGCTCAAATCAAACTTGGAGTGGCTCCAAAGTATCGGTCACTCATTCCCCATTCGGGAGATGCTCGAGGAGATCGCCGGGCTGACACTTCAGCAGCTCGCACAAACGGTCCAGTGTTTGGAATTTGATGCCGACCATGTGTCCGTTCTTCACTTTCGATAGCTGGGCCTCCGTCATCCCCATAGCGGTAGCAAGGTCCTTCGCCCGCATCTTGCGGCGCGCCAACATCACGTCGAGATGAATTTCAATGGCCATGGCGGATCTTCAGAAATAGCGCTCTAGTTCTTCTGCATTGCCTCGGGCGCGTGCGAAGGCTCGGGCGACGAGAAGAAACACAAAGCCGATCAACAGCTGAAACAGTTGGTTTTGGTCGACGCTCAATCCCTTGAGCCCAGTTGAATTGCCAAACACGGCGTTGATCACGACGGTGAGGACAACGCTGGCGATAAGCGCTGCTCCGAATTTGGTGAGATGGTCGACGGCCTGCGCACTGAACGTGCGGCCGTTCAAGAACGCACCAAACAGAAGCCAGAGCTGAGCGAGCCCATAGGCGCTTACGAGGTGAGGGATAGACCGGAATACAATCTCAACCATGTCCATATCTTCTGGGCTTGGCCCCATCTCTGCTCGAAACTCCAGCGTCCCGAACGCCAAAGGCTTTCCCGCCGTGGCCAAAAACCACCCAACGAGCAAGACGTAGAATACGATCACCACCGGGAGCATCACCCGTACGGCGCGCAGCACGATATTGAGCATATTTTCTCCCTAGAGAACATACTTGTCATTTTTCGACAATTATGTTCCTGTACCGGAAATGTACGATGATCTGGGATCGCCGCAAAGGCATAAGTTCAGGGACGCGTCGCAGCCGGGCGCGCGCCTGTCCTCCCTAGCCAGCGTGCATGAGAGCGCCTTCGAATGACCTCGGGGCTAAAACAGGGAGAATCCAAGTGAAAACTATCCATGCAGCCATCGCTGCCGCGTTGCTTGCCTGCACAAGCCCGGTCGCGTTCGCTCAAGACAAACCGGTGATCGAAACCGCCGCACACCTCCCCCAAGCGTCCTTTACGCTGAGCGCATCGCCCAGCGCGATCCTCTTTGAGGACGAGGCCGCCTTCACCGCGCTCGCGGATGAGCTTGACGCCGACATCGCCGGGGTCCTGGCTAAATATGCCATTAAGGACGCCACCACCCGTCGCGGCCTCCTGGAAACGCGACACACCATCGCCCTTGTCCAGCAACGCTGGGATGATGCGTTGGCGCTTTCGCCTCAGATTCGCACGCTTCATAACAAACCTGCCGATCAGGCCTGGAGCGGCGTGCTCGCCGACGCATTCGCCGAAGCGGCCAAGCAAACCGGTGCGGCGTCCGGGGAGCGCTTCACAGCCGAATTCCGCAAAATCTATCAGGCGCGCATCGAAGCTTTGGACTACGCCCTCGTCGGCGACGAAATCGAGAACCTGCGAGGAACGGCTTCCATCATCACGGAGGCGCTGATGCGTGGCCAGGTCCAAGGCGGGATGGACCCCGCGGCTGGGGCGCAGTCCAATGCCGTGGACCGCAACTTCTTAACCTCGATGGTGTCCACGCGATTCACGGTGATGTTGGTCGACGTGTTCCCCGTGGTCGCCGAAATCCTAGATGCGCGCATTCAGGAGATGGCGAAGCCAAAGGACGATCTGTGGACGCCACGGCTCGTGGATTTGAACGAGGAAGACGGCTTGACGCCTGTCGTGGTCGGCGTCTGGGACAGTGGCTTGGATGTCGAGCTTTTTGAGGGCCGTTTGTGGCAGAATGAAAACGAGATCCTCAATGGCGAGGACGACGACGGCAACGGCCATATCGACGACATTCACGGCGTTGCATACGACGCCGAGCAGCTCCCGACCCCTCTGGCGCTGCGCCCGATGGATGATGTGCGCGACCTTGATGAGCTGTTCGATTTGATGAAGGGCTTCCTCGACGTGCAAGCAGCGGTCGCCTCTGAGGAAGCAGGTCTGCTCCAAAAAGCCATATCCGAGTTGCCTCCCGAGGAGGTGACGCCGTTCATGTTGGAACTCGGCAAGGCCGTCCTGTTTATGCACGGAACATCGATCGCCGACGTTGCTGTGACGGACAATCCCGCCGCGCGTATCGTCTACGGGCGCTTCGACTATGCGATCACAGCCATCCCGGAAACTCACACCGAAGAAGACATCGAAAGGCACATCAAGCGTATCGGGGATACGGTCGACTATCTCGCGGCCACCGGCGCGCGCGTGATCAATATGAGCTTCGCGCTCAGCCTTGCCTGGTTTGAGGCGGGTTTGCAGCAGACCGTACGTGATCCGCAGGAGCGCCGCGAGATCGCTCTCGATCGCTGGACTCGCGTGGCGGCGGCGTTCGAGAGCGCCTTCACACGCCACCCTGACATCCTGTTCGTCGCTGGCGCAGGCAATGACGACGCCGATGTCGACTACGCGAAGACGCTGCCGGCAGGGTTAAACACGTCGAACCTGCTCACGGTCGGCGCCGTCGATATTAGCCTCCAACCAACGGGCTTCACCGCCTTTGGAGACTCCGTCGACGTGTATGCCAACGGCTTTGAGGTTCCCGCCCGGGTGCCTGGCGGGCGGGTGATCGCCGCGTCGGGCACTTCCCAGTCCGCGCCGGCGGTAGCCAATCTGGCTGCGAAGCTTTGGGCGATTGATCCCGGGCTGAGCGTTTCTGAGGTTCGCGCGCTTATTGAGACCACCGCGACGGAAGAAGGCCCGCAAGAACTGAAGGTCATCAACCCGACCGCCGCGATTGCAGCCCTAAGGGGTTAAGTCTGCTTAAGAGTGGCGGCCTGCGCGCGGCAGCGGGCCGGGTCACGTCCCTTGACGTGGTGTAAGAGTCGTCCGGCCGGATGGGTCGGTCATA
>CAZDET010000138.1:0-4026 GCA_964504335.1 uncultured Saprospiraceae bacterium
GTTACGTGTAATATCAAAATAAATAATGAATCTAAAGTACTAAAAGACCAAAGTACTAAAGGACCACCCAATCGGATAGCAACTCAGGCAAATGACGTATCCTCTAGCTTCAAGATTTGCCGCGATCTTGCCTCCACGCCTCTATACTCCCTTTTATAGATTCCGCCAGTTTCATGAAGTACCGGTCTCTGTTCGGATTGGGAAGTATTTCCCCGTTGGTGGGGTGAAATTTTACGAGATCTGAAAAGGTAAAATCCTTTAAGTGAGGCAGATTGAAGTTTGCTCCATCCGGCATAAAAAATTGAATCGCCCCCAGATCGGGCCAGCTATTGATATTGCTGGGGGCCAATTTCATTGGGAATACCAATAAGTCGCCTTGGTCTCTTCGCTCCAGGAAGCGCTTGAATTCAATTCTCTTTATGAAATCCGAGGCCAAAAAATTCGAACTAACTAGCAGGATGGCTATTTGAGCCTCCTCCAGTTTCTTTTCTATTTCTTCCAACCAGTCTTTTCCTTCGGGAATGGTTTCGTCAAACCAGATTTCATTAATTTGAATTTGCGTGCTTTTTAATTGCGTTTCCAATCCTTCCCTAAACACCTCAAAGTAGGATTTATCTTTCCGGGCGTACGACAAAAATAGTTCATAGGCCCGGTCATCTTGATCCACTGCATCGTTCCCCATTCTTGGTTCGGCAAAATGCATCCGCTTTTCCTCCCCAAACAACCACATGAAGTCGCTCACCGGTAGAGCGGTCGTCTCATCGGTGGCAAAAAATTCGGCTTTGGGGTTCTTCGAATACAACTCTGCGTATTTCTCCAGTCTTTGCCAGGAGGCGAATACCTCTCCATTGAGGGAGATTTCGGCCCGGGCGTTTTTACCCAATTCCAAAAAGGCCTTGCATACCTGCCGCAGCAAGGATCGGCTTGGTGCATCCTGGTTCCCGTATACGGTAAGGCTGCGGGTATCCGCATCGAAGTGCACAATGCAATCTGCATCGTGGCTGTCCGAAAAGCAGATGCCGTTTTTCCAAATGATGTCATCGGAATAAGGCCCGTAGCGACTCAGGAAGTTAATCATCACGTTGTCGGGCAAAAATCGGGTGAATCGAAAAACGAATCCTAGCTGTAGGTGCTTTAAGAATTTATCATGCAATTTCTTTGCGTCGGGCTCTAACGCTTTCGGAAGGTACTGGGGTGCAATTAAATGAGTGCTTCCCTTTGGCTGAAAAATGAGTTCAAAGGATTTCAATAATTCAACAAACTGAGCACGCTGGGTATCATTGTATTGCTTCTTGGGCAAGATTTCTTTGAGGTACGCGTCGTCGATTCTGCCCTTCCTTGGCCGCAGTTTATTGTTGATGAGGAGGTATACCTGCTCCGTCAGCCAATTTGAATTGATGTAAATGACGTTTCTGAGCAAGGGCTTGTCGAAATACACCACTACGCCCGTTTTGACCAGGTAGTCCAGCAGTGTTTCTTCGCCGCCCTCCTGAATACCGGCTTGGTTACACACCTCCAAATAGCGATCATAGGAGATGAAATCTTCGGTATCCTTGAGGGCTTCAATGGCCTGGATGACGTTTTCGTAGGTTTTCGGAAACTCCTTCCCCAACATGGGAATGGCCGTATTGAGCCGATCGGCGAGGATTTCGCGCAGTTGATCCAGCCCCCAGTCTTTGGCCGCGCTGAAGTCCAGGATATTCGCCTCGTAGTCGCGTTGCCAGGAGGGATCGGCGGAGGATTTGTGCCGGAGATTATCCGTATGCGTTTGAACCATCACGATCGGGCTGTCGGAGGCGCGCAGGCGGATGTTTTCCAGCCAGTAGGCACACTGGCGCCAGCGCTCGTCGAAGGGAAGGGACTCCTTGTCGCGTTCCTGATGGGGGCGGACGTTCTCCCGGCTGGTCCAGGCCAGGCAATAGACCGCTTCATCGCTCAGAAAAAACTGGTGGGTGCCGTGGAAGATTTCCTGTCCGCCAAAATCCCACACCTGTAGTTGCAGCTTATCCGTCTTGATCTTCGGTAGGTGAGATTTATCCAGCTCCCCGATTTGCACGCCGTGGGTAAAGGGCTCCCGCTCGTTGAAGGGCTGGCCGGCCAATCGGCGGTACATGGAGGTCTTCCCGACCCGCCCGTTGCCGACGATGATCAGTTTGGCGCGATCGTTGATGATCACCCGGTCTTCGGTGATTTTGCCTTCTTCCCCAACAAACTCTCGCAGGTAATTGCGGATCGCCTCCCAGGAGCTGTCACCTCTCGTCTCCGCGATCAAGGTAGGCGGTATATCCGGCAGAGGATTGCCGTATACATTCAGGCCTTTCAGCCCTTCGAAATCCAGCAGTTGCTCCGGTAGCTTTTCCAATTGGTTATTATCCAATTGCAGGATTTCGAGGGCCGTAGGCACGGAGGGGAAGCGGATCGATTGCAACTTGTTGTCGGAAATATACGCCCGTTGCAGGGCCGGCGCATCCAGTGTCAGTTCACTCAGTTGGTTCTTGCTGAGGTATAGATAGCGCAGAGAGGGTAGCTTGCCCTTCGATTCGAAATTCGTGAGCTTACACCGGTTCACATCCAGCCAGCACAGATTTTCCAGGCCACTCGGCAAGACCAGACGGGTGAGGCCGCTATCGCTGGCATCGAAATGCACTAATGCGCTTGGGGCCTCCTCGAACGTCAAGGATTGCAGGGATGCATTGTCGGATACATTCAGGTACACCAAGTGGGGCAGCGCGGGCAGTTGCAGCGCGGTCCGGCTGATCTCGGTGGCACCAATCCCGGTAATCTGCCCGTCTTCGGCACAAAAGGCATTGGAATGTGCAAACCGCCGAAGCGCCGTAATGTCCGGTACCTGTTCGAAATCAACTCCGAAGATTTCCTTCAATTGTTGTGCTGCATCCATCGATTAGAGCTTAGGTCATTTTTTTTGCGCGCGGGCCGCCTGCGGCGGCCGAAAAGAATAAAAGTTAAAAAACCAAAGGGTTAGTACCGGGCAACTCGAAAACCCAAATCGCTGTTACGGACGTCTGTGGAGCGGCTGAAGTAGCGGCTGGAGACCCGACAAAAGTAATCGTTGTTGAGCCAAGACCCGCCACGAACCACTCGCCAGTTTTCTTCCCCCCCTTCTGTCCAGGCGCGCCCATCGCGCGGAATGTCCTGGTAATCAGCGTGCCAGTGGTCGGCGCACCACTCCCATACATTCCCACTCAGATCGTACAAGCCAAGCGTGTTGGGCAACTTCAAGCCCACCGGATGGGTACTCCCGTTGCTATTCTCCCGATACCAACCCACTTCTTTTAGCTTATTCCCTCCCGCGTATTCGTAAGGATCATCTGCCCGTCCACCCCGGGCCGCGTACTCCCACCGGGTCTCCGAAGGCAAGCCGTAAGGGTCGCCGGTCTTGGCGCTCAGCCACTCGCAAAAGGCCACCGCATCGTCCCAACTTACCCCCACCACCGGATGGCTGGCCGCTGTCGTGGCTGCTCCCATTTTGCGGTAGTAATCATCGGAACCAGTATCGATATTATAGTCGCTTCCTTCCTCCATCCATTCGGGCGCGTGGGTACCCGTCGCCTCTACAAAGGCCAGATACTGCGCATTCGTCACCGGATACTTACCCAGGCAGAACGTCGGCACGGTGATCTCCGGACCCGACTCCCGATCCTTGAAGCGAAACGTTCCGCCTTCCACCGTTACCAACTCCAATTCCACGCCTTCCGCCAGCGGAACGGGCTCCGGTGATTGTATCAGTGGGGGGTCCAGGCACATACAGTAGTTTTTGAGGAAAGCGACCTTCAGGCAGTACTCAATATAAATAAAGATTCTATTTTCTAGCCCTTAAATCTGAACAGGGCTCCCAACATCGTCAGGCGACTCCAGGTCGGCTGTCGAGTGGGCCTGCCCTCAAGCCAAACCATTCCTCCTAGCGGTAGAAAGGCATCACTCGCCGAACATAGCAAACAGCTTCGGGCAGGCGGGTAAAGTCCAAACACGCTCGTAGTTCCCACTTGAAAGGGAAAACGCTAACGA
>CAZDET010000139.1:0-3983 GCA_964504335.1 uncultured Saprospiraceae bacterium
CCAACCTGGAGGGCTGCAAGTAACCAGGGCGTGCGCTGCGCACGCGGCTACCAGCTATGGAAACGGCCGTGTGAAAACCTGGGCTACTTTGTGAGAACGACTGCCACTAGGGCAGCTATTGGATGGTGCCGCAAAGATATGCGCTTATCAACATATAAGCAAGCCCAAAACTCCCAAAACTATCGTACCGACCATTTTGGTGCGTTTGCCATAAGTTTGACCGACAACTCTTTGGTTGGTTCAGCACTCGGAACGGGAAGATGCATCTTACCGATTAATTCGGCATACTCCTTTTCCGGCTCGGAGTTGGCAGTAATTCCTCCACCCGCCCAAAATTGCAGCTGGTTATTTGGCAGTCGCTCGACGAAGCGGATAAGGATAGCCGTCTCCAGTCGATCACCGGTAAACAGGCCCGCAATACCACAGTAAAAGCCCCTGGATTGTCCCTCGGCTTCCTGAATGAGGCGCATAGTGCTTGCTTTAGGTGCTCCGCTGACGGAGCCGGCCGGCAGTAGCTCGAAGAGCAGGTCACCCATTTTTCGTTGCCAATTGTCCGGTAATTTTCCACCAATTTGACTGATGGTCTGCAGTAGGCCGCCCCCTGATCTCACGGTTGGAGTCAGATACCGATAGCGTTCCACCCGAACCCGTTTACTCACTCTGGATAAATCGTTGCGCAATAGATCAACGATGGTAGCATGTTCGGCCTGTTCTTTGGGATCTGCCAGCAGGCGTTCCGCCGCAGCGGGATTATTGGGGGCGGTGCCCTTCATCGGATAGGTAGTAATGTGATTGGCCTCAATGCGTACGAACGTTTCGGGAGAAAAGCAGGTAAATCGGTTGCGCCACCAGATGCGATAGGTAGCACTACTTGCCAGCATCAACTCCCGCAGGCTATAGTTGGTCTGTAGCCGTGCCGGCATCGTGTAATTTACCAGATAACTATCGCCGGCTTGCAGCCCATTCACGACGAGCCCGTAGCCGGCTCGGTAATGCTGCATCACGGGCGGATCGATGGCCCAGAAAAGCGGTTTGGCAGGAGGTGCGATCCACATCGGAAGATTGCTGAATTCCGGGAAATCGACCATCAACTCCTCAGCAGATAATTGATCGAGCGACCAGACCTGCCCAGACTCTGCCGCAAAGTCGATTAAAAAAAAACAGGCTTCCCGCCTTTTTCCAAACCGATTAAGTCTCTGTTGGAGCGCTGCTCGCTGTTGCATACTTGCTGACCACTTGGTATCAGCCTAAAGAACGTCCGGCGGTAGGAAAGGATGTGGGTTTGGCCCGCCAAGCCGATATAATTGCCGCTTGCTCCCGGCGCAATTGGGCTGCTATTTCCGGCGGTTGCCGCCACATTCGCCATGCGAGAAGTGCACGCTGGAGCCGCTCCAGATACGAGAGTAACCAGTGCAAACCAGCTAGAAAAAGAATGCTTAATCCAAGTAGCCACCAGGTTTCACTCGCCCAGGCAACGATGAGCCAAAACGGAAGGTATAAAAACAAAAATCCACTCAAAAGCCCCCACTTAACCGGTTGGTAAAAACGCAATGGCGGCACCTTCGTCCCGGCAACCCAATAGGCAACGGCCAGAAGCGGTGCAAACCAGGCTATCAACAGGGCAGCGGGAAGTACCCCCAGGATAAATCTTGTAGTATGCTTCCGCAACCGCTCGTATTGCCCGGCTACTGCCAGGGGATCAAGCCGTAGCCAGTGCAGTCGGCTGAAGTAGCTGGCCGTTTGTTGGAATAAGGCATTCCGGCTTTCTTCATCGAGTTCTGCTACAGAATGAGCCACGGCGAGTTCGCGGTTGAGGGTGGTTTCATCTTCAGAAATGCCCGTGCTTTCGAAGCGGGGAGCAATGGACCGATCCATTTGCAGCAAATGATCGAGTAGCAATTCGTCCTTGTTTTCTGCCACTCCCACCACGTGAGGGCGCAGGGCCGATTCCAAATCCTGGGTAAGCTGGCCAACAGCCTCCCGCTGATCCTTGCGAAAGGCATCGAAGTAAGCGGAGGCTTTTAGCGGTTCCGCAAACCGGATCATGACGTGCGAGCGCATTCGATCGGCGTAGGTGTAATTAATACCGACCGGCACGATGTACACCTCTTCCAAATCGGCATACTGTTCGAGCGCTCCGAGGGCAATACGGGCCGTACCTTTCTGGATGGGCCGCAGTCGCTTTTCGTGGACGCAGCGGCCCTCCGCCAGAATCATTAGCGTTTTTCGCTCGTTCAGGGCCTGGTAGCATCGCTCAAAAGCCGAAAAATTTTGGCGCAAGCCACGCATGCCCAAATCCTTCATTCGAAATACGGGAATAATGTGCAAGCTGCGCAGTAAGCGGGCGTAAAACGACTTTTGAAATAAATTTCCTCGGGCCAGAAAATACAAAGGGCGCGGCAAGAAACACGCAAGAATGCAGGGTTCGATAAAGGCGGTAGGATGATTAGCCGCCAGTATGACTGCCGCGTTTTTCGGGATGCGATTTCGCCCGATGAGGTCGATGCGGCGGTAAAATAGCCGCAGCCCCTCCCGGGCGAATGGGCGAACGATGTAATACAACATGGCAGGAATTGCGGGTTGCGTCTTATAAAGGTAGGAAATGCCAACTGGTGAAATGGATGGTGTGCAACAATTTTAGACCTTTAGGGCATGGGCCAGCGCACTTTAATCGTAATCAGCGGACCCACCGCCAGTGGAAAGACCAGCCTCGCGATTGCCGTAGCGCGGTACTTCCAGACGGCCATTCTATCGGCGGATAGCCGCCAATTTTACCGCGAACTCAACATCGGTACGGCCCGTCCAACTGCCGGGGAACTGGCCGCCGCCCCTCACTATTTTGTGGCCGATCGCAGCCTCGAAACGCCGCTTGCCGCCGGCGCCTATGCCGAAGAAGCTCAAGAATTGCTCCGATCCCTTTTCGAAACGCATTCAGTGGTCGTTTGCGTGGGGGGTAGTGGCCTATTCGTGCACGCGCTCACCAAAGGGTTCGACCCCATCCCGCCAGTAGAAGAATCCATCCGTCGGCAAGTAGATGCGTTATTCGACCAAGAGGGCATTGCCGGGCTACAACAACTTCTGGCTCAGCTAGACCCCACCTATTACACCGAGGTAGATCTTCAAAACCCCGCTCGGTTGAAGCGCGCCCTGGAAGTATCCATACAGACAAAAAAGCCGTATTCTTCTTTTCTCGATCAGACAAGCCCGAAGTCCGGTTTTCGATCGGTTTTCCTCTGTCCGTTCTGGTCGCGGCCGGCCCTATACGAGCGCATCGACAGACGCGTGGATCAAATGATCGAACGGGGTCTGGAACGGGAAGTTAAGCAGGTCCTCTCCTTCCGGGAGCGTCCGGTGTTTCGCACCGTCGGTTATCAGGAATGGCTGCCCTATTTCGATGGGAAGATTGGCCGAGAGGAAGTTATTCAACTCATCAAGCGCAACAGTCGTCGGTACGCCAAACGACAACGCACCTGGCTGCGCCGTGACGGCTATTATAAGTTTGTTCCCCCGGGGGATCCCGACTGGTCGCTTCGCTACCTGCGGTGGAGCCTTTCTTCCCAAATGGATTTATCCCTACAACTCTCCGATCAGAAAAAGGTGTTGAGCTTTTCCAGCTCCGACGGGCCCAAGCCGGCACTAATTTACACGGAGCATAAGCAATATTGGCAACTGATCGAAGATCGCTGCGGCGATCGGGAAACGGCCCGGTACTATTTGCTCCACGAGCTCTTTCATCGATCGGCCGAACTTGGGCTATCGTTACGCCTCGGCACTTCCGATCTAACGGAAGTATACCAACGACTTGGCGCACGGGTGGAGGGAGATGTCCTAAGTATGGTGAGGTGGTAAATTTTCGAAGAGCGATTAGATGAATCAGAGTATTAACCGCACCTCGAAGACGGCCGTAAATAATACCTTTCGATAAAAATAACACCCCGACGAATCAGGGCGCACGCATCAAATGCCGGAGGCAACAACTTCAC
>CAZDET010000140.1:0-3954 GCA_964504335.1 uncultured Saprospiraceae bacterium
ACACTCACCCAGCCGGCTCCGGCTCAGACTGGATGAATGTCGGGGGGCAGACCAGCCATAAGACACACGTCCGCCGGTTCCGCCCCTTGCGTGGCGGAAGAGTTGAAATTTCATTGATGGATGGAGCGGATTGTCGTCAGGCGTTTTAGCAGCGCCCGTCGTCTTGGTCGGCGGACGCGCCAACGCCGTGCGAATCCAGCCACGCCTCCAGCGCCGTCAGTCGGATCAGCCTTCGTTTACCAACCTTGATGGAGGGCAGGGCCCCCGACTTCATGGCGGTGTAGATAGTTGAGCGTCCAACACTGGCGAGCCGCGCTGCCTCAGCTGGTGCAACAGCAAGCTTTCGAAGTGCAGTGGAGACGACATCATCGTTAGACATAGAGAGAGTCCTCTGGGTGCGTGTGAATGCTCCCTAGAAACAATCAATCGCTCCCTATGGCAAAGAGTATAAAATGGGCCCCACGATGCCGTTTATTAAATACTTGATTAAAGTCAGTCGTTACAAATTTCTGACGACACTTTCATAAGCTTGTTTCCGCTCCCACTCTTTCTCCCATTGACCACCAAAGGAGGATAAAAAATTTAAGCAGTATCCGAGAGTTGGGGGATTCTTTTCACGTGACACAAGCTCAAATACTTGCCTTGCTTGATCTGTTCTTCTGTAATGTAGAAAGCTATAATCCAGCAACTAAACAAATGCTTTTCTTAATAAATCACGCTTTCTCGGTCGCCCTGGTTGTTTTACGCGCAGTCGTTTATTGTATAATAAATCTAATACTAAATTTTGATTAATATAAAGCCTTTGGTTCCTCATTTTAAGAATAGAAAATGCTGGCATCATGTACGATCGGGAATTGATGCGATAATTAAAGTCCGAAAAAGTTATCATTACAAGGCGCTGTGACTTTGAGCGTTATTCGCAAAATGAACTCGCCTCGTGAAATTTTGAAAAATCATCTCTAAAAGTGAGGTTTCCACAAAAATACAAATGCCAAGCCTCTGAAGCATCCGGATGCTGGACAGCACCGATATAGTCGATATCGCCCGCGCGATAGTTATCCATATCGACATGAAATGCAGCGCCTGTTGCGTCGCAAAGTTGCTTCAAGAACGTAGCAAGGTCGAAGCTGATGACCGCCCGGGTCCCGTGCGTGCAATCACAGGCGTCACTCGGCCGCGACGGGACGATATCCTCACCATTGCCGGAATACCTTAGCGGTAACACTCCATCATTCTCAAAACTACTCATAGGCGCGTAGCCTTCGCATCGAAAAAAGCCCGCTTGCAAGACGGATCCGAAAAGTGGGTTGTAGAAGCGGAGAAGATCGCGCAGCGCCCACCGTTCTGGATATGTGTAACCAAAAAGCATAATCTTGTTGAGAATTGTGCACATTTCTTCGTCGGTCACATATCTTGGTTGCGTCGTGGAAAGAATGCGGCAGTCATTCCTTTTTATATGTTGAATCAGCGCGTCAACTTTTTCTTCGCTTTCCTTGGGCGTCAAGGACACATATTGCGCCATCTCGTGAGCTCCATGTCGTGTGGCCACCGGGAGTGTCGGTTGTTCCCGATACCCTGCGATTCAGTTGCGCGCTGATTCGCAGGGTGCGGAACCGAACATCGTACGCCCATCCATTAAAGCTCCACAGCAACGGCTCCGGCGGCCCGAAACCGGAGATTTTTGGGCCGGAACGGCGCCGCGGTTAGAGCCGAGAGCAGTGAGCCCGCCCCGCCACTGATGGGGTGGATGGCTCCCGCTCTCGGCGTCGCGATGCGCCATGGTGGGCGTTGTCAGACGATCCGCCCAAGGGAGCCATCCATTGACCAGCCGACCGTCATCAGGGTCGATCTCGCCAAGAACGTCTTTCAAGTGCACGGGGCGAACGAAAAAGGCGATGGAGTTTTCACGCGAACACTGCGGCGCACGCGCATGCTGTCCTTCTTCGCCACGCCTGACCCCTTGCCTGGTCGGCATGGAGTCGTGTTCTGGGGCGCATTATTGGGCGCGCGAGCTGACCAAGCTCGGCCATGACCTGCGGCTGATGCTGGCGCGCTCTGTGAAACCTATGCACGGTGAGGTAAGACCGACCGCGCCGACGCCGAAGCGATGTGCGAGGCGGTGACGCGCCCGACAATGCGCTTTGTTCCGATGAAATCGGCCGTTCAACAGGCGGCGGCGCTGGACCACAAAGCACGTGAGCTTCTCATCCGTCAGCAAACCCAGACCGTGAACGCCCTGCGCGCTCATCTCGCCGAATTCGCCGTTGTGATGGCCAAGGGGATCCACAATCTCGATCGGCTTTTGGCCGCGATCGAGGAGGCGCCGCAAGCCGCGCGCGCCGCCATGGACGTGCTGGCCGATCCGCTGCGGCGAACACGCGCTCGGATCGCTCTGGTCACCCAGCGCATCGAGGCCGCCCAGGCGCAAAGACGCCCTGGCGTGTCGGCTCGCCACCGTGCCTGGCGTGGGCGCGCTCACCGCCAGCGCCCTCGCTGCGACAGCGCCTGTGGTCGAATTATGTCGTTCCGCACGAGACTTCGCCGCCTGGCTTGGCCTGACGCCCAAACCCCATTCCAGCGGCGGCAAGGATCGCCAGCGGCGGATGTCAAAGGCTGGCGATCGGTCTCTGCGCCGTTTGCTTTATCTCGGCGCCATGGCGCAAATCGCCGCCCGACGGGGTGATCGGCTTGGATCTGACTGGCTGTCGCGCATGTTGGGCAGAAAGCCTGTGAAGGTGGTCGCCGTTACGCTAGCCAATCGGATGGGGCGTATTGTTTGGGCGCTCATGCGCAATGGAGACGTCTACAGGGGAGACGTCTACAGGGGAGACGTCTACAGGGGAGACGTCTACAGGGGAGATGTCTACAGGCCTGCCGCGGCCTGATCAGAACGCCGTTGCCCAGCCGGCCAAGAGGTGGTGAGGCGCAGTGTGAGGTGATGGCGAACGGGCCGCGACACGGCGACCGGGACACCCTGCTCGAACCGGCGCGCTCTTGAGCGCGCGCCACTGATTGGGACCTGAAGCCGGCGGACTTCATCAGGGCGCGCAGCCAACGCGCTGCAGATCAGGCGCCGCATACATGGCCGCGACCGACCAGATCCAGCCACCGAACAACGCCCTTGCCCCACGGGAGCCATCCACACCCAATTCGAGGGGCGGGCGAACGCCGCGATCGTCCCGGAGACCTACGAGCCGGGCGTCAGCGTTTCAGCTGTCGCACGCCGTCATGGCATCGCACCCAGTCAGCTGTTTCAATGGCGCAAGCTTGCCGAGGGCGGGGTTCTGGAAGCCATTGGCGGCGGGGAGCCGGTGGTCTCCGATCGCGAAGCCCAGGCCATGAAGAAGCGCATTCGCGAGCTGGAGCGTCTGCTCGGCAGCAAAACGCTCGAAAACGAAGTCCTCAAAGAAGCCGTCGAGCTGGCGCGTTCAAAAAATGATCTCGCGCGGGCCCTGGTCTGGCTAGGGCAATCAATGAAGACCACCGCCGCCAACGCCTTGGCCGTGTCACGCTCCAATCTCGCTCGAAAACCCCGAGCGCTTGCGGATGATCGCGAGCGCCTTAGCGTCAGCTTCGTTTGGCTCAACAGTCGATTGATGTTACCCAAAACATTACCCAACACCGTCTGCTGAGCGGCAAGTCGGCGCTAAGGTCTTGATTTTGATGGTGTCCCCGGCAGGATTCGAACCTGCGGCCCTCAGATTAGGAATCTGATGCTCTATCCTGCTGAGCTACGGGGACCCCGCGATCGTTTCTAGCGCACTTCGCTCCGGGCGGCATCCCTGCGCGCGCCTCCGCCGCGTGCGCGTTAGCGCCAGAGCGCCCCTGCGCCCCAGTCCCAGTCCCGCTCCTGGTCCCGGTCCTGGTCCTGGCTCCTGCGGCTTGGCCCTGCGCCCTGGCCCTGTTCTTGGGGCGGTGTGGTGAGCGCCGTCGTGCGGCTCAGCCCGCGATCCG
>CAZDET010000141.1:0-3780 GCA_964504335.1 uncultured Saprospiraceae bacterium
TTACTTTTAGCAATCATTTGCGCATAATGTCTATTATAAGCCACCAAAAGTCATTTCACGATGCAGGTGAATAATACCATTGTTGAACTCATGGTCAATAGCGTCAACCATACAGTTGATTTCTACCAAGATCTGTTGGGCTTTAAACTAGTGAACTCCGATCTGGAAAACGGCGTCATGTACTGGGCGGAACTGCGGTTGGGCAACTTTCGGTTATCTCTCAAAGCAGAAGCCAAACACAAAACCGAGGCCCCCTTCTTATCCGATGTATCGATGGGAGGCAGCGTAGTGCTCTGCTTCCAGGTTGATGATCTAGAAGCGTTCTACGAGAAAGTGTCGGCCAAATGCGCCACCTTAAATCATCCCCACCTTACGCCCTGTGGTGCCCGGGATTTTTCGATGAAGGACATCAATGGTTACGTGTTGACATTTGAGCAGTTGCTGTAGCAAATGAAATATACCTCCATCAGTCTGTACCGAAAAATGATCAATCATGCTCTGAATGAGGGCATGACAGTAGAGGATTTCCAACACCTTCCAGTACCGGCCGATGCGATGGACAATGTACAGGCCGTTCCCGCCGATCATTTTTTCGACCTGCACGAGTTGATCGATCAGAAGCTGGGACCGGGCTTTTCCGTGCGGGTAGGCCAAGAGATGAAGATGGATGACTATGGAGTTTTAGGGCTTTCGTGGAAGACCTGCTCGACGGCCGGAGAAATATTTGAACGCAGCGAACGCTACTTCATGCTCCTGTCTAACACCTACGTATTTAAAGTAGAGAAAGCCCCCGATATTTCTAAGGTCTATTTGCTGCGCGACGCCTACCGCAGAGGTGTCGCATTGTCGAATGAAGCGACCTTCTCGGCTACGGTTGTCGTGCTAAAAGCAATGACGGAGACCGCTATCGCACCCGTTCAGGTTGCCTTTAAACATCAGCCTCCCAGAGGCATGAATAGCTATGATGCGTTCGGATGTCCTGTTTTATTCAATCAAACGCACAATTACATTTCCTACACCACCGCTGATTTCGAAACGCGAACCGCAAAAGCGGATGCCAGCATCAATAAATTCCTGGTAGAACGAGTAGAAGAAGAAACGAATGGCATCGAAATCAGCCCTAATCGAATAGCGCAGGACCTGGAAGGCCTCATTCGAGATGCGCTCCCCAACGGCATTCCCAGTCTGCCCCAGCTAGCCGAGCACATGGGGATGAGCAACCGCACCCTTACCAGACGCTTATCCGAAAGTGGCCTGACATTTAGAGAACTCGTTAAGAACACGCAGCGAGAAATATCCATCGATCTACTGAAAAATACGTCCAGAAGTATCGGAGAAATCACGTTTCAGACGGGCTTTTCCGAGCAAAGTGCCTTCAACCGGGCCTTTAAGCGCTGGACGGGGCAATCGCCTACCGAATACCGCAGACTCCATTAGTAGGTAATCGCCCTGTCATTAGCTCTCCCCTTCCGTTGGCTTAAAGTGTCAAAACATTGGCGCGGGCGGTCAAGCCCGGGGCCTGTTCTGCGCATAATTTTGCTTCTGTAATCAAAACGGAAGTATCATGCGAACAGCGCCAGAAACACTTCTTTTAATTGGAATACTCCTCACAGGTTTCATTTTACCAACAGCCTCCAACACCCTGGAGGAATCGGATTTCATCCCCAATTCTTCCCGTTTGGAAGGACACGGAGACGAGCTCCGGGAGGGGGCCTTTCATATTCTCGATTCGAAGTGCAATGTATGCCATCGAAAGCAGAATCCATTCAGGATTTTTTCCAGAAAAAACATGGATAAGAATGCTCCCCGGATTTACAAGCAAGTCTTCGTCAAGCGCCGGATGCCCAAGGGCGATATCCGACTAACCGATGAAGAATACCAGATGCTCGAAGAATGGATAAATGGTATTTAACACACCCAATAAATCTCAAATCGCTCTACTATGGAAATGTCAATTAAAACCGTCACCCTTTTTACTACGGTCGCATTAACGGGGTTATCTGCCGGGCTGTTTTACGCCTGGTCCGTATCGGTGATCCCCGGCACCCGCAAAGTGATCGACAGCACCTATCTGGAAACCATGCAATCGATCAATCGCGCGATTCTCAACCCGGCTTTCTTTCTGGTCTTTTTTGGAAGTCTTATATCCCTGGCAATCAGCAGTATCCAGCATTACCAGGCAGGCACTATCTTCTGGTTACTGCTCGTTTCGACCATCACGTACGCAGCAGGAACATTCGGGATAACGGCCTTTGGGAATGTCCCCCTGAACGATGCTTTGGAGGCCCTGAATCTGGAAGATTTAACCAACATCCGAATCACCGAATTCCGAAACAGCTATGAGCAGAAATGGAATCGATTTCATGCGATCAGAACGGCCTTTTCGGTCCTTTCTTTTCTGCTCACTATTCTCGCCATCTTTTACTACCTGCGAAGCTAAACGCCTAAACGAAAATTACACTTATCAATCTGACCTACTAATTAATTATCACTTTTAAAATTCAAATAATGACCGACAACATTCTAGTAATCGGAGGAACCGGCAAAACCGGCCGCCGAGTAGTCGAACAACTTCAGGAACGCAACCAACACGTTCGAATTGGCTCGCGCAGCCAAATCCCAACCTTTGATTGGCACAACCCGACCACGTGGCCAACCGCACTGGAAGGAATGGATAAGGTATACATCGTCTACTATCCCGATCTGGCAGTGCCGGGCGCATACGAAGCCATTGAAGGCCTATCCAAAGCAGCGATAGAAGCTGGCATTAAAAAAGTAGTCCTGCTTTCGGGCAAGGGCGAACGGGAGGCGGAGCGCTGCGAGCAAGTCATCGCGCATTCCGGACTGAACTACACCCTGGTACGAGCCTCCTGGTTCAATCAAAATTTCAGCGAGAGCTTCTTCCTCGATCCGATTTTGGCAGGACAGGTTGCCCTGCCCATGCCGCACGCCAACATCCCCTTTGTCGATGCGGACGACATTGCCGATGTAGTGGTGGAGGCCCTGCTGGATGATGCACACAACGGCAACACCTACGAAATTACGGGCCCCCGAACACTGACATTTAAAGAAGCCGTAGAAACGATTGCCCAGGCCACCGGAAGATCGATCGAATACCAGGCCGTATCTTCGGAAGCATACACGCAAATGATGGAATCCGCCGGCGTACCCGCCGATTACATTTGGCTGTTTAACTACCTATTCACGGAAGTGCTGGGCAATGAAAAGAATTCAGTAGTTACTTCCGATGTGCAAAAGGTGCTCGGGCGCCCCGCTAAAGACTTCCGCGAATTCGCTCGGGAGTGCGCCGAATCGGGAGTATGGACACCCCAGGCCTCCGTCATTTAACTGCGGTCATGATAAGGGCTGCCCTGTGGAGTAGCCCTTATTTCTTTTTTGACACTTAGCATTGAAAATTGCATTATCTTTAGATGGTCGAGCCACCTAACAGAATAAGAAATGAAAACAACGGCCCTTCTCACCTTTCTATTTATATTTACATTTCAATTTATCGCGCATACTCAATCAAACATCCTAATCGAGAGCAACTTACAATGGCAAGGCTGGCAACGAGGCTACCTCGTCCATCAACCTGTGCCGATAACTGGGAATCGTCCCGTTCCCTTGCTCGTCGTGCTGCACGGAGGAGGCGGCAGAGCCGCCGGCATTTCGAAAACACTGGGTGGCCGTTTTGAGGAACTAGCTGACCGCGATGGATTCATCGTCGCGTATCCCGATGCTATTAACAATAACTGGGCCGACGGGCGGACGTCCTATCTC
>CAZDET010000142.1:0-3747 GCA_964504335.1 uncultured Saprospiraceae bacterium
AATTGAACAGAATGGATTGAGAATTGCACGGAGCGGCTATACCTCAAGAATCTATTCCCTTCTGTTCAATTCAACCTCCAATTTGTTCAGTTGGTCTAGTTTTCTGGTCATATCGGCTTTTGAGCCGATAGCTTTAAGCGTAAGTGGTTTCCTTCTTCACTCAAAGCTACATGGTTTGGAAACTGAAAGCTCGTTTCTATTTGGGAGATGAATGGCTTCCAGTGCCTCCTGTTTGTGTCAGGTAGCGCAATGATACGTACCCGACGCTTAAATAGTGGCTCCGTGGCAACCAAGTGGATCAAAGAATGTTAATCGCCTGTTTTAATATGTTGATTAAAAAACGGATACGTTCAAGGTGGGGGTAAATTGGCCGTGGCCGCATCCCCCTTATACGTGGAAAACATCAATCCTAATCCTACAACCATCGCTTGCTATGCACATTCGCTTTTTGCTGTTCATATTGTTCGTGCTATTGGCCGGTTCTTCCTGGAGTCAGCGCAATACCCTGAGCGGCTACATCCGTGATGCTGCCAATGGGGAAACCCTCATCGGCGCTACGGTACTGGTGCAGGGTACCACCACCGGTACTGCTACCAATGAATACGGCTTCTATTCGCTTAGTCTCGAACCGGGAACTTACGAGCTGGTTATCAGCTCGCTGGGCTTCGCCGAACGCGTCGTAGGTGTCGATTTGTCGACGGGCAACCGCAAGCTCGACATCGAGCTGGAAGAGGTGGGAACTCAGTTGGCAGAGGTCGTGGTGACGGCCGAGGAAGAAGACCGCAACGTACGCGATCTGCAAATGAGCGTCGAACAACTGGATATGAGCACCATCCAGAAAATACCGACCCTACTCGGCGAAACCGATGTGCTGCGCAGTATACAGCTCCTGCCCGGCGTGACGACCGTGGGGGAGGGGGCCGCCGGCTTCAATGTGCGCGGCGGCAGCATTGATCAGAACCTGGTGCTGCTCGACGAGGCGCCGGTCTATAATTCCAGCCATCTATTCGGCTTTTTCTCGGTGTTTAATCCGGATGCCGTTAAGAATGTCAAGCTCTACAAAGGGGGCATTCCCGCGCGCTTCGGCGGGCGCTTATCGTCGATTCTCGACGTGCGGATGCGCGAGGGGAACAACAAGCAATTTGAAATGCAGGGCGGCGTCGGAACCATCTTTAGCCGCCTCGCGGTGGAAGCGCCGCTAATCAAAGACAAAGCATCCTTCCTGCTGGCCGGTCGGCGTTCCTACATCGACGTGCTGGCCCGGCCGTTTCTCGGGGAGGACTTTGAGGATGTGGCCCTCAACTTTTACGACCTTACCCTAAAGACGAACCTCAAAGCGGGGGAAAAGGATCAGGTATTCCTATCGGGATACCTCGGCCGGGATGTATTCCGCTTCGACAATGCGGCGGGTTTCAACTGGGGGAACGGTACGGCTACGCTGCGCTGGAACCACCTCTTTAACGATCGCCTCTTCAGTAATTTTACAGTCTACTACAGCAACTACGATTACGAAATCCTCTTTGGCGAAGATGAGGAAGACAACTTCGACTGGAACGCCCGCATCATTAACTACAGCGTTAAGCCGGAGTTCAGCTACTTCATCAATCCTGAAAACGTATTGCGCTTTGGCGGGCAGACAATCTATTACGAATTTCAGCCGGCCAATGCGGTTGCCACCAACGTGGGGGAGACCTTCGATTTCAGCCTTGCGGAGCAATTTGCCCTCGAAAGCAGCCTGTTTCTGGAAAATGAACTCACCATCCAGGACCGCCTGAAACTGAATTATGGCCTGCGCCTTAGCCACTTCGCGTACCTGGGCGGCCGGGATATTTTCACCTTCGGCGAACCCTCCCAGCCAGGTACAGAACGACCGCTGGAGGAGACGACCTTTGTCGAAAGCGGGGAAATCGTAGAGGATTGGCTCAATCTCGAGCCCCGTCTGGCGGTTCAGTATCAGCTCAATCCGCGCAGCTCGATCAAAGCGAGCTACAACCGTACCGCTCAGTACATCCATCTATTGAGCAACACGACTGCCTCCATTCCACTGGATATCTGGACACCTAGCACTAACAACATCGATCCGCAACTGGCCGATCAGGTGGCACTGGGCTACTTTCGCAATTTCGATAATAACCTGTACGAACTGAGTGCAGAAACCTACTACAAGGAATTTCAAAATTTGCTCGACTACATCGACGGAGCGGATTTGATCCTCAATGAATTTGTAGAGGGCCAGGTACTTTCCGGAGATGGCCGGGCATACGGGCTAGAACTAATGTTCAAGAAAACACGGGGTCGCTTCAGTGGCTGGCTCAATTACACCCTCAGCCGTACCGAGCGGCGCATTGAAGGCATCAACGACGGCGATTACTACCCCAGCCGATTCGACCAAACGCACAACCTCAACCTGACCGGTTTCTACGAACTCAGCGAACGGGCCACTCTCAGCGCCACCTTTACCTACAATACGGGTACCCCTACCACCCTCCCCAGCAGCGGTTTCTACCAACAGGGCTACTACGTGCCCAACAACGACAACGATGCCCGCAACAACTTCCGCGTCCCTGATTACCATCGCCTCGATATCAGCCTGACCCTCGATCCGAAGAAGGAAAAAGCAGATCGGCGCTGGCAGGGGCAGTGGGTGTTTGGCGTATACAACCTCTATGGGCGTCGGAATGCCTTCTCCATTTACGGCAGCCAACCCGACGAACGGCAAGTACCCGATATGCTCATCGATGCGGAAGCGATTCGCTTTTCGGTGATCGGCAGCGTCATTCCCTCCATCTCGTACAATTTTAGATTTAAGTAATTACAGCAATAATACGCTCCAAATCAAATTTAAAGATAAATTGATCATGATATCTTCTAAATACATTAATCGATCACTCGCTTTCATCATCGGATTGTTGCTATTGGGCTGCGAAGACCCTATCGAAGTGCCTAGCCAATTTGAAGAATCGCAGCTGGTGATTGATGCCTGGCTGACGAATACCGACACTACGCAGGTCATCCGGCTAAGCCAAACAACTCCCTATTTTCAGGGAGGCGTTCCGCCTCAGGTAGATGGTGCCACCGTTACGGTTTGCCGCGAGCGCGACCGCACTTGCTTCGAATTTGAAGGCCAAGGTGCCGGAGAGTACCGCTGGGAACCAAATGGGACGACTTTCGGCCAGGTAGGAGATACGTTCACCCTCGAATTTCAACTCGACGGAACGACCTACAGTAGCAGTACCAGCATCCGGCGTACGGCTGAAATTGATTCCATTAGCGTGTTTTTCGAGGAGGAAACCCTCTTCACCGACGAAGGCCTCTACGCCGAACTCTTTGCCCGCGATCAGCCCGGCCGGGGCGATACCTACTGGATTCGGGCCACCAAAAACGATACGCTGCTCAATCGCCCTACGGAGATTGCAGTAGTGTTTGATGCCACCTTCGATGCCGGAGCAGACCTGGATGGAATCTACTTTCTACCGCCACTACGCGCGGCCATCACCCCTCTCGATGACGATGGGCTCCCCATCCCCTTCGAACCCGGCGACCGCATTACGGCCGAAGTGCACTCGATCAATGAAACCGCCTTCCGGTTTCTGACCATTGCGGCGGAGCAGATTACCAATGAGGGCATTTTCGCGGTGCCCGTAGCGAATGCACCCGGAAATGTGGTCCGGGAAGATACCGGGGAGCCAATTTTGGGCATTTTTAATATTGCGGAGGTTGTGCGGGCGGAGACGGTCGTGGAGTGAA
>CAZDET010000143.1:0-3725 GCA_964504335.1 uncultured Saprospiraceae bacterium
AAATTCAATTCCAATGCCTGTGCGTAATCGTAGGCAGCCTGGGCTGTTTCCTGCTGCTCTCTTTGATACTGGGCTTGTTGAAAAGCGTACCGATTTTTTAGTACATCAGTAGCCTCGGAAATGCGCCCTTGTTCGAGTAGTAGTTTTGCCTCACCGGCCTGGTTGTCGGCGCGCTCGGAAAGTTGCTCCAATAATAGTTCGTATTGTCGGACTTGCTCCCCCAATTGAAATTGGAATTCATTCAGCTTCCCTTCCTGAATGAGCAGCTCGCCCTGCTGTTCCAGAAAAATCGAATAAAGCCCTCGGAATGCTTCGGGTGAAATGCCGTACCAGATTTCAGCTTTACCAAGGGCGAATACAGTCGGACTATTATCGCCCTGCGCGAAAACAGCCCATTGCAGGATGTCAATTAGTGAGGAGTCTTGGGCAATACCTAGTTGGTTGAGGGCCGAGGTGCTTAGCTTCCGATCGGTCTTTTCGCCAGCCGGAATCATTTGGTAGCGACTCAACAGGGAATCGATCTGCTGCTGTCGTTCCAGTAGCTCCATGCCTCTGGCTTCAAACAGGTGCAGTAATTCATCAATGATGCGGGGTTGCAGACCGTAGTGGATAGCCCGCTCTTTGGCATGCACCGAAGGTGTGTAAGCATCGTAACTACCTTGCGCGATGGATTGCGGTCGGGCATTCACCTCGGAAGTAGCGGGCGGCTGACTCCAGGCGGGAGCAGTTCCGCAGATCAACAAGAGCGGGAGAAGCCTGCAGATGTACAAGCAAAAGTAGTGGGTGCAGCACATGTCGATATGGGTGATTCTTTACAGGTAGAAATATAATGAATATTATTCCTCCTTCCTTTTTTCCAGATCGGCCTGCATCTGCATTGCTGTTTCCTTGTCGATGGAATAGAAGAACAGGAATACGGCACAAGACATATAGAGGATGCCCGGAATGACGGAGATCATTAATTTGATGCCGGTAATAGCCGTTTCCGTTTGTTCTACGTTGGGTACAAAATTAAATATTGCGAGTAACCACCCGGCCAGAGCGCCTCCTATGCCCCATCCGGCCTTTTGGGCGAAAGTAGCTGCGGAAAATACGAGACCGGTGGACCTGCGACCAGTTTTCCACTCGGAGTAATCAGCCGTATCAGCCAGCATGGTCCATAGTAAGGGAACGGCCGGAGCGTAGGCCATCTTTGCCAGCACATTGAGAATGTAAATGGTTGTAAGGTTTTTTTCGCCGGGGAGGAAAAGTAGCATGAAAAAGAAGCCGGAAATCAAGGAACTGGCCAGGTAGACATTGCGTTTTCCAAATCTTTTGACCAGGGATTTTGAAAAAGGAATCGTTACGATCAATGCAATGGTCCCAATCACATTGAACAGTTGGACATTCTCTTCATCCCCAATGTAGTATTTGAAGTAATAGGCAATGGAAAGATTTTGGAGGGCAAACATGATAAAGGATATGACCCCTACAAAAAAGAGGATTACCCACGGCCTGTTTTTCAGCAGGTTCTGAAAATCTTCCTTCAAGGATTCTTGTTGTCCTTTTGGCGGTGCCACTCTTTCTTTGGTAGTGAAAAAAGTGACCATAAACAGGGCAAAACTGATAATGGAAAAGATAATTATCGTGATCTGGTAACCGGCTGCGTCATTCCCGTTTCCAAAATATCGAGCCAGAGAAAGGGCTGTTCCCGATACGATGAGTTGCCCAATAAAAGCGAATATAAATCGATACGAATTTAATTCGGTTCGTTCCAGGGAGTCGGCAGTCATTACTGCTCCCAATGAAGAATAGGGGAGGTTGATGGCGGTAAACACGGTCATGAGTAGCAAATAGGTCACCCCGGCGTAAATGACTTTTCCGGTAGCTCCCAGGTCGGGTGTGGAGAAGGTCAGTATTGCCAACACCGCATACGGTATGGCCATCCATAAGATGTAGGGCCGGAATTTGCCCCATCGGGTATTGGTACGATCGGCAATCACCCCCATGATGGGGTCGCTAATCATGTCCCAAAATCGCGCGATGAGCATGATAGTTCCGGC
Organism: uncultured Saprospiraceae bacterium; assembly: GCA_964504335.1. Classification (GTDB taxonomy): domain Bacteria; phylum Bacteroidota; class Bacteroidia; order Chitinophagales; family Saprospiraceae; genus CAZDET01. Next base: position 2,043 of record CAZDET010000143.1, read on the forward strand.
GGCAGCCGCCGAAATCCCGAAGGTATCCGTATAGAAGATCAGTATCCAGAATCCGACCATGTCCCACACAAAGTGAGAGGCGGTATCGCCTACGCCGTACCCAATTTTTTCCTTGAGGGATAGTTTGGTCGCTATTTTGTTCATAAGTATTCGAGGTAGATGTTGCTTTGTATGATCTGGGTAAATGTAAGCTATGCTGACGTGAATTGAAACTATCGTAACAATTCAGTCAGCCTCTGGTGAGAAAACCAAGTTGTAACTATAGATACCTGATTAATTCCTAGATTCGTGTTTTACCCAGTCTACTTCCATAACCCACTCCCCGGTCATAGGTGAGTCGGTAATTTTGGCGTAATTTAAAATAGCGAACATCGGCTCAGGATAGTTATCGCCCTCGCCCACATTCCGATACACTTCCTTACCATCTAATCGATATACAAGGTCGCTACCTTGCCACTCCACAGAATATTCGTGAAACTCCTTTAGCGTCGCCTCAACATCTGTCCGAAAATTCATCCAGTCTCCCTTATCACACTCTCCTAAGCTCTTAATGGCACCCGTTGTAAAGCGATCTTTTTGATGATCTCCATGATGTTCAAAAATATCGATTTCACCCGATCCCGTTAATGGCCAACAAACGGTTTCGTTAGCTTCTTGTACCGGAGGCTCATTATTTTGTGCCCCTAATAACCACCAAGCCGGAAACATACTCGGCTCACCGTTTCCCCACAATTTTAACCTTGCTGTCCATTTACCCTTAATAAATTCTTGGCGATTTTTGGACGCTATGCGGCCGGCAACATACTCAGTATCCGGATGTTGGTTACCATGCTTATCCATATTGTCACAGGGGCGTTTCTCACCAATATGGACCACTTTCAATTTCAAGGTGCCGTCACTTACTTCCCGGGTTCCAAATTCATTATCTGGCACATAACAATGTTCTTCATTATTCACCCAAATTCGTTGATCTTGCCAATTGTCGGGGTTGAACTCGTCAAAGTCATCAAAGAAATCCACTTTCCAAGAATCTGTTGCACTTTGCTGCTCTTCATTTTCCTTATTCCCACCAGTGCAGCTCAAGAATAGCTGCAAGAGAATACATATGGTAATAGTCAGAATTGGTCTCATTTTATATTTTTGGTTCTCTGACAATTTTCGTGGTTATATCGACACAAATCCTCTGCCTTCAATCCTTTTAGGCCATCAGTTTTGTGTCGACCACAAAAATTGTCAAAGAAGGATATTTTTTATTTTGACGGTTGTTCAGCTCAAAATAGGAACATTTTGTGGAATTCTTACTAGGGGGTAGAAAACGGGCAAGCGGGATTTCCCAAGCAATTTGTGAGATCAGGAAATAAACTATTTAATACGGAATTCTTGGTTGTATTTTAGTACTTGATTTAGAATTTCATGGACATCTTCTTCATTGTACTCAAATGGATTAAGTGCAATGTCCGCACCATAAATAATGCGGAGCCAGCTCAAGGCAGATACATCCAATAGCATAGGCCCGGCGTGCCCTATGAAACGATCGCTGAAAAGAGGATCATCCCCTTTCCCGACAGTTGCTTTATAGACCCAGATCACTTTGGGTTGGGTGTGAAATTCATTTGGATAAATCCAAATGTAGTGGGGTTGCTAATCCATTTAAATGATAATCAAGGTAAATTGAACAGAATG
>CAZDET010000144.1:0-3374 GCA_964504335.1 uncultured Saprospiraceae bacterium
ACGGCCGTTTCCATTGCTGGTAGCCGCGTGCGCTGCGCACGCCCTGGTTACTTGCGGCCCTCCAGGTTGGCAGGTAAGGAGGGTGGGTCATTTTTTTAATACCCACCCACATGGTGTGCGGCGCCCCGAATCCAGCCACCGGCCAGAGGACCGAGGGTCCAAGCTATGTCCTGCCCGGTGAAGTTGTTGCTTCCGGCATTTGATGCGTTTGCCCTATTGCAAGGCACACCGTTCAGCTCGTTTCTTGGGGGCATACTTTGGCCTCCCGGCTACTGAGCCGATTGCCGGGCCGGGCTGGTCGCCCACCAAACCTGCCAACCTCAAGGGTTACAGGTAGCCTGAGCGTGCCCCCGCACGCAACTACCAGCTATGAAGACGGCCGTCGGAAAAAATGACACATTGGGAAATATGACTGCCCAATGGGCAGACTGACGTGAGAATGGTCCTACAAATTTGGCCTTTTTTGGTATAGCTACCAAGTCCAAAGCTTCCTTTCCGGTTCCTTTTTTGTTATTGCCCATCGGTTTTGTTCATGGATTCCTCCTGTAAAGGTTTGTATCTTTGTTGCGTCATCAACCAAGTAAGCCCATGCGGATCCATCTCATCACGTTGCTGGTGGTTATTGCAGGCATTTTCGCCTGTGAGAAGAGTCGGCATATCAGCGATCGGCAGGAAAGCGAGCTGGAAGTGGCGCAACAACAAATCGAGCAGCAGCAATTGCGCCTTAGCAATGCAGTAGATCAGCTGACGCTGGCTTACTGCGGCGCATCAGCTACGCCTACTACCGAGAGTTCAGATCCCACCGAGCGGCTCCTGGTCCAGTTGGGTAATCGCCTCCGCGAACAATCGGAACTTATCTCTCTGCACCAGCAATATTGGGCTATTTACCGGCACCACCTGTCTACTCCTGCCGATCTGGCGGAACGCCAATTGACTATGCGACAGGATCATCAATTTATCCGCGACGAGCAACGGAACATCGAAGCCATGCTGACCGATCTCCAATCCAAAGTACGGTAGTTATAGTTCGTTGATGTGCTCTTTCACATACGCGGCCCGCTCCAATAAGGCCGCTTTGTCGTCCGGATCTTTTTTATCCCAGGTCCGGTACATCATGGCCATGCGGAAGTTGTTTTGGAGCTTGTCGCGGTGCCGGTCGATGAAATCCCAGTACAGGCTATTGAAAGGGCAGGCCGTCTCCTCGGTGCGCTTGCGGTGATTGTAATGGCAGTTTTTACAGTAATCGCTCATTTTGTGGATGTAATTGGCACTACTCACGTAGGGTTTCGTTGCCACCAACCCACCGTCGGCCCACTGGCTCATACCTCGAGTATTAGTGATTTCCACCCATTCGATCGCATCGATGTAGATTCCCAGATACCAGGCATCTACCTGATCGGGGTCCACTCCGAGCAACAAGGCAAAATTACCCGTTACCATCAGTCGCTGGATGTGGTGAGCGTAGGCGTATTCCAGCGATTGGTCAATTGCGTGTTTTAGGCAATTCATCTTGGTATTTCCGGTCCAGTACCATTCCGGAAGATCGGCCTGGTGATCGAAGAAGTTTTTCTCCTTGTAACCGGGCATTTGGGCCCAGTACACCCCACGCATGAATTCGCGCCAGCCCACGATTTGTCGCACAAAGCCTTCGATTTGGTTGAAGGAAATTTGATCCTGGTGGGTGGACCAATGCTCGATACAGGTGCAAACGACCTCCAGGGGCGTCAGCATCTTGGTGTTCATGGTAAAGGACAGCTTCGAATGAAAGAGCAGGTGGTGCGCTTCGGTCATTGCATCCTGGTAATCGCCGAACTTGTGCAGCACCGAGGTAGCGAAATGCTCCAATAGTTGCAAGCTCTCTTCACGCGTTACCGGATAGGTGTAGTTTTCGGGATCGACGGTCCCTATAGTGGGTATTTCCTGCTGCTCGAGCAGGTGTACAATCTCGGTGACATTTTTGCTGAAAGCCGGCGCTTCCGGAAATTCGATGTCTTTGGGGAGGGTCCCCCGATTGTCGGAATCGTAATTCCACTGGCCGGTAAGGGGCGTTTCCCCATCTCCCTCCATCAGGATATTGTGTCGGGTGCGCATGTGCCGATAGAAGGTTTCGAGCAGGTAGGTTTTCTTTTTTCGAAACAGCTCCGCAACGGCATCGCGTTCGGCCAGGAAGTGCTCGGTCGATACGGCGGCCGTATCGATCGACAGAGAAGCACACAAGTTTTTCAGAGCCTCGTCGAGCCGGTACTCATCCGGCAACTGGTATTCGAATCGATCCACCTGATACTGTGCGGCGAGCATGGCCACGTTGTCGGCAATGGTGTGTTGGTTGTCGGGGTCGTCGAGGGTGAGGTAGTGCAAGTGGTGGCCGGCCGTTTCCAGTTCATCCCGAAAGTGGCGCATGGCCAGGAAGAACCCGATCACTTTTTGGAGGTGGTGCCGCGCATAAGTTGCTTCGGAGCGCGTTTCCATGAGGGTGTAGAGCACGCCGTCGTCGGGCTCCTGTAGCCAGGAATGCTGCGAGTTTAATTGGTCGCCGAGAATAAGCCGGAGGGTATGGTAGCGGGAAGCCATGGGATGATGTATTGGTTAGCCCTGCATCAACGTGGAGGAGAAAAGCTTGTTTAGAGGACTTGGTCTGCTTGTCTTTTTTTCCGAACTTTCGAAAAGGCATGCAAAGGCGGAGCGGCCTCCCCGCGCTTTGCATGCAGCTCATGTGATATGTTGTTCGAACGTTGCTTGCCTCTCTTTCCTCTCGAGGCATGGGTGACATCACCGTTGATTGCTAGACAAAGTTAGCGCCTGCTGATTGGTTTGCCATTGCCAAAAAACCGATTTTTTGGACACCAAGATTTGCCCAAAAAACTGGCCGCAAGGAGTCAACCAACCAGTATTCGCCTGATCATCCAATTGCAAAACTCCCTGACATGCAGACTATTCTAGAGATGGTGGAGCTAATCCGTTCCAACAAGCTTGGCCGCATCGACATCGTAGGACACCCCGATTCTACCGGCCAAATGACCGCATTTTTTGAAGGCATCCGCTCTGGTACCATCCGCACCGACGCCGATGCGATCGACTACCTCGACCTCGATCCCAGCAAAAACACGAGCTACCACAAACTCAAGCAACGCTTCAAGAACCGCCTGGTCAACTCGCTCCTCTTCCTCGATACCCGCGACGCCGCCTACACCGACTACCAGAAAGCCTACTACAATTGCCACCGCCTGTGGGCCGCTGCCCGCGTTGCCATGGGCAAAGGTTCGCGCGGCGTCGCCAGCGATTTGTGCAAGAAGGTCCTAAAGCAGGCCACCAAGCACGAATTCACGGAGCTGGCACTGATGAGTGCGCGGATTTTGGCGCGAAATGAGGCGGAA
>CAZDET010000145.1:0-3329 GCA_964504335.1 uncultured Saprospiraceae bacterium
GTCGGGTTCGATTGGAAGGGCTGCCCACTGAAGCGGGGCTGTATACGGTGACGGTGATCGGTGAGACGACCACGCTGACGCAACGGCTTTTAATTGTGAAATAACTCCTAGAAAACACCGATATCAATCCCTGGACATTCCCGGGCTGCCTTAAGGTAGCTCGGGTTTTTTGTTACCGGAGCATTCCCAAATCAAAAGAAAAGCCCGGCTAAGACGTCCTCCCAGCTCAGGGTAAGATCGAGGGGACGGATTAATTCGACAGACCCATCAGCCCGGTAAATCCAAAATCGGGAACCAGCCGAGGAAAACGCCGCAGCTTCTTTTCCGAAAGATTTGCAAAACACTCAGCGGATACATAAGAAGCATCGGGAGAACGGATGGAGGAATCGGGCAAATCAAAACCGCCACTTCGACAAATCCGCTACATTCCGCCGCCGCCGCTCCAACTCGTACTGATACACCGCCCGTCCCAGCTCGCCAAAGAAGGGGAGGCCGATTTCCTCATACTCGTACACGCCGTCGTTGTAGGTTTGGTTGGCGTTCACGTGGATGGTGGCTACCAGCATAAATTCAATACCCGCTTCCAGATCGACGATGTAGGCCACATCCGTCAGGAAGCCGTAGGCCCAGCCCACCTTGTTGAAAATGCGGATGTGATCGGGGATATCGGTGCTGTCGCGGTCGCCGTACATCCAGAATTTCACGTAGTTGTCGGGCAAGTCGTAGCGGGGGCTGGTGCTCTCGCGGGGGCGCTCGCTCATAGCGCGGTAGAGGAGCTCGTAGTCTTCCGTGCGCAAATCAAAGCGGCTGCTGGCGGCTACAGTTTCCGGGAAGAGGACGGCGCGCAGCATATCGTGCATATCCTGTAGCGACATATAGTTTTTGTGGCGGAAGTCGAAGGGCTCGTTGATGATATTGCCGTTGGCATCTTCGTAGGCCACGCCGCGCACTTGCTCGATCAGGCCGAGGTCATCGTAGAATTGGCTGTACACTTCTCTTTGCTCATAGAACGTAGTATCGAAGTGGTAAAAGCTAAAGGGGTTGGTGTAGCGGTTGGTGAGCGTATCGAAACCCGGTTCGGATAGCCGGTGGATGATGCGGGTCTTGCCGTAGCCCTTTTCCCGCAGGCGCTGATTGAAGGAACGCTGCCCCAAAAATTCGTAGAGGCGGTTGTAGGCATCATTGTCGCTCACCAGAAAAATTTTGCGGACGTAGTGGCCGATGCTCGGCAGCATATCCGCGGCCGAAGTATCGATCACCACTCCGGTCTGCGGCGCATGCCCCGCCCCGAAGCGAATGGGCGTATCCGGCCCCAGGCCCACAACCCCCAGGCGATGAAGCTTCTCCAGGGCCAGAAAGGCCGCCGGCATTTTCACGGTACTGGCCGGATAGAAGTAGCGATTGGGGTCTACGCCGTAGCGGTAGGTCGTAAAGCTGGGGCGGTTATCCAGGTCCCGGTCGATTTGGGTGTACAGGATTTGTACCTCGTACTGTTCCATCTGCTCATACCAGGTGCCGAAGCTGTCGCGGTATTCGCGGAGGATGCGTTCTAAGCGGTTGCGCTGAGCGGTACTCGGAAGGAGATACATCAGGCAAAGGGCAAGGAGGAGCAAGCGCATATGGATGTTCTGATATTCTGATGCTGTGATGTGCTAATTGGATAAAAGAAGGGATGGCTAAAGTAGCAAATACCAAAGGACCAAAAGTACTAAAGGACTAGAGTACTAACCAACACTCCCGTTCCGGCTCGCTCCGGAAACTGAGCGATACCCTGGTCATCAAATACAACGCCCTCGGCCGGATCATTGGCAATGAGCAACGCGCCGTCCAGATCGGCATAATCCACCAGGGGAAGCAATTGCGCAGCGGCGCTGATGCCGACCGAGCTTTCCGTCATGCACCCGATCATCACCTGCAGGCCGAGTTGGCGGGCTTGCGTGATCATGCGCCGGGCGGGGCCGAGACCACCGCACTTGGTCAGTTTGATGTTGATGCCGTGGAATTGCCCGGCACAACTGGCTACATCGGCTTCCTGCTGGCAGCTTTCGTCGGCGATGAGCGGGAGGTGGCTGTGTTCGAAGACGTAGCGTTGGCCCTCGGTATCGCCGACTGGTAAGGGCTGCTCGATGAATTCGACGTCTAGTTCCTTTAGTTGGGCCGACTTTTCGACCGTTTCCTCGGGCGTCCATGCAGCGTTGGCATCTACCCGAATGACGGCAGCGGTTTTGGCGCGGAGGGCGCGGATGATTTCCAGATCTCGATCCGTACCCAGCTTGATTTTGTAAATGGGCCAGGGGCGCTCGCGCAGCCGCTCGACCATCTCCGGGATGGGGCCCTGCCCAATGGTGTAGGAAGTAGGAATAGAAGTAGCGGTGGCCGGAAGGTCCCACAGTGCGCGTACCGATTGGCCCATCCGCTTGCCCCAAAGGTCGTGGCAGGCCTCGTCGAGCCCACAGCGCACAAACGGATGGAGTGACTCCCAATCCGGAATGGCCGCAGGCAGGGCATCCGGTGGCTGAAACGGCAGTGAAGCTAGTGTGGGCCGCAAGCCCTCCAGTTGCGCGACAAACTGATCCCGGTCGGTATCGTAGTAGGGGATCTCCACGGTTTCCCCCCAGCCCGTCTGTTGGGTAATCGAATCGTGCAGACCCACCAAAAGGGTTCGGGTTTGCGTACGCGCCCCGTGGCTAATGCGGAAGGTGTGCCGGAGCTGAAGGTCGATGGGGTGCAAGTGGAGGATCATTGGTACGTTGTCGACAAAAAAATTGTCAAAGAAGGAAAAAAATTAATGGATTAAGAAGCTGTTTGAATTCGACACTTCCGTTTTTTTTAGCCCTTCTTCGTTCCCAAAACCCTCATTTGGCTATGGCCAAACGCGGGTTTGGTGCCTTAAAGAACGAAAAAACGACTTCCTAGAAAAAATTCTAAAAGCCAAATTCAAACAGCTTCTAAGAATTGCCGAGCGGCAATATTTTAATGCGTTGAGATTAGGTGTATCGGAGGTTGGACGGGCCAATTGGACAGACGTACGTCATCCTCGGCTGCCGAGCCGATTGCCAGGCCGGGCCGGTCGCACACCATTATACGTGGGTGGGACGCCCGCCCTCCTTTCCTGCCTACCTTCGGGGGTACACAGGCAGCCCGAGCGTGCGCTCCGCACGCGACTACCAGCATTGTAGACGGCCGACATTGTAGTTGGGCATTTGACACAAAGCACTGCCAGACGGGCAGCTCCTTTCTTAGAGCGGTACCGCAAAGATAGGCCTTTACCAGATTGGAGTCAAGCCCTCTTAAACGAATTAGACGGTAATGATTTGAATTTGAATACA
>CAZDET010000146.1:0-3275 GCA_964504335.1 uncultured Saprospiraceae bacterium
TCGAATCATCCGGGTCACGGTTTTGTATTCCTTCCTTGCCAAATTGATATTCAGTAATTGACGGTAATATCGGAGGGCCACTGCGTCGATACCTGCCTGCTCGGAGCGTGCGGCTTGTTGGAATAGCAAGCGGATGAGTTTACTTTCCCGGCCTACCAAATCCGAATCACCTGGAGGAAGGCGTTTTTGCTGGATCTCGAAGGCCACCATTCGCCGATCGATTTCTTTTTCAGGTTGCTTTGTCAGGGAATAGAGGGAGGCGAGGGTATCGTACAGGGCCACGAGTATAATGGAATCTTGTTCCGGCAGCTCCTTGTAAATATTCAAGCTGGCTTCCTGATAAAAGAGAGCCGTATCCAATTGCCCCCGGTGCTGATCGATCTTCCCAATCCGGCGGTATAGGTCGGCCTGCAGCGAGGTGTTGGGGCGATGTTGTTCGATTAGCCCGAGCGTGCGTAAGTATACCGATCGGGCACTATCCGATTGGGCCTGACCCTCCAGACTTCTTCCCAGTACCAGGAGCGATTGGAGTTGAAGATCAAAACGCTCTTCTTCCAGCCGGGCAACCGTATCGAGGTGGGCAATGCTTTGATTGAGAGAGTCGAGATTAGCTACCACTTCTGCTGCGGCTTTATCCAGGATGGCTTCATCCAACGTTTCGATGGCCCTTTCGATTTCGCCGGCTTTAAAATAGGTGTAGGCTTGGCGGTACATCTCGGATGCGAAATCGAGGTTGACGGTGGCCAGTTCGAGGGCGAATTCGGGGAGCCGGTTTCGGGTGGCCTCCAATTGCTCTGTAAGAATTCGTTCGGCTTCAAAGCGGTCGGTAATTTCCCGGTTCAGTTTGGACTCCAGGTCGGCAATGACCGCTGCACGGGCTTCCTGGTCGGCGCGCAGGTGGGCGATAAGCTCGTCGTGGCGTCGGGTTAGGGCCTTCAGGCTGACATTGTAGAGTTCGGTTTGAGCGCGGGCAATATCTCCCCGGCGGGCGAGGTAGACGCGCAGTGGGGTTCGGCGTCCGAGGACAACGTTGTTTATCTCCCGGGTATTGACTACTTCCCATCCGTCTTTTTCGACGGTAAGGGCCACCGTCGCTCCGCGGTCGATGCCCACAAAGTTAAGTTGAAAGCTCCCCGTATTATCCGTATTGGCACTACCCGCAAAGGGAGCGCTGACGTAGGTGTTCTTCACGTATGCAATCTGACCGGTCGTATAGGCGCTGTTGTGAATGGAGACCTGCCCGGTGAGGAGGACCGACTGAGCGAAAAGGGAAGACAATAGGGTTGATAAACAACTTACTAGCAGTATGTACTTCTTAAGCCGGCGGTAGCTCATGGCGTTTAATGACATCCGGTCCGATGCTGATTGGTGAATGCTTCAGTTCAAGCTGAAAATACACAGAAAACGACAAAAGTGGAGCCGAACAAGGCCATTCTGCAGTGGGGAAAATCACATGGCCCCGACGTTCTTCTTCAGGCCGTGCAAGCCAGACCTGGATTAGATTACTTTGAGGTGGTCGATATGGCTTAGCTGAGGGTTTCCTTTTGCCCTACAATCAATAAACAGTTGGGAAGCCCCTCCATCGGAGCACCTTCCCAATCTTCGCAGCGGGTGCCGTATTCGACGAGTTGTTGGAGGCGGCATCCGCCTTCGAGGATGGCGGCGACGTAGTCGGAAATCGTCCAGTGAAATTCGAATTGATCGTACTTGCCCTCGGTAGGGGTAAGTACATCCTCATTGTAGCTGTACTTAAATGGACCCCGTTCAAAATACGACATTTCTACCCGCAGTTGATCCGGCTGCGGCATCCAGATTCGGCGAAAGGGGTGGTACTCATCAACGATAAAGCGGCCGTTGGGGCGCAAAATTCGAATAGCTTCGGCGTAATAGCGCTTTAAATCAGATACCCAGACCGCGACATGACCGCCCGTGTAGACGAGGTCGAATTGATCTGCTTCCAATGCACTCAAATTCGTCACGTCGCTGCGCAAAAAGGCGATAGATAGCCCGAGTTGTTCGGCGCGTTGGGCCGCGATGTCCAGTTGCGCTTCGGAGATATCGACAGAAGTTAACTTGGCTCCCATACTCGCCAGGGCAAAAACGACTTCATTATCTCCGCTTCCAAGTACGCAAATTTGTTTTGCCGCCACCTGATCGAGGGCCTTCAGGGCTTCGGATGAGAGCGCCAGTGAAGGATCGTGTACGCAATCTTTCCAGATGCTTCGGGAATCGGCTCGCTCCGCCCAGCGTTTGGCCCCCACATTCCAGCGGCGCCGATTGGCTTCGTGTATAAGATTGTTGGACGATTCCATCTTTTTTTGGAATAGTGAAAGGTCAATGCAGTAAGGAAAGTTCCTCGGTGTAGCGATGAATCGCGTTTCAGAGCGTCGACCCCCCAAATTGTTCGGAGTCAATCGTCGATAAATACGCGGTGGAGACAGAGTAGCGTGTTTTGGGTGATTTTCTTACCAATTGTCGGCCATCCGGAAAACCGGTGACGGGAATATGCTGATATAGAGGTTGTAACAACTAAAATAAAACTATGAAGCACATGTACCCTAAGTCATTACTGGCTGTGCTGTTTTGCCTCACTTTTGGGGCAAGCTCGGCCCAAACTACGGTCACCCTCAATGCGAGCAGTGACAACGCTATTTACAGCGAGAACGACAACAGCTTCGGAGCAGGTATTTACCTGTTTGCCGGTCGGACTAATCAGGGAAATTTGAGGAGAACCCTCATCCAGTTCGATGTTTCCCAAATTCCGGCCAATGCTACCGTAACCGACGCTCAATTGCAGCTTACCGGATCGCGGCAAAATTCGAACAATGTACAAGTACACCGATTAACAGCTGATTGGGGAGAAGGCACCTCCAACGCCCCCGGGGAGATGGGCGGTCAGGGCGCTCCTGCGACAGACGATGCGTCTTCCTGGAATTTCCAATTCTTCGATTCCGATACGTGGGATACGGCAGGTGGTGATTTTGAAGCTGCTCCAAGTGCTACCGCTAGTGTGCAAAACGGCTCTACCACAACCTGGCAAAGTGAAGATCTGATTGCCGATGTCCAGGCATGGGTAGATGGCACGAACCCCAATTTCGGATGGATAATTGTCGGGGTAGAAGATTCGAATGGCTCCGCGGTGCGCTTGAATTCCCGCGAAAATTCGAATAACCCTCCACAGCTGATCATCACGTACATGGCGGATGATCTCTGCGAAGTGGATGGTGGCCGCCTGGAATTGACCAACGGCGACACGACGCTCACGATCTGCGCGG
>CAZDET010000147.1:0-3211 GCA_964504335.1 uncultured Saprospiraceae bacterium
GAAAAATCCCATAGGGATTGACGCACAGAAAGGCACACAATTATTAACCTAAAGGCATCCGCCAGCATACAATTGCTTACGATCAAATGCACTTACCAAATATAAGTGACCTGAAACATGCGAACAAGCCATAGTGAAAGAAATACTCGACACCGAGCTGCTTGACGCTAACAAAAAGCCCGATCGGTAAGCTACCGATCGGACTATGTCAACAACCAATATATAGAGACGCCGCAGCATCACACCCCTTCATCCAGCCCCTTCAAATAGGCAATGATCTCGTCAAACTCTGCGCGGCTCAGGTCTTTGATCGGGTGCATGCGGGCGTTGTAGCGAAACGATTGGGGGTTTTGGACGTAGGCCCACATCATTTCGATATCCAGGTAGCTGGTGATATTGCGGGGCTCGTTGAATTCGGGGCCCATCGTGCCGCCGATGCGGTTGATGGAGTGGCACTTGATGCAGTGGTCTTTGTAGAGCTCGAAGCCGGCGGCCAGCCGCTCGTGTTGGGGGTAGATGGGGGCGTAGATGTCATCGACCGCGCGAAGGGTGAGTTGGTGCAGGCCGTAGGGAGCTACCAATTGGGTGCTATCCGCAGCAGGGCTGCGCTCCCAAACGAGGTAATAGGGTTCGAATTTGGCGGCCAGGCTATCCGGCCAGTGCTGGTTGGGATCGGCCAGGCTTTCGTCGCGGAAGGCCAGGTAGGCGGCACCTTCCCAAATGGTTTTCAATTTTTGGACGGGCGCGTAGCCGTCCGTGCAGTGAAAGGTCACCACGGCTTCCGAATTGGGAGTAATGCCCAATTGCTCGAGGTAGGGCTCCAGGATGGGTTTCAGGGGGTAGGCGCGGAAGGTTTTGGCGGTGCCAAAAACGATATCATCGGCAATGTGGATGATGGTATCCGGTGGCAGGATGCCGGCTTCGGCCAGCGCCAGCAGGTCCACCTCTACCCGATCGGAAGCGGTGGGGGCGGCGGCTGCAGTAACCGGCTGGGCGGCTACCTCCTGGCCGTTGCTCGTCCAGAGTAGCAGGGCACCGCAGCCGAGGGTCAGTAGCACCGCGAGGAGCGGCGTGGTGAAGTTGAAGGCTTGCTTGTTTGTTTTCACCTTGTTGGATTTTTATAGCAGACAGATGAATCGGGGAGAACGGCTGATAGCTAACGGCGTTTAGGCGTTTAGTGCAGTAGCATCCGGTTGGACAGGAGCGTTGCAAAACCACCGGTTTTGCTATTACGGCTTCTCCGCACGAAAACCAATGACGGGCGGATGGGCCATGAATTGCTCCCAGTGCGGATCGTTGATTTGGGAGAGGTGCAATTCGGGTTCTACCCACTGGAAGTCGACGAATCCGGCGGCTTCGAAGGCTTCGCGGTAGGTGGAGGGGTGCCAGTAGTAGTTGTCGAAGCTGAAGACGGTACCGTCTTGGTTGTAGAAGGTATAGTGCACCGGATCGCCTTCCTGGCGGTCGAGGTCGGCGCGCTTGGTGAAGCCGTACTTGCGGTAGCGCATGTATTCGCACACGGCGTTGAAGGGATTGTCGTTGAAGCCGGTGAAAAAGCCGCCGCTTTTCAGTTGGTCGAAGGCCGACCGGCAGAAGGCGAAGAGTTCTTCTTTGGTTTGGGCGTAGTTCAGCAGGTACATGGCTACGACGTGGTCGTAGGCGTTTAGGGCGGGCAGTTCGGCGGCGTCGGAGACCAGGTAGCGGCAACCCAGGGGCTGGCAGCGTTCGTTGGCCTCGGCCAGCTCGACCATCGACTCGGAGATATCGACGCCTACTACCCGATGGGCACCGGCGGCCTTGAGCTTGCGGGTGTAAAAGCCTTCGCCGCAGGCGAGGTCTAGTACGTACTGCCCGCGCAGATCGTCGAGGACTTGAAAGAGGGTGTGGGACTCAATGTAGGTCCGAAATGGGAGTTGCTTCGATGTTTTGTACTCCTGGGCGATGAGGTTATAATAGGCTGTGCTCATTGTGCTTTGTTTTGAGGTTCTGTTAATCGTTTCGCACAGTACAAAGATCGGGTGCCTGGGTAGCGGAGAGCGGTGTTATTGTTGCGGGTGTGTGGAGTATTGTTTAGATCTTAGTTTTTTAGGTCTTAGATTTTAGTTCTATTTTTTTGGGGAAAGGTTATTTATGGTTCAAGTTTAGGCAGCAAGCTGCCTTTAGACCTTATGTGTTCCTTTGAGGCTGTTTAAGTAGGGGGGCAAGTGTGGATCAACGCATTAATGTTGAATCTGCCGATCTACACTGCTGAGCTATCGATTACAGGCACGTGCAGCTTCCATCTTTGTGGGTGGTGAACCGGACGGGCAAAAAAAAAGTCGCCTGGCACGCATCTAGCACCAGGCGACAACACCTACTTGGGATAAGAAAAGTCTATTTCATTTGGAAGAGGATCGGCATCCGGATGCGGGTGGCTTTGAGGGCACCCTGACGGACGGCGGGGGTCCAGTTCGGCATGGACTGAACGAGGCGGATGGCCTCTTGGTCGCATTCTTCAGAAAGGGATTCCACTACCTGAATGTGCTGGATGTTACCCGCCTCGGTGATGGTGAATTCGACTACGACCAGTCCTTCGAGGTATTGTTCCTGGGCCGTTTGGGGATATACAAGGTGGTTGTTGAAAAAGGCGGCGCAGGCATTGGACCCACCGGGGAACGCCGCCTGGCGGCTCATGGGAAGATTGGCAGTGGCGTTGGCTTTTTTCGACGTCCGGTAGGTAGTGACGCTGGCCAAATCCTGGGCAGCAAGTACAGAAACACCGGCGATAAGTACAAGGGCAGTCAGAAAGGTCTTCATGGTATTCTTTTTTTGACAGGTTGTTGTGTGTTGTTGTCGATTACAAAGATGGGGCGGTCCGGCGCGCGAAATGTGGGGTATTGTTTCGAAAAGGGGGACTATTGTGTAGATTTTAGATTTTAGTGTTTTAGTGTTTTAGATTTTAGTTTTTAGACTTTAGATTTTAACCGCAGTGAACTGGGCCAGGCCCACACCACTTCGCGTCGAGTACGTATTCGGTAAATTTGATTTGGCTACCGGCAAACTTTCTTGTTGTTCTCCCTCCTACAGAATTATAGGGCGCACGCATCAAATGCCGGAGACGGTAGACATAGGGTGGACCCTCGGCTCTGTGGCCGGTGGCTGGGTTCGGGGGGCCCCACACCATGTGGGTGGGTATATATAAGACGGCCCACCCACCTTACCTGCCAACCTC
>CAZDET010000148.1:0-3098 GCA_964504335.1 uncultured Saprospiraceae bacterium
TCGTACTCCTTGATCTTCCGGTAGAGCGTCCGCTCGGAGATGCCGAGGTCCTGAGCGGCTTCGCGGCGACGGCCGTTGTGCTTTTTGAGGGCCTTGCGGATGAGCCGGCGTTCGTTCTCCGCCAGGGAGAGCTCTTCATCGTACACCTCTGCGGAGTCGTATTCGTCTTCGATGCGCTCCTCCAAAATGATGGGGCGATTATACGAATCATCGATATCGGGCAGGGGCTCGGCGGGTAGCCCGCCGTTTTTATCGGCGACGGCCTGGATGGCGCTTATGCTGCTCTCCGGGCTTGGCAGGCTAAGACTTTGCACTTGCTTTGGATCGGATACCTCGAGATCGTTATTGCGGATAAGCTCAAAGATGAGGCCCTTCAGGTCATTCAGGTCGGACCGCATTTCGATCAAAAACTTGTACAAAATTTCCCGCTCCTCAAAGTTGCTGCTGCGCGGACCACTGTCGGGCAAAGCGGGTAGGTTGCGCTGAAGCAAATGGGGCATTAATTCCGCCAACTGCTGGCCGTCGAGGGTGCGTTCTTCGGAGAGGATGGATATTTGCTCGGAGATGTTGCGCAACTCGCGAATGTTGCCGGGCCAGGGATAGTTTTCGAGCAACTGCCGGGCAGAATGATCCAACTGTACAGGGGTCATGCGGTAACGTTCCGCAAAATCGACGGCAAACTTTCGGAACAACATGTAGATATCCTCCCGGCGCTCGCGCAATGGCGGAAGTTGAATGGGCACGGTATTGAGCCGGTAGAAGAGATCCTCGCGAAACAACCCTTTCTGAATGCGCTCCTGCAAATCGACATTCGTAGCGGCAATAATGCGCACATCGGTGTGGCGGGTATCCGAGGCCCCAACGCGGATGAACTCGCCACTTTCGAGTACCCGTAGCAGAAACGACTGGGTATCCGGGGGCATTTCCCCAATCTCGTCCAGGAAAAGGGTGCCGCCGTCGTAGGATTCGAAGTAGCCCTTCCGCTCGCCAATGGCACCAGTGAAGGCTCCTTTCTCGTGGCCAAACAATTCGGAGTTGATCGTGCCTTCGGGGATCGCCCCACAGTTGATGGCAATAAATTTTTCGTGCTTCCGCGGGCTATTATCGTGAATGAGCCGTGAAAACACCTCCTTTCCCACCCCGGATTCACCGGTGATGAGCACGGTCAGATCGGTACTGGCAACCCGCAGCGCCGTATACAGGGCATGGTCAAGCGATTCGGACCGGCCGATGATGCCGTACCGGTTTTTGACACTCTGCAAGTTGAATTCCGCCATATCGATAGGTGGAGCTAGGTTTGCTACTATTTTGGTTCTTCAATGAGTTCTCCCAGCAGGGTGGCGCTCGTAGCGTCGTGTACCCGCACGTAGACGTACTGTCCCGGCTGATGATTACCTTGTTTAGGAAACACAATCATCTTGTTTTGGCTGTTTCGTCCTTTCCAGGCCTGGTCTGATTTCCGGGAATTTCCCTCGATCAACACTTTGTATACCTTGCCGATATCCCGCTGATTGTGGCGATAACTTACCTGGGTCTGCAAGCGAATGATTTCCTGCAAGCGCCGCTTTTTGACCGATTCGGGAATATCGTCTTTCAGCTTGCGAGCCGCTAACGTGCCGGGCCGTTCGGAGTAAAAGAACATGTACGACATGCTGTAATTCGCAAACTCAATTATGCTTAGGGTATCGGTGTGTTCTTCTTCGGTTTCGCTGCAAAAGCCGGCGATAATATCCGAGCTGATCGCGCAATCGGGCATGATTTCGTAAATGCGACGCACCTTGTCCATGTACCAGGGGCGGTCGTAGGTGCGATTCATCAATTCCAATACGCGGCTGTTGCCCGATTGGACCGGCAAGTGAATGTACTTACAAATATTCTCATAGCGAGCCATGGTGAATAGCACCTCATCGGTGATATCCTTTGGATGGGAGGTTGAAAAACGGACTCGCAAATCGGGGTGGACCCGGGCGACCATCTCCAGCAGTTCCGCGAAGGAAACAACGGCTTTCGTCTCGGGATTTTCCCATTTGTAGCTGTCGACATTTTGTCCGAGCAGGGTCACCTCCCGGTAGCCGCGCTCGTACAAATCGGTGGCCTCTGCCACGATACTAAAGGCATTGCGGCTGCGCTCCCGCCCGCGCGTAAAGGGCACAACGCAAAAGGAACACATGTTGTCGCATCCCCGCATGATGGAAATGAAACCGGAGACTCCATTGCTGTCCAGACGGAGGGGGCTAATATCCGCGTAGGTTTCTTCGCGGCTGAGAAGTACATTGACTCCTTTTGCGCCATCTTCCGCACCGGCGATCAGCGCAGGTAAATCGCGATAGGCATCCGGACCGACGACCAGATCAACCAGCTTTTCTTCTTCCAGTAGTTTTCCCTTCAGGCGTTCGGCCATACATCCCAAAACACCAACCAGGGCTCCCGGCCGTTGCGCCTTCACCCGGTCGAACACCCGCAAGCGCTTTCGCACCGTTTCTTCCGCTTTTTCCCGAATCGAACAGGTATTGATCAAGATTAGGTCTGCCTGATCCAGGTCGCGCGTAGACCGGTACCCCTCCTGGCTGAGGATGGAAGCCACGATCTCGCTGTCGCTGAAATTCATCTGACAGCCGTAGCTCTCAATATAGAAATGCTTGGTGTCGGCAGCGCCCACTTCCGCTACGCCAGTGCTTTCGTAGACCGCACCCTGCTTGCCTTCGTCGATTTCCTGTTTCAGCCCCAATAAGGTCGGGTTCTGATCGTACATGCGCTTAATTCATTTTGAGCGCACAAAGATACGAAATACCTGACAAATTGGCACAAAATGTTTACTGTCCATAGGGCGCACGCATCAAATGCCGGAGACAGTAAGTCCACCCGGCGGGACATAGCTTAGCCCCTCGGCTCTCTGGCCGGTGGCTGGGCCCGGGGCGCCCCACACCATGTGGGTGGGTAATTAAAAAACGGCCCACCCACCATACCTGCCAACCTCGAGGGCTGCAGGCAGCTCAGGCGTGCGCAGCGCACGCGGCTACCAGCAATGGAAACGGCCGTGTGAAAAAGTGGGCTATTTTGTGAGAATGGCTGCCGCGAGGGCAGTTATTGGATGGTGC
>CAZDET010000149.1:0-3033 GCA_964504335.1 uncultured Saprospiraceae bacterium
CCCTACCGACCATTTTGATGCGTGTGCCCTATCTGATTAGTCGGTCAAGCACAGCAAATGGTGGCTTGATGGATAGATAATATATACATTGTTCTGCCGGCTGGGCCCGCCGTACACCATTCATCAAACCTGCCTGCTTTAAGGGCGTGCAGGTAGCCCGAGCGTGCACTTTGCACGCGACTACCAGCAATGGAAACGGCCGAATTGAAAACCAAAAATGAACACTCGAAGCTAGACATTGCCTGATCGGCAGCCTCGTTTTAGAGCGGTCCCGCAGAGATAGGCTTTTACCCCCCCCTTGTCAAGGGCGAGCGGAGTCATTTTGTCTTGTTCTGCTTCCCAAATTCAATTTGTTCTAAAGATCTTCGCGTCCGAAATAGCCCCGCTATGCTCAATATCCGGAATTTCCTGAAGGAGAACCCGCACCTGCTGTTGTTTGGAGTACTGCTGACCTTCTTCTCCAGCTACGGCCAAACCTTTCTAATCTCGCTGTATCTGCCATCTCTTGAGCGGGTGTTTGCATTTTCGAATACGGGGCTGAGTTCGTTCTACGCTCTTGCCACCACGGCTTCGGCTTTGACCTTGCCCTGGGTCGGACGGCTGATCGACACACAGCCCCTGGCACGCTTTACCTTTGGCGTATTGTTTGGGTTGGCGATTGCCTGCCTGCTACTATCACTGGCCGTGCATCCAGTAATGGTGTTGATTGGCTTTTACGGGCTGCGACTTTTCGGTCAGGGATTAATGAGCCATACGTCCATCTCTACAATGGCTCGGGCCTTCGACGTGAATCGAGGAAAAGCAATCAGCACGGCCATCCTCGGGCATCCTATCGGAGAATCCATACTGCCCCTGCTAATCACCCTGGCTATTGCTGCCCTCGGCTGGCGCGGGAGCCTTCAGCTATCGGCGCTTAGTGTCGTGGTGTTTGTGGTGCCAATGATCTATTTCCTGCTGAGGCAACAACCCCGAAGCATCCGCTTCCCCCCGGAGCGGGAACCCACCGCAGACGAGCAATCGCCGAACCCCATCCGCGTCCTTGGCCTTCGCGTCTTTTGGTTAATTACCCCCGCGGTTTTCATCCTCGGATTTTTAAACACGGCCTTGTTTTTCTTTCAACTTAAACTCGGTGCCAGCCGGGGCTGGGATCCTACCTGGGTGGCCGGATCGCTCTCGGTATACGCGGCTTCGAGTGCGCTAGCGACCATCAGTGCCGGGCCGTTAGTGGATCGCCTGAGTGCCCGCCAGCTCTTCCCCGTCATGCTGATTCCCTATTTATTCGGCACCCTCCTGCTCGCCTATTTCAGCCACCCCCTTAGCTACCCGGTTGCGCTGATCCTGCTCGGCATATCCAACGGTAGTAGTGGAACGATCAAAAATGCCCTCTTTGCCGAGGTATTTGGCATTCGCATTATCGGCACGGTGCGCAGTGTCTTCACCATGGTCATGGTATTCAGCACAGCGCTCGGCCCACTGACCTTCGGCCTCCTGCTCGATGCCGGATGGACGTACGGCGGCATTTTTTACCTGGCAGCGGGTGTACTTGCGTTGATCATTTTGGAAAGTGCGCTCGCACAGAGCAAATTGAGGCATTAGCACATTAGCACATTATCGCATCAACACCACCGTTCCGGCTTCCGCCACGCGCCTGCCATCGACGAGCTCCAGGTCGAACTGGTAGATGTAAGGCCCTGCCTCGGCAATTTCTCCGCCGGCCTGGCCGTCCCAGCGCACCGTTTCCCAGGTATCGACCGGGCCGATAAATTCGTAGACCAATCCCCCCCAGCGGTTGAATACCCGGAAGCTGTGAATTACCGAAATCGTGCGCCCCGTGGTAAATAGCTGAAAGACATCATTGATTCCATCTCCATTGGGAGAAAAGGCGTTGGGGATGTAGATACGTGGAATCCGGTTTCCAATAGCTACCAAAAGCGTATCTACGGCAAAACAGCCGGCTTCACTTTCTGCCCGAATGAGATAGGCGATATCGCTTAGGCCGACAATTACCGGATCTGGACAGTCCGCACAAGATAGCCCCACCGACGGCTCCCAGCGAACGCTGCGGATTGGATCGTTAGCCAGCAGAGAAATGGGATCGGATTCCTGGCCGAAATCCAGCAACAGGGCTGGCCCGGCCTCCACACTAAAGGGGCGATCGATAGACAGGGTGGCACTATCCGCGGCTGTACAGCCGAAGCGATCCGTCACCTGTAATTGGAAAGCTCCTTCCGGCAAATCGGAAAATAAAGGGTTGTTCGATGCCTGGCCGTCGAGAAAGTAGGTGAATGGCGGATTGGCATCCGTCACCGGTCCGATCTCTATACGGCCATTTTGTTCCCCCAGGCAGGCGGGAGGTTGTGCGTCGAAGGCTACTTGCATCCGGTTTTCCAGCACGGTCAGATTCACCGTCACCACACTGTCGCACCCCCTGGAGGAAATAAGTGTGGCCGTGTAGGTACCGCTTTCCGTGAGTAGCTGGTTGCCTAGCGAGTAGGGAACTCCCTCGCAAACGGTATCGATAGCTTCGTAAAATTCCGGCAGGACCTCGATGGTGATGATATCCGAAATGATGCGGCACTTGAAGTTGGTCAGATCTACCGGACTGCCGGCCGACAGGTAGCGGTACTGATAAATTCCAACGGCGAATTCGCTGTGAAAATACTGGCTCTCCGTAGCTCCGGGAATATTTTCCCAGGTTTCCCCCTGGTCGAGGCTGCGCTGCCACTGAACAAATGCTTCATCCCGATCGATATCGGCGGTGAGCGGTTCGGGTTCGTTGGCGTCGGCGCAGAGGAAGATATTTTCTTCGGTATCGATAAAGGCACTCGGGCCGCAGGCGCGGAAGGAAATGTTGTCGAGGGCGAGGTCGTTTCCGATGCCTCCCGGGGCGTTGTTGCGTAGCGTGAGAGTCATTTCGGTGACTCCGGGAGGGGTCGTAAAGGTAAACCCGTAGGTCTGCCAGCGCTCGTTCTGGGGAATATCGCCGGTGGAAAATTGCTGCTCCCCATCGAGAAAGAAGGATACGTTGGGTTC
>CAZDET010000150.1:0-2995 GCA_964504335.1 uncultured Saprospiraceae bacterium
GCAGCTATTGGATGGTGCCGCAAAGATACGCGCTTATCAACACAGAAGCAAGCCCAAAACTATCGTACCGACCATTTTGGTGCGTTTGCCCTAATTTCTTCCTCAAATTAGAGTATTATGCCATCCCAAATTAGCCCGAAAAAAGCTATTATTGAGTTGTAACCCATAATTCAACTGCGACATGGACAAAGCCCAGCTCCGCCAAATGATCCAGGAGGATCGAATCACCGAGGCCTTTCAGCATCTCCAGGAGGAAGCCAAGAATCCTCAAACGGTGAAGTCCCTCCATTTGCTCAAGGGGCGCTATCAGGAGCTGAACCGCAAAAATTCCAGCGGGGTCATTGATCGCAATACCTACGTATTAGAGCGCAACCAGATTCGATCCGCTCTTTTGGATTTGGTGGAGGGCGATGCGGTTGCTACCACTACTACGGCGGCTAAATCTGGCTTATCCCCTAATCTGATTATCCTTATTGCGGTGGTGGTGGTAGCGGGCATTCTGGGGATTGTTTTCTTTGGTGGCGGTGACTCTACATCTCCGCAGAGCGAACCCCTCCAATCTGAAGTAGGAGACAGAGAAAATCCGAAAGTGCGCGGTGATACTATTGTTCCCGAAAAGGAAGAAACTAACCCCGCGCCGCCACCGAACGAACCTATTGAGCCCGAGCCCCTCCCGGAAGAACCGGCAATAACGGCGCAAGACATCAAAACAGCACTTGGGAATCAACAATTCCAGATCACCCTGCCAACGTTTCAATTTTCCGAAGTCCGCACCTACAAAGCCGGACTTGCGGTACTGGAACGCCAGTTCAACTGGCGAGCGACCGTTAAAGCAGGCGTTGGCTCCAACCGCATGAACGTGCAATCCGGGAATAGCCCGGCCACCTTTCAGATTGTGCTCAATCGGGCCCAACTCGCCCCCCAGGTAGATATTCAACGCGGGCCTTCCAAAACGGTCAGCAATTCCCTTTGGCAGGACGAATCGGCTAAAGACGCTGAATTTTACAGCCAAGTATCCATTAACTCTCTAACCAAAACCAAAATCAATCAGCAATTAATAGCCGACCAGGAACTCCCATCAAAAATCAAAGCAAATCTGGAGTCCGACGTCCAATCCTGGCTACTCCGAAAATTCGACGGTCTGTCGAAAAATCAATTGACCGTCCAGCTAATGCAACTCGAATTGTACCAGGGCCAGGTGGTTTCGTTCTAATGCTGTAAAATAGCTACAGAATCAGAACATCATAGGATCAGAACATCAAATTGGCACATCGTCCCATTAAAAACCACCTACCCGCCATTCCTTACCCATTACCCCTTCATCCCTACCCATCACCCCGGCCGCCTTCCATCCTTGCCGGATTTCGAGGAATATTGTCCCATCACCATTTACCACAACAACTAGCACATCATGGGACACCATCATCACTCAGCACCTACTTTCCACAGCATCGATCCGAAATTGCTGAAACCCTTCTTCAAAACCCAAACGTATCGGCACGCGCTGGCAATGGCCGTGGATTGGGTGATTATCATTGCCACCATTTACTACTGTACGCAATTCTTTAACCCACTGACCTATATTCTGGCCGTGCTCATTATCGGGGCCCGTATGCACGCCTTGGCCATTCTGATGCACGATGCCTCCCACTACCGCTTTCTGAAAAACCGTACCTGGAACGATCGGCTCACCAACTGGCTAACCATGTACCCCCTCTTCACTGCCATCGAAGTGTACCGCGACAACCACATGCGCCACCACCGCCATCTCAATACCGAACACGATCCGGATTGGGTGTCGAAGCTGGGGAAACGCGAATTTACCTTCCCAAAAACCAAACGCGAATTCTTACAAACCGTCTTCTCCTATTTCATCCTATACCGAGGCATCAAGGATGCTATCTGGTTTTTCAAACGCTTCCAGGCACCGAAGGGGGGAACTGCCAAGGCACTCGACAATAAGAAGGAGCGCCTCGTGTTCTTTATCCTGCTGGCTGTTACGCTGACTGTCGTTGGTGGCTGGAAATACTACCTGCTGTTCTGGGTCGTGCCCTACCTCTCCACCTTCTTTATGTATCAGTACATCCGCAGCGTAGCCGAGCACTTTGGGGAGTTGGAATACGACCACGACCTAACCTCTACCCGGTCGGTAAAAGCGAATTTTGTGGAGCGATTTTTCTTTGCCCCACACATGTGCGGATACCACCTCGAACATCACCTGTACCCCGGCGTACCATTTTACAACCTGCCGAAACTCCATCAGGTCTTAATGGCAAATGAGGAATACAGCAAAAAAGCACACGTGACGCAGGGCTATCTCTCCGGATTGTTAGGTGAACTGGGGCAAGCGGCTACTCGCGAACACGCCCCTGCCTGATCGACCTATAAACCCATATCGTACCCAGGGCACCCAACACCGAAAGGGTGCCCGCCAGGTACACATCCGTCCAGGACCATTGATTATTGAATTCCATCAGCCGCTCCGGCCGCACATCCCAATTGATCCAGGGCCCCATTCGACCAAATACGAACACGTAGACCCGCACCAAATGCAACCAGATAGCGGCGGCGCACAGCCAAAGGGCCAGAGGGGCATGATCCCATTTTCGGAAAAGCAACCAACGCACTGCCGCCAGCAACCAACCAAGGTCAAGTGCAAATTCCGCAATCAACAGGCCGCCTACCCAGGGCTTCAGTAATTCCAGGGAACCATTCGTCCACATCACCACCGTTCGGAGCAATAGGATTAGTGCCCCGCCAATCAGGATAGTGGCATACCAGGCTTGTTGGGATTTGTAGAACGTCATCGACTCGGCTCGAAAAGTGGTCTTAACTGGTTTTGAACATATAGATCGAAGTGTATAAAAATTGGATTTATAGGTCGTTGGTCAGAATAGGATAAAATGGGAGAACGTATATTCCAAACCGATACCATTCCTCAATAGGGCGCACGCATCAAATGCTGGAGACAGTAAGTCCACCCGGCGGGACATAG
>CAZDET010000151.1:0-2919 GCA_964504335.1 uncultured Saprospiraceae bacterium
GTCGGTAGCCGCCAGCCCGGTGGGCAGGCTCGCTGAGCGGCTTCCCATGTATACAGGCGGCCGTAGTCCTTCATTTGTTCCTTACCTCCTAACCCTAAAAACCCGGTACTCTTTTCGTAATACCAGCAACCTTCGCCCACATCAAAATCCAGATTTTCGGCCATCCAGGTGAGGCCGCTGAGCTGCACCGTCCGGTAGGTGCGGCCATCGCGGGGATCGGTGAAAGAGTTCGCTGCCGTTTGTGGTCTTTTGGCAGGTGCTTGCCTGGAGGGAATCACGACCGCTTCCTGGGGCACTTCCGCAGGAGGCACGGTCGCTTCTTGTTCCAGCCGCGCGATCGCCCGGCGCGCCTCTTCCGCAAATTTTCCCGATGGATAGGCATGCAGATACCGGTGATAGGCCGACAGGCGGCCCTGCCGTTGGGCCTTTTCCCAGGCCTGCTCCTCTTCCAATGCATCGATACGAGAAAGGGCTGCATTTGCGTAGTGGCTATGGGGGTAGGCGCGCAAAAAGGCGCTGTAGGCGGCCACCTTGTCTTGCGTTTGGGCTGCCTCATACGCCTTTTCTTCCCCTCGTTGGAGCCGAAAGATATACTGCCCCCCCTCATCGCCCACAAACTGGATGGGCCCGCTGCGCGGCCGCTGGTCGTACTGGTTGCGGGTCATTTTGAAGACCTGATCCGCCAGCAATCCGGCATTCAAATAGCCCTGATGATTGGATTTCAGCACCTTTAGAATACTCTCGGCAAATGGGCTGTTGGTACCCGGTTCGCCATCGTAGACCTGTTCGTTGTGGCGGCCCGAGCACATCGCCCAGCGGCTGCGCCAACGCGCCAGATCGGCTACGGCCCGTTCTTCTCCTCTGGATACGCCCCCTACAAATAGTGAACCCGAGAAGCAGGCATCCGACAGTAGCAGCGTGTGTTTTGATTTAAAATCCTGGAGGTAGTCTTTGATCGTCGAATTGCGAATGTATTGGGAGGTGGATTCTTCGTCCGCATCCACCGGCACCCAGAATCCGCGGCCGGTATCGGTATCCAGATGCCCGTGGCCGGAGTAGTAAATCAACAGCTTATCTTCCGGCCCCACCCGGCGGACCAGCTCATCCAATGCCGCAATAATGCGCGCTCTGGTCGCCTCCGAGCCCGGAATAATCTTTAGCTCCTCTATATCGTACTGCTGCTGTAGTAATCGACCGATATCCTGGACGTCCTTCACCGCATTGTGCAGCCGGGGCCACCGCAGGTATTCATTGATGCCGATGCCCAAAAACCAGGATTTACCCGAAACGGGAATCTCTTGTTCGGTTGCCTTTCTGCCGATGCCGCGTGGGTTGTCTTGGGGCATTGCCTGCTTAGGGTTTGTCCGTGGCAAGGAAGATAGGAACTCCTTTTGTAAAGCTGTAATACGGTAATGCTGTAATTGAATCAGAACATCAAATCATCAGAACATCAAGTTGGCACATCGCTTCATTGGCTAATTGCTGTTTTCCGAAACCGCTGCCACTTCAAATGTGTCCCGCTGCGCCAGAGCCATTCCAGCGGGCCATAGTGGTAGGTGCGCAGCCAGTATTTACTGGCAAGGGTTTGCAGGGCAATTACGACAATGGCCAGGATGATGGTGTAGAGGGTGCGCAGCTCGCCAAGGAAGCCGAGCCCCCAGCCGAACAGCAGGAAAGTGCCAATCAACGATTGCCCGAGGTAATTGGTGAGGGCCAAACGGCCGTAAGGTGCAAAAAAGTCGAGGCGGCGTTGCCAGCGTCCTTTGGTCTTGGTATAGAGGAGCAGGAAGCCGCAGACGATGACCGAGGCCAAAGAGACATTCGTCCAGGTGATGGGTAAAAACAGGACCGCCGCCGGCCAGGAGTGGAAATCCAATGGCTGAGAGACAAAACTGAACCCAACGCCGGTCAAGATAGAGCTCAGCAAAAAGGCCGCTGCCGACCAGAGGAGAGCTTTGCGCACCGCGCGCCGCCGCTCATCCACCTCGCGAAACAATTGGATTTTACCGAGCCAGTGCCCCAACAAAAAATAGCCGAACGTAGTGTACAGCCGGCCGAAAATGCCGAGCTGAAAATCGAATTTAGTTTGCATCCCGTAGACCGCATTTTGGGCGAATACCTCTAGTAACGATCCATTTTTAAGAACGTCGTAATATTGGGCTTCCAAAGGACTCCCCATAAAATCGGGAAGGCCGAATGCGCTGTACCCCTGCAAAAAAATAAACATCAGCAGGCGCGGCAGGCCCAGCAGGAAGATAGCAGCCGTGATGAGAATGGCCCGGCTACTCATCCGGTGAAAGGGCACGAGGAAGGGGGCCAGCAGGGCGTAGATGGTCACGATATCACCGCGGTAAAAGAGCTGATGGACGTAGCCAATGACAAACAGCAGGACCGCCCGCCAAATGAATTTTAGGGAAAAATCCTCCCCCCGCCGCTCCGCCGAATCCATCTGGATAAAGAAACTCAGGCCAAACAGCATGGAGAAAATGGCGTAGAATTTTCCGGAGAACAGGGCAAATACCAGGCCCTGCAACACCTGATCGACCGGCCCGTTGACCTCGGCCAGAAATCCTTCCGGCGCGGGGCCGGCGATGTATTGTTCGGTAAAATGGACGAGGGCCACGCCCGCCAGCGCAAAGCCGCGCAGGGCATCGACCACCACCATGCGACTCGGCTTATTGTTTGCCACCATGGGTTCGTTGCTTGGAGTATTTGTTGGTTCCTGGTGTTGAGACGCACCTCTTGGAGGATACGTCGCAAATTAATGCATCAAGCCCGTCTTCGACGTGCTTTAATCTTTTAAGAGGTTTTTTGATTAGTTCCTAATTTCTTCCTTAGGGCGCACGAATCAAATGCTGGAGACTGTAAGTCCACCCGGCGGGACATAGCTTGGCCCCTCGGCTCTGTGGCCGGTGGCTG
>CAZDET010000152.1:0-2868 GCA_964504335.1 uncultured Saprospiraceae bacterium
AGGTCGAAAACCGCCTCAAAGTATTACCAATCTGACTGCTTTATAGTTCCGGCAACTGCCTTGCAATTAGCGCCCGCCGCGGCTCGTACTGGGGCGGCAATTTCAAATTGGTGCCCAGCTCTGCAACCGGTTCATCTATTGCAAAACCGGGGTTATCCGTTGCAATTTCGAATAAAACGCCCCCCGGCTCCCGAAAATACAGCGAGTGGAAGTACTGCCGGTCGATTTGTGGGGTAATGTCTAGCCCCGCAGCTACAATTCGCTCGCGTAGTGCCATTTGAGTAGCATCATCCTTTACCCGGAAGGCCACGTGGTGTACCGTACCGGCGCCCATTACACCCGTAGATTCTCCTTTGGCCTCGACCAGGTCTACCGTGGCCGCAGCCTCAACGGTGTCCGTTACGAAGCGGTAGCGGTTGACGTGTTGGGCTTGCAGCTCAAATCCAAAAATATCCGTGAGGATTTGCGCGGTAGGTTCGATGCGATCCAGGGTGAGGGTCACGTGGTGAAAACCGCGCAACGCATTGGCGGTGGTAATATCGTCGGTAGTCCAGGGGGAGCGGGAATCGTTTGGCACGACCGTTAGCTCGAGCTTCAGCCCGTCCGGGTCGAGGAGCGTCAGATAAGTTTCTCCGAATTTTTCTGCCGGTTTATTGTAGGTCACGTTATGCGCATCCAACCGTTTCAGCCAGAAGTCGAGGCTGCTTTCAGGTACGCTGTAGCCGATTTCCGTCACCTGCTCGGTGCCCCGACGCCCGGACCGCATGCCCTCCCAGGGGAAGAATGTAAGAATGGTACCCGGCGTGCCCACCTCATCCCCAAAGTAGAAATGGTAGGTGTAGGGATCGTCAAAATTGACGGTTTTCTTCACTAGCCGAAGGCCCAGCACCTCCGTGTAAAATTGGTAATTGCGCTTGGCGCCACCTGCAATAGCAGTGATATGATGCAATCCCTGAATTTGCTTTCCCATGTGCTCTATTTTTGTGAGTGTACAAAAATTGCGTAGTCAAGAAGTTTATATGCTACCAAAACAATACAAGTACATTTAATGTTTATACATTAAATAAATTATCAACCTCTACCCTACTCTTGGGTTAGGTTATCAATCAGTAAGTCAGCATGATCGAAGGATTGCACCACATTACGGCAACTGTCGGCGAAGCCAAGGCAGACCTCCACTACTATACCCGACTACTCGGATTGCGCCTGGTGAAGAAGACCGTCAATTTCGATGATCCGGAAGTATTTCACTTTTACTACGGAAATGAACAGGGAGCGCCCGGCACTATTTTTACTACGTTTCCATACGCTGGGCGGCAAGTGCGCCGGGGGCTAATCGGAAATGGCCAGGTAGTGGCCAGCGGATTGAGCATCCCCAGGCAAGCAGCCGATCAGTGGCGTCGTCAACTGGAGACCGCTGGATTCGGTGCCTCTACGGTGGAGCGATTTGATCAGGTTGGTGTTCGGGTAAGCGATCCGTCCGGCTTGCTGATTGAATTAATGGAAGCTCCGGAAGACCAACGTCTTCCTTATACCGACGGCCCGGTAGATATATCTTTGGCCATTCGCGGGCTGCATCATGTACTGGTGTCTGTAGCCAACGGAGAAGAAACGGCCCGTTTCCTGGTTGAACGACTCGGATTTGAACTCCATCAGGTAGACGGGAATTACACCCGGCTATCCGTGGGTCAGGCGGGTGCAGGCCACTACATCGACATCCGGCACGCTCCGCAGGAGCCCAAGGGACGCAATGGCATTGGAACGGTGCACCACGTGGCGTGGCGGGTGCTCAACGACGAGGTACTGCGCCAGATTCAGGGAATTCTGCGGGCGGCCAATCTCAATCCCACC
Source organism: uncultured Saprospiraceae bacterium (assembly GCA_964504335.1). GTDB lineage: Bacteria > Bacteroidota > Bacteroidia > Chitinophagales > Saprospiraceae > CAZDET01. The sequence goes on from CAZDET010000152.1 coordinate 1,852, forward strand.
GACATTAAAGATCGCAATTACTTTCACTCCGTTTACTGCCGGATTCCCGGTGGAATTTTGTTTGAGTTTGCGACTATCCCACCCGGATTTGCCATTGATGAGGCTCCCGATCAACTTGGTCAGGAACTGAAATTGCCGGAATGGGAAGAAGTAAATCGCTCCCGGATCGAACAGGCACTTCCTCAACTATAATCCTTTGCACTATGACGACCGAGCACCAACACCACCTTTCTAATACCCACTATCAAGGAACGAAACTCGCCGCCGCCGAGCGGGCTATCATCGCTGTACACGGTCGGGGGGCCTCCGCAGCCGACATTCTCACGTTGATGCCCCACCTCGCCGTGAGCGACTTTGCCCAAATTGCTCCTCAGGCAACCGCCCGTACCTGGTATCCCTACAGTTTTATGGCTCCTATTCGGCAAAACGAACCGGGTCTCAGCTCCGCTTTAAAGTTATTGAATGAGTTGGTAGATCAGTGCCTGGCCGCCAACATCCCCGGCAATCAGATTTACCTGATCGGATTTTCACAGGGAGCCTGTCTCACCCTCGAATTCGCGGCACGCCATGCTCGCCGTTACGGCGGCGTGTTTGCCCTCAGCGGCGGGTTGATCGGTGACGAACTTGACGTGTCGCGCTACAGCAATAATTTTGAGCAAACCCCCATTTTCTTGGGCTGCAGCGACGTCGACCCGCACATCCCGCTTCACCGAGTAGAGGAAAGCGCTGCCATTCTTCAGTCGCTCGGGGCAACCGTGACCAAGGAGATCTATCCGAATATGCCGCACACAATCATCCAGCAGGAATTGGATCAGGTAAACGCGGTGTTGAAATAAAAGTAGCCGCGTCGCAATACGACGCGGCCAATACGGATGGTGTTTGTTCAACCTTTTTAAGTGGTGTTGTTCATGCTGCGGGGCATCAATCAACCCGGCTGTTGTGCATAGTGTCAATCAATATTTTTGGGGGTGTTTGTTGCAAAAATTGGAGTTACAATGACGGCTCGTGTTTGTTGGC
>CAZDET010000153.1:0-2825 GCA_964504335.1 uncultured Saprospiraceae bacterium
CGGTAATACTGTAACTCCGGCCTTACAACATTACCCAATTACAGCATTAATGAATTAGCAATCAATCCCTCAACCTTCGTCCAAAACAAAAGCGTCAATTGTTCCTGTCCTTCAAAAAAGGGGGCCGTTTCTTGCGCAAGCCAATCTGCTACCTCCTCGATGGATTGATTTCCCAATTCTACGTGCGCAATCACGTTACTTTGCGTGAGCAGGTAGGCAACGAATTGCTCGTGCGCCCAAGGGACGGAATTCTCAAGTCGGGTAGCGGGTAGCAACTGGAAGCCAAGGGCCTTCATCTGAGCTTCTTCAAAGGCGTAGCAGTTGCGTGGAGGAATGCCCGATAGGTGTCTAAGATCCATTTTCTGAAGGCGGGATTAATGGGTTCTGCTACCTGCCCCTTGAAGGCATTGTTGTACAAAACGATATATCCACCTGGCCGCAGCACCCGGCGCGCCGCCTCCGGCCAGTGAAATCCGGATGACAGGGTGATCAGATCCACGCTTTGCTCGGTAAAGCCACTCAATTCCTCCGCCCTTCCCTGTTGGTAAGTGATTCGAGAGTGTGCCTTTGCCTGTGCCAGCATGTCCGGCGACACATCCATCCCAACCACCTGCTCCGCGTATTCCGTGAGCGGGAGCGTGGAAAGTCCCGTACCACAGGCTACATCCAATGCCAAAGCTACCGGTACCTCCAGCTGATAATGGTCAACAATTACCTCTAACAATTCCTGATGCACCGCCGGCCGGCTATGGTGATATCTTTCAGCCGCTGTTTTCGAGTCGAAGTAATTCATTTTGGAAGAAACATCATTGTCTCTTGAATGGCACTACTCGCTTACCTATCATTGTTCTTGTAAACCAATATTTTAATGCGTTAATTAAAGGATTAAGAAATGCCGCTTGCCGGCCGGCCCCAACGCATTAAAAATTCGCCATTTACTCTTCACCATTCACCACTAACCGCACCGCTCCAAACACCCCCGCATCAATGTACCCCCGGTTCTTATCGGCTCCGTACACCGGGACGTTGCCGATGAAGTTCTCCCGTTCCGGACTGGAATCGTTATCGCAGTAGGCCAGGGCGAATCCAAGCACCTCATTGGCAGAGAGTAATTGTGGCGTTGGCGTTTCCTGCTCCATAAAATCTTCCGGATAGATGGCGATGGCCACCTCCCAAATACAGGTATCGCCCGTGCAATGGCGGGCATTCAGGACGTGATCATTAAACAATTGCGCTGTGGAATCGGGGCCGTAGTCCACCACATTTCCATCCAGAGCAATGTGGTAGGCAAAGGCCTGGTGGCTATACTGGTGTTCACCACCCGAGCGGTCGGCATCGATGAAGATTTCCAGGCAGTCATCATCCCAGTATTGCACGAGCGGATCGGGATGGATATCGATAAGGGTATCATCCACAATTTCCGCAATGAGGTAGAGGTACACACTGTCCCATGCCAGTTGGTAGCGACCACTGAAATCCGAGGCCTCAAATGGCTCCCCCAGCCAGCGCTGATCGATAGGCAGCCAGGCCTCCTCCAGCCAGCACCCATCCGCCAACAGTCCATCGATGGTTGGCGCCACGGGCGTGTATTCCACCATAAACGTCGGCCGATCAGCCATAAAGGTATCTACCGTGGCGACCACCGTGGTAGTGTCCGTCTCTTCGGTCGTGAGGTCGGGGCTGCAGGAGCTTCCGAGAAGAATTCCTAAGGAAAACACAAGAAATATGCGAAAGAATGACATGTGGGATTGGCTTTGATTGCTCATGGTATAACCCGCTCAAAATTCGCATGTTTGAGCACCATCCAAAGTACTAAAGTACCAAAATACCAAAAGCCACTCACAGCTTTTCATTACCCGCATGCCGGTCCGCATCCCGCCGGGTCTTTTTCTCCAGATTACTCCGCAAGGCTTCCGTTAGATCTACGCCGGTCTGATTGGCGAGGCAAATTAAGACGAACAATACGTCGGCCATCTCATCGGCGAGGTCGGATTGAGCGGTATCGGCCTGCTCGGGGCGTTTGAACGATTGCTCGCCGTAGAGGCGGGCCATGAGGCGGGCGACTTCCCCGACTTCCTCCATTAGGATAGCGGTGTTGGTAAGCTCATTGAAATAGCGCACGCCTATGGTGGTGATCCACCGATCGACGGTTTGTTGGGCTTCCTGTATCGTCATTATTCGCGGGCTTTGGAATCGATGAAAATGGTGACCGGCCCGTCGTTGAGGAGGCGGACCTTCATATCAGCCCCAAAGATGCCCGCTTCTACCGGACGACCGGAAACCTCTGCCAGTTTTTTTAGGAAAGCTTCGTACAAGGGTATGGCCTGCTCCGGCCGCGCCGCCCGGATGTAGCTCGGCCGATTTCCCTTTTTCGTACTGGCGTGTAGCGTAAATTGACTGATGACGAGCAGCCCCCCCTCCACATCTTGCACCGATCGATTCATCAGCCCCTCATCGTCCGAAAAGATGCGCAGTTGGCTCGTCTTCTTACAGAGCCACTCAATATCGGCTTCGGTATCGGCCGTTTCAATTCCCAGAAATAGCAACAAACCAGTCTCAATGGCTCCGGTAATCGACCCATCTATGGTGACGGAGGCCTCCGAAACGCGCTGAATCAATAAACGCATGTGTTAACTCAATTTTATAATGCGTTAATGCATGCCGGCAAGCGGCATCTCTTAATCCTTTAATTGAAGGATTAAGTTTTAGGGCGCACGCACCAAATGCCGGAGGCAGTAAGTCCACCCGGCAAGACATAGTTCGGACCCTCGGCTCTGTGGCCGGTGGCTGGGCTCGGGGCGCCCCACACCATGTGGGTGGGTATA
>CAZDET010000154.1:0-2744 GCA_964504335.1 uncultured Saprospiraceae bacterium
GTTGCCTCCGGCATTTGATGCGTTTGCCCTATTCCTTTTCGAACCATTGATTTAATTTCATTTTTTTCCACGCCAATGTACCGTGGTCCACTCCCACCTGCTGGAAGGCCTTCAGTGAGGTAACAAGTGGATACTCCATATCGCCAGGCTGGATATTCCATTTGGCAAACACCTGCTGAAAATCGATGATTCGCGATTCGCCTCGATAGCGCATTTCAGCCAAAGATTTACTATGTTAGGTCTTGGGTAGTACGCACCCCATTCGTCAACGACCCCAAACTCAACGATCCATCATGTATCGCAACGTCTTTCTACTTATTCTTGGCATTAGCCTTTGCCTCAGCGTGCAATCTCAATCCACCCAGAAGCCCGTCCTTCATGGGAAGCACTGGATGGCCATTACGGGCAAGCCCCTCGGTGCTACGGCGGGGGCGATGACCTTCCACAAAGGCGGCAACGCCGTCGATGCGGCCTGCGCCATGCTGGCGGCTACGGCTACTATGTGGGACGTGCTGAGTTGGGGTGGCGAGACTCAGGCCCTCATCTACAATCCGAACACCAAAAAAGTAATCGGCATCAACGCATTAGGCGTAGCCCCCACGGGTGCGACCCCGGCGTTTTTTAAGGAAAAGGAGATGGATATTCCGCCGGCCTACGGCCCGCTGGCGGCCGTCACGCCGGGTACGCCGGGCGGCCTGTTCACCATGCTGGCCGAATACGGCACGCTTTCGCTGGCCGAGGTGCTGGCCCCAGCCCTCGAAATGGCCGCCGGCTATCCGATGGAGGCCCAAACGGCCAATCGCATTGAGCGGGGCAAGGACCGCATCCGCGAATGGCCCTATTCGCGTGATATCTTCCTGACCCACCAGGGCGAAGACCGCGAAGCCCCCTACGCCGGCGAGATTTTTGTGCAGGAAGACCTCCAAAATACCCTGGAAAAACTGATCGAAGCGGAGGCCAATGCCCTCAAAGCAGGAAAGTCACGTAAGGAAGCTATATACGCTGCCTACGACCGTTTTTACCGGGGCGATATCGCCGAAGAATTCGTGCGCGGCTGCCAGGAGCAAGGCGGACTGATCACCATGGAAGATCTCGACAAATGGCAGGTCTACATCGAAGAGCCGGAAATGACCAACTACCGGGGCATCGACGTCTACAAACTCACCTCCTGGGTGCAGGGCCCGGTGCTGCTGCAGGCGCTCAACATGCTCGAAAACTACGACCTGAAGTCGATGGGCTACAATACGGCCGCCTACATTCACCTGCTGTATCAGGTGATGAACCTCGCTTTTGCCGATCGCGATTTCTATTACGGCGACCCCTACTTCGAGCCGGCAGAGCCGATGGAAGGCCTTCTTTCCAAGGAATATGCCAAGGAGCGCATCAAATCCATCGATATGGAGCGCAACGATCCCGATGCCAAACCCGGCAACCCCTACCCCTTCATGGAGGGCCAACCGGCGCACCCCTTCCCTGAACTGCTCGATCAGTGGCAAACTGTCGCCTTCGAACCGCGCACGCCCGAAGAAGCCACCGCCTACGCCGAAGGCGTACTAGCCGGCACCACTACCATTCAGGCCGCCGATGAAGAAGGCTGGATCGTATCCATCACTCCGAGCGGCGGCTGGGTACCTGCTTGCATCGCCGGGAACACCGGCGTGGGTATGAGCCAGCGCATGCAGTCCTTCGTCCTCGACCCAGCCGACAATCCCTACAACGTGCTCGAACCCGGCAAGCGCCCCCGCGCCACGCTCACGCCCTCCCTCGCCCTCAAAGACGGGAAGCCCTTCCTGTCCTTTGCCGTGCAGGGCGGCGATACCCAAGACCAAAACCTCTTGCAATTTTTTCTCAACGTGGTGGAGTTTGGCATGAACGTCCAGCAGGCTGCCGAAGCGGCCAACCTCAACAGCGGCCAGTTGCGCTCCTCCTTCGGCAAACACGAATCCAAACCAGGCGATCTCCTCCTGCGCGACGACATCCCCAACTGGACCCGAAGCCGCCTGCGCCAACTAGGCTACGATCTCCGCTTCGACGATCGCACCAGCGGTCCCATCAACGCGATTTTCTTCGATTGGCAGCATGGCTCAATGTGGGGCGGGAGTAGTAATTTTGGGGAGGATTATGGAATTGGGTGGTAAATTTTAGATTTTAGATCTTAGGATTTAACCTATTTTTCAATTTAGACCCTGCTTTAAAACCGTTTTTGGTAGCGAAAAGCCCAAATGATGGTTTTAAAATAGTTTCTTACCAAATACAGTCGGGTTATTAATCATGTAAGTAAGCAAGCGCCCTACTTCTTCAGATAATTCCATTAGGCTGGAAATTGATTCTGATCCAAGTAATTGCAATTTAGTGCAAATTCTAGCCATACTTGGGTCTCGAAATTCTCCGCTGCTGCATCTGCCAGTTTTGAACTGAAGTGCTTTGGATAAGAACGCCTGGCCAGGCTTTCCGACAGGTTGGCACAGACGGACCGTGAAGATCGTCTTATTTGATCAGTAAGACTGTACCGCTCTTCTACCGGAAAATCGGATGAAATACGAAAAATGGTAAAAGCCAATTCCAGGCCCTTCTGGTAAGCAATCCAGCTCCTAAAAATTGATTCACCCATTATACTCAGTTTTAGGTGTTTTTAATACCAAACAAAGATAGAGATCGTGCGTCCGATTATTCTGGACTTTAGTTAAAGTTCCTTCTTTGACAATTTTTGTGGTCGACACAAAACTGATGGCCTAAAAGGATTG
>CAZDET010000155.1:0-2676 GCA_964504335.1 uncultured Saprospiraceae bacterium
ACGAATTCGGCGGGCTTGAGTGGAGCAAAACCGACTAAGATATTGACAATGCCCAGGTTGATGTCATTTTGCGTAGTTGTTTCATGATCGCATTTGACGAGGTAAGCCTCCCTGGGAGAGATGCCCTGAAAAGCCCCCTGTTTAAAAAGGTTGTTCATAAAGGCACCAATGTTAAGTCGGATTTGGGCCCAGAGCGGTTCATCATTGGGTTCGAAAACAACCCATTTTGTGCCACGATAAAGACTTTCTTCGATAAATAAAGCTAGTCTTCGTACTGGAATGTACTTCCATTCGGAAGCGATTTGATCAGCGCCCTTCAGTGTTCTTGATCCCCAAGAGACATTGCCGTAGATTGGGAAATTACGAATGCAATTGACGCCTAAGGGATTGAGTACCCCATTTTCTGGATCGCTGAGTATATCGGTAACTCGTGATACGTTGCGCAAGCCAGCTTCTGTTCCAGCCGGCGCTTTCCAAACACCCCGGTTGCTATCGGTTCGGGCATAGAGCCCGGCCATGGTGCCACAGGCACCGAGTGATCGCAACCGATATTCATTCAACGGATCGGGCACCATTACTCGGGGATAGTAGAGGGCCGCATTCTTACTGCGTAGATTGCCCTTCGAGGCCATCCAAGTTTTGATTTCCTGGAGGTCATTGATCCCTAAAGGGGTATCCATAATCAGGAAAGCTCGTTTTTTTTCACAGTAGTTCTGAGCAGTACTAAGCACGGCATCGGCTTGCGATTGGCTGAGGCTGCTGGGGCCAGAGGTCATTCCGGTTCGGGGAATGCACAGAATATTAAATAGGTCGACATCCTCCAGAGCAAACATTCCGGTTTTCAAATTTTCAACTCCGATGAGCCTTGTACTGTCAGGAAGCATACCGTCACTACCCGAAATGGTACTCAATTGTGCGCCTACATTCATATATGGTATGCCTAATCCATATTGCTGAAGGTTGGCAGCTACTCCGCTGGAATCGGTGAGCAAGAGATCATCGGCACTCGAGTCACTGGTTATGCTGTCGAAGCTGATAATGCACTCCGGAGAGCCAGGCCCGGCCAGAATTTCCAGGCGACTGCCAACCACGCTTACCCTGGCGTTTGCAAAGAGGGGGTTTTCAGGGACGGCTGACTTGATAGCATTCTCTAACGCATCGGCCACCGTAGTTAGAAGGTAATGCGTTTCTCCCGAAGCCAATTCCGGCAATTCCAATTGGATGGTAGCGGTGGTTGCCGTGGTATGAGTCGTGAAGGTTACATCCATAACGGGGTTCGTGTCGTCCAGCATCACCTGGGGGGGGCCGTCGTAACCACTGGTAGTGTGTTCTCCTGAGAAAGTGCCGTTTGCCGCAGGAAGATCCGTGGGGTCGTTCGTGACACGAATTATTTTAGATCCTGTATCGGAGTCGTTGAGGACTTTTTCCACACGACGTGTTGTGCCTGATCCAACAGACAAATTCCGGAAAACTTCTTGGCGCATCGCGATTGTCCCCGAATCGTCATACTCTGTGGCAGTTAAGTTGAAAGTGTCGGCCTCACTGGTACTATGATCTATATGAATCCGGATATTATTGCCCCAATTACCTTCATTAATGGCTTCCAATTGGAGGCTAGATGCGCTGAAAGTGGCAGTATCCCCGATATTCACCGAGGCGGATGAGAGGGGGCTATCCCCTGATGTTTCTGCATCGGAGGCAACTCGAACGACATAGGCTTGCGTACCACCGTTTAAGAAAAATTGCTGGATGGCATAGCTAGCTTCGCTTTTTGGGTGCAGCCCTCCGAATTCGCGTTCGAAATCACCAAAATTAAATATTTGTACGGCTTCATCCATCGGCCCGCGTTTGAAATAACCGATAAAAGCAGCGATGGAAGTGGATACACCGGTTATGGTGCGAACGCCACTCGGGATCTCTTCAATATAGACACCCGGATAAGTTGGCTGTACTGGCATAATAGTATTGCTTTTGTTGGAGCCAAGGAAATAATTCCTGAAGCTTGCGATGAGCTACAACAAGCTTGAAGGAAGATTAGCGATGATTGATATTGTGGAAAGAATGTGCAGGAATGATTGAATTTATCGGTCGAAGAGAAGGGTGATAAATTCTACTTGCACAGCTTCGCCTTTTCACTCCCATTGAGCAAGGAGTTCCGATGGCAAATACATCCTTATTGTATATGGGCTTAATCTAAGAAAAATACTATCGCAAGGCAAAACATTTTCGGTAAAAATTAGAGAATAGTAAATGTAAATTAGGAAGCATGCGAAAAAGTTGAAATGCACCGCTCAATTTTGGCAACGATTGTTTCTAGTGGCGAGATGTCCTTAAAGGGCCAATTCAGGTAGCACAAGGCGACTTAGAAGCGATCGATCGAGCAGTACAATAACTAATAATGACAACAGCTTGGAGGGGAGTTGATTTTTGTCATTGCCTTCGGTAAAGAATTATCGGATATTCATTTAGTTATCATTTAAAGTGCTATAGATTATTCAAACAGCTTTTGCCTGATCAGATTATTGGAAGCCGGATGTGCCTATCCATACTACTACCAAGTAAGAGTGCTTCCCAGCGATCAAACCAAAAGAGAAAATGCACGGTCTAAAATGAAAAAGATACTCGTCCCAACCGATTTTTCCGAATGCGCCAACACGGCAGCCGACTATGCCATCG
>CAZDET010000156.1:0-2639 GCA_964504335.1 uncultured Saprospiraceae bacterium
AAAACCGTTGTGCGCGCAAGCGCACCCAGGGTTCGAATCCCTGTCTCTCCGCCAGAGGCTCGCATTACTGTGTTGATCTATAAGAATTTTTTGTCACGCACACGCCCAGCGACCCACATTAAATACCACATTCGCGCGCTGACGCCTCAACGCGATTTGTTCAATCAGGTTACCCGTCCTTTGGCCCGCAATATAGCCTCTGCAAGGCGCACAGCGTCATCGGGCGGAGTATCCTCTCTGTTTTCGTGGAATCTTTTCATGAGTTCGGCCTGCCGATCTGAGGTGACGGCACCATAGCTACGCAGCGTTGTCATGACGTCCTCATGGCCGAGATTCTGCGACCAAGCTTTAAGTTCTTCTGGCGTTTGGCACCGGCGCTGACCGAGTGTCGCCAAAGTCTTGCGGATGCTGTGGGGATTGAAATACGGCAGTCCGACACGCAAGAAGCCGTCTTTGAATGCTTTGCGGACCGGCGTGGTTGTCGTCCAGTGGTGACGCGAGAGACTAACGGCGACGAAACGGCCATCACGATCCAGTCCCCGTTCGGTCGCCGGAAACAGCGGATCGTCCGGGGAGAAATCCAAATCATCACGCAAATGGTGGATCCACGCTTCAACAATGTCGCGCGCGATGTCGGGGACCGGAAAGAACCACGTCTCATAGGACCGCGAAAATTTGGTGTCGACTTCACGGGCGTCATGGATCACGCGGTAACCACCAAGGTCGACGTGCTTCAACTTCAGGGAGATCATCGCGCCGTCGCGAACGCCCGTTAGCAAGACGAACGCGATTATCGCGCGGTCACGGCGTTGCGCGTCAGTCGCCGCCGGGGCCGCTTCAAGAACCCGGACGAGTTGTTCAAGCGTCGGGACGGCTCTCGGACGCGATGCTTGCGCGACGCGGGTTTCCTTCTCGGTCAAATTGAAATACTCGGCGTCGGCATGTCGGATACGCGCCTTGTATCCTGGTTGATCAGCCAGCCATTTGAAGAAGTGCTTGACCGCGTGCAACTGAGCGTTGCGCGTGCTGACGGCGAGACCACCGTCGTGAAGCATCCGCTTCCAGGCCCGGGCCTGCTCGATGTGAAACGCTTTGAAATTCTTCAGGCCGCTGGCGCGCTCGAAGGCCTCAATGGCCCGCATCGCCTGGGCGATGGTCTGCGCGCTGCGACCATGGGCGTCGCGGAGATAGAGCATGTAGCGGCGCTTGATCCGCTCGTTTTCAGCGTTGTGTTTCGGCCTCGCCATGAGGGGGCTCTCCTCAGTCACGGTTTTCGAGGGCCGGCGGCGCCTGATTCAATGTCCGCTCACGCTGCATGAACTGGACCTCCAGAAGCTCTCTGAGCCGGGCCACGTCACGCCGGCTCACTCGCTTGTTCATGACGCCGCCACAGGTCGCGCAGAGCGCTCGCAGCATCGGCGCGGTGGGGTGGTCGAGGAGATCGGCCATACGCTCAGCCGGATCGCGCGACTCGCGGCACGTGAAGCAGTAGAGCTGCTCAAGCCGGCATCGCTTGCGCCGACGTACGCGGCGCGCCGTCAAAAAGACCTTCGCCTCGCGCCCTTTGATCAGCTGCGGCTTCGCGCCGTCGATCAGCGGCAGCCCGACACGGATCCAATGCCGCACCGTGTTCTTGTGCACGCCAAGGAGGCGGGCGAGTTCGTCGACAGTGTAGGCCCGCCAGCCCTCAATTCGACGGATCGCGCCGGCCGAGGCGGCCATCCCCTCAAATACCCTGCTCGATCAAGGCTTGGATGTCCTCGGCGCGCCACGCTGTGATGCGCGGGCCAAGCTTAACTGGCGGCGGATACCGGCCGGACCGCACGCCCGCCCACCAAGTCGACTTTGACACCGGGATCGGGCCGAGCGGCGCGATGATTTGGGCCAGCCGCAGCAGCCCGCGACGCGGCGTTTCGTGGTTCGGCATTTCCAGCTCCGTCCGTTGAGAACCGAGCGGGGACTTATTCGACCGATATCGGGCTGTGCGCGAATTCGCGTTGCGACATCGCGAATTCGTCTTGCGGGAACGAAATCGTGTTCGCCGCCACCTTCTCCATCATCGGCGAGGGGCGGTGAGGCCAAGGGTCGCGAGAGCCCCACGGCGTTTGCAACCGGCCCGGTCGGCGCGGTAGTGTCCGGCGACAAAGCGGCTGTGGGGGGCTGATATGCGGCGTGTGTTTTCGATCTGGATCCTGGCGATCATGATGGCCGTCGCGGCCCTCACGCCAGCCCAGGCGCAGGATGAGGACGCCCTCGCTGAGGCGCGCCGGCTGAATGAGCAGGCGGTGCAGCTCTATCGCGACGGCCTGTATGACGACGCCCTGGAGCGCGCGGAACAGGCGCTCGAGATCCGCGAGCGTGTGCTCGGGCCCGAGCACCCCGACACTCTCGGATCCGTCAACAATCTGGCGTTCCTCTACAAAACCACCGGCCGCTTCGCCGAAGCCGAGCCGCTTTATCTCCGCGCCCTGGAGGCCCGCGAGCGCGTGCTCGGGCCCGAGCACCCCGACACGCTCAATTCCGTTGGCAATCTAGCGGAATTCTACCGCGTCACCGGCCGCTTCGCCGAGGCCGAACCGCTTTATCGTCGCGCCCTGGAGGCCCGCGCGCGCGTGCTCGGGCCCGAGCACCCCGACACG
>CAZDET010000157.1:0-2590 GCA_964504335.1 uncultured Saprospiraceae bacterium
CTCCGGAAGGCATGGAAGTTGGATTTGTACCTATAATTGTAAAACAGGTCTCTAACAACAGCTATAATCAATAGCCCCCTACGAGACGCTACTGCTCATAGCCAAACCGTTGGCGGTAATTAAGAAAGATGATTAAAACAGAAAATTTCGATAAAGTTGAAATTTCTTCTCAAAAAGAACTTAGATCATGGCTGATGAAAAATCATCGTCAATCTGAAAGTGTTTGGCTAGTAACATTTAAGAAAAGCGAACCGGATAAGTACGTTTCGAGATGGGATGTGCTGGATGAATTGATATGTTTTGGTTGGATTGATGGTATTAGGCGAAAGCTAGATGATAAAAGAACAATGCAATTAATATCACAACGGAAAGTTGAACATTGGGCGAAGACATATAAAGAAAGAGCTGCAAAACTCATAGATGAAGGGAAAATGCACGAATCTGGGTTAAAAACCATTGAAACCTCGAAATCTAATGGACTTTGGAACTTTATGGATGACGTTGATAATTTAATTGTTCCTAAAGACTTATACGATGAACTCTCAAAATATGATAGTGCAGCAGAGTTTTTCGATTCAATAAATGACTCTAGCAAAAGATTCGTGCTGAGATGGGTCAAACTTGCAAAGACAGAAAAAACAAGGAAAAATAGAATAAATAAGCTAGCGCAACTTTCTGCTAAAGGTAAAAAGCTACCTGGAAGTTAAAAATGAAAAACTACCGCCAACATAAGCTATGCGCCCATGGCCTCCACAAGGTCGGCCACAGGCGCATAGCCCGGCCCGTTGAACAACCCCCCGCTGCTTTCACTCTTAATCACTTGTTAGTCATTGTATTATATCCGATTTTGGTGTAGCTGAAACTCGATGTTACACCAAAACGGACGAGCTTATGAAAGCGCAATCGGCTTACGCACAGGACCTGCGCGAGTGGTTGACCTTACGCAATTACAGCACTTCCACGATTACTGCGTATGCGGGCGCACTGCGGCAGTTTTTGACGTGGCGAACCCGACAAGGTTTGGGCGTCACTTTCGCCCAGGAAAATGTCCGCCGGTATTTGCTACATCGCTCCGACCAGGGGCGGCGCTGGCAGACGATCAACGGCGACTATTCGGCCCTGCAAAAGTTCTACACCCAGGTGCTGGACCAGCGGTGGAACGTGGATCACTTACCGCGTCCGCACAAGGAACGCAGTTTGCCGCCGGTACTGTCGATGACCGAAGTTGAGCGAATGATCAACGCGGGCCGCACCCTGAAGCACCAGGTATTCATGGCGCTGCTCTACGCCACGGGATTGCGCTTGAGCGAAGCGCTGCAGCTGGAGCTGCGGCACATCGACGGCCAACGTCGGCAATTACGCATCGTCAAAGGGAAGGGGGCCAAAGATCGCTACGTGGCCGTTCCGGAGGCGTTGCTGGATGTGTTGCGAACTTATTATCGGTCCTACCGCCCGGAAAAGTATCTGTTCAAAGGCGGCGTAAAACGAAACTTGAGGAGCGACTCGACCGGACCGGTCGTGGCACTCGGTCGGCATAAAACCTAAAATCAGCAACCACACGCTGAAATCCACGTCCGAGTGTCGTGCGTAGGTACAAAAAATACGATCTTTAGGCCATCAAGCGTAAGCTGGACGCAAGACCGAGACGAAAACTTTTCCCCTTAATCAAAGTGCTTCGACGGTGGGGCGGCGGGGGCTCGTTCAACTGAACGCTCCGCGTGGGTGTATCGCGGAAGGAGGTGCGTCGTGGTGGTAGGGGGCGCGGAGCGTCCTTTGAGTTGGCGGCGATTAGAAAAAATAACATCAGCTCCTAAAATACTGGTTATTAGAAAGTAAGATGGATCGGAACTGATACATAGATATTATTGTTACTTTAATAGTCTAAACGGTAGCAGATGTCAGCAATCGAAAAGCCATTAAGTAATCTGCAAATAGAGTTGTTAAAGCTTTATAGCATGGATGTCTCTGAGGAAGAGTTGATAGAAGTACGACGTCTATTGTCGCAGTTCTTCGCTGATAAGGCGTCTGACGAAATGGATCGCTTGTGGCAAGAAAACAACTGGAGTGACGAGACGATGGATAATTGGTTAAAAGGTGAAGAAGGAGCAACACAATCGGACTAAATGATCCGGGTAGTATTAGACACAAATAGCTTAATCGTTAGTATTGGACGAAAATCTAAGTATCGACCAATTTTTGATGCCTTTTTAGCTGGTAAAGTTAAATTACTCATTACAAACGAGATCATTAACGAATACGTAGAAACGTTAGAAAGGAAGACGAATGCGATAGTTGCTCAAAACATATCGAAGCTATTAACGAACTCCCCCGATGTTGATCGAATAACGGTCTATTTCAAATGGGCCTTAATCGCCAAAGATGTTGATGATAACAAATTTGTGGATTGTGCACTAAATGGAAGAGCCCACTTTTTAGTTACAGATGATCGACATTACAGCGTACTTAAAAATATTGGTTTCCCACCGGTAACGGTGATCAAGACTGAGGCGTTTTTAAAAGAATTAAATAAACTATTAAAAAACAATAGTAAATGAATATACCGCCGCTACCAATGTGCCAGTCGACAAGC
>CAZDET010000158.1:0-2538 GCA_964504335.1 uncultured Saprospiraceae bacterium
CAGTCTCTCGTCGTATTTCTGCGATCCCGGTACTTTAAGCCTTTGTTAATTTGTGTCACCCCCCTCCCATTTATCATGAGTACGATTAAGGTTTCCGAGCAGCTATTCTCGATTTTCTGCACGGGATCAGACAATACAAGACGGAGTTGTATTCGGTGGGTTTGTAAACATTATTGGTTTTCATTTATGAAATAGCAAATCTATTCGCTCAAAAATAATAATATCCCTTACTTAATTAGATCCATGAACCAATCAATCAACTCCCGCTCATCCACGATGCTCCAACTGTGGGGGTGCCGGGTGCCGTCCGGAAGGAAGCCACGATCATGGGTGATGATTAATTCCGCATTTGGATGGCCATTTAGGTTCAAGGTATTTACAAAGGCAGCCAGGTCGAGGGCATTCATGGCGTAGTAGTCTTTTCCTCGTGTTTCCATCCACCATTGGACGTCGGGCTCCGTGTAGCAGCGGATGGCGATTTCATTGAACAAGTCCAGCTTATGGCCTTCCTGCCCGTAGTTACTGTAGGGCGAATAGTCGAGGTAAGCAGCTAGCGTATCCTGCGGGGTCCCTCCCAGGTGGCGCTCCAAATAGCCCGATACCCAGGTGCCTTCGTTGGCCGTTACCGGGGTGAATTGGAGTTCCCTTGCCTTGACCATTTCCCGGTGGAAGCGCACCATATCGAGTGGGGCATCGCAAATGGCGATAGCGCGGGGCTGCAACTTGAATTCAGATTTGGCGCTTTGGCCGAATAGAGCGAGCTTCAGGGCACGCGTTCCTTCGAGCGACATGCCGCAGTACAGCAGGTGGCCTTCAGGGACGCCGTATTGTGTGACGACCTCCTGAATGTAGCCTTCAATTTCCCGCATTTTGGCTGGTTCAAAAAAGAATTCCAGCCGGTTTTCCGTGGTCGCGTACAGCACGGCCAATTGGCGGGAAAGGGCATATTCAATAATGAAATCCGCCTCAGCGGTATCTCTTCTGGAGTGTGTGAAGACGATTAACCCTTCAATTTTCCCGGTATCCGGCAACCATAGCGTATAGCCCCGATCAACGGTTGGAATGGCGATTTCATCGGTGAGCTGAATGTTACCTTGCGCGGGCCATTGTTTATTGATTACCCGTTGTGCCGGCAGGCATCCGATGGATAATAACACAGCAAGTAGTACGAGTCGTGCCCTCATGTTAGGAAGATATATTAGTATGCCGACTTGGAACTTTCTAAATAATACTAGCCGAGCATCCACTGCTCTAACGACCCTTTAGCCGATTCACTCAATGCCATGCTCTTCCCGTCCTGATCACTAACCTGAACGATAACGGTCTCTGCCCTGGCTACGCATTGTCCGTTCTGGAACAGTTGCTGGAAGATGCTAATGGAACTGCGCCCGATTTTCAATAGGCCCGTCCCGATATCCACGTTACCGGGCCATACGATTTCGTGTAAAAATGCTAATTCCAACGAAGCAATTACAAAATTTGCTCCCTCCGAGAGGATCGGCAATTCGGTGTTGTACAAGAATTCTACCCGCCCGGTTTCTAAAAATGTGGGAAACACCGCATTATTTACATGCCCCTGCCGGTCGGTATCGGCATAACGCACTTTATCAAAAGTGATTAAGGGAAAGTCGGTTAGTGTTAATTCCTTCATGCTACGCGTTTATCATTCGGAAGTAACGACATTTTTCCCTTTCCACAACAACCAAACGCCAAGGGCCACTTCTCCAAGCATTGGCAGAATGAAAATCCATTCGAGGATTACCCTGCTATTTTCGAATTGAGGAAACAGTAATCTAGACAGGTTGATGATTATATAGCCAACTGCCCCCAATATCATCACCCCTCCCAACACACTGGGCACATAATCGGATTTCATTACCAAATACCCAAGCCCCAAAATGTGGAGTCCAAAAACGATTAAACCCAATGACCAGGTATCATCAAAGGCACGCAGAAAAAACGCAACCTGTGAGAATAGTTGCTCCGCATCGGAGGCTAACATAGAATAATCGGGGTTGATCAGGAGAAGTACGTACACAAAATTGTATATAGATACGCCCAGCATAGCCCCGTATACCAGCCTTAACCAGGCCGTGAGCAGCGAAAGGGATTTATTCACCGGCTCCAGAAACACATAGAGCCCCCAGGCAGCCAATACATCGCAAATTAGCACAATGGTCCAGCTGAAAATCCCCAAACGGAAAACCATGTCGGAGTTCTTAATATTATCCGTCGTAGCCGCAGCATCGTCCGGCACTACCAGGCTTCCAATGGTCAGATCGGTGGCAGCTACGGCGGCGATCGTCATGATTAGCAGGGCCCAACCAGCGGTCAAGGCGGCCTGGCGTAGGGTTATTGGGGGAATGATCTCGTTCATTTCTTTAATGTATGGAAAGGGGAGGAGTAACCGTAAAATTATAGTGTCGTAGGCACCAAATATGGGTAGAAGAGTCGATAGTTGAAGCTTTTCCGCGCCTAACTGCACGGACCGAGGTTTTCTACCAATATTTCGTCCCTATAGGACGCAAAGGTTTAAAA
>CAZDET010000159.1:0-2526 GCA_964504335.1 uncultured Saprospiraceae bacterium
TAATTAAGATCCGGTCGCCGTTTTCCACCGGCTTACATTCGTCGATCGTCTTGAAATACGTCGTTCGGTACAACTCCGGTAAATCCAAGGCTTCCTCTGCATTCCACTGCCAGACTACCTGCGGGCTGGTATCTTTAGACTCGGATACCTCGATGATCAGCACCTGGGTATCTCCACATACCACGAGTTGATCAGCCGATTGACCATAAAAAATTATTGGAAAGAAAAGCAAGACAACGCCCGCGATTTTATTCAGATAAGCACGTTTTCTCATTATAATTATTTTGTAAATTGCCAGATCTTCGAATTTTAAATAGTATTTCAATTTTAGGGATTTTCCTGCACGGTAGGCCTTCCAACCCATTACTACTATTCCTAAGCTGTTAATAGGCATGGAATACTATGTTTCCAGCCAACTTTCCCTACCTTCCCTCCAATTATCCAATTGCAACCTCGCCTTAGAACACCTTTGTTCGGATGAGAACAAAGCACCTCTATCTGGCTTATGCGCAACAACCAAGCTATGTCCAAACTGAAGATCGGAATAATTGACCTGGTCAGCAAGGCCCCGACGAACGCTCTCTACGCCCGCATCATGAACGCCAACCTGGTTAGCATCATGCCCCAGGTGGTAGCTACCTGGTGCCAGCAGGAGGGGCACGACGTTCAGCTCGTCTGCTTCACCGGTAGGGAAAAACTCGAAGAAGAGATCCCCCAGAATGTTAACATCGTTTTTATCTGTGCCTTTTCGCAGGCGGCTCTGACCGCTTATGCGCTGAGTAATTATTTCCGCAGCCAGGGATGTGTCACGGTGCTCGGGGGGCCGCACGCGCGCTGCTATCCCGAAGATTCCGTAAAGTACTTCGACTATGTGGCCGGCTTTACCAATAAAGGAGTGATCCAGGAAATTCTCGAAGAACGCGCTCCGAGTCGACCCATCGGCCGCTTTATTTCCGCCGAGCGCCAGCCGCTGAGCTTGCCCGGCGTCAAGGAACGCTGGCAATTCATCGAGCCAAATCTGAAAAAAGCCCCGTTCCTCAAAATCGTGCCGATGATCGGCAGCATGGGCTGCCCCTACACCTGTTCCTTCTGCATCGACTCTGAAGTCCCGTACCAACCGCTCAGTTTCGATCTGCTCAAGGAAGACCTTCAATTCGTACAAACCAAGATCAAAAACCCCATCATCGGATGGCACGATCCGAATTTTGGGATTCGCTTCAAAGACTATATGGGGGCCATCGAGCAGGCCGATCCCAACAAGAATATTCGATTTATTGCCGAAAGTAGCCTATCCATCCTCACCGAACCCAACCTGAAAAAAATGAAGGAATACGGTTTTGTAGGGATGCTCCCCGGCATTGAATCCTGGTACGATATGGGGAATAAGTCGCGGGCCTCCCGGATCACCGGAGAAGAACGGGTCGAAAAAATATCCGCCCACGTCAATATGATTCTGCGCTACATCCCCTATCTACAGACCAACTTTGTGTTGGGACTGGATTGCGACGAAGGAGACGAGCCTTTCGAACTCACCAAGCGGTTTGTCGATAAATCTCCGGGTGCATTTCCGGGATATTCGTTGTTGTCCGCCTTTGGAGAAGCCGCACCGCTTAATCTGACCTATCAGATGGAAGGCCGGGTGATTCCATTCCCTTTCCACTTCCTGAACAACAACCTGGCCATGAATATCAAACCCAAAAATTATGGCTGGGTCGATTTTTACGATCGGGTAATCGATCTGACCGCATACACCTTTTCCAATAAGAATATCTACCGCCGTCTGAAAGCAGCCGATAACCGCACGGTTAAATGGATGAACGTCATGCGGGCCATTTCTTCCGAGGGCTACGGCCGGCTGCGGTTCTTCCGCAAAGTGCGCAAACAGCTCATCGAGGATCGGGCGTTTCGGGCTTTCTTCGAAGGGGAAACAACCCAGATTCCTGATTTTTACATCAACCTCATCAAAAAAGACCTGGGCGTTTGGTGGAAGTGGCTGCCGGAAGGAGCTATCTACCACGATCAGAATGCTTATTTGAAGAAGAAGATGCGCGAGGAATCTTTGGAGATTCATTAGCAAGCGCCTTGATTCAAAAATGGAGTAAGACCAAATCAACGTAAGGCATGAGTGCAAATGACTGAAAGTCAATAGTCAATGGGCAAAAATTTAAGCGTTTATGCGTTTAGTACAAGGCAGCTAGCTGCCTTGTTATTGACAAATGCTACTGCATTAAACGTCTCAACGCATAAACGCTTAAACGTAAGTCATACTTGACGTTAAATTAGGTGGCCGGTTTATTTGCTGATAGCGTTTTGATTATCAGTAGGGTTTATCGTTATTTCCAGACAACTGTCACGAATTATAGTGGGTTATCTTACAGATAAACACACCGTCTTTCGTCCAGGTGGTCGAGCATTTTTACAATTTTGGAGATGTGCCTGCAGCTTTTGCTCCTATTGGAGTTCCCTTCTTATATTAGACATAATGCGGAATAATTTACTAAAGCCAAAATAGCTCTTTAGGCACCA